>JBGSJS010000139.1:0-40314 GCA_041741735.1 Desulfomonilaceae bacterium | reverse complement strand
TTGTTGAAAAGGGTAAGGTTCTCCCCTTCCAGCAGTTCCATGGCTATGAAGCAGTAATCCCCATCCTGACCTACGTCAAATATGGTGACGATGTTGGGATGGATGAGATTACCCGCTATGCGCGCCTCCTCGAAGAACTTGTCGACGACGAACTTCAAATCTTTCTGATCGTAAACGAGGTCGAATCGGCGACTCTTCAAGGCTACGAGGCGCCCGATCATAGGGTCCCGTGCCTTGAAAACCTCCCCCATGTTACCGCGGCCGAGCGTGCCGAGGATCTGGTATCTCCCCATGGTGGGGGTGCCCTTGGATTCCTTCAAAATGGTTTGCAGAGTGTCTTGCGGCGAGTCCACGGTTCCTATGGATGTCTTTAAGGATCGAATCGTTTGATTTATTATAACCGAAACCCGAGCTGGGAGGAAGATTTGTCGCCGGCATGCTCCGGAGAGACCGGGTTCACCGTTTTTCGTCTCTCGAAGCCCCCTGATTCAAAAGGCGCCGTCCCGGCTCATGGTTTAGGCTTCTGATGCAGCTACCCCGGAAAAGGGGTGCTCGGCAGGATCGGGCCAAAAAATGACTCTCTTTGAGGAGCGTGCTCATGACTTTTGGAAAAATGGTCGGAAATCTCATCCGTGTCCAGGAGATCACCAGAATATTCTTTCGACACGGTTTCGGGGACCTGCTCCAGCGCATGGGACTGGCGCAGTATCTGACCATGACGCCCCAGCCGGCAACGGAAGGCGCCCCATCGGATCGCGAGCTGAAAACCGCGGCCAGGAGCTTTCGGGAATCGTTGGAAGAGTGCGGGGGCGCGTTGGTAAAACTGGGACAGCTCCTATCAACTCGTCCGGACATCCTGCCCAAAGACTGGATTGAAGAACTGGCCCATCTCCAGGACGACGTTCAGTCCATCGACTTTGAGCCTATTCGGAAAACTCTTGAATCGGAGCTCGGTTCTATCGACGAGAATTTTGCCCACATCGATCCTCTCCCCCTTGCCGCGGGGTCGGTAGCCCAGGTGCATCCCGGGACGACCTTGGCCGGCGATGACGTGGTCGTCAAAGTGCGCAAACCGGGCGTAAAAAAGACCCTCCTGCAAGACTGCGATATTCTGCTCTTTTTTGCCGAGCTGTTGGAAGGGCATGTACCGGAATCCCGCAACTATCGTCCCATTCGCATTGTCGAGGAATTTCGCAACGCAGTGGTCAATGAGCTCGATTTTACCAACGAAGGCCGCAATCTGGACAGGTTTATTCAGGATTTCGAGCACGACCCGCTGGTTATCTTCCCGCGACCGCACTGGGACCAGACCACGGAACGTGTCATCACCATGACCCGGATTATGGGCACAAAGATATCGTTGACCGAGGAGCTCAGGAGTCAGGGAGCCAAAACCCCCGACATTGCCCGTATCGTGGCGCGATCCATCCTCAAACAAATCCTTGAGGTCGGTTTTTTCCACGGTGACCCGCACCCCGGCAATCTCATGGTGGTGGACAAGGAAAAGCTCTGTTTTCTTGACTGCGGCATGGTGGGACGCCTGGACGAGCGAATGAGAGAGAACCTCCTCCTCCTGGTGGCCGCGGGAATCCGCAAGGACGCGGAAACGGTGACGGACATCCTCATCGAAATGGATTCGCTGCCCAACGACCTGGACAGGGCACGATTTCTGAGAGAAGCCGATCTCTTTCTCGAACGATACCATCGTCTCCCCATCAAGAGGATACGACTCAGCACCATCGTTGAGGAGGTGGTTCTCCTCATTAACAAGTACGACATTAAAATTCCGTCCGATCTCATCCTGGTGTGCAAGGCTCTCATCACCCTTGAGGGAGTGGGCCGGAATCTTGATCCGGAATTCGACGCGGTCGCCACGGCGGAGCCCCTCGTCAGAGACTTGGTTTTCACTACGTACGGACCTCGATTCATCGGCCGGAAGATTCTCCAGGGATCTCGGGATGTGTTGCGGCTCTTGCGGGACATCCCGTCGGATCTCAGAGAGCTCTCAAGAACACTGCGCGAGAATCAGCTCAAAATTATTGTGGAACACCGAGGCCTTAGGAAAGCATCTGCCGACCTGGACCGGGCAGCGGGGAAAATTTCCGCAAGTATCGTCATGGCCTCGCTGATTCTCGGTTCGTCCATCGTTATCCACGCATGCAAAGAACCGGCATTCAAAGGCATTCCTATTCTGGGTCTGGGGGGAATCGCCGCGGCCGCGGTCATAGGGGTGTGGCTCGCCATCGCGCCCCTGTTGAACGGACGAAAGCCATAAGGAGGGACGTTATTGTTGCCGATTTTGAGTCTCAACGATGCCCTGCATTTCCCCTGGGGCGTAAAATGATCTATAATGAGGCGTCCAACGACTAAGCGAGGTATTCCGATGTGCGAATCCAATGCATATCTGCTCAAGGACGGAGAAGAGGAACTGATCATGGAAAGTGTCAGCTTCCTGCGGCTTGACGGGGACAGGGTTCTGCTGAAGAGCATTTTTGGAGAAGAAGCCTCCATAGATGCGGCTCTTCGAGAAATGGATCTGACAGGCCACAGGATAGTCCTGCTCAAGAGGTAACAAAGTTCGAGCGTATTAAGAGAGCGTTAGAGACAACAGAGGCTTCCCTTTCCTCTTGACACACGTACAGGAGCTTTGTTAGAGGTCATACCAGAACCGAGTGAACAACGTACACCATTTTCTACCAAGAGAAGAGGCTGGGGAGAGATGTCATCCATGGAGGCGGTCATCCTCTTGAACGCCGGATACGAGTTCATGGGGTTGGTGCCATGGCAGCGTGCCATGGTCCTGATGTTTAACGGCAAAGTGGAAGTGATCAAGGAGTCGGACCGAATCGTCAGGACCGTTTCACGGACGTTCCGGATTCCGGCCGTGGTACGCCTCATCAAGTTCATCCGCCAGATCTACAGGCGGGAAGTCCCGTTTTCACGAAAGAACGTGCTCGTCCGCGATGGTTTCGTCTGTCAGTATTGCGGCAGGGAGTTTGCCGCCTGCGAGCTGACCGTCGACCATATCGTCCCCAAAGTTCAAGGGGGGTCCAACCAGTGGACGAACATCGTAGCGTGCTGCAAGTCCTGTAACATGAGGAAAGGGGGAAGGACCCCGAGACAGGCTGGGATGCAGCTCGTTCGCCAGCCGTTCAAACCCACCATTATGGAATTTATCAATCTGTACTTGCGTCGAAGATTCGGGGTGGATCTGAAGGAGATCCTTCAGTTCTAGAGGTATGCCCGAGGTCATGGAGGCGGCGGAGGGCTGCATCCGCAAGGTGCGGCCGGCCGTCCCCCCCCCCCCTTGTCGTCGCTCCTTGAAGGAGCCCACGCACGAAAACCGTTCGGTGCATTTTTCTGTTGACAAGTGCTCCCCGTGTGATATGAGGGGGGGCACTTCTCAACATACTTTTCCATCCCAGTGGAATGCACGCGAACGGCCATTTAGATGCCGTTTTCGTGTTTTTGGGCCGGAAAATTCCCAACCCGATTCACTTCTCAATTAACTCGACAATTTCGCTAAGCGAACCATCCCCTCTGTCATGCTACGCGCTGCGTTGGACCCAGATCCAACCTCCGAGGAGAGGTCTAATACTCCGCCGGATTCGTGTCAAGGACTTTTTTGCTTTTTTCTGGATAGTTGTCGTCTTTTTCAAGAAGAAAAATTATGTAAACTTAATATTACGCTTTAGATCAATAGAGTACGAAATTTGGCGTGTTGCGGTGAGATCGTGTGCAAGAGAGAGGCTCCGCTATATTCCCTCGCTCGGGTGATACAATTCACGGTTCAACAGATAATTCGGACGGCAGGTACCGGACTCAAAGAAAGTGGTCCCGTCAGAGCCACTCGGAGTATAATGATCTGCCGGTGGGCGATTCGTGCACATCGTCTGCAGAGGGGCGGGGCAGGAAACGGGTCGCAACCGTCGAGGGGGTCGCCATGAACAATGATAGCCATTCCGGTCAACGCAGCGGGGTCAGCCGGGCGGATTTCACCTGGCTCGTGGAGCATACGCCCTTCGAGTCCGTCCCGGCAGGTCCCCGGGCTTGCTTGTTCGATCTGGTAAACCCGATGGCTGTACGGAGGGGAGATCGGATCATCACCCAGGGGGACGATGGGGACGCGTTCTACATTATTCGGGAAGGACAATGTCTCGTCAGTCTGGAAAGACAGGGCGTGACGCAATTAATCGGCCGACTGGGGCCGGGCCAGATTGTGGGAGAAATGGCCGTCCTTACGGGCGAGAAGCGAAATGCCAATGTGGACGCGGAAACGGATATGGAATTGTGGGCGGTTGGACGCGAACCGTTCAACCAGGCCTGCGATCGGCACCCGGAACTGAGCAAATTTCTCACGAGGCTGGTGTCCGAGCGCCTCTCCACTGCCGTTCTCACCTCGGACCGAACCATCGGGAAGTACGTGGTGGAGGAGATCGTCGGCGAAGGCGGGTACAGCTTTGTGTACAAGGGCGTGCATTCGGGCCTGCAATTGCCCGTTGCCGTCAAGATGCTCAAGCACGACATGGCCATGGACTCCTCGTTCGTCGAACAATTCCGACGCGAGGGACAGGTCGTTGCGGGGCTCAACCATCAGAACATCGTGAAAGTCTACGATGTGGAGGAGATGTATCGCACCTTCTTCATCATCATGGAATATATCGAAGGCGAAACCCTTGCAAGGCGCCTTCGTAGGGACCGACGTCCGTCTGTCAAGGAGCTCGTCGATTTCCTCCTTCAAATATGCTCGGGCCTACTCCATGCCCACGACAAGGGTGTGGTCCACGGCGATATCAAACCCGGCAACATCCTCGTAGACGGCGGGAACCGGGTGCGCATCGTGGATTTCGGCTTTGCGCGGTCCATGGGGAGCATGGATACCTATGCCAGGGGTACTCCTCATTACATGTCGCCGGAGCAAATCCTCGGGAGCCCCATGGACGAACGCTCGGACATTTATTCGCTGGGGATCATGGCGTACGAGATGTTGGCGGGGATCAGACCGTGCCTGGCGACAGACCCGGAAGAGATTCTCTACTGGCACCTCGATGAGAATGTCAACGATCCGCGAACCATCGTCTCGGATCTTCCGGAGGAGTTGACGACTCTTGTCCTCCGGGCGACTCAGCGGCACCCGGAAGCGCGGTTCCGCACGGTGAGACAGGTGATCCCTCACCTTGAGGCAATAGCCGAGTCGCTGGAAAGACCGTTCAAATCAGAGGCGGAAGACGAGTTTGACATGACCGGCCTCTTCGTCTTTTACCGAAAAGAGCAGCGCCCGATTATGCAAAAGCTGTTCAGGGATTTCGGTCTGGAGCTGGAAAAGGTAGGGGTACGATTGAGAGGGACGAGTTTCAAGAAGATAGACCGATAGAACGTTGAGACCGTTTCCCGTGCCCGGGCCGGCCGTAGGGGCTCCCGTGGTTTATCGCGGACGAAACGGGGGGTCCGTGAGATCGGGAAAGCTCAAATCCAAGGTCACGGTGGAGAGAAAAGCAGAGTCCCGTCCGTCAATCTCCTGCTGGGTCAACAAGCCGGCAGCTACCATCTTTCTAAAGAGAGAGCGTAGCCCACGGTCATTGATCTTGTACTTCTCCATCAGGGCAAGGTCGTCCATTCCCTCTCGAATGTCTCCAAGAGCCTCTTTCGCTCTGATCTCACGTTTCATGGACACATCCTCATCATTCGTACGGACCCGAGCTCATGGGAGCCCGCTGCACACAGCGGTACGAAATGTGACCTCGCCAAACCTCACAAATAATTGAATACGGCAGGCTCTGCAAACTGGAAATGCTGCGAGAAGGCCCGCCGTATCCCCGAATCACATTCAAACCTCCCTTCCGGAAGAGAAGGGAGCCCCCGGGGGCCTATTAATCGAGGCCTCGCAAGGCGACCAACTGTATGAGTCTTTTCAGCTCCCGCAGGCTTTCCCTCGATATTTCCGTGATTCTGAATCCGGCGAAGCATTTATTGCTGGGCGGCTGCCGCCGGCTCCACCTGCAATCGGCCCGGAATTCAAATGGAGAGATCTCTCCAAAGTAATCTCCTAAAATAACCAGGGTCTTTGTCTCGTACGCCTCTGAGTCGATCCCCACCAGACCGACGCCCTTTTCGGTAATATCCCTCACTTTGCCCTGGATTTCCGGGGAGCTCGATTCGTAAACGGGAAGATCGAAGTCCACGTGGTATCGCTCCAGCTCACGAATATTTGTCCGCATTACCATAGTGGACTGAAAGGAAATCTCCGGTTGGTACTCCTCAGGAGCGAGAGCCCGAGCCGAGAGAAGCTCCCGGCAGACCCTCTGGACTCCCCTCTCCGTAAGATCGTATTTCTCCATGAGCTCTGCCGAGCTCATACCGGAGCGGATGTCCTTGACGATCCGGCTCGCCGGAATTTTTCGTTTGTTCGGCAGCGTGAAGCCGGCTCCTTCGCGTCTCAAGAGGCCGGCCTCGACCAGTTTCTGGAACAGATTTTGGAGCGCGGTGGATGACAGCCGGTACTTCTCCATGAGGCGTGCATCATCCATGCCCGCCCTCACATCTTTCAGGATTTCCCGCGCACTTACCTCGCTTTGAGACATGAAGCCTCCCTCCGTTAGTGCTGGCTCATTATAACCAAGTTCGTCACAAATTCCAGCCCCGAAGCGAAGGCGTCGGACAGAAACGACCCATGCGTGAAAATGAAACATGAAGCGACTCCCGGCGCATTTTCCGCACGTCCTGTGGCCGGCATAATAATTTGATAAGATGAGTGAATCGCGTGTCGCTCAGCGAATGAGTGACTTTCAATCATCGTCTCAAGGCCTCCCGAAAAGGTCGGTGAGCCGATAGCGGTATGAAACTTAATGATGTCGGCATCATAGAGATGTCAAAATCTGTGGCATACAATTTGCTTGTTATACATACTCCAAACCTGCTCCCATAAAGACCGCGTGCTGCGTGAGAACCGGTCATGCTCTTGACCGACGGCTTGATGTGAACGATCCTTTTGTTAAGAGTCGGGAGCTTGGCCGAAATCCCTGATCGGTGTGTGCGTGCGTTTCCCGACCGTTGGAATCAGGCCGGTCTCGAGGAGGTCCCTGCCGACGATGGAGGCCTTGAGCGATTTCCCCACTCTCTCAGGTGGGAGGTCTTTCCGCTCGAAACGACCGAGTGAGAGTGGGCCGCAGGGGATTGGAGATTTTTTTTGTGTTAGGGAGTTATCATGAGAACAGTTCTCTTGGTTGAGGATAATGTAACACTGGCATACTTTGCCGCTCGAAACTTGCGGCAAGCGATAGACGGTCTGGATGTGGCTATCGCCCGCTCATGTTCCGAGGCTGAGAGCAAGGCCGATCTCTTGAGTCCTTCCGTATTGGTGGTTGATGTGGAGCTGGCCGACGGAAACGGCATCGAATTGGCAGCCGGTCTCACGGCGCGTCTTCCGGGCCTGACGACTATTGTGACAAGCGGAAGGGAACCGGCCGGGCTGGAGGCGCTGCCCGGTTACGGTTTTCTGACGAAGCCTTACGAGGCTGAGGCCCTCATTGACATGGTGAGGCGGGCGGTATTCCCAGGGGACCAAGCCGGCATACCCGGCCCTGCACCCGTGTTCAGGGAATCCGAGGAGATCAGCCGTGCGCCTGTCGATCGTCACGATATCAGAAATAAGCTCGGCAGTCTTCTCGCCGGTTTGAGAGCCCTTCAGGGGGACCTGATTGAAGGGTCCGATAGTCCTGACGAGGTCCGAGGCATCGCGCAGGACCGGATTGAGGGTCTTTGCGACAGAGTGAAAGAGGTTTCGGTGCTCTTGAACGGGGGATCCGGCGGGGATTTTGTGCGTTAGACCGAGAGAGGCATTCATCGTGTCCGCAGTCGAGAAGAATAGGCACCCGCATCGGCACGCAACAGCCGGAAGGCTCCGGTCTGCCGTTGTCCGGCCTCAACGGTTTTACTCGTCGCATTTGCAGAGAGAAGGTTGGACCCGAGACTTCCGCCGGCATCCAAATGCGCATTTCCTCAAAGGTTTCAGGGATCGAGAGCAAGGCATGCCCAAGAAAAACGAAAGGCGATCCCAGGGGGAAGACGGGATCGCCTAACCACGTGATTCGAACAAGACAAAAGAATCGCGGCTACTTTTCCACAGTGGAGCAGAATCTGTCAAGTCAAACTTTCGGTCACGGATATCCGATAGCAGATGGGGCGTAAGGCGCGGCGCCCGCACTTCAATCCATGGGAGAGCGTCCCCGTGATAAGCGATCTGGAACGAAAACTCTGCCAACGAATCCCCACGTTTGAATGCCTTCCCGGATGTACCGAGTGCTGCACGTACGGCTGGAGGCTCTCTTTCAACCGCCATGGCGACGTGGTGGCCCGTCAGGACGACCCTCCGTGGACGTGCGCCCACGTAAAGAACGGTAGGTGCGGGATCTATGATTCCCGTCCCACGATCTGCCGCCTCTTCTTCTGTTCCGAGATTCTTCCCCCTTGTCCCAAGGGAAGAGGTCCCGAGAAAAATATGACCGCAGAAGAGACCGCGGAGTTCGTCCGCATTTGGCATTGGCTCAAGTACGGAGGCGCCGACGAATAGCCGGTGCCGATCGAGGAGGAGGGATTATCTAACCGAGATTTCGACCGATATTGGGCATCATCACATTTCGTTCCAACTTGTGCCGTGTCCGAGTTTCACTGCCCTTCCATAACGCGGTCCAGTTGGTCTCTGCCCTTCGACAGGCTCTTATCCACATCCCTGAAAGACTTATGGATCTCCCTATCCACAGCGGGATTGATCTCCCGCAAGCGTGGGAGGTTTTTGATGTACTTCATCGGCTCCTTAACTCCGCGTGCAGCGGTGGAAGACTGGCCCGGATGTGCACGTTGCGCGGCTTTTCCCGCTGCCGATTGTCCTTCGGGACCGGAGCCGCCGGGCCACAGAAAATACGCGAGGGCGCCCACCACCAGAAGGAGGGCGGCCGTGACGCATGACACGAGGAGGAGGCCTGACCCGGAGGCGGGGTAAACCGTTCCCTGATGGAGCCGATCGGAGTCGCTGTCGGAAGGTGAATCGGCTGCCGCGCCGTGGGGCTGAAGCGGGGGAGGCAGCTTGGACACAATGACTCCGCACTGGGGGCACTCGTCAAAAGATCTGGATTGGGGCATTCCGCACGAGGGACAAACGAACGGGGCATCCTCCGCCGATGCGTTCTCGGGCTTCGCCGTCGTTGCCTCCTCTCTCTTCCACAACCCTGCCGCGGCCAACTTCCCGTATAAGGTTTGAAGCTGTCCGGGCGAGAGATTGTACTTTGCCATGATAGCGGTATCGTGCATGCCGTCCTTGAGATCTTGCAACACTTGTCCCACGTTGATTTTTCTCGACACGTTTCTCTCCTTGGGAGACCGAAGGGCCGGTTTCAGGCGCCCGGCAGGCCGGGCTCGACGGCGCCGTGGTCCTTGAGCAAGTCCGCGATGGTGGGGTAGCCCCAAGCGTTGGCTATGTACAACGGGGTTCGGGAGGAGTTGTCCTCCAGGTTGACGTCGGCCCCGAACCGGAGGAGCAACTTGACCATCTCCAAATCGCAGTTCCTGCACGCGGAAATGAGTGCCGAGGTTCCCTCGGCATCCTGGACATTGACGTCGGCTCCCCGTTCCAGGAATCCTCGGACCCGGCTCAAATCCCCCGCCGCCGCGGCAACTATCAGGCGCGGGTAGCCTCCATCCGGATCGGGCGCGTGCGATTCTTCCCGTTGAATTCCTTGAAGACGAGGGGACACTTCTTCGGTGCCGGCTCGAGGCATTATCGTCATCCCCTTGTACTCGGAGATCAACCACCTCAATCCTTCCTCGGAAAGCTCAAAGGGTGACGAGAGCGGCGTGTACACGACGCCGTGGTCGCCGGGATGGGGCCCGCTGTGGTCATCCAGACCGACCCGAATGTCTTCGGGAATGCCTTCCCCGGTCAGGAACGCAAAACAGTATGGCCACTCGATCAAGTGTTTGCAGGAGAAGCACTTGCACCCCTTGTCCGGTGCCTGCCGAGTGCTGCGTCCTTCTCCATCCATAGCGAGTCCTTCACTAACCGCCTTTGTGAACTGCGGTGGGCTTTCCCCGGCGTGGTCCGTGAGCCCGGGCGCCTGAGGCACCCTGATTCGGATCATTCGCTGGGTTGAGTATCTTGGGGCCGATAGCGGCGCCGTCGGATCGTCGCTCAGTTGTCGAAGGGAGGTCCGACCGGCTTCTTGTCGGGTTTCCGGAGGGGTGTGTCGGAATCTCCATCGGAAGTTCGCCATTCTATTCGGGTCATGACCTGCCCGGACTGCCCCCCCCGGGTCACGATCGTGGGGCTGATGCGAGGCCTCGAAATCTTCTTGCCATGTCGGGCGTCCTTCAACGTGGAACGGGATGCCGGACCGCAGTGACCCTTCCTATGGCACTTGGCCCGAATATCTCATTATAACCGAATCCTATGGAGAACTCAATTGTTGTGGAGTGAAACGTCTTCCTCTCCAACATATTCGGCAGCGACGTGCGGGAATTCGACAAGTGCCCGGTCGTTATCGCCCTACGCGGTCTTGCTTCCGAAGTGACGCGGTCACGTAGTATGCGACATTCATGTTGACAATCATTGTGAAAACAGGGTAGAATCGTTCCAATATTATTTCCTGATAAAGCGAAATCATGAAGACAAAACTGCTTTTACTCGCAGTGATGATGAGTTTGCTCTTCCCTCCCGTGTCCCATGGGTTCGGAGTGTTTCAGTGGGCTATGGATGCCGTCTGCAATACGTTGGGTCTCGACAGAGGTCCGGCTCCTTTGAGAAAGCCCAAGTTTCCTCCTCCAGGCACGTGTTCTCCGGGTGACCCCTCTCCCAGGGGCCGCACCCAGCCGGACATTTACATCCAAGCGGGTGGTTACTGACCTGTTTGTCCTCCTACGATCTCTTTTCGCGTGAGTCTTTTCAGTGCTACGCGTTGGAGCCAATTGACCGCAAGAAGCAGGGGAGGCCGGCTGCAAGGGTTCAGAGCATCTAAATGCAGGACCTGCAGCACCTTTACGAGGGCTCTCAAGACGAGTCGCACCGACGGACGATTGCTGCCCCCCGGTGAACCCGTGGAAATGCGCGTAAACAGATTGAGTGCTTATTGCATCACAAAAGCGAATGGAGTGTTTCGGATTTAGTAGAGATCGGAGCCTTCCGGTTTCAGGCGGAACGAAGTAATAGGGTCTCGCATGCACGAACGCGCTTGACGCTGCGGGAAAAATGTGCAATTATCAGGACCTACGAGAGTTGTCAAATGGGCAGAACAGGCAAAAGCATGTTTCGCATCTTCCTTCAAGTCCGGTTCCTGGCGGTTCTCACGGTGAGCGTCCTCCTGTTGCATGCATCCGTTCTGCCTGCATCGGCCCAGTATTTTTACGAATTGCTCGGAATGATTCCACCTATCTTCTCTCTGTCCAACCCCAAAGGAGAGATCCAGCTCCGAACAGTCTATCTCACCATCGCCTCCGGGAAGGAGACCATACCGCGACTCAACGTCTCACGGTCGCTCAGAGCAGACTACGGGCTCACAAGCAGTCGTCTATTCTTCGATTCCATGGCGAGGGTCCAGGCCGGCCGCTTTTCCTTCCGGATGAACCTCGATTTCTGTGACTTCTCCGGTTCCAGGCCATACATGAATCAAAGGGGTCAAGCCAATGCCGATGCACGATTCGAATACTCGGGATTCCGCCTGGGGGGAGAGTTTGATATTCTCCAATGGTACGAATCGAGAATCGGAGTCGATCTGGATTACGACCTCCATAATGCTTTCTTTTCTGAGTCCATTTATACTACCGGTGGCGGCAAGAAGCTCTCCACGCCCGGGCCGATAACACTTGGAGTCCACGTGGCTCTCAACCCCAACGTGAACTATTTCGGAGTCTCGCCCATGGTTGAAGGCCGCGCTCGCTGGACGGTCTCGGGACCTGCCATGACCGACTGGGAGGTCTCAGCGGGTTTGCGAAGTGCCGAAAACCTCCTGGGCTCTCTTGCTTTGCGGGGCGGCTTCCGAAGCACTTCCATCGAATTCCTCGACAACACGTCGGCCATCAATGCGCTATATCCCTCCAGGATTGATGTGGTGCTCGACGGCTGGTTTGGAGAGATGGTCTACTACTACTGAGACCGGGAGCAGAGCCGCTTCCGATCCGAATAGTCAGCTCCCTCCGTTTGCCTTCTTCCCCCTTTAGCCGAAGCGTGGTGATTTCAAGTTTTCACAGAGCAATTCCAGCTTGTCTCTGAAGCGAAGTCAGGTCGTGCCCTTCGTAGCGGAGGAGACATGCCGTCCGAATTATCTGTTGAACCGCGAAATGGTATGAGTAGGATCGACGCAATTACGAAGGCGTGAAAGCTGAGGCAAAGAGAGCTCGCTTTCGGAAGGCAATGGTCTCAGGGGGGCGGGGTCCGATAGGCTCCGTCTATTTCCACAAAGGTTGCCGACGGAACGCCCTGCTACTTCGTGGGTGCTCCTGCCCAAACGAACCCTCTGATTTGCGATACAACACCGATATACTGGTCCATGAATAGGGCGACATCGGCAATGAAGGTCTTGGGCACGTATATCACATCGTAAGGTTTTACCAATATATTTGAAGTCATATCTCCTACGTCGAGCATCCTTTTCACATCAACTCGTCGTCCGATAGGCTTCCCCCGAACATCCCGCGAAATAAGGATTACGCTGGTCAGGTCCGCCGTATTCATCGTAGGCCCCGCAATAGCCAGTGCCTGGAGCATCGTGATCGGTTGCCGTATCTCATACGCCCCCGATCCTGCCTGTCCCATCACGTAGAACTTTCTTGAATTAGCCGACCCCAGGGAAACGGAAACCCTCACATGCTTGAGAACTTTTGCCCTGTATGCTTCATTGATATCTTTTTCAACGTCTCTGACAGTCTTGCCTACGGCCAGGATCCGTTCAGGCAGCATGGGAAGGTCGATCTCTCCGTCGGGGTTCACCAGCACGTTTGTTTGCTGTCCCCCGGCCAGAGTTGTCAGTGACTGCACCAGTTTCGCAAGTTTTTGATAGAACTCCAGCACGTGGACGGTAACAAGCTTGTAATTCTTCGGCAGTGCCTGCGCATCACCCAGGCTCAGAATGTCCGCTTCAAGGAATTTCCTTTCTATTGTCGCTGCCAGTTCTTCAGGAGTCAATCCCTCGGCCTTGACGTCTCCGATCGCCTGGAGAGTGATCATGCCGTCCGGTCTTATCACAACGTCTTCGTTAAGATTCGGATCGACGAGGAATTTGATGGAGACCTTGTCCAGAACGTCCAGTTTGTACTCGCCCGGCTTCGCGTTCCAATCCTGCTGGTAGATGACCCGAATAGTATCGTCCGGGCCGAGCCGGTAATTTCTGCATACAATGTCGAAAGCTTCAGCGAGATCTTGAAAGCGAGGAGTCTCTCTGGGACCGGGGGACGGCCGAAAGGGGGACGGAATCAGGCCGATGCAGCCGCACATCAGAAGCGCCAGCATTGATGCAAGAAGTACCTTGATGGCAGTACGCTGTTCGCCAAAGAATTTCATCTGCTTCCCTGGTTGGATTTTCACACAGAAACATCAGCACTATATCACACTTTGATGCCTATTTTCCAGACAATTGTGGTACCTGCAATCGCTGGCATCACGAATTAAGCTCAAAGCGTTTCGCTCGATCGAGACGGGACCAAAAACCCGGCAGTGGCGAGCCTCAACGTTTATCTGTATTTTCCTAATTTGATTCTATTTTCCCGGAAAAGGGATCCGGCGATCGCACACGCGTGGACCCGGCAACATACGTATATCCCAAGGCCTCTCGATGACGCAACAGATAACGGGCCCCTCCCGCAAAATCCATTTTCGGGGAAGCCTGCTTCCGGCGTCCTCTGCCAATTCTCATGCAGGAAGGCTGCTAAGAACGGCGCAGACCCGATTGCGGAGCGCCGGAGGCGATCCATAGGCTTCCCGATGACATCAAAGCTCTTTCGTTTCCCGCCATTTTCGCAGCGCTACACTGTGACAAACCGACAGCCTCAACCGAGAGGTTATGGGAGTAACCTCTATTCCCGCTTTCTCGGGGGTGGTGAATGAATACCCTTACGCATCAAACCGCGGTCCGTTGCAACCGGGCGGACCGCGCCATTTTTCAGTGGCGCTGTATTACCTCAAAGAAGCACTGGTTGCCGGCGTTTTGTATCTCGAACCCGATTAGCCGAGACTGCCGATCTTTTCCGTCCGGACTGTTTTTCTGACCCGTGAGCTCTTCGCTGCTATCTTTTCCCAGTTGTCCGGAGTGACGGGGCTCATGGCGAGGTCCACGAATCCTTTGGCTCCCTGATTGAGGAAAAGTATGGCGAGCCATCCAATGGGGAGGGCATTTTGCGCAGTCACGGCGAAAGATGCCTCTCTCACGGCCCAGTCGTTGCCGTTGAATGATACGGCCATGCCTCCGCCCTCTTTGACCATGCGGAATGCTTCGACGTCGGTAATACTGTCGCCGACATAGAACACGTGCCGGAGCTCGGCTCCTTCGGTTTCAGCTATCTTCTCGATGGCGACGGCCTTTTCTCTGCCGCCGATGGGATTGACGTCTTCAACGATCCGGTTGATCGCCATGCGGGGAAGTATCGTCCAGAAGATCTCATCGAGTACGGCAAGGGTCCGTCTCCCTTCGTCGGCGAGGTCATCGGGAGTCGAGGCCCCGGACGGAATAGTGAAACTCGGCAGGTCCATAATCCGGTCGTGCAAATCCTTGAGATCCTTCTTCTCACCTTCGTCGAGGTCGTACCGGTCGAGGTCCACCTCTGTGGAGTACGTATTGTGGAAGGGAAAGCCGATCGCGTCACATACGGCCCTTATGTAGTGAGAGTAGCTCGTGCTGACGATATACGCGGGGACGAGATCGTGGATCTCGCGAAGCATGCAGTCAGCCTGGGGAATCATTTGGATATTTCGGCGGCAGAACCGTATCATCGTCCGGTTGTCCAGGCCGAAGGCTTTGAAGAACGGCAGAATCAGCTTCAGGGTGTCCCCCGCCTTGTACCCGGGCTTATGCGCCACCTCGGCCAAATAGTCGTCGTACAGGCTTATCTTGCCGAAGAATAGATCGCCCTTGGGAATGAACGCGTCGGCGAGCTCTGCCGCATTGTCGTTCTTTGTGATGGGACCTTCACAATCGCTGATGAAGAGTCTTCGGGGCTTGGTCGCCATATGATCCTCCCTTTTCAATCAGAGCCGCGTCGTGGGGAATGATCCGAGGAGGAGAGACTCCGTTCCGGGTTAACCTCTCCCCGATCTCTACAGAGAATATCTCATCCGCAGCCCTCGGCTGCCATGTAATTCGTATGCGCTCGTCTCTTTCCTGCATGGGTATGTCCTCGAAACCAAGCTACCTCATGATGCCCGCCGACGGGCCAAGAAGGCTTCCAGAAGCGCACGGTCGGGATAGGTGCTCCGCCCGTACCCCTCGATACTCCTGGACGCGGCTGTGGCCGCAAGCTCCAGACACCCCTCAATACCCAGAGAGAGGTTCATGCCTGCAATAAATCCGGCAGCCGCCACATCGCCGGCTCCTGTGCGATCGGTCACCACCGCGGGGCGAACAGCGGGTCTGGAGTATGTCGCATCGGGCCTGAAGGCCGATAGACCGTCCGCTCCCCGCTTGACGACGATGGTGCCGACCCCCAGGGCAAAGAGCGCCTCAAGGGCGACTCGCTCTTCAGCATGGCCGGAGAGATCGGCCAGCTCTTCGGGGGTGGCGAACAGCACGTCGGCTCGTCGCAGAATCGGCTCCAGAAGCGCCACTCCCAGCGCGCAATAGACCGCACCGGGATCAAAGCTGATTCGGGTGTTTGCCGACAGTGCGGCGGCAAGCCTCGCCTGGACAAGAAGGGGCTTGCGGGAAACGAAGGATGTGAAATGAACCCAAGACGCTTGTCCGAAAAAAGAAAGATCCGGACCGTCACAACCGGCCATATCGTTGGCATTGGGGAGTATCACCAGAGCACGATCCTTGCCGGGATCGTCCCGGTCGATGAGTGCCAGGCACCTGCCCGAAGGCTGCGGCGATGCCAAGATCCTCAGATTGTCCTGAGAGCCCAGTTCGCCCAACCTGAGGGGATCGGCATCGGATCTACCTGCAGACCCGAAGAACCCGGTGTCAAAGCCCATTCTACGCATTGCCGCAATCATATTGGCGGCCGACCCGCCGGGGTCGATGCCCCTGGCTGTTCCCTGCGCCTTCAGGAGAGGATAGACTCGCTCGAACCACTCCACGTCCCGGACGCACTCCTCTCCGACTTTGAGCCCCAGGCGAAGGAGAAAATCGGCATCAACCTCCCAGAACTCATCCAGATTGAGAGACCCGAACCCGATCGCGTGAAGTGTGGCAGACTCTTGCATGGACACCCGCAGTCAGAACACCCTTCTTTCCTTCCGGACTCACCCGAAGCGAGGCCGTAGCCTAGCACGTCTCTAATCGGACAGGCAAGGCCGTTCTTGGGCGTATGATTGCAGGCTCAGCGGCCTTTGCTTTTACCCTGGGGCAGAAGTCTCCACAGCTTGAATCGTGGCGACGGAGAGGCCTCGGGGATCTCCTGCAGTCGAAAGCCCGAGTCTAGAACGGCCCGCGTAACCGTCTCGTAGAGATGCTTGTTCTTATTGTCGGTGAAGAGGAGCGTCACGTGGTTGGTTTCAACGAGACGCCGAATCTCATCCGGCGCGTTGACCCAAACCCTGCTCTCCGGAACGCCCGAACGTATAAGCTCTACCGATCGAATCCCCGAAAGGTAATGGAGAACCCGTGGATGCATGCTCATGACGACTCCTTGAGGGGAGTGGGCACGAATCCAGCGAGCCGCTGCGAAGAAGGGGAGATCCCTCTCGGTCTCGGCACCGGAGGTTTCCAATGCACTGCGTGCCTGTACTACCGTGAGAGCGTTGTGGGCCACGTTGAGAGCGCCCAGCAGCACGAATGCCCCTACGAGCACCCGGCGCGGGGCAAGGACGCGCTCCGCCCGCCCCCGCAGCCTTTCCGACAAGCCGTGGGCCGACCTGAGGAGGCCCAACGCGAGGAACAAATAGAGCGCCGGTAGCAAGAAAATCAAATACCTGCCGCCGGCAGGGCTCAGCATGAGACCACAGAACTGAATGGCAGCGAGAGGAACGAGCAGCCGTTCCCGACGAGTCAGCGCGGTGACGGCTCCGACCACGATCAGCATCGGGATGAGAAACTCGAGGAAACCGGTCTTGATGGTTACTCCGGCAACGGCGGAGGTTGTCTCGGCCACGTAACCCCAGGCAGCATCCAGAATGATTGAAATCTGGAGGTACAACGACCTGCCGGTTATTGCGTTGACAAAGGTTCCTTCAGTGGTGGAAACCGGGAAAGTGGTTTTGTAGAGCTCCCATATCACGGCCGGAAGGAAAGCCGTACAGAGAAAGAGCACCACACCTGCGATGCGAGGGGCTCTCGCTCGATCCGTCCATGCACAATAAAGGAAAAGTGCAGTAGCAGGGGGGATGCCCCAGCCATTGATCCGCACAAGGGGCGTCAGTCCGATCATGAGCCCGGAAACCAGAGTCCACAGGGTCCTCCGTTTTCCGCCTGATGCACAGATCACCGCGTTCAGTCCGGCCAGAGTCACGAGGGCAAATGGTACGTCGGTCGTTGTGCACGTGGCGTTGAAGAGCAGCTCGTGATTGAGGACGAATACACCCCCGATAAGAAGGGCAACGTCCCTGCCGCACATTCTGAGAACGAGCAGGTATCCCATTGCCGCGGTCAGCAGGCCGGCCATTGCCATGAGAATCCTGTAGGCGAGAAAGCCGCCTCCGAAAACCCGTGCAACGGCGGCAACCACTGCAGGGTACCCGGGGGATACGTACGTGTGCGGCTCTCCGTTAAAAGCGTACCCGGTCCCGCGAGCGAGAGACTCACCGAGCTCCAGGTACAACGCAGCGTCGGGAGTCGCCCGCCATGAGGAATTCACCACCAGGCAGAATCCCAGCAACACCACCGCCCATACCGTCAACAGCCGCGAAGGCGAGTACACCCCTTCGGCTGCCCGGCCTATCTCATCAAAAGGGGTCCATTGGTGGAATACGGACAGAACCTTCATCTCCATCGTGGTTGATGCAACCCGATCGACCAGTCGCGGGTGCAGCCTGCTCGGGCTGCCGGATTGTGTCAGGGCGGCCGTTCGGGGTCAAGGAATTCTTGGGGAGGAGGGGATGCGTGCAGGGAAACGGCGAAAGGCAGCAAGAGGGATCCATTACGCTGCCTCCCACGACAGGAAACCCAACGCCGAGTACGCGCTCGATTCATGGGTATCGGGGGTGCTCCGGTCGAGCTTTCACGGGAGTCATCCGATAGCTTGAAAGGACCGGGAATTCCGGCCGGTAGAGACCCGCGGCATCTCCGCTCCCGTCTCATACCAACTCCCATAGCTGAGAAGCTACAACGAAGAATAGAAATCTTGGAGAATGCCGCCCGTGGCACCGCCTCGGGTGAATCAGAGGCTCTTATATAGTGCGTTGTTCTTTCTTCATTATGGAGAGGGAGACTCTTCTCTCCATCGCGCCGGATCACTCTAAAATAGAGATAGTCGGGGTCGCGATATGATGCCGAAACCCTGACGACCTCGACTTCCCCGTATCACCGGCGGATCGAAAAGGGCCGCTCGATCGCCCGGTACCCCGAATAACAGCGACCCGTGTCGGATGCCACGTTTCTCGCGAGGTATCGACCATGCGGGCTCCTCTGGGGGTTCAGTTAAATAGTTCGTCTCATTGAAGTTCGCGGCATTCTTCGAGGTGAGCGCCAATGAGGCTTCCACAATATTGTCACCGGAGGTCGGCGCGGTTTTTTCAAGATTAGCAGTGCCTGTCGGCAACTTATGGCAGACTCGATAGCGAAGCCCGGGAGGCTGTGCCAAGTCTCCTCATGACCTCAAGGCCTCTGCGTTTCCCGCAATTCCCAAAACGCTCCGCTATAGTATACTGAAGCCCGTCCGACCACTCTTGCCCCGCAATTCTCGGACCGCAACGATCTTTCCGGGTACGGTTGTCGGGAGACGCTCTTGACCGAAATCGTAAGAATTCCGGTTCCGATTCCGCTCGCCGTAGGCTGGGTCAACACCTACTTCGTGTCCGACTCGGTTCCCACCCTGATCGACACGGGGGTGAACACCACCCAAGGGTGGGACGCCATGGTCTCCGCATTACGGGCCCACGGGGCAACCCTCGGCGATCTCAAGCGAATCATCGTGACCCACGGCCATGGGGACCACATGGGGCTCGCCGGCAGAATTGCCCAAGCCGGAGACGCAGAAGTTTTTGTCCACCCGTGGGATCTTCCCGAGGGATGCTGCAATCCCGGTGCTCCCTGGCCCGTGAGCCGGGAGCCCTTCTTTTCATTTCTCATGGAGTCGGGAGCCCCCGAACAGGTGGCACGAGAAGTGTCCGAAGCACTGATCCTTCGCCTCAAGAGCGTGTTCGGTCCCTCCCCTGCCGTGTCGGCCTTGAAGAACGGGGATGTCTTTACATTTGACGACTTCAGCATGGAGGTCATCCACACGCCCGGCCACAGTCCCGGTTCCGTCTGCCTTTTCGTGAAAGATGACGGAGCCCTCTTCTCGGGGGATTGCCTGATCGAGGAGATCGCGTGCAATCCTGGCGGTCGTCGATTTTGGGTCGAAGGCGAGCCTTCCTATCGGGCTCTCGATGCTTATCTCGCTTCGCTGGACCTCATTGAAGGCCTTTCGGTCAAGCAGGTCTTTCCCGGTCACGGGCATCCCTATGAGGACCCCCGGCGGCGCATCCCGAGGTTCCGAGCCCATCACGACGCCAGGAGACGAAACATACTGAAGATCCTTAAAGATATGAGCGCCGGGCGCACAACTCGCGGAGTCACCCCGTTCACTATCGCCTCGGCTCTCTTTCCTGCCATGGAAGGACTGGAGCTGTTCTATCGGGTGTGTGCGACTCATGTGCACCTTGAAGTCCTCGAGCACCAGGGCGTCGCTGCCGGCGAGTCCAAAAGCGGTGCTCGCCTGTATTGCCTCTCGCACGAAAGCCCCTGAGCGGGAGGGGCTCCCGTTCAAGGTGCCTCCTGCCACCCTCGGAGCGACAACGAAGAAACGTGAGGGCTCCTGAAAGAGCCAAAAGTCCCGCAATGAACGAAGTGGTGCCGAGCAGCGAGGTTTTGCGCCGCATCATCACTTCTTGGTGCCGTGGAAAAGCTCGCTCCCTGCCCCTGGATAGACCATGCGCTCCTCCAACGGGGTCGGGCTCTCGATTTCCGGCCACTTGCCAAAGTTGGGCTCCGCTCCCTCCTGCGCGACGGCTGATGGGGCCGAATCTCCCATGACGGGATTCCCGCGAACCTCCTCCCCGCGAACGCTGTAACTGAATTCCACAGGAATATTGTTGGGATCGAAAGAATAGATGGAGTGGATGAAACCATGGTCCACCACCTCGGAAACCCAGAAGTCCGCTGCCGCCAGTTTATCCTTAAGCTCCCAGAGATCCTCTTCGGTCTCCACGCCGAATGAGACATGATCGAATATTACCGGTCCCTTGACGGGTGCACCGTGATCCTTTTCCTCGGCCGGTTCGACCCCCGGCCACTCAAAAAAGGCGATAAGGTCGTTTTCCGATATCTCGAAAAAATAGTGTCGGTATCCGGGCATGCCGATACCGGCGATCAATCGCATGCCCAACAGGTCCCTCCAGTAGCGGATGGTGGAGTCCATATCACCGGTAGCCATGGCCAGGTGATTGATTCCATTAAATTTTACCATGAACTTCCCTTTCGTTGGGGCCCTCGAAGAGCTGTGTTTCGTTCGGAACGTGTTGTCCGCGGAAGCCTCAATTGAACGCTCAACGCAGGCTGTCTTCTTCGTATATTGGTGCATCGGGAGGGTGAGCGCAACCTGCCGCCGATAACGGGTTTCATAAACTCGCCAAGACCACGTTATGCGGTTTTTGGAGGGCTCATTGGGCCCGGGCATCGGGAAATATACAAGGCCGGCAACAATGAGAGCCGTCGAAGCAGAGCCAAATGTGTGGATAGCACACACCATGTCTGGACCGCCGTCGGTTTCCCCGGCGGCGCGGGTGAAAAAAGGTCCCCAATCGATAAACGTTAGGCCCGGGGACCGAGAAAAAATGTTCAAAAGTCTTGACATCCGCGTACAAGCAGTGTAACCGTAAGGCTTTGGAATTCTTGCCGTCATACTCGCTGATCACGGACTTGGTCAGCCGCCAAGCAGGAAAGAAAACTTGTAAGTATCCGGCTTCCCTCTACTCAGGTCTCTCGGCGCGTTCGGAAGGGACCGGTCAGGCGGCGCGATGTGAGAGAGACCTGCAGTCCCGAGAACCGGGTATTTGTGGCGAGGAAGCAACGAAATCGTGTGCCGGGTTGGACTCTATCCAACGCAGGTTGGTCGGAAGCAAAGGCGCTCTGTCGCAGCCTTAGGGATGACGGGCAGCCGACGTTGATTTCTTTCGGAGAGCCGGCAAAAGATTCGGAAGGTGAGCTCGATTACCATGCTGGCTGATTTTCTCAAGAAGAACAGGGCCACGATACTCAACGCGTGGCGCAACCTCACAATCGAGACGTATCATCCCGAGACACAGGGCTTTCTGAAAAATCAGGGGAACGCTTTTGCCAATCCCGTGGGAGCGGCGATTTCCGGAACCGTAGAGAATCTCTACGATTGGCTCCTCGGAGATTCGGCCTTCTCGCGGGAAAAAGCCGTGTTCGACCTGGACTGCGTCGTAAGAATCAGGGCCGTCCAGGAGTTTTCCGCCTCCGATGCCGTGGGCTTCGTCTTTCTCCTCAAGCCTGCCGTCCGGGAAGCCCTCAAGAAAGAGTCGAACTACCAGTCAATGTATGGCGAGCTCTTGGCTTTTGAGTCCAAGGTGGACGACCTTGCGCTCATGGCCTTTGATGTGTACGCGAAGTGCCGGGACAAGCTTCACGAGATCAGGTCTATGGAACTGCGCAACCGCACGTCGCGAATACTTGAGCGGGCTTGCCAAAAATACGGGATGCCCCACGAGTGGTGACATCCTTTAGGTAACGATAGCGATAGCGTAACATCAATCGAGGTGAAGGCATGAACGCATGGTTATCCCTATTAACAGGCCTACTGGCGGTGGTGGCCCTCGTGGTGATATCGCTGCTGGGAGCAGGAACGATAGGATTGACCTCTCTCTTCGGGGTGGTCATACCCTATCTCGCCATCCTCATATTCATTGTGGGGTTTGTTTGGCGGATTCTGGAATGGGCCAAGATCCCGGTCCCCTTTCGTATCCCGACAACGTGCGGCCAAGCCCGGTCGCTCCCCTGGATTAAACAGGAAAAGCTCGACAGTCCTTTCACCACATGGGAAGTCATCGGTCGGATGGCTCTGGAAGTACTGTTGTTCCGGTCGCTCTTCAGGAACACAAAATCCGAGCTTCGTGAGGGAGGCAAAGTTACGTACGGTCACGTGCAGTGGCTGTGGCTATTCGGTTTGCTTTTCCACTACGCGTTTCTCGTGATCGTAATCAGACATTTGAGATTCTTCGTAGAGCCCATCCCGTCGTTGGTTCAGATCATCTCCTCGGTGGACGGCTTTTTTCAGATGACCATACCGACGATCTTTCTCACCGATATAGCCTTTCTCGGAGCGGTCACCTATATCTTCCTTCGACGGGTTTTCATTCCCAACGTGAGGTACATCTCCCTACCCGCCGATTTCTTTCCGCTCTTTCTGCTTCTTGGGATCGGCATTACCGGCGTGCTGATGCGTAACGTCTGGAAGGTCGATTTGCTGAGCGTCAAAGAGCTGGCCATGGGGCTCTTCACGTTTCATCCCTCGGTGCCGCAGGGGATCGGATCGATCTTTTACGTCCACCTGTTCCTGGTGTGCGTACTGATCGCCTACTTCCCCTTCAGCAAGCTGATGCATGCCGGCGGGGTATTCTTGAGCCCCACGCGTAACATGGCCAACAACAACCGTGCAGAGCGGTACGTCAACGTCTGGAATTACCCGGTGAAAGTGCATACGTACGAAGCCTATGAAAACGAATACAGGGAAAAGATGAAAGAGGCCGGCATCCCGGTGGAAAAGGAGTAAACATGGAGCTGCACGACCTTCCCAAGCCGGAGGAACTGACAAAGCCGGAAATAATGTCCCTTCCCGAGACGAGCTGGCTCGATACGCCGACCGTCTTCAAGGATGGCACATACAGTTATCCAGCAGCAGGCAAGAACCTAAAAATACTCGATTTTCCCAATCCGAGGGAATGGTCTCCAGCCGAAGAGGATTGGAAACTCCCCTCCAATTGGCAGCAAATCATCCTCGACGGATTCAAAGAACGCCTGGAGAAGTATCGCTCGTTCCGTCTGTTCATGGACGTCTGCGTCCGGTGCGGAGCCTGTGCGGACAAGTGTCACTTCTTCATCGGATCCGGCGACCCCAAGAACATGCCCGTGCTCAGGGCCGAGCTCATCCGTTCGGTCTACAGGAACGACTTCACCGTCATCGGCAAACTGCTCGGTCGCGTGGCGGGTGCGAGAGAACTGACCGTCGACGTCCTCAAGGAGTGGTTTTACTACTTCTTTCAGTGCACGGAATGCCGACGCTGCTCGGTCTTCTGTCCGTACGGCATCGATACGGCCGAAGTCACCATGATCGGAAGGGAGCTGCTCAATCTCGTAGGGTTGAACATCAACTGGGTCATGGAACCGGTGGCCAACTGCTTCAGGACCGGTAATCACCTCGGAATTCCGCCACACGGTCTCATCGACATGTGGGAGTTCATGCGGGACGACGTCGAGGACATCACAGGAGTCAGCATCGAGCTCCCCGTCAATAAGAAGGGCGCGGACATCCTCTTCGTGACCCCGTCCGGGGATTACTTCGCAGATCCCGGCACGTACACGTGTATGGGCTACATGATGCTCTTCCACGAGCTCGGCCTCAACTACACGTGGAGCACCTACGCATCCGAAGGCGGAAACTTCGGTCTGTTCACCTCCCATGAGATGATCAAGCGGCTCAACTCCAAGATCTATGCAGAGGCCAAGCGTCTCGGGGTCAAGTGGATACTGGGAGGCGAATGCGGCCACATGTGGCGGGTCATTCACCAGTACATGGAAACCATGAACGGTCCGGCGGACTTCCTCGAAGAACCGGTATCCCCGATCACCGGGACCAAGTTCGAGAACTCCAAAGCCACGAAGATGGTTCACATCACGGAGTTCACCGCGGATCTTATCAAGCACGGCAAGCTGAAGCTCGATCCGACCAGAAACAGGAAGTTCAAGACAACCTTCCACGACTCGTGTAACCCGGCGAGGGCCGCAGGACTCCTCGAAGAGCCCCGTTATGTGCTCCGGAACGTCGTCGAGAACTTCGTGGAAATGCCGGAGAACACCATCAGAGAGCAGACTTTCTGCTGCGGCGGCGGTGCCGGCCTCGGAAACGACGAGAATATAGAGATGAGAATGCGCGGAGCCCTGCCCCGTGCCAGCGCCTTGCGACATGTCCGTGACATGCACGGCGTCAACAGACTGGTCTGCATGTGCGCCATCGATAGAGCCACTCTGACCGCGCTGTGTCATTACTGGGCACCCGACGTAGAAGTCGGCGGAATCCACGAGCTTTTGGCCAATGCCCTCGTCATGAAGGGCGAGCACCCGAGGGAGCTGGACCTACGCGGTGAGCCTCTGTACGATGAGGAGGACTAGGATGAGTGACTCAGGAAAGATCATCATAGGGATTATCATCTTTGTCGGGATTTTCACGTTTCCCTTCTGGTTCAATCGCGGCAAAGCCTCTCCTCCTCCGAAACTGGAAGTGGGTACCAAGGAAAAACAGTGTGTCGAGTCCAAGGAGTTCATGAAGAGCTCCCACATGCTGCTTCTCAACACCTGGAGGGACAAGGTGGTGCGCGACGGCGATCGAGTCTACGCCAGCTCCACTTATCCCGGCAAGAAGTTCGAGATGAGCCTGCAGAGAACCTGTACGGGGTGTCACGCAAAGAAGGCGGAATTCTGCGACCGGTGCCACAACTATGTGGAGGCGACGCCCAACTGCTGGACTTGCCACGTCGAGCCCAAGGAGCCGGCGAAACAGGCTGCAAGGAGTGACAAGTGATGGATAACACAAGAAGACAATTCTTGAAGATCGCCGGCATCTCCGCGCTCGGGCTCGGGGCAAGGCCGGCCGTTGAGGCGGTAGCGAGCGGGGCGCAGCAATACGAGCCCGACCCCAAAGCCAAGCACGCCAAGAGATGGGCCATGGTCGTGGACCAGAAGAAATGCCTGAAGGCGAAAAAGGGGTGCAAGGACTGTGTGTTGGCGTGTAACACGACACACAATATTCCCGATTTCAGTCAGGAGCCTGACCGGGTTAAGCGGAATCAGGCGGAGAAGGATGAAGTCAAGTGGATCTGGCAGACGGGGTTCGAGAACGCCTTCCCGGGTCAAGGCAACGAATACGTCGAGGAATACATCAAAGAGAGCCTCAGAGGCATGCCCATCATGGTGCTGTGCAACCATTGTGAGAATCCCCCGTGCGTAAGAGTCTGCCCGGTCAAGGCAACGTTCCAGCGCAAGGACGGGATCGTCATGATGGACTACCATCGGTGCATCGGATGCCGGTTCTGTATGGCAGCCTGCCCGTATGGCGCACGGAATCTCAACTGGAGAGACCCTCGTCCTTTTATCAAGAAGGTGAACCCCGACTATCCCACCAGGACGAGAGGAGTCGTGGAGAAGTGCAACTTCTGTGACGAGAGACTCGCTGTGGGCAAGCTCCCGGCTTGTGTGGAGGCCTGCAAAGAGAAGGCGTTGGTCTTCGGCGATCTGACCGATCCCAAGTCGGAAGTGCGGGAGCTGCTCCGCAAAAACCCTAATATCCAACGAAAACCGCAACTTGGGACGCACCCTCAGGTTTACTACATTCTGTGAGGTAGCCATGCTCGAAAAGGCTTTACATGGAACCAAAGGCTATTTCTTGTGGATAGCCATCTTGCTGGGTCTGTTTGGGATAGGATTCGTCTGCTATCTCAAACAGTTGAACTACGGCTTGGGAATAACCGGTATGAGCAGGGATGTCTCATGGGGTTTGTACATCGGCCAATTTACTTACCTGGTCGGTGTCGCGGCTTCGGCCGTGATGTTGGTCCTGCCCTTTTACCTGCACGACCACAAAATCTTCGGCAAGATCACGATACTGGGCGAGTTCCTCGCGGTGGCATCCGTCACCATGTGCTTGACCTTCATCGTGGTTGACCTCGGGCGACCCGACAGGGCGTTCAACGTACTCTTGTTCCCCACGCCCAATTCGGTCCTCTTCTGGGATATGGTCGTACTGAACGGATATCTCTTCCTGAACATATTCGTTGGTTGGACGGTCCTGTCGTGCGAACGGAAGGCCGCACCGCCGCCCAAGTGGATCGTACCGTTCATTTACCTCTCCATCCCCTGGGCGGTCAGCATTCACACCGTTACGGCCTTCCTCTACGCAGGTCTCCCCGGCAGAGGCTTCTGGCTGAGCGCCATTATGGCTCCTCGGTTTCTCGCGTCGGCATTCGCAGCCGGCCCTGCGCTGCTGATTATGATCTGCCTCTTCCTCAGGAAGTACACGAAGTTTGACGCGGGATGGGAAGCCATTCAATCGCTGTCCAAGATCGTAACCTACGCGATGATCATCAGCGTGTTTTTCGTCTTGTGCGAGCTTTTCACGACCTATTACAGCCAGATTCCCGAGCACATGTCCCATTTTAACTATCTCTTCGTCGGGTTGCACGGACATCACGGGCTGACGGCTTTGATGTGGATCTGCACCATCCTGGCCCTCGGGTCTTTGGTGCTCCTGATCCCACCTAATACGAGGCATAATCCGACGACTCTGTTCATCGGATGTGCGGCGGTCTTCATCTCATTGTGGATCGAGAAGGGCATGACTCTGGTGCTCACCGGTTACATCCCCTCCCCGCTTGAGACGATCACCGAGTACCAGCCCACCATGTGGGAGCTGGGAATCACCGTAGGCGTATGGGCCCTGGGATTCTTCGTACTCTCCGTGTTGTACAAAATAGCACTCAGTGTGAAAATGGATCCCAATGCCGAGTCCGTTCACTAGGCAACCGTTCCCCGGCGAGTGCTCCGGGACTTCATGATCGCGGGACGATTCACCCAGGTGAATCGTCCCTTTTGTTTGGAGCCCGATCCGATGGATACCATTTCGCGATCCAATCGATAACAGTGACGCCATGTCTCTTCCGCTAGGAACGGCGCGGCCGCACTTCGCTTCAGAGACGAGCCGTCATTGACGGGAAGTCACAATCTTAATACCGAAATGGTATGAGCATCCCCGCCGCTCCCGACGTCCGACCGGCTCCGGATCGTTCCATGGACCCATCGAAAAAAAATCATCTCATTGACATCTTGTCGGGGGAGGTTCTTCCTCGACTCGTTGAGAGCATTCTCGACGCTCAACCTCCTGGAGATATCGATCTCGATCGGGTCTACCACCGGGCTCTCGGGACCTTGATCGATCACCTGCTCGATTCCGCAGAAGAATATCCGCTTCAGGCCCCTGTTCACGATCGGTCAGTCACCTTTGAGCTCAAAATCCTTCCGGACGGGGAAATAGGCAGCCTCGGTCCGCAGGAGGTCGGCGAGCTGTACGAGCGTCTGCGGGGGTTTCGGGTTGAAGTGAAGCCGGGGGGGGGGCGCAGCGCCCTCGTGATCCCCTCTGTGCGAATGAGGCGCAATCAAGGGCTGTTCTACACACCGATCACCGTGGTGCGCCACATTGTGGAGCAAACCCTGAACACGCTTGCACCGGCCGATCCTGCAGCTTACCTGGACCTTCGCATCCTCGATCCCGCAGTGGGAACCGGCATCTTTCTCGGGGAGGTTTTGGAGCAGGTCACCCGACGAGTGATGGCTGCGGACGTAGAGAGCAAGGCGCGCATAAACGGCCGAATCCTCGCGGTGAAAGATCGACTCATGGCGGCAAACGAGAGCGGCCCTTCGGTCATGCCCGTCGACGACGAAACCGCTGTGAGGATTCACCTTCTGGAGCATTGCCTCTACGGGGTCGATCCGGACCCTGTCGCCGTAAGGGTTGCCGTGAAACATCTCGTGAAGACCGCTCTCGGTGAGTACCCGCCTCCCCCGTTGAACGTGCGGGTGCGTGTCGCCAATTCTCTCATCGGAGCGGGTCCTCTTTCTCCTCGGGAAGATTACTGGTGGCCCGATCCTGATGGCGAGCACGTTAAGGCCTATTTCGGCAGGACCGGACCGGCCGGAGAAACCGTCCAAGAGTGGAAAAAGAGAATGGGGGTCTTCCACTGGCCGATGGAATTCCCTGAGATATTCGGATCGGGACGTCAAGGATTCGATGCTGTTGTGGGAAATCCGCCGTACGAGATCGTTTCCGTGAAGGAGTCCGGCATTGGGGAACGGCGCAGAGAGCAGGCCTATTTTAGACGGATGTATCGAGCTTGCCGAGGCAAGATCAACACGTACCGTCTCATGCTCGAACGAGGCCTGACGCTGCTCCGACCGGGCGGGGCGCTTGGGTTCATCGTTCCGGCAACGCTGTTGGGGGACTCCACCGCCCAATCCCTGCGACGCATGATATTCGACGAGGCTGAGATCGTGCAGGCGCTCATCCTTCCCGAGAAGGCCCGGATCTTTGAGGGGGTGACCCAAGCCCTCCTCATACTCATTCTGAGGAAAGGTGGGAGAACGCGCTCCATCAATCCGACTCTTTGGGACGGCAGAGGTCCGGTGAAAGAGCACGAGGGGAGCCGGGTCCCCCGCGAGCTCATAGAGGAAGCCGATTTCAGGGTACCGTTTATAAGAAGCGCGGAAGAGAAGGCTTTGATGGAAGTCCTCGCCGGGCATCCCCCCTTCCGAGGCGGAGAAGGCATCCCCGCAGCGGGAGCGATACATCAGGGTGAACTCAATCTCACCGTCCACCGGAAGTTCATCACCGCGGAGACGACCGGTTTGCCGTTAATACGAGGGGAACATGTGGAACCTTTTCGAGTCGTGCATCCTTCCGCGCGGCCGGGAAGACTGGACTGGGTCCGCAGGGAGTTTCCGACTCAATTCCTTTGCGGCGACTCATCGAGAGACGGACGCGAGGATCAAACAGCCGGCGAATCGCGGTCGGGTCGCGGCAGGCCGTGGGAGAAGGCGAGAATAGCCCTTGGCAGAGTCGTAAACATGGCCACAGCCATCAGGCTCAAGGCGGCTCCGGTGCCGCCCGGCTCTTTTCTGGGAGACATGACCAATTCCGTGACTGATCCTTCGGTTCCCCCAAACTACCTCCTGGGCCTTTTGAACAGCAGTCTTCTCAATTGGCGTATCAAGCTTACCAGCACCAACAACTATCTTTCCGCTGCAGAAATAGGAGCATTGCCCATTCCGCGAATCTCGGGAGAGACAGGGACCGATGTCGATTGCCCTTTTCTCGGACGGTTCCTGGACGTGCTCATTGCCCGCCGAGCTCGCACCATGACGGAGGCCCTTGCTCATCTCGATCGGTTGCCCGATCAGGGATCGGCGGAGCAGACTTCCAGGGCCTCGGCCCTGATGATAGAATGGACCGTGGAGAGAATCCGGGCGGACGTGGAGGCTCCGGGCAGTGCCGGTGCAGAAAGCCTGAGAAACGTTTTGGACTCCCTCGTGGTCAAGCTCTACTCGGCCGTGCCGTACGCCGCGGTGCTTCAGAGCAGTGATTGATGAGAAAGCTCCGGAGGCGACTGCCGGAGTGTTGCATTCCGGGGAAGTTCTTTTCTCCACATGGGCGCTTCAGCGGCAGCGGTCGAACTTTGACGAATCACCCCGACAATGAAGGGGCCTTACCGATTATGCGGTTAATGATGTGAAACGGAATCCGGATTCACGATTGTCGACGATCACGCGCGTTCTGCTGGTTCTCTCCGTAATCGGGGGGGTCGTCATGGCAATGACCGGCAGACACGTGAACGAGGATCTCTTCCTCTCCCTGGCAGCCGGTCGCGACATCGTGCACGGGCATCTGACGAGTCCGGAATTCCGCTCGTTCACCGCGGAGGGAATAGTCTGGGTCAACCAGGCCTGGCTAAGCCACCTCCTGTACTTTGTCTCCTTCAGGGCGCTCGGCCCTCTGGGACCGGTGCTCATTAAGGGGCTGCTGCTCGTCGGATGCCTGTGGCTGGTTTTCGTTCGCTGCCGGGCCATGGGCGTCACCGTCGAGGTTTCCCTCCTCGGGCTGTGGGCCGGCATGCTTGCAGCGACTCCTTTTCTGGGGAACCGGCCCGAGAATTTCGGCGTATTCTTCCTCCTGCTCTTCTCGCCGCTCCTGACTCTGACGCGTATCCCTCGACCGGTGCGAATGCTTGGCATCCCCTTGGTGCTCGCCCTCTGGTCGAACTGCCACGGATCGTTCATGCTGGGGATCGGGCTGCTGGGGATGAAGTGCGTGCTGGAAACACTTCGCAGCGTCTTCCCGCGCATTCGGTCCCCCTATGAGGCTACGCCGCTCCGAAACGCTATGGAAAGCTGGTGCCTGCTGGCGGCAAGTCTCGTGGCGGTCGTCGTGGGGAGCCCCTTCGGGATGGAAAATCTTCTCATGCCCTTCAGACAGTTGGGCACGTCTCAGGTCACGGCGTACTCGAGGGACTGGCTGCCTCTTTGGACTTTCGCCGGCGACACTATGGGGTTTCTCGGGGGGAGAAGCGTCTATCCCTATCTCGCGTTCCTCTGTGCGTTTGCTCTCGCGTGCGTGATGATGCTTTTCCGCAGGTTGCACGAGCCCCCATGGGCGGCCCGCGATACCGATCCAAAGGCCGATCCGGTCATGGAGGCCCTCATCGTCCTCGTCACGATGACTCTCGCCCTGCGCTTCAGGCGCATGATCCTCTTCTCCGCGTTCTCGCTGATTCCCCTCGCCTCGTGGGTCTGGCAGTCCGCACTGGTCTCTTCGCCTCCCGACCGGGACGCCGACTCTTCGGAATCGCGTCGGCCGAGAACAGGCGCGTGCATCGCCGCGGCACTCCTCTGTATCGTGACCGGATTCATCTGTTACCATACGGCCTTGTTCCCCTATCTCCCGGGAAATCCATTCCGCCCGGCACGTTCCGTCGTGAGGGAGCTGATGAGCTTCGACGCGTATTCACCCTCCCTCGTGGCATTCCTCGAAAAGAACAAAATACAAGGGCGAGCATTGAGCGGGTGGGAGATCTCACCCTATCTCATGCTTTACCGCCCCGAGCTGCGCCTCTTCATGGATTGCCGCGACCAGTCGCTCTATCCCGAACGCGTAATCAGGGACTATTTCACGATCCTCGGCGTGCTCCCCCGCGGCGGCAAGGACCCCCTCTCCCTGCTTGACGAGTACCATGTCTCGACCGTTGTCCTCACCACCGAGCCGACGGATTTCGACTGCGCTGTGTACCTGATGCAGACGAAGAAATGGGCCTGCATCTACGCCGACGAGAGCTCGTTGGTCCTGATGAGAGCGGATTCCGGGCCGATCCGGAACTTGTCGGCATCGGATGACGGGGATGGACTCTGGTACCCGAATGCCGAGACAAAGGCGTTGAGTCGCGCCTACCTCACCCATTTCATGCTCGGACACATTCCTCGATCCTTGGTCTCCCGTCTGAAGGCTTTGGCACGAGAGAAGCCTGTCCCGAACTACTACGGATTCATAAGCTCGGGAAAAGACAACGATCGAGGCTGTTTCAAACCCGAGACGGTGCGGTACTTGATCAACGAGGCAGCGCGCCTCTCCGCTATGGTCCCCGGTACCTCCCGTACGGGCAGGCTTGCCGGCGAGAGTCTCGAAAGGATTTACGAGATACTGGAGGCCAACGCTCTGCGATGCGGCGCTGCGGAGGTCGCGAAACGTTTCGAGCTCATGAAGGACGAAATTCGATCCGCCAACCAACGGATACGGGATCGCTACCTGGGGAGGCTCTTCTGATCGCAGTGATAATCTGTCCAGCGACGCGATATCGTGCCGGTTGGCACTCGATTTCATAAATTCAGTAGCGGATTCCATTTCGACCGGCCACGTGGGCCGGCGGCATCTGTTGTGCCGGGAAGTGTCCGCAATAGGCTCGTCGGCAAAACGGTCTCGGGGCGAGAAAAACTCACGCCCTGAGGGGGCGCGGTAGCTCCGTCCGGTTCGGGTGGTCCCCCCTGGAGCAGCCGACGCACGTGACCGGAGAGGTTGCCGCACAATACGGAACCGTATTTGAGCAATCGTCAACTTACTGCAATTCGATATTCGTTCCCCCGTCGGCCATAATGGAGGAAAACCCCACCCCATCTACGCGTGTCATGATAAGCCGGACGATCCCCGATATCGGGATTGGCGGGTCGCAATGACCTTAGCGTCTGTCCCACAATAAGTGGTCCATTTTATGGACTGCGTGGCCTGATGGTGTAGTTCCATTCGCCGTGGAAGTCATTTCTTGAAATCGTTATGGCTTGAAATTCCTCGTTGGATACTTTCGTGCCATTAGGGTACAGATTCCGGTCTAGTTGACAACGGACCTTGAGACCACTCTTTGTGGTAGTGTTGGCGATCAGGTTGACAATAACTTCATGGTTTACAAGGGGCTTTCCTCTCCAGTTTTGTGTGATGAAGGAAAAGAGTCGGTGCTCGATCTTGTTCCATTTACTTGTTCCCGGCGGCAAGTGGCACACCGAGAGGGCCATTCCCAACTCGTCTGCCAGATTCTGCAATTCCAGTTTCCAAAGCCTCAATCTGGAACCGTTGCTCCCGCCGGAATCAGCGGTAATCAACAGCTTAGTGGCGTCTAGATAGGAGTCTTGACCCATGGAATACCACCAACGCCGTATGCTCTCCACGGCAAAAGACGCTGTGTCGTGATCAATGCCGACACTCACCCATGCCTCGTTATTGGCGGTGTCGTAGACACCGTAGGGAATGCCCTTGCCTAGCTGTTTGTCCACGAAATCATAGACATTGACGTCTTCCGGTTTCTCCTTGGGATGATATTCCCGTCCGCCATTCTTGAATTGGCCAATGTTCTCTTTCTTCTTCGCATCTACGGAAATGATCGGTTGCCCATCATTCATGAATGCCTGCGCTGTAGAGCTGATGTGCCGGAACTGCTCATCGCGATCTTCGTGCGACGAACCCTCCAGGGTCTTTCGGTTCGCCTGCAGGCTTTAGCCCATTTCTCGCAACATTCTGCGTACTGCACTTTTGCCGATAGGATGCCCCATGGCCGTAAGCTCTCGTGCCAGGTTTCGCAAGCTTTTACTTGTCCACCGCAATGGGGTGATCCGGGGTCGCCGCGGGTGCATGGCTCCAGCAAGAGTTCCAAATCTGCTTCCAGTGTGGCATCTTTCTGGATCTTCTTCTTACGGCCGGCCCCGCTTTTGCGGACTCTGGAACTATCCAGACCACCCTGGCTCAACTCCCTCCGCCCTTCGGAAATCCTACGCCGAGACACCCCCGTTGACTTCGCAACCACAGAAACCCCACCGCGGCCCATAGACTCAGCCTCAGCAGCGACGATCAATCTTATTTCGCGTTCATCTAGAAAACGCGCTAGTAGTTCAAATCTCTTTGTGATATCATCTCGCGAGTCCATGCCCCCAATCCATAGTAAACGCGAAGTCAAATTGCAACGATTATTTTGGGACAGACGCTTAGCCGGGAGGACAGGTCGAAGAATCTCAGCTCGCCGGACAGAAAGAGCCGGAGATCAGTTTCAGCCGTTTTCGCCGCTGAAGGCTCATAAGGACTACGGCATGAGGCGACGTTTGGCGGCTCGGCGTTGAGGTCCGGCGCCGGAGAGTGAAAGGCATGCAGTGGTTTTTTTTCGGAAACCCGGAGGTGACCCAATGGGACTGTCGCTATTGGTCGGAGCGCTGGCCTATCTGAAAGAGGAACAAGCTGAAGAATATTCGGAGTGCGGTGCCGAATTTGACGGACTCAATAGATATCTTGTGTCGATCGGGCTTCCGAGTCATGAGGAACCGGTGGATTGCCTATCCTGGTCGCATGACATGTACGGATATTCGGGGCTCCATTACTTGCGACGAATTGCTGCCCATTTGGATCTGAAAGGCAGGATGCCCGACCCTGGAGACGAAACGGCTCTCAATGACGAAACTCTCACCGAATACTATTGGCTTGCGGCAGGAAAGAGGAGAGGAGTTCTTGGTTGGTTTGGTGTTCGACCGAAACCGAAGACCAGAACTTTTGATCACTTGATCGTTCACAGTGATAGTGAAGGTTACTACCTGCCGATGGATTTCGAGGACGTGCTTCGACCTGACGATAGTTTTCCTGTCCCAGGAGGGACGGTCGGTTCGTCCATCAGGCTGCTTGACGAGTGCAGTCGGCTTTCTAAGGCCCTAGAGATCACCCAAGGGTTAGGTGTGGACGCCGCCGAAGCTTGGTTAGACGAGGAGGGTCAAGGTAGGGGGACCGAAGCTTGGCGTCGCTACGCGATTGAAACCTTCTCCTGTCTCTGTTTGATCCAAGCGTGCGAGCATTCGATAAGAACAGGGGCTGCGTTGGTGTTCACCTAAGTCGGACTCCTACCGATCATGTTTTTCGATGCCTCCCTGGCCTCAGAACCTCTGCGCTCACGCGAGAATACTCGTCTATTTACTGTTTTTCGAAAACCAGTCTTTCCATGCTTGAGTGTCTGTACCCAGATCTTGCCCGCTAATTGCCTTGAGGGCCGTTTGTGCCAGTTTACTGACCCCGTATTCTGTATCGCCCACTAATTCGATAAGTTTAGGGACGGCAATCATAGCCCTCGATCGATCGGCATGTCCATACGTTATAAAGAGGGCTGTCGAAAATGCCCGTACCTTCGGAGAGCTGTCATCAAGACAGCATTCCACCACCGTTTTGGCCGGGATTCCAACACTATCTCCCTGCAATACATCTATAATTCGCAATTTTACGGTTTCATTTGCCGAACACAATCGTGGAACCAGTCTATCGAATATTGATTTGCGGACTGCGGCCAATATATGTCCGGGCCCGTCTCCAACGCATTCAATTATCATATTTTGTCGGACTCGCCTCAACGCCGAAGCAGCTAAGTCACCGATAGTCACATCTTTTTCTACATAGGAATCGGAAAACCCTCCTGCCAGTTGCCTCCTACGGGCATGATACTGTGCTGCAGCAGAAAGGTCTGCCGGTGTCTCGTCATCAATAATGTCTATCAATAGATTTGTTACTGAAGCCGCGTCAACTGCTTTGGTTTGTTCCAATTCTGCAATAGCACGGTTTTTTGTCTCCACAGAACCCTGTCGAATCTGTTCTGCTATGGAAGTCATTTTTCCGGAAGTTTCCAGATGTGCCGGTTTTAGAGCAAAATATACAAGCAAGACCATGATTACCGAAACGATGATCCACTGAATCCATTCCGGAATTTCTCGCCCTTCATTGATGCTGAACGCAAAATCAGCACCTTGGTGTTTCATAGGTGTATGCCGCGTAATTGCCATTGATTCGTCGTAAGTTCTCTCCCCCAGCGATGAAACGGTAAGCTCCTGCCGCGCAGAGGCATCGGAAAGCGACTTGGAAATCACCAGTCCGCACCGCGGACACTCGGACATTCCTTCGTCTAGCGGTAATTCGCATTTGGGGCAGCCCCGCGCCGGATCCGTTGGTTTTGGATCAGTCGATGAATGCGAAGACGGCTTGATATCAGGCAGAAATCCTGCCTGTTTCAGCTTCTCCAGTAGCCCATCGAGCTGAGACGGTGAGAGGTCATACTTGGCCATCAAGAGATTTCGATGCAGGCCTGAGGCCACATCCTTGGCAAATTCCTTGGCTTTGACTTTTCTCTTGGACATATATGGTGCCTTCCTTCGCGTCAACCACTCCAGACAGAAAAAGCACTGAAAGCAATAATCTCGATATAGCGAATGGTGTACTCATTCTATGGTTTGTCTATTGTCACCTTCTCAAGGCCGTGAGCCACGATGGCAACACTCAGTATTCGGCCATCCTCGTAGTGCACCGTGATCTGGCCAAGTCCCTTTTCAGCACGCCGATCGATCTCCATCACGAGCCCCTCGTTGTCCCATGGATCTCGGACCCGATCCCCAACCTTGAAGGGGAGTTCGTCGCGATTGAGCGGTGGATACAGTATGGTTCGAAAGAAACTCGTGACTCTGTCGAAGAGGCTTGGTTCAGGAGCAGAGGCCTTCGCCTCACGGAAGCCCGAGTCGAGATCAGGCTTGACGTAGATCTCTCCCTCATCGCCCTGAACCTTCGCATCGAGGGCTTCAGCAAGCCTCAACATTTTTGCAAGGATCGCCTCATCCGGATTCTTGGTCGAGATGCAGCCGTCGCTCCAATCGAACCACCCCATTTCCCGACCGTAACTGCAATCTCCGAGGAACTTGGCGAAATAGGGACCGTTCTCCGGCTCCAGCTCGAGTTCTTCGTCCTTCTCTACAACCCGGAGCCATTCTTCGGAAGAAATCTCGAGCCCATGGTCATCGGCGTGGAATTCGCGCCGAGTAATGTGCAACTCATAGCCCATGCATCAGACTCCTCTACCGACCAGACTGTTCGGCGGTGTTCACAGCCATACAACCAGAAGCGCCTTCTATTGGGATTGCATCATCTCTTCTACCGCAGCCTTGGCGTCGGACAGGCTGCAATCGAAAGCTAGACGATACGCCTTGATTGCTTCCTTTTTCTGACCTTTGGCGAGGAGCTCTCGGATCATTGAGAGTTGTTCCTGCCGAAGCTCTGTTTGTATCTCGTCAGCCAGCGTTTCCATGACTCGGAGAGCTTCTTCAGCCTCCTCCAGAGCTGTCGGATCATCCTCGACCCCAAGGTGTTCCCGTATGCGTTGTTGACGTTTCAGTTTTCGGACAATGTCGTCTGCGGGCTCAACGAATTCATCCCGGTGATTCTGGATATATGCCACCAACAGCGGGTAGAGGTTCTCGTCGCCCTGATAGAAAGCCTGGTCTTCCTCCACGAACAGTTCGACGCCGGGATTCTCGGTTTCGAGCTCCTCGATGATTCGCCACCGCTCTTCCCTCTCCTCAGGGATGCGGCCTTCCGGAAAACATCCGCTTATCCGTTCCAGCATATCAGCGGTCCGTATTGCGCTGATGTCCCTGAGCATGGATCTCACCTGTTGGGCTGAGTCACCGGAGGAATTCCACAGGTACTGGTGGAATCCACCATTGAGAACCTCACCCATCAGAGCGGTCACTTCAAGGATCAGCCGCTCACCGTAGCTGAGTGCCGCAATGTTGTGGGGGCCCGAGAAACGACATCCAATACGGTCCAAGACCGCATCGACCACCCGGCCGTCCGGATCTTGACTGGAGGACCAATCTTCAGGGTCGTGCGTCTGGTCTCTCAGAGCAAACGCTTCGTCGAGAGTCAGAATCTGTGGATTCCCCAAGTCTTTGATAAACTTCTTTCTTTTCTTCTTGCTTCCCAAGGCACATCCTCCTGTCCACCGGGAATTGAGTAGGGCACATTGACACATCAGGCCCACATCCGGTGGGTGGGTAAATACTCCTAAGTGTGCTTGCTCTAATCATAGGCGCTCTTTTCCGTATCCGGATAGGAATCTCCTCCTCCCTCGTCTACGGACCGGAAGCCCCAATCCCTGTAATCGTCCTCATCGATCTTGTTAAGCTTTGGATACTTCAACCAATACCGTATCCTGAGGTCAGAACCTGTACCAATTTTTTTGAACAATCGCAAGGGAACCCAGGAATTGCCTGCATAGGTTCTGATTGTGCCCTCAGCATCTTTTGCTTGAAATTCATAGTATAGCGTGCGTGTATAGCCGTCGGAACCGTCAGGCTCTTCTGTCATTCTGGTGCATTTACCCGTTGTCGAGACTCCGTATTTGGACAACAAGATCCAACATAACAGCTCATACAAGCCCCAACACAAGACCACCATGGCGGGTATCACTAAAAAAACTACCGGCAGCGCAGCGTCTATTACCCAAGACCAGCCTCCCAATAGGAGTATGACCAACAGGATTACCGCCCACAGATCCTTGACAACTTCTTTTGCCTCGACTGCCAATTTGTGGAGTCTTGAATAATCACGCATCGTTTTACTCGGAATTACGTGGCCATCGCGCCGTACGAAAACTCTCTTGGCACTCTTGAAGGGCAGAGAAGTCGCCCGCTGACCCTAGAAGGTCTCCGTCAGGAGTCCCACGCGACACGGGCAGGACCTTCATCATGTTGATAAGAAGGCTACTCTTTTCCTTGTTCTCACGTATTATACCCTCCGCAGCTGCGTCAACCATTCTTCTCTACCACGCTCGTGAGCCGAACACAGAAGAGAAAGGGTTCAGGCTCGACATATCTGTATTTCAATGGGCTGTGATCGCTCGTGCTGTTGGCACGAAGATCGCCGGTTCGTCGCCCGAGGCCGGCGATGACCATTGGGACGAGATTTGACCCACTTATCTCAGACGGTCCATCGTTTGCGCAAACGTATGGAAACGGATTCCTGTCTGGCTCGCACTCGTTACGGGGTGATACTAGGCGGGCCCAAATCTCCATAAGTTGAGCCTGACCCTTTTCCTTTTCTCAGGAGGAACCGAAGAAGGCGGGTCTGCATCTCCCCCGAGAACGACTCTCTTAGAGCTTTGCCGCATTCCTTTCGCGTCACCGTCCTCGTATCCGTTTCCGTAACTGACGTGAGGCATTCCGTTGCCCCATCCCCGTTCATGCTCAGGCGCCCTTGACTACCACTCCTGGAATCGGCCCGCTCGGCCAGATTTGGATCCGGTAAAAGTCCTTTGAGCACCCTTGTTCATCCGTCGTATCTTGGCCACCGTAGTGGACACGGACTCCGTAATACCCTGGAGTTACAAATATTGTCCCGAACCTCCCGAATTCCGGGCCGTCAGGACAGCCCGCCAGCACGAGGAAACCGGAACCAGATTCGAGGGAGCATTCGATGATCCAATCCCATTGCTCGCTATCTTTGAGCGAAGGTTGTGCGGGGACGCTCTCCACCATAATGGGGATCTCCGAGCCTTGACTAATCACAAACACAGTGACGATTCCCTTCCCCACGTGGAACTTTCGGTCAACGTCGGCTTTGGTGAAGCCTGCCGTGGCGAGGTTGTCGTATTCAACCGGGTCCTGAAGATAGAACTGCCCGTATCCAGGACTGTGCACAAACGAGTAAGTGGTCATTTCTACTCCTGAGTTCAGGCTGTCCACTGGAAGTGCGGCTGCGATGAGTCCTCCATATGATGCCGGGCACAGCGTCTTCTTAAGATCGATCAATCGCTGGTGGGAGTTCGCGCCACTCCGGCGAAAAACACGGCAAGGGACAATCCGAGTCTTCGATCAAGCTCTCCTTGTTCGTCCATGGAGAAATCGGCTCGCATTTCGAATCCGAATGACTCGATATTGACTTTGAACTCAAATACCTGACGAGAGTTCATGGAGCCCACGTAGATATCGACCATGGGTTTCCCACCAAATCTCCCACCGGGAGATTCCCGCTCCTCTACTCTCCCGATCGTCAGTCCTTGTGGATCGAGGATATACAACTGCACTGCGTCTCCAGAACCGAGCCCCTCGGTTCGGAGCATCCCCACCAATTCGTTTGTGAGGCTATCTCTGAACTCGCACGTGGCTTGCTCCTTAAGGTAAACATCCTTTGCTCCCGAAATATCCTGAATATACATGAGTTCCGGATTTCCGTCCTTGGTTGCGAATATCCCTGTCGCATTGCCCAGGATTCGACGAGGCTTGACACACAGAACTGATCGCTCGAAGGAATCGATTATGTCGAACGAACCTCTCCGAAACAGACGACCGCGAATAACATAGGTCTTGGATTCATAGACATCTCTCCAGAAATCATTGGGTGCTTTGCTCATGGACCGCTCTCCTTCGTATGCTTCGTGAGGGTGAATTGCCGCTTCAGGAAGGCCTTGACATTTCTGTCACCGAACCGTTCTTGACGCCGAAGTCCTGCCGAAGAGTACCCCATTATCGCTCGCGCGAGCCTACATCATCGGTCGCTGCCGGGTCGAGTTAGCTTTCGGTTAGCCTTTCCGTTGAAAAGTGCGTGAATGAAGGTCCGGTCGCCGAAGTCTCGTACTTAAATTGGCGGATGAAAGGAGTGAAAGCTCCTAAACGTCATAACCTAGGAGCCTGTCGCGGAACAGAACACTCGTGCTACTCGGACATGCTCTTTAGCACATATTGGAAGAAGTCGCTCGATCCCTGCCTCGCGAGATCGCGCGCTTATCGCTCCGTCCCGTCTAACTTGAAGACCAAGAACCGT
>JBGSJS010000138.1:0-2195 GCA_041741735.1 Desulfomonilaceae bacterium | reverse complement strand
GGCAAAGCCGGAGGTCACCGACTTGGATCAATAGATCTCGACGCTTCTCGTGACTCTCTCCAGACTTAATGGCTATGGATGCTATGGGCCGCCAGTCTTCTTTGGTGAACCGGTACATGTTCTCCAAGGTGATGCCCTATTTGGAATCGCTCCCCGGCCGTATCAAACTCTCAGTGAAGTTGATCGCTTCGTTGTTAATCCACTCACCACCGAGACCCCCTGAGTCTCTTGTTCACCGATTCTACGTCGAACTTCTCCGAGTCAAAGTCACCCGGCAACCAGTCGAACATGTCCTCATGGTCAGGGTGGGACGGGTCTTTGAGAGTATCAAGGAGCTCCTCGTACCCCGGTGCGCCTCCACAGTCCTCCGGGGGACAAGCACGCTTGCCCTTGAGACAGATTGGATACGTGGTCCCCGACTCAAGGGGCAGAATCTTCTCAACGAGGATTTCATGCTCCCATGAATCACCGAAGTCGTACAGGTAGTGGAACTTCTCCTTTTCGCTGGTAATCAACTTCCCCAGGGTGGCTTTTCGTTCGTCCAGCACCTCTCCTTCCATGACCCCCGGATCACCGTAAGGGTCTCCAAACACGTCAAACTCGTGGAGATGGCTGTTGGTCCAGCCCATCACGGTCTGGAGAATCCTGTGAAGATCGAAGAGGGTAACATCGCTGGTGACCTGAATTCTTCTCCAAATAGGCGGTCGGATGTCCCGGAGCGTTACTTTGAGCTGATAGACTCTCTTACCTCTGGATTTCTTTGCCGGCATTTCTTGCTCCTCAGGGAGGTTCTTGTCGTCATCCCGTGCCCATCTACGGTTTCCATCCTCTATATCGATACAGGAATGGATGGTCAAGAATAAAGGGACCAAAGACCTCCTTGGTCCGAGGATTGACGCCCGTCCTTGCCTTCCTTTCCGTCACCTTAAAGGTTCCGAGACCGTCGATCCTGATCTCTCCGGCCTTCTTCAGAGAATCGTGGATGGCTCCAATAATGGATTCAAGAGCCGCTTCGGTCGTCTTTTGGGTTAGATCGGTCTGCTTTGCTATTTGAGCCACAAGTTCAGCTTCGGTCATGGGAATGCCCCCCTGAGAATCAATGAAATTCATGACGCATCTGGAGTTTGAAAGCGCTGAATGGTATCCTTGCCGAGGGAAGTGGTCAAGAAGCGGTGCCGAGCTTTCAAGAAAGGGGCAGACGGACCTGAAGCTGGGCGGCATGCCTGTTAGGCTCCGTTTCAAGGGACCGTTGCGGGGGTGGATCACCTCGCGCCAATCTCGTCACTAGATTGATCCTCAGCGCTCCTCGGCGCGGTCACTGGATCTAAGCCTGCCGATCAATTGAAGCCGTACGTGGTAAGGACGGTGACTGAAAGAAAAGAGGAAACAGGCCGTGAAAGAAGTCCCTGAGTCCATAGGAGATATTTTCGAAAAGCTGAAGACCGAAATCATGTGGCTGCACGCCCGGTGGAAACTTTACCGCCAGATATTTGCACACAATGAGAAGCGGATAGACCTGTTGAACGAATGCGCTCCAGTCTTTTTTATCGTCATTCACGGCGTTCTCGTAGATGAGGTCCAGGTGACGTTGAGCAAGCTGACCGATTCAGCCCGGACCGGGAGATATGAGAACCTCTCATTTGAACAAATACAGAAGAGAGTGGAAGCTCTTGGAAATTACGAGCTGTCATCTCAACTCCGCAAAATACTTGATGACCTTCACGACAAATGCAAAGTATTTCGTCATCGCAGAAACAAGCGCCTCGCCCACTTCGATCTTAACACCGCCCTAGAACTCGACACAGAGCCCCTGCCAGGCGTGTCCCGCCAAATGATTGAAGATGCGCTCCGTCTCGTGCGAGAGTACATGAACACCATCGGCATTCACTACGCTGAGACTCAGACCGGTTACGAGCATCCCTCCATGTCGGGAAGCGACGGAGAAGCTTTGATTTCATGGCTGAAGGATGGATTGGACTTCAGCGAGCTGGCGAAAAAATTGCGAAAAGAACGTCCTGCGCTGCGCAGTGGCAGGTGGAACGATGCCTAGGAGGCTGTCGCACAACTCCCAAAGCATACAGAATCGTGCCACGATCAACGGTTCTTGGTCTTCAAGTTAGACGGGACGGAGCGATAAGCGCGCGATCTCGCGAGGCAGGGATCGAGCGACTTCTTCCAATATGTGCTAAAGAGCA
>JBGSJS010000137.1:0-220547 GCA_041741735.1 Desulfomonilaceae bacterium | reverse complement strand
CATACGGAATAACCGGTTTGGGGATCAGGTAGGCCCCGAGATCGAGATCGGAAAAATCGGGTGGAGGCAGATCGGCCACGTCGGGATATTCCAGTCGGTCGAACCTGCCGATGTCGTTCGTATCACGGTCACGGAAGATCAGATTGGCAAGACCGTGCAAGGGCTCGTGGGCAGCAATACGGTCCATAAGACCGGTGAAAGATTCTTCGCCCTCACCGCACACCACGGAATCGGTGAAGGAAAAGAACCCGGTCAACTGCGGCTGTTCCATGAGGAGAACCCACTGGGAGAGGTAAGCCCCGCCCATGGTGACGTGAATTTCCGGAAATCGCTCTTTCAGCATGCGCCCCAAGACCAGCGCCTGAACCGATTGAGCGGCAAATTCCATGGATATGCCGACGGTTGAGGGGGCGTATCGTTCCAAAGCGGGGATCAGCACTTCTTCGTAATAAGGGACGTACGGATTCAGAGCCGGGTCGCAATGGTCGAGAATGCCGTTGAAAGAGTTGGTCTCCTGGGCCGTCGGGTATTCCGATGGCGTCACAGTAGTTGGATGGTGGACCGCGGACAGGAGCCTGAAGAAGGTATCCAGCCACCCGCAGGAACGCGTGTACCGACGATAGTTCTTGAAAGCACCGCTCTCCATGAATGATTCCACCGCTTCCCGCACGAGGCCGGGAGTGGTTCCCACGGCCAGTACCCCGGCGATCCGGCTGTACCGGGCCTGTTGGTCGGGCGTCAGGGAGGGTCGGTTCTCCAGGTCGGTCCGAATCGCTTGGGCTCGATCCAGCATATCGGAAAGCCGCTCCGGCTCAATGAGAAAATGAAAAGCCTCGATCCCCGTGTCGAAGACCTTCACACGATGTCCCTTCCGTTCCGCAGCGGCCTTGAGATAGGGCAAAGCAGGATACGGACCGGTGAGGTCCCCTGGTGGGGGTTGCAAGAGCACGGCTCTCGTGCACGGTCGGCGATCCGTGGTAGTCATCATTGATCCTTCTTTTCCAGAAGAAAGGCTAACGCCGAATTCGCAAGAGCGGGCCGGTCAACCACCCGGTAGGCTGGAGCGTTGAAACGCTTGTACACGGGGGAATGACTGAGGACAGGGACGGTGCCGAAGCGCTCCACAAAGGCGGTCACTTCTTGGAGAAACAGGTCCAGAACCCGGGGAGGGAACGCAAGGATGTCCTCTCCTGCTGCCAATTCGTAATCGTTATTGAGATCCTGGAACGTTGACAGCAAAGCGAGGAAATTGACCTCGTTCCCCCGGGGCGCACTTGCCGAGGCCAGACAAACCTGGAAGAGGAGTACGCAGGCATTGGTCTCATCACCCGGAAAAAGCCGTCGGTACGGTCCCAAATTGACCCGGAAGACTGACCCGTCCACGGATACCCGTTCCAGCAAAGGCTCCTGGCAATTAGGATCGGCGTACATCAACTCCCGGGCAAGATTACGGCCGAATTGCTCCACATCCCCAATGCTGTGGCCGACCCCGAATTCTCCCTGATGGAGCAGCTTGTAAACATCCGCAGGGGTGTGCACGAGAGGAATCATCGGCGACCCGGCCGATCCCGTTCCGGAATCGGCACCTCGATGGACTGCCTCGTGGAGAAGATACTGCGAGCAAATGAGCTCACGCAGCCCCCACATACCAGGGGACGATTGCGGTGGTATCATCAGGCCCTCCGCGCTCCGGTCAACCAAGGAGTGATTTGGTATGCGGTTTCATAAGTTCGGTCGCGCATTTCAACTTTGACCTCGCCGCCGATGTGTCCGTTGATTATCAAGCGCTTTCCCCGTCATTCCTGCGAAAGCAGGAATCCAGCCTCTTCCGAGCGCTCTGGACTCCGGCGTTCGCTCCGGGTGACGCCTTGGGATCAGGAGAGGTCATCTTGGAATCTGTTGCTTCTCTCTACCCTACTCCTCAATAGGGAGCATTTGCCGCGGGTCCGAGATGTCCAAGATGGACGACACCCGCTCCAAGAGTGATTCCCGATCGGCGAGGAAAGGGTCTTCCAGTTTGAGCTCAACCCTCTTGGATATCCGACGATGCCGGGAAAACGGATGCTGAGAGTCGCCGCTCCGCTCATGATAAGCGGAGATCTTGACCTGCTCCCAATTTTCCACCCGGACCTCCACGTTTTTTCCGGCAGCACTCTTTATGACGGTCCCTCTTAACCAGGCCCTGGTATCGCACGGCGGCTCTTTCACGGCCGCACTTACCGCGCCGTCGTCGCAGAGACGATCCGCCAGACCGAGCGATTCGCACCTCTTTTGAACACCGGTAACGGGGCTCAGGTCGTGATACCGGAGATCCAGCACCTGCATTTCACGATCGCCCGCGTCGGGCCGCTTCCGGCTCCGAGCCCGGTCGACGAGCCACAGCTTCAAGACCCAGTCCAGCCTTCGTCTAAGCTCTTCAGGGTCATCCTCCAGGTGGTACGGTTCGCCGGAAAGTTTGAGCTTTTCCAGTCCGTTCAGGGTGTGGCCCCACAGTTCGAGCATGTGTCTCCGTTCCGGGATCTCGGTCCGACTGCTGAAGAATTGCAGAGCCTTTTCCATGTACATGTGCTGCACGTCGAGGGCCGTGAAGGTCCCCTTGCGACCTTCCAGGGTAATCCCGGCCCCAGGGGAACGAGAGATCGCCTTGAGAGAATCGACCGGGGAAGAGATTGCCGGCATGCCGTCCAGACCATCCTCTTCCAGAAGGGCCAGCACCAAGTCGGTGCACCCTATTTTGAGAGCTATGGCGTACTCGCACATGTTGGAATCGCCGAAGATGAGATGAAGGCGCCGGTTTTGATCGGGATGCGGGATCTCGCGTTTGCGGAGATTGATGATCCCTCTAACCTGCGAAGTTCGGTCACTGAAGACGCGATCGATAAAATCCGCGCGCTGTGTCAACTGGTACGAGCAGTCCCCGTCGCCCGCACAGCGGCCCACTTTGCCGGCTCCGGCAAAAATCTGGCGAGTCACGAGAAAGGGGACGAGGCTCTCGACGTCCGCCGTGACCTTCGGACTGACGAGGTAGTTTTCGTGACCGCCGTACGTCGTCCCGAAAGAGTCCACATTGTTCTTGAAGATTTCGAGCTTGCCGGGCCTTCCCTCCTGTGCGAGGAGCGCTCCGGCCGCCTCGGTCAACTCCTGCACGATCCGGTCCCCGGCCTTTTCGTGGGCCACGAGATCGCTTACCGTGCAGCACTCGGGTGTGGCATATTCGGGATGGCCTCCCCGGTCTATGTAGAACCTCCCGCCGTTTCCCAGGAACTCACCCGCTGAGGGATATTCGGAAGACTTCAAGGAGGTCAGTAGCCACGGCGTCAATGTCTTCATACGTTTGAGGAGGGATTCGCCTTCGAGCACCTGAATTTCGCTCGGCGTACCGGAACTGAACGCCAGGCCGTATTCGCTCTCCGTGCCGAAGATCCTGCGCTCCAAGGATGTTACTCCCCTTCTACCTGCTTGAATTCGTCGAGAAATTCCTGACCGGCCTTGGAAAGAACACCGTCGATAAACTCGTCGAGCTCTTTGAGCTTCTGCGCCCTGTCCGCGGGAACCGAGGCCACTGCAGGGGCGTCGGTTGTTTCGTCGTCCTTCTTGGGCTTCTTCTTTTTGCTCTTATGCATGAATTGGCTGTCAGCCATTGTTCTCCTCCTCGACGGATCGGTACCAGGCGTGTTGTCTCACCCGGCCGGGTGTATCATAGCCAGCAGCTCCCGGGAATGTCGAGCCCGATCCATCTTCTCCTCAAATTCTTGACGCGTGCCGCGTAGCGGGTCAAGGAGCGGCACGACACGACGGACTTCCCCGTGGTCGAATCCCACCGCCTCCCAATTAACCGTATAGATCTCGTGACGGAATCTTTCGATACACTTCCCCCGAAAATAGGCCCTCGTGTCCTCGGGAGGCCCTGTGACGAGACCTTGAATCCGGTCCTCGTCCAGGATGCGCTCGGTCAAACCTTGATCGCTGAGTCGCCCGAAGATCCCTTCGCCTGACGAAATATTGTGATATTGCAGGTCCAGCACCCTCAGGTCCGCGACATTCCAGCCTCGCGCATTACCTTTGCGGTACCGTCCGAAGAGCCAGAGTTTGGCCGCCCAATCCAGCTTTGTGCTGAGATGCGCGGGGTCATCCTCTATGCTCAAGTCTTCCGAGAGCTTCAATTGCTCCAGCCCGGAAAGAGCATCCTCCCACCAGTCGATGATGAGATCGGCATCAGGGACCACTGCTCCTTGCTCTTGCCCTCGAAACTGCCGGGCCCGCTCCAGGAATTTGCGTTGGATGGCCAAGGGAGTAAGTCGCCTCCCGTCGGCCAATTCCAGGGGAGTGTTGAATTTCGCGGATACGAGCTTGATTCCCTTCACCGGATCGGCCAGGGTGAGGTCCTCTTCCCCGAACCCGTCTTCCACCATCTGCAGAACCAACTGCGTGGCCCCTATTTTCAGGACCGATGCAAACTCGTTCATGTTGGCGTCGCCCAGAATCAGGTGCAGCCTCCTGAATCGGGCGGGGTCCGCGTGATGCTCCTGCCTGGTATTGACGATGGGTCGGGCGTACATGGTCTCCAGCCCGAAAACCGCCTCCATGAAATCGGCCCGCTGAGACAATTGAAAACGGGCGTCACGCGTTTCGGAGCTTTCGCCGCCGACCTTGCCCGCTCCCGCAAAGATCTGCCGCGTCACGAGAAAGGGAACGAGGCATTGAAGGGCCTTCTGCGGGTTGCGGACGAAACACTCTTCATGAACCGCGGCATCCATCAGATAGTTTTCGTGGCAGCCGTAGCTGTGCCCCTGGTAGTCCACGTTGTTTTTGAGAATGGTGATTTCCAGGGAGGGGAGTACCTCACGGCCCGCGGCCATCGACTCCCGGAGGATTATCTCGCCGGCTTTGTCGCATGCAACGACGTCCCGGGCACTCAAGCACTCGGGGGTTGAGTATTCCGGATGAGCGTGGTCCGTGTAGAATCTTGCGCCGTTGGGAAGCGCGGCATTGATCTTGAGGTTCTCTTCTTCCGCCACGATCTCCTGGCCGGCTTTTTTCCCGAAGAGATCGCCCCGGATATCTCGATAAGGCGTCTCGTGACCGTAATCCCAGAGCATGCGAGCTCTCGGTTCCCGAATCCCGATCTTTCGGGCGTAGGAGTTTACGAGGAGACAGGAGGCCTGGAAGGGCGACATGCCGTCGATGCCCTTCATGTTGATCGCGTACTCCTGCTCGATTCCTACGACTTTGGGGATGCTCATACCTTTTCCCTGCAGCGCTTATCCTGTCGGACAATCATCCTAAAGCTCGACAATCTCTGTGGGCTTCTCCTCGGCCGGGCTCTGGACCTGGGACCGGCGGAACAGGGAGCGCAATCGTACCACCCGCTCCCCACCCTTTCCGATAATTCTGAACCATTCCGCTGGGTTCGTGTTGCTTGGCAGTTCTTCGTTTTCTTCGTACTCTCGCCGAAGCGCCATAAAGAGATGCTCGAGGGAGATCCCTTTCTTTCCTGTCTCAATGAGGTCTTTCACCGCGTACAATTTGGCCCTGTTGACAATGTGCTCGATGATGGCACCGCTGACGAAATCCTTCAGGTAAAGGACCATGCGAGTCCCGTCCGCGTACGTCACTTCGAGAAGCTCGTTTTCCGGCTGAAGGCTGTACAGATCCTCCACGATTTGATCCGCCATCCATGCGGCAGCCGCCTCCGGGGAATTGAATTTCTCCACGATCGCAGCATCGAACGGCAGGTCGGGGGTAAGGTACTTGGAAAAGATCTCCTTGGCCGCTTTCTTGTCGGGCCGGGGTATCCGAATCTTGCGGTCGAGTCGCCCCGGTCTCAAAATTGCCGGATCGATGAGATCCTCTCGGTTGGTCGCGCCGATGACCACCACGTTCTGCAACGCTTCCAGGCCGTCCAGCTCCGCCAGAAATTGAGGGACGATGGTGGCCTCCATGTCCGACGATATGCCGGAACCTCGAACACGAAACATGGAATCCATCTCGTCGAAGAAGATGATGACCGGCGTCCGCTCGCTCGCCTGGGTTCGGGCCCTGGCGAAGAGGTCGCGTATCGCGCGCTCGGTCTCCCCCACGTACTTGTTGAGGAGCTCCGGTCCTTTCACGTTGAGAAAGAAGCTCTGAATCTTCTCACCGGTCTCTTCCTCCGCACGTTTGGCCATGCTGTTGGCCACGGCCTTTGCGAGGAGCGTCTTTCCACACCCCGGCGGCCCGTACAGGAGGATCCCTTTGGGAGGAACCAGGTGATGCTCATGAAAGTAATCGGGATAGAGATGGGGTAGCTCGATAGCATCTCTCATGAGTTGTACGGCCTCGTCCAGTCCGCCGATCTCCTGATAACTGATGTCCGGAACCTTCTCCAGGGCGAGGCGATCCACGTCGCTGCGCGGCAACAGGCGGTATGCGAAGAGGGCCTCGGGATCGCACTCGATCTTGTCTCCCTCAAGTATCCGCACCGAAGCCAACGGCTCCGCCCGCGTCACGACGATGCATTCGTCCCCTACGGTCTTTACGAGGAGCTTTTCGTCACTGAGAATCTGCTCCACGGTTGCGAGATTTCCGCAGACGAGGTCGAATCCACGGCTCTCCATGATCTGCAGATCATTGTTTAGCAGGAGGCACTCTCCCTTTCGGAAGCCTCTGGAGCGCCGTATCTTTTCCGCTCGCTGTCGAATGGCATGAAAGGTCCCCTTCACTGCCTTGGGCTCAGGCTCACACTCTTCCTCGCAGTCCACGAAGCGTGCCTCATAGAGCCTGCCGTGGTGCCTGATGATAGCAGTGCCGCTCTCCCTTCCCGGCTGCACAAAGACTCCGTAAGGGAGGGCTCGATCGCCCTCTCGATCGTTCCGGGGCATGAGGCTGCGCAGCTCCATCCTTGACGAATGAAGAGCCTCGGCCAGGAGGAGTCTCTTCTTCTCCGATTCTTTGTATTTGTGCTCCAGGTCTTCGCTTGGCTCGTCTGAATCGGGCGGGGAGCACTCCTCGGCCTCCCGCACGATCTCCTCCACGACCTCTCTTCGATCGGGAAGCCCGGCATCGGTCTTTTCTCCACCACTCATGAGTCTTTCCCCAATTCACTCACGGCCGTTTCCGGCCCAATGGACGTCACTTTTTCCGCCCCTTCCCATGATAGAGACCGTGGGTCAGTCGGTCGAACTCTGCTCGATGAGCCAGCCATTCCAAAGCCCGCTCGCGATCCCAGGCCCTGTACTGGCAGACGAGATCGACCACCGAACCGCCCACATCGGGACAGGTCTTACACGAAAAGGTGTTCTTGGCAGGATTGAAGAAGAGGGTGGGTTTTTCCCCATCCGCTTCGTGGGCCTGCCTGTTGAAGCAGACAGCTACGCCTCCCTGCACTTTGATCCCCAGCTCAACGGCCACGGCAATGATGGGACTCGCCCTATCGATTTGAAGAAGGTCTATCTCTTCCGTCATTCTGAGCACCCTTTCACGGTGCGAGGGCTCCACAACAGCCCCCGCCGGTCCCCGGCATTACCTTCAATGAATCACTGTCTTCTCGGTCTTGAGGGTTTCGATTCGTTGCCTGACCGCTTCGGAGTCATCAACTTCCGGAGCAAGCTGGAGATATCGCGTGAAGTCGGCCACCGCTCCGGAAGGGTCGCCGACGGCCTCCCGCAGGAGCCCCCGCTCGCGCAGCTCGGCAATGGAATCGGGATCGAGGATCAGTATCCACTCGATCATTTGCCACGCCTTGTCTTGAGATTCGGTTTGCCAGTAGATCCCTTTGAGATTCCTCATGAGCCTGACGAGAATCTGTTTCGGCCATACCGGATTGAGAAAGCGACGATCGAAAGGCCGTGATGCCGTCCAGTACGCCTGGGAAAGCTCCCTGCAGTCATCTTCCGTGAGTATTTTCCCCCCGTGGAACGGATCTATGAAGATCCGGTCGTTTCCGTTGGGGAGGCCCACGATGAAATGCCCCGGAAGGCCGATACCGTAAAACGGCACTCCCGCCCTCCGGCCCACCTCCATGTAAACGATGGAGATGGTTATGGGGATACCGATCCTTCTGTCGAGGACTTCGTTGAGAAAACTGTTCCGAGGATCGTAGTAATCGTCCGCGTTGCCACGGAATCCCTCCTCCTTGAACAGGAGGGAGTTAATCGCATCAATCTTCCCTTCCGGGCTTGTCACGCCTTCCAGTGAGGTTCGCAGTCGTGCCGCCAGGTCGTCGAACCGCCGAAGGTATGCCGACTCATTCAAATCCGAATACTCCGACAGGGCAACGATGAGAGCGGAACGGGCAAGATCGACGCTATGCTCGGGCAGAGCCGCCACCTCTTCCAAGAGTTTTTTGATGTTCGGTTCGCGGTTCACTGTTCACGCTCCTTTGAGAGAACGATACGACACCGCTATCCGATTCTCAACAACCGTGCCGCGTTTTCTCCAAGGACCTTACGCTTTTCCCTTTCGTTGAGCAGGCTGTTTGCTTTGAGTCCGCTCACCAGATAAGCCAGACTTACACCTGCAGTCAGAGGGAGCGGATAATCGGTCCCGAAGAGGATGCGGTCGAATGTTATGGTCTTACGAATTTCGTTTACCACCATCTCTCGGTCGAGCAACCAGTCCACGGCAGCGAGATCCGCATAGACGTTGCGGTATTTTTTTCCCAACTGTGCCGCTTCCTGCAGCCATATCCCGGGAATGTACGAGCTGTACGAGCCAAAATGGGCCAGTACCAACGGGACATCCGGATATTTTTTGACTATGGGCTCCCAAAGCTCGGGTCGGGCGCTCCTGCTCAGCTCGAGGATCTCAAAGGGGCCGGCACCGCATCCGGTATGGGAGAGCACTATGGACCCCGTCCTGCGGCAGTAATCAAAGAGAAGGTCAACGTTTTCGTTCTCTGAAGGATCGAAGAATTGCGAGTACGGCAGCAGCTTGATCCCCCGCAGATTGAGAGCCTCTATCTCATCCAGCTTTGCCTCGACATATTCACGGTCTTTGGAGAGATTGACCGACCCGAAGCCAATGAGAATGTCCGGATAGTCGGCGACCCAGTCGGCAACGTCCGTATTGGTCACATGGGTCTGTGAATAGAGGCTGGATTTAATCTGGGTCAGTATCTTGTCGAATGGGACGTGATTGGCCTGCGGCGAAGGGGCATAGTCCCGCTGCAGCCTTTCCCTGACCTCAGGACGATCGACGTCGGAAGGGTCCGTGTCGGTGGCCAAGATCACCGCATGGGTAACTCCCGCTGTCTTCATATCCGCGAAGAAGCGCAGGTCCGGCATCTTGGGATGGACGTGAAAATCGACCACAGGAAAGAAATCCTGACCGGTCTCCAGGTGCTCCGGGGTATCCTCTCCGGAGCCGCCGTGCCCGATCTCGGAATCCCTGAAAGCTCCCTTGCCCCGCACCAGGGTGAACCCCGACGCCTGAGTAGAGCTGTGGAGGGCCTGGAGAGCCATCATGATCCGGTACTTTATGCGGAAATCCTGCTCCTGAAACAGGTGGGGTCGGAGTTTCTCAATAAGCTCCTCGCCGGCCTTGGGGTCTCCGATGCGAAAAAGTTCTCTGACCACCCGCCACCGGACCTCCGGTGGATCGTGGACCAGGGCATCCACGAGGGCGTCGGGCTCGCGGAGCGCGGGAAATCCGACATAAGATTCGCTCGATGTCATGTGGCCTCACTCGTCTTGGTTGCCGGGGCACATTGCGTGCCTTGCTTCAGGTCTTCTTGCCGACTTTTGTGCCTCTGGTGTATCCATTCACTTCCGCTCGGCAGGCTGTCATTGCTAGGAGCGCAGCGACGAAGCCATCTCTCGTTTTGCCGGGTCATATCAACGGGATTGCTTCGCTTCGCTCGCAATGTCAAATTGGTAGTTCCGTTCATCCCCCGGAAGCCCCTTCAAATCAGCCGCCGATGCACGACATGCTTCGTCCGCTCTGTTGAATGCCTCCTGTTGCCGGCCGACGTCTTTCCGTTTTCCTTGCAACGGCACCGCATATCAATCGTCGGATCTCCTCATCGGAACAGCCTTCTCGGAGAGCGGTCCTGACGTCAACCTCGTCATCCGACAGGAGACAGGGACGCAGCTTCCCGTCGGAGGTGAGACGCAGCCGGTTGCACGTGTGGCAGAAATGCTTACTGACGGCACCGATGAGGCCGATCTCTCCCTTGCCGTGCTGAAAGCGAAAACGCTCCGACGGCCCGTCGAATCGTGCGCGAGGCACCGGGACAAGAGGGCCGACGGCCTCCAATTGCTCTTTGATCTCGGTAGCGGCCACGAACTTGGAACGATCCCACGGCAACGAACCCCCCACCGGCATATATTCGATGAATCGCACGGCATAGGGTCGATTGACGGCCATTCGGGCAAAATGCACGAGCTCGTCGTCGTTCACCCCTTTCATAACCACCGTGTTGAGCTTTATCGGGGAAAACCCCAATTCTTCAGCTCGGGCGATTCCTTCCAGGACGTCCCGGTGATGGTCTCGTCCCGTGATCTTTCTGAATTTGAGAGAGTTGAGAGTGTCGAGGCTCACGTTGATTCTCCGAAGTCCGGCTTCCCAGAGGGCACCGGCCATGGTCTTCAACAAAACCCCATTGGTGGTGAGACCCAAGTCGGCGATTCCCGGAACGGCCCGGATTTCCCCAATGAGGTTGAGGAGATTTCGTCTGAGAAGAGGCTCTCCTCCGGTAATGCGGACCTTTGTCACTCCCATTGCCGCTGCTGCACGGACAATCCTGAGAATTTCCTCGTAAGAAAGGATTTCATCGTGTGTCCCGATCTTCATGCCGGACGGAGGCATGCAGTACATGCAGCGAAGATTGCATCGATCGGTAATGGAGACTCTGAGATAATCAATTCTCCGGTTGAATCCGTCCACGATGTGATCCAATGGGCCCTCCTGAGACCGTCCCGTCCAGAGCTAGCTCAGTTCAAATGCTTCCCTTCCGGTGAAAAACCGCATTGCCGGCACATATGGGAGTGCCAAGCAAGCGACAGCGGATATGATTCCTGTCGGTTTATAGACTTTTTCGCGAGGTACCTCCGTGCGCAAATATGCAATATCCACGCCATGAGGGCTCGCAGACCCTGCTCCACTTCATGCTGCGTCGACGATCGGCATCCTCCCGTGCTCCTCTGACGAACCGATCTGCCCTTGCCACGACACCGCCGGCCACATGCCGTAGTACTCCTGACGGAAATACGGTGCACCAAGGCAATTGATCTCAGGATGATCCCGAATGGTCCCACGTCGTCGCCCCGAGCGAAAGCCGGGGCCCAGAGTGGTCGGAAAGACCCTGGATTCCTGCTTTCGCAGGAATGACGGAGAGAGGGTTCGATAATGAACCAATACCTGGGCAGAGCCGCCAGGGGTAAAATTCGCGACCGAACCTATGAAATCGGACATTTAGCAATGCATGGTATCAATGCGGTGACGCCTTCCCCCGGTGGGACTGCTCCGCTGCATCCGCTTCATCCCCGACTCTCTTATGCCTTTGCAATAATACCTCTTTCGTCCCAAAGGTCTCCGGACTCCGGCGTACCCTCTTTTGCCCCACCCGGCCCCACTGGGGGATTTAGCAAGTAAGTTTAAGCCGTTGGCTTTGGGGAAGTGCAGCGGGGATGGGGCCTTGCTTCCCAGGAGTCCATTGAAAGGCGGCCATCGGACCGAAGCCCGAAGGTGCGCACCGCGTCCGGAGATGCGGAGTCGGAAGGTCATTGGATGGACGCTCCGGGGTGGCATGGGCATTGCAACTCTGCTTGACGCCGTCTCCCGACTTGGGAGAAAGGGCGTCGCCACGAAACAACGGGAACGCAATCATCTTTTCGTCGCGGCTTCTCAGTCATGGAAGTGCTTATGGAAGAATATAGACCTCTCAAACGATTCGGAGGGACGAGTAAGGACCACGACCGAACGGTCGATACCGTGTGTCGGGAGTGCACGGTGGCCTGCGGTTTGACCGCTTGCGTGGACGGCGGGACAATCGTGGACGTTCAGGGGCGGGAAAACCACCCCGTCAGCCGGGGACGGTTGTGCGCGAAGGGCATGGCCTTCGTTCAGGGGATCGGAGACTCCCGACGCATTGTGCAGCCCGCACTGAGGTCGTCTCGAAACGATCCGTTCAAGGCGCTCGACGACTGGGACTCGGCTCTTGATCTGCTTGCGGAACGTCTCCGTAAGGTCAGGGACCAGAGCGGCGCGGAGTCCCTCGTCATCGGCTGCGACCCGGAAGCAGGGCCGGACTTTGCCTACCCTGCGAAACGGTTTGCCCGACTCTGGGGTACATCTTTCGTGTTCCACCCCTGGGACGAGCCCGAGGGAATCCTTCGGGCTACCGGGGCCGGCTCGCCGGATCTTCCCTGCACGTCATGGCCTGAAAGCCGGACTCTTCTCCTCGTCGATGCCGATCTCGCGTCAAGCCATCCCGTCGCGTTCGGCCGGGCCCTCGACGCTCAGTTTCGCGGGACCCACCTGGTAGTTGCGGACAGTCGCTTCACCCGGACAATGTCCAAAGCCGATTTGCCGGTGAACCTCAAGCCGCGGAGCGGTAACGTGCTGGGCCTGGCCCTGATGAAGCTCACCCTGGAATCTGACCTCCTGCCGGAAACAGCCCGAGAGAGAGCACTGGCCGAATCGTTACCCCAGCGGGAGTCCCTGGAAAAGATGACGGTCGAGGCTGCCTCCGCGGCCACGGGCTTGTCGCCGGACAGGCTCATGGAGGTCGCTCGAATGATCGCCTCCGGCGGCCCGGTGACGATCGTTACCGGCAAAAGGTTGGCTTACCTGCCCAATTATGGGGTTTGGCCCGCCATGGCCGCGGCCCTGGGGAAGCCGGAAGACGAAGCTGGGGGATGGTACCCGCTCGATTCGGGTAGACCTCAATTCGACGTCATGGGGGATATCGAAGAGGCTGAAGAGGCGGTCTTGAGCTGGATATACGGCGATCATCGGGCTTTGGCCATGAAGATCATGCAAGCCCATCGGGAAGCTCCGCGACCTCCCATCAAAGCCCTCATCGGATCGGGAAATTGTCTCATCGATTTCATGTCGCCGTTTCGCGATACCGCGGCCGACATGGATCTGGTGGTCTCCTTCGCAGCCTTTCCCAATGAAACCGTGCAGCTCTCAAACATGCTTTTTCCTGCGACCTTCTGGGCCGAGAGAGACGAGCTGGTCTTCACCAACGATAGAGGAATGGAATGGGGGAGCAGAATCGTTGAGCCCACACCTGATTGCCGGACCGGCCTGGATTTCTGGATGGGCCTGGCCGAGCGCTTCGGATGGGAGAGCTACTTCCCCTGGAAGCGGGAGGACGGGCGGGCGGACCTGCGCTCCTTCTCCGATTGGCTCCTGAAGAGAAGCCCGCAGACGGCAGCCTGTTCCGTAGATCTTCTGGAGGAGTCCGGCCGAGAGGGGAAGTTCATAGCTTGGCCATATCCTGAAGGAAAACCCGTCCGCTGCACCGGCCGCCGGCCGGTGAGCGATTCGGCTCGGAGGGAATCCGGTGCGGTTTTCCCTCAGGTTCCTGATGCGGAGGAAGATGGGAACGATCTCCCCCTCGCGTTCCAGGCGGGCCCAGTGGTGTCGCGGTCCAGGGATGCAAGCAATTGGTGGCCGTGGACGGCCGAGTTGGAGGACGATGCGACCGTGCAAATTCATCCGCTCACTGCGAAGGCTCTGGGGATCGAGAACGGTGAGGAAATTATCGTTGAAGGCCCTCGTCACATGCTGGAAGGCCGGGCGAAACTGAGTCGTGCGGTTCCCGAATGGATGATCTGGGCCCGTCGAAGGCGAAGTCAGCGTCGAGCGCTGGTCCGTAAGAAGGACCAGACCCGGGGAGAGGCGCTCGATCTCTTGAGGGAGTTGCTGCAATGAACGATGCAAAGGCAAAAAGTGTGCGCGCAAACGCGTTGTTGGTGGACGCATCCCTCTGCATCGGCTGCTTCAGTTGCCAGGTGGCGTGCAAGCTTGAGCACGACCTCCCTGCAGGGCCCCGGACGGTCAAGGTCATTCAATTGGGTCCATTCGAGCGGGGAGACCACCTCTCCATGTCGTATCTGCCGACCACCTGTTTTCACTGCGAGCGACCCGCATGCGTCGCGGCATGCCCGACCGGGGCCATGCAGAAAAGGGAGGACGGCATAGTCTTTTCCGATCCTGAATTGTGCATCGGCTGCCAAACGTGCGCGGTCGCTTGTCCATACGGGATTCCCACCCTAAACACCGCCACGGGGAAGATTGCCAAGTGCGATGGATGCCGTAATCGAGTGGACAAAGGGCTTTGGCCATCATGCGCTCTGAAGTGCCCGACGGGAGCCCTTGCCTTCGGAACACGTCGGATGGTGGTCCAGGACAAAAGGGAACGTGAAGCCTTGAGGGTCGCCCAATCCTTTTCACTCCCATAGGAACAGGGGATGTTCACACTCAGCGGAAAACCTGCGGAAAGAGATTTCTTGAACCGCATCATGGAGCGAAGCGGCCAAAACCTCCTCGCATGCCTCCAATGCGGCAAATGCACGGGGAGCTGCCCGATAGCTTCTGAAAACGTGGGAGGACCCCGGCGGTTGATCGCGGAGATTCTCCTGGGGATGACGGAAGCCGCGCTCAACGACCCGACCTGGTGGTACTGCGTGAGCTGCGGATCGTGCGTCACCCGATGCCCGGTTGATATCAACACCTACGAGGTCGCCACGGCCCTGTGCGAAGAGGCTCACAAACGGGGAATCAAGCCGTCGGAGCCGGACATTCACCGATTCGAAGATCTCTTTCTCAAATCGGTGAAAAAGTACGGCCGGGTGAAGGAGCTGCGGACCGTCGCGCTCTTCAATCTGTTGAGCGGACAACCTTTCAAGGACATGGACAAAGGGCTGACGCTCATGCGCAACGGCGCAGTGTCTCCGTTGGAGATTGTTATGGACTGGAAAAAGGACGAGAGAATTGCTCGTATCTTCGAGCGGGCAGAACGATCCGGTGACGGAGAATAGTCAATGAAAGTAAGCTACTACCCCGGATGCTCGCTTGAAGGTACCGCCCGATCGTACGACCGTTCGACTCATGAAGTGTGCCGCAGCCTCGGGGTTGAATTGGAGGATGTACCCCGTTGGTCCTGCTGCGGCTCTTCCCCCGCGCTCAAAATGAACGGACTTCTCTCCGTATCCCTCGCTGCCCACAACATCGTGCTGGCGCAGGAGCAGAGCCTGTCGGATCTCGTGGCTCCCTGCCCTTTCTGTTTCAGACGTCTTCGAGGGGCTCAGGAAGACATCGCTCGGGACGGCCGACTCAGAGAGAGGGTCGAGCAGACCATTGAAGCCAAGCTGGACGGGACGACCAATATCCACAACCTCCTCGGATTCATCAGGGACCGGGTGGGCCTCAACGAGGTTACCAAACAGGTGAAAAAGCCCCTCAAGGGTTTGAGAGTCGTCCCTTATTACGGTTGTTATCTCGTCAGGCCACCGGAAGTGGCCCGGTACGACGATCCGGAGAATCCCGTCTCCTTGGACGAGCTTCTCGCTGCCCTGGGTGCCGAGGTTGTTGACTGGGACTTCAAGACCGAGTGCTGCGGTGCCGGTCTCTCCTTGAGCAAGACCGAGACGGTTTGTCGCCTCAGCGGTCGCATTGTCCGAGAGGCAGCATGGCGGGAGGCCGATGCAATAGTGGTCGTCTGTCAGCTCTGCCAGGCAAATCTCGATATGCGTCAGGGCGAGATCTCGACAATGTACGGGAAGAATTATCAGGTTCCCATAGTCTATTTCACCCAGCTCATGGGACTGAGCTTCGGCCGTTCACCAAGCGAGCTGGGACTTCAGCATCACATTGTCGATCCTCTGGCGATGCTGAAAAGAAAAGGGTTTTCAGGATGAAAAAGGTAGGGGTGTACATCTGCCACTGCGGGACCAATATCGGCGGCACCGTCGATTGCCACAAGATAGCGGACGAGTTGGGGTCCGAGCTGGATCAGGTCGCGGTCTGCCGGGATTACAAGTACATGTGCTCGGAGCCGGGTCAGAAGCTGATCCGTGACGACATCAAGGAATTGGGGCTGGACTGCGTGGTCGAGGCCTCCTGCTCCCCCAAAATGCACGAGCCCACTTTCCGCAATGCCTGCTCCTCCGCGGGTCTGAATCAGTTTCTCTTCGAGATGGTCAACATCCGGGAGCATTGCTCCTGGGTTTACGGCGACGTGGAATCGAACACGCAGAAGGCCAAGGACCTGATCAGAGGCGGCGTAGCTAGAGTTGTGCATCACGAGCCTCTCAAAAGCTCCAAAACGTCAGTCAATCCCAAGGCCCTTGTGCTGGGCGCGGGCATTGCCGGCATCACCGCGGCGCTCAAGATCGCCAAAGCGGGCTATCAGGTCTATCTGGTGGAGAAACAGGAGATCATCGGCGGCAAGATGGCGCAGTTCGACAAGACCTTTCCCACGCTGGACTGCTCCGGATGCATTCTCACGCCCAAGACCAGCGAGGTGGGTCGTCACCCCAACATCGAAATCCTCACCAAATCGGAAGTACTGGACGTAAGCGGATTTGTCGGGAATTTCAACGTCCGGGTGTTGCAGCGCCCCCGTTATGTGAGCCTTGAGAAGTGCACGGGATGCGGCGATTGCCAGGAAGTATGCCCCATCGACATCTCCAGCCCCTTCGAATTGGGCATGACCACCCGCCATCCCATCAGCAGGCCGTTTCCTCAAGCCATACCCAATACCTTTTCGATCTGGCGCGCGGGGATGCCTCCTTGCCAGGCAGCTTGTCCCGCCGGTGTGAATGTTCAGGGGTACATGACCCTCACGGGGATCGGCAAATTCAACGAAGCCCTGTCCCTCGTACGGGAACGGATGCCATTCGCCTCCGCGTGCGGCCGCATATGCGTGCGCCCCTGCGAGGACGCCTGCAAGAGAGGGCAACTCGATGCCCCGTCGGCCATCTGTTACACGAAACGATTCCTCGGCGATCATGAGATCGCAAACGGGGAGCGAGTCAATCCGCCCAAGAGGGAGCCTCGGGAAGAAAAGGTCGCGGTGGTGGGCGCAGGGCCGTCGGGTTTGTCGGCTGCGTACTATCTCGCACTGGAAGGTTATGAAGTGACGGTGTTCGAGAAGTTGCCCGTTTCGGGCGGCATGTTGACCGTCGGCATCCCTGACTATCGGCTTCCTCGGGAAACCATCGAATCGGAAATCCGGAATGTGTGCGACCTCGGCGTTACCATTCGAAACGGCGTTACCTTCGGGAAGGACGTGACCTTCGACAGCCTCGCAAAGGAAGGATACCGAGCCTTCTATCTCTCCACGGGATTGCACGTCAACCGCGGCCTCAACGTTGAGGGGGAAGACCTGGATGGGGTGGTCGGCGGTGTGGAATTCTTACGGAAATTCACCCTCAAAGAAGATGTCCGGATCGGCAGGAAGGCCGTGGTCATCGGCGGCGGAAATGTGGCAATGGACGTAGCGAGGAGCGCATTGCGTCTCGGTGCCGAGAGCGTCGAGTTGGTATGCCTTGAAAAACGGGACGAGATGCCCGCGTGGGAGCGGGAGATTGAAGAGGGCCTCGAAGAGGGGTTGGTGTTTCACAATTCCTGGGGTCCCAAACGGTTTATCGGAACCGACGGAAAGGTCTCCGGCGTCGAGTTCAAGCGATGCACAGCGGTCTTTGACGCGGACGGAAGATTCAATCCCGCGTACGACGACGAAGACCTCATGGAGCTGTCCTGCGACACCGTTCTCGTTGCCATCGGCCAGACTTCGGATGCCTCCTTCCTCAAAGAGACCGGTCTCGAGCTTCTCCCCGGCGGTCGCATCATGGCCGACCCCGACACGTTGGCCACTAGCCGTCCCGGGGTGTTTGCGGGCGGCGACTGCAACCTGGGACCGGCCACGTTTGTTCAGGCCGTCGCACACGGCCGACAGGCGGCTCTCTCCATCCACAGCTACATCGAGCACGGCGGGCTGCGGGAAATCGGAGTCCGTGAGAAGCCGGTGGACAAGATCTTAACCGAGGTGGAAAGGCACAGGGCACGGCCCATCGAGCGCGGCCGCATGACCATGTGCGCACCCGAGGAGAGAAAGAAGTCCTTCGACCAGATCGAAATGGGCTTTACAGAAGAGATGGCAAGGGCCGAGGGACAGCGCTGCCTCTCCTGCGGCGTTTGCTGCCAGTGCGGAGAGTGTGTCCGCAAGTGCGGGCCTCAGGCGATAGACCTGACGGAGCGTGAGCGCATCCGCGAGCTGGACGTGGGCGCAATCGTGGTGGCAACGGGTATCGACGTGTTCGACGCGAAGAAATATCCGGAATACGGATTTGGAAAATATCCCGACGTCATCACCAATCTGCAATTTGAACGGCTCTGCAACGCTTCCGGTCCCACTTCGGGGAAGGTGGTCAGGCCGAGCGACGGCAAGGTCCCCCAGAGTGTCGTTTTTGTCCAGTGTGTCGGCTCTCGGGACAAGGCCAAGGGGTACGAATACTGCTCCAAGGTCTGCTGCATGATCACCGCGAAGCAGTTGAGCATATTTAAGCATCACAACCACGAAGGACAGGCGTACGTCTTCTACATCGACAACCGTGCAGGGGGCAAAGGGTACGAGGAGTTCCTGAGGCGTGCCATTGAGGAAGAAGGCGCTCAGTACATCCGCGGACGAGTTGCCAGGGTGTACGAGGAAGGCGGTCGCTTGAAGGTCAGGGGAGAAAACAGTCTCGTGGGTGCTCCCGTGGAGATCGAGGCCGATCTGGTGGTCCTCGCTACGGGATTGACGCCTCAACCGGACTACATGAATGTCGCCAGGGCACTCAATCTCTCTACGGACAAGTACGGATTCTTCATGGAGCTGCATCCCAAATTGGGGCCGGTGGAAACCGCCCTGAGCGGGATCTACGTCGCCGGCGGCACACAGGGACCGAAGGATATCCCCGAATCGGTGGCCCAGGGCGGCGCGGCTGCCGGTGAAGTGCTGATGCTCTTCGGCATCGGCGAGGTCGAGATCGAGCCCACGGTGGCCCTCCTTGACGAACGACTGTGCACTGGATGCAAAACCTGCGTGGACCTGTGCGCTTACAGTGCCATCTCATTCGACGAGGCGAGGAAGGTCGCTTCTTTCAACCAGGCATTGTGCCAGGGCTGCGGGACCTGTGCCGCGGCCTGTCCTACGGCGGCCATCAGCGTGCAGCACTACACGCCGGAAGAGATCTTCGCCCAGATTGAGGGGATCATAGGATGAACGGATTTGAACCGAAAATAGTCGCCTTCCTGTGCAATTGGTGCTCGTACGTCGCGGCAGACGCAGCAGGGGTCGCTCGTCTGCCGCAGAAACCGAACGTCCGTGTCATACGGGTCTTTTGCTCGGGAATGGTGGACCCCAGCTATGTGCTGAAGGCATTCTCAAGCGGTGCGGATGGAGTTCTCATAGCCGGATGCCATCCCGGAGACTGCCACTACATCTCCGGAAACATCAAGGCGATGCGACGGGCTCCCCTCCTGAAATCGCTCCTCAATGATTTGGGGGTAGAGGACGGCCGATTTCGATTGGAATGGATTGCCGCATCGGAAGGCCCCAGATACGCCTCCGTAATAGATGAAATGATCGAGAAGATAAGAATACTCGGGCCGTTTGTTCCGGCGACATCACGAACAATGAAAGGAGCGGTCTGAGTTGCCGAAAAGAACGCTGGCCGTCTATACCGCCACGGGGTGCCCGGCCTGTGAAAACGGGATTCTGGACACCCATTATCAGGTGAGCTCCCTGACTCCCTGGGTTGATGTCGTGTTCTGGCCTCACCTCCTGGGAGGGGAATGGGAGGATTTGGAGGGAGTCGATCGGATTGACCTCTGCATCTTCGCCGGTGCACTGGCCGGCGAGGCTGACAGAGAAGCCGCTGCACGCCTCAGGGAGAAATCCGAAGTCATGATTGCCTGCGGAGCCTGTGCCGCATTCGGCGGGCTGCCCGGCCTCATCAACCTGCGCCCTGAATCGACGGGCAAGGCGGCCGAAACCGGAGATTTGGAAGGCTGTCCGCCGCTACCGGCTGTGACGCGTCCGGTCGCAGGACTCCCGGGAGCCTGCACCGTGGACTACGTGATTCCCGGTTGCCCGCCTCCACAGAACCTCCTGTGGGCGGCTATTCAGGCCACGCTCTGTGGCGGAGAGGCACCGGCGAGGATCTCCTTTGCGGCTTCCCGTCTACCGGACTCCTTGGCTTCCGCTATTGCCGCGGGAGTGCTTCCCAACAAGGGGAGCGTCTTCGGAGGGGAAAAGGGAGTCTGCGCGAGCTGCTCCAGGCGAAAGGAAGAGAAGAAATTCACCTCTTTCCATAGACCGTACGAGCTGAACCCGGACTCGGGGAGATGTTTGTTGGAACAGGGGTTGATCTGCCAGGGGATAGCCACCCGCGAAGGATGCGGCGGGGCCTGCACTGCCGTCGGCGCGGGCTGTCGAGGTTGTTTCGGGAAAGCCGAGAACGTCTTCGATGCAGGAGCCAAGATGGTTTCGGCAATCAGCTCCACGTTCGATGCCACGGATTCCCGGACCGCGGAAGGCCTGGCCGGGCAATTCCTCGATCCGGCCGGGACGTTCTATCGATATACCTTACCTGAACAATGCGTTCTGATGTCAGCCGGGACCAAGGAATGACATGATGACTACGACGATTCTCGAGCCGTTGAGATGGACTGCATCGCCCGCAAGGGTGGCCGTCTGCACGAACGGCAACGGCACCGGGGCCTATTATCAGGTAATCGCCCCCCGAAACGCGGAGCGGCTCTGTGTGGGCAGACCCGTTGAGGAAGTCCCCAGAATCCTTACCATCCTCTCACCGGCCCATCACCTGGTTTCCGCCTTGACGCTGGACCGTCTATTCAATGTGGAGCCGCCCCCTCCGGCCGTTCACATGAGGGAGGCACTCGTCCGGACGCAGTTCTTCAAACACCATATCAGGATACTCTACCTCCTGCTCTCGTCGTCGGAGAATCCTTTCCGTGAAACCGGCCGTGTACGAAGGCCGGGCAGGACAGAGCTGCTTCCGCTACACGTCCTGGAAGAGATCAAACATCATGAAGCATTGGCTCAGGAGGCAGAAACAATCTTGGGGGGGCGCGCGGATCATCCGGTCTCTGCCATAGCCGGTGGGGTGGGAAGATTCCTCAAGGAGCCTCACTACGACCGACTGAGCGAAATCGCCGGACGATGCCTGGAATTCTCTGTCTCCACTGCGAAACTCCTGAACGAAACGCTGTTCGGAAACAGCAAACAGGCGAACCGCCTGTTCGACTTCACCCTTCCGTCCATACCTTCCATGGCCTCTTCTTCCGATGGGGGCACCGTTGTGTTGCGAGGGCCCGACGGCAAAGAGATTGAGCGGTTTGCTCCTGCGGACCTCTTCGACAAGGTGGGCCTCGAAAGGGAGCCCTGGACATACCAGCCTTTCGCCTACGTGAAATCGAAGGGTTGGCGATCCGTATTTGCCGGCGCTCCGGAGAGCTTCTTCTCCGTGGGGCCGCTCGCTCGCATCAATGCGGGTGAAGCGCTCCCCACTCCTCTGGCCGAAGAGGAGCGCCAACGGACGGCCGCCGACCTCGGTGCCGGTCCATACACAACCCTGGGAGCTGCATACCGCGCGTTGACGATCGAACTGATCGGAGCAGCGGAGGGTATGACGGATCTCTGCCGGAGGGAGCAGCTCACAGGCCCGTCCATAAGGGTCATCCCGACTGAGATGGGCAGGACCGCCACGGCTGCTCTCGAAGCACCCGAGGGCCTTATAGCCCATTGGTACGAAGTGGACGACCGCGGCATCGTGCAAAACATTCAAGTCCTCGACGGAGCGGCCGGGAACAATGCGCTCCGCTGCCTCCTGGTACGCCAGGCCGTGGAGACGACGGGTGCGGTCGGCATGAATGTGAAAGACGTCAAGAGGAGAATCGAGGAGATCCTGTTGCCGTTTTGAACGCGGGCAAGTCGGGGATGTTTCCCCGCAGGGGTAGCCGACAAGCTCGGCTCCACCAATCATACTATTTCGCTGCTCACCGGGTCATTCGGTCGGCATGTCTCTTCCGCTGCGAACGGCCCGACCTGACTTCGCTTCAGAGACATGCCGTCCACGTGGTGAGGTTACATTCTTAATTGCGAAATGGTATCAGGAGGGAATCCGCCGATGATGAAAACCTTGATTGTCGATGCCCAAAAATGCTCGGGATGCAGGGCATGCGAAACATATTGCTCCCTCAAGCACGAGGGAGCGTGCGTCCCTTCGAAGGGGCGAGTGCACGTGGTGAAATGGGAACAGCAGGGGATTTTCGTACCGGTCAATTGCATGCGCTGCAAAGACCCCGCATGCGAGGCGGTATGCCCCCAGCACGCCACGTACCGCAATTATGCCACCGGGGCCATGCAGGTGGACCCCTACCGCTGCATCGGTTGCATGAGCTGCGTCTTTGCCTGTCCTTTCGGTGCCACTTTTGTCGATCCCGATTCCGGCCGGGTATTGAAATGCGATCTTTGCGACGGCGATCCCACGTGCGTGAAGGTGTGTCCTACTGGTGCACTCTCCTTCGAGGAAACGTCCAAAGAGACCCATCTGCGGCTTCTCGAAAATGCGGACCGGATTCCCATGCTCGTGAAGAAGGCCGTGGGGGAGGACTAACATGTACGGATGGGCGGGAAACATACTGAAAATCGACCTTACCGACGGCAGCATAAGCACTGAGCCTACCGAGGCCTATATCGACGACTACATCGGCGGCCGGGGGCTGGGAGTCCGTCTGATTTACGACAATTACACTCCGGGAACCGATCCCTTCGATCCGGGCAATCCGCTCATCTTTAATGTGGGACCGCTGACGGGGACTGCCATGCCCGGTTCCGGCAGGGTGGACGTGACCGCGGTTTCACCCATGAGCAAACTGCGGGCAAAATCAAATTTCGGGGCCTATTGGGGCCCGGAGCTGAAGTACGCGGGCTTCGATCACATTGTCATCAAAGGGAGGGCCGAGAAGCCCTGTTACCTCTGGATCAGCGACGGTCGCGTGGAGATCAAAAGCGCGGAGCACTTGTGGGGCAAGGACACCTTTGAAACGCAGGCGGCCATACAAAAGGAGCTCGCAGATCCCGAGGTCAAGGTCGTCTGTATCGGCCCTGCGGGTGAGCGCCTCGTGACCTTCGCCTGTTTGATCACCGAGACCGGTGATGCTGCCGGACGAACGGGCATGGGCGCTGTGATGGGCTCCAAGAATCTCAAGGCCATAGCGGTCAGAGGATTCGGCCGGGTGGATGTGGCCCATCCTGACAAACTCCTGGAGCAGTCGATCAAGGTCATCGAGCAGATGCGGGAGCACCCTGCTTATCAGGAGCTCTCTAACTGGGGCGTGGCCCGCTCCATGCAAATGATGTACGATTTCAGTTTCTTCCCCGTGGGCTATTTCGAGGACGTCGCGTGGGAGGATATTATCCAAAACTACCAGGGTCCTGCGTACGTTGAAAAGCACCAGCTCCGCAACATGGGGTGCTTTTGCTGCCCCAATCGCTGCATGAATTTCCTCTCCGTGCCGGGAATCGGCAAAGGTCTGACCTCTTGCGAGCCGTGGAGCGGCTTCACCGGCGGCGTCTGGAACCTGGACATGGATGTCTTCTGGGAAGCCACGCTCCTCACCAACCGTCTGGGAGTCGATTGCACGGAGACCTCCGCTTCCATCGGATTGCTCATGGAGCTTTACCACGAGGGCATCATCACCGCCAAAGACACCGACGGCATTGAAATGGAGCGAGGGAGCAAGGATGCCATCCTGACCACCATCCGGAAGATAGCGGCCCGGGAAGGATACGGCGACCTGCTGGCCCAAGGCCAAAAGGCCGCGGCGGCCGGCTTCGGTGCCAAGGCACTGGAAAAGGTGGATCAGGTGAAGGGGCTCGCGCCCCATGCATATGAATTCCGGGCGTTCAAAAGCTCTGCCCTCGGTCAGGCCGTGGGCCATAGAGGAGATCCGCTCCCTCTCAGGGTCAATCTCCTGGAAGTGGACTGGCATCATGCTCCGGAATGGTTCCAATCCGTTGCCAAGGAGCAGTTCGGCAGCGAAGAGGCCGCCATCCCGAGCTCGTACAAGGGTAAGGCGCTCGCCACCATAATTTCCGAGCACATGGAGCGTGTCCCGGACAACATGGGTGTGTGCAAGTGGCTTTACGGGCTGTTTATCTTCCAGGATGTCGAAATGGTCACCACATTCTTCAACCTGGTGACGGGCAAGGACCTTGGAGTGGATCAGGTTCTTCGGGTTTCCGAGCGCGTTCGCAATCTGGAGCGCATGTTTGATGTGAGACAGGGTTTGCGGAGATCTGACGACGCCTTGCCGAAGAAGTTCTTCGAGGAGCCGTTGCGCAAAGGACGATACGAAGGCGCCGTGCTGGACAGGGAAAAGTTCGAGCAGATGAAGGATGAGTACTACGAGCTGCGCGGATGGGACAAAAGCACGGGCATTCCCACACGGGAGAAGCTGGAAGCCCTTGGCTTGCTGGATGTTGTTCAGGATATTCCGGTCCCTTAGTATTCGATTTCATAAGTTCGGTCGCGCATTTCACCCCTGGAGGCGTTACCAAGGTATTTGTTCAGGATCGGACCCTCTCTCCGTCATTCCTGCGGAGGCAGGAATCCAGGCTCTTCCGAACACCCTGGACCCCGGCTTTCGCTCGGGGTGACGATTTGGGACCATTCGGGGTCATCCTGAAATCGGTTGCCTTCCGGCACCGTATTTAGGAAATGAAGTACTTAGACGATGTTCACGCAAGCGACCGGTCACGATTGAGACACCCTTCAACCCTTACGGCCGTAAGGCCACACGCCAAGCATGAAAGCCTTCAACAGAAACCGGCTTCATGAGTAACGGGTATCCTGCCGGGTCGTTGTTTGCTGCTTTCATGTGACCCACAGGAGTTGTTCTCATGCCCAAGTACGTCATCGAAAGGGAATTGCCCGGGGCAGGAAGTCTGTCCTCCGAGCAGATTAAAGGGATTTCTCAGAAGTCACGCCAAGTTCTCGAGCAACTCGGCCCCCGGATTCAGTGGGTGGAAAGCTATGTCACCGATGACAAGATCTATTGCGTGTACATTTCACCCAACGAGGATCTCATCAGGAAGCACGCGGCCGAGGGGGGCTTTCCTGCCAATTCTATTTCCCAAGTGCGACGGATGATCGATCCGACAAGCGCGGAAGGGTGATTTCCGGCCGGGTATCCCGGGAAGCCGATGAACCTGACGGGCGAGTGCAGGGCTTGTACGCCGTCCAAGACTGGTAGTGGCGCGCTGGCGCACGACGGAAAGGCCTACCCGCCGGCAATTCCGATCATTGAGGAGTGCCTGCGGCTTACCGGTCCGGCATCGAAATGGTGTGAAGAATGAAAGCTGAAGTGCTCGAAGAGAAAGGCGCAATCCTCCAGAAAGACGGTGTGAGCTACGCCATTGCCCCACACATCCCCGGTGGATTCATTGAGGTGGCGCAATTCAGGCAGCTCGTGGAGGTGGCCGAAAAGTACCATGCCGCGGTTTTGAAGCTCACCGCGGGCCAAAGGATCGCCATCATAGGTATCAGGGAAGAAGATCTCGACGCTGTCTGGAAAGAGCTTGAAATGAAGATCGGTTACGCAATCGGTCTCTGTGTGAGGATGGTCAAGTTCTGTCCCGGAACCACCTATTGCAGGCACGGTAAGCAAGACGCCGTAGGATTGGGCAGGAAATTGGACGCTCTCTATCACGGTTACCAGCTCCCCGCCAAATTCAAGATCGGTGTGGCCGGCTGTGAGTACGGCTGTACCGCTCCGTTGGTGAAGGAGATCGGGCTCAGGGGAATGCCCGAAGGATGGACGCTGACCGCGGGCGGAACATGCGGGGCCAAACCGCGTTTCGGGGATCTCATCGCTGAAGGACTGGATCAGAAAGAGGCCGAGGATTATGCGGAGCGCATCATCAGGTTCTTCCACGGCTGTGATTGGGCCAAGAAGATGCGCTTGGGAAGGGTCATCGACAAGATCGGGCTGGATGATTTCAAGAAAGAGATTGGAGCGGCTTAGGATTCTATGGATTAGTACTTATCTTCGGAAATACGGTTCCGGAAGGCAATGGATTCCAAGATGAGCCCTGATAGCCCCAAATCGTCACCCCGAGCGAAAGCCGGGGTCCAGTGTATTTGGAAGAGCCTGGATTCCTGCCTCCGCAGGAATGACGAGGGAAGCGCTTTATCATGAACGGGCCTTTTGGTAGCGGCGCTCGAGGTCAAATACGTGAAAGAACATATGGAATCGCATACTTAGATTTCGATTTGTCAGGGCCATGCCGGGGAATCAAGGCTAACTCCACAGTAACCATACGATACCGCGTCCATGAAAATGAGCTCTCAAGAGAGGGAACACCATGAAGGACGACATCTTGGCCAAAGCGGCCATACTTCAGCGAGACCAGGAAACGTACGCGGTCATGGCCCCCCTCCTGGGAGGGGTCATGGACTTGGCCACGGCTCGACGCATTGCCGATGCGTGTGATTCGTACCGGGTAAGCACCTTGAAAGTCACGGGGGCCCAGAGGCTGGCACTCATCGGACTTGCCGAAGAGGACATCGACAGTTTCTACGAAACTCTCGGAGCCACGCCGAAGCGAGGAACCGATTTGTGCCGCCAGTACATAAAGGTTTGCCCCGGTGACTCGTTCTGCACCAGAGGGCAGAAGGACACTATATCCTTTGCCCGTAAACTGGAAGAGGCCTTTTATCCCTTTCCCAAGATAACCGCCAAAGTCAAGATCGGGGTGGCGGGGTGCTACAATTCCTGCGTCGAGCCAGCAATCAAGGACATCGGTCTCATCGGTCTGAAGAGCGGGTGGATCCTCATGGTTGGAGGTGCAGGGGGCAAAGAGCCCGTCCTCGGTGAAGTTATCGCCAAGAACAAGACAGATGACGAAGTCATTGAGTTGATGGAAAAAATCCTGAAGTACTATCGAGCGGCCTCTTTGAGTCCGCGGACGAGAAATCTACGGCTCGGGATCATCATGCAGAAGCCCGGCGGAAGAGACGCCCTGCGGCGGGCGTGCGGATTGGACTCGTGAGAGCGCAATTCCACAGTCTGAAGAGAGCACGTCGGACAGGCGGACCGCAACGTTTTTTCAAACATCCCCCAGTCGGTGCAACGCTTTATCAATTTCTGGGAACGGAGGCTTGCCATGAATAAATGGGAATGCTCGGCATGCGGTTTCGTGTACGACCCGGCGGTCGGTGACCCGGACAACGGGATAGTACCAGGGACCGCATTCGAAGATCTCCCGGATTCCTGGTTCTGCCCCAATTGCGGGGTGGGAAAGGAATTTTTCGAGAAGACTGCATAGGTGACGACATGGATCTGGAAAAAGACAAAGAAGTCTGCGGAACCTGCGGCGATTGGCAGGGCAAACGGGAAGTGACGGAAGACGGGATCGTTCGGGTGAGCCCCTCGGCCCGGGGGCAGTGCCAAAGACTTTCAAAAGTCAAACCGCCTCATGGCGGATGCGATCAATGGAAGAAATCCGAGGAGAGAACCGATGGCTGACAAAAAAGTCACCGTGCTCGCCTTTTTTAAGGCGAAACCCGGCATGGAAGCGGCCGTGGAACAGGCGATCAGGGCTCTGGTCGAGCCGACACGACAAGAGGCGGGATGCATCAACTACGACCTTCACCGGTCGAGCGATGACAGCGGCCTTTTCATGCTCTACGAAAATTGGGTCAGCAAAAAGGTCCTGGACGAGCACCTGAAAATGCCCTATTTGAAGGATTTGATCGGGAAAGCGGAGCAAATCCTCGCGCAGCCGATAGATATCAAGCTCTGGGAAATGCTTACCGAACTGGAAAAGGACTGATTGCTCGGGCGCCGCGGGGCGGATTCGTTTCTTCTCCGCAGGCCGCCTTCAGCTCTCCGGTGAGGGCGGCAGCACCGGAGCTGTGCCTCTCTCCGAACAGACTTCCTGAACGATCCTCAGGAGTTGATCGTAGGGGATCGGTTTGGTGATGACCCTATCGACTCCGCTCTTCACCAGTTGGCCGGGCTCGACCCGTTTGTCCCATCCCGTGTAAATGAAGAACGGAATCTTGGGTATTCCCGCATCATCGCAGAATTTTTTGATGTTTTCTCCAACTTCCCATCCGTCCATGTCATCCATGCTCAGATCGCACAGGACAACGTCGTAGCTGCCGTCTTGGACCGCACGGAGCCCTTCCGCCCCGGACTGGACGGCCATGATCTCCACTTGCGTCCCTTCGAAGAACATCTCCATGGCTCTGGTCACGTTGACTTCATCGTCGATGACGAGGAACCTTATTCTCGAAGGCTTGGGTATGACGGTATCAGGCGGCTGGACCTCGTCCCGGACCTGCACCGCGGGTAATTCTATGGTAAACGTCGTGCCGTGCCCGACCATGCTCTCCACACGAATCTCACCCTGGTGCTTTCTTACTATTCCGTAGCTTGACGACAATCCGAGACCGCTGTTCCTCAGTCCTTTGGTGGTGTAGAAAGGCTCGAAGATCCTCTGGAGACCCTCCTTGGGTATGCCGGGTCCCGTGTCGGAGATCTCCAGACAGACCCTGTCATTCTCGCAATAGGTCGAAACGGCCAGAAGCCCGCCTTCCGGCATAGCCTCGAAGGCATTCCGGATGAGGTTGACGACCACTTCCGAGATCTCGGAAGGCTTGCCCTTTACATACGTGTCGGGGTCTTCATCGAAACGGAATCGATAATTCTTGGAAGCAACCGGCACTTTCCAAAGGGGCTCCGTGAGCTCCAGCGCTTCCTGAACTATGCCGGCCAGGTCGAAGTGGCGGGCGTGATCCATTTCATGATGACCTGCCTCGGTAAAATCCTTGATGCGTCTCACCACATCAGCCCCGCGGTCGCACGCACGAAGAATGACGTCAATGGCCTCCTGTGCTTTCCCCGCCTGTCCGGAGTCCAGCTTGAACCCGGCAGCTTGGGCCGAGCCCATGATGCTCTGAAGGAGGTTATTGAAATTGTGCGCCACGCCCCCGGCCATTTCTCCCACCGCAGCAAGTCGTTCCGTGCGGACCAGGGTATCCTCGAGCCTTTTGCGAATGCTCAGGTCCCTCGCGACACTCAAGACGGCCTGCTTGCCTTGAAACCCTATGGAGCGTGAATGGAGCTCAAAGGGCAGCAAATCACCCCGGTCGGTAATCAATTCCAGTTCGAACTGGACGGGTTCGCCGGTTCCGATCCGTTTCGCAGCTTCAGAGACAAGTCGCATCTGGTCGATGGGGACCAGCTCCTGCAATCGCTTCATGAGGAGTTGATCCCGTGAATAGTTGAAGAGTCTGCACGCCCCCTCGTTCACTTCGAGAAAGTATCCCTTGAAATCGTTAATAAATACCGGGTCGCTGACGTTCTCAAAGAGCTCTTTGTACCGTGAGAGCTCTTCGAGCCGCTTCCTTTCCGTGACATCCCGATGAACTCCCCGATAGCCGTAAAGCCTCCCTGAATCGTCGAGCAGGGGAACCTCACTCGATTCCAGATGGACGATCCGTCCGTCGCGATGGATTCTTCGACTTTCCAAGAGAGAAAACGGCCGCGGACTTTGCTGGATCGCCTTCAGCTTTTCAAAGAGCTCTTCCCTCTCTTCGCCGAACATGCGGTCCCAGATAAATTTGCCCACGATTTCGGCCGGCTTGAAACCGAGAATCAGCTCGACGCTCTGATTACTGTACGTGTAGACCCAGTTCTCGTCCACCTCCCAAATCCAATCAGGTATCCGGTTGGCAATATCTCTAAAACGCTCTTCGCTCTTTCGCAACGCCTCCTGAACTTGTTTGCGCTCGGTAACGTCCCTCAAGAGAATGGCCACACACTGCTTTCCTTGATACGCCAGCACGGTCCCGGTCACTTCCGCGTCAACGATGGTACAGTCTCTCTTGACGTACCTCCGTTCTTGAACCCGCACGAGGCCGTGATCCACGGCTCTCCTGATGTTCTCCAGGACCTCTGCGCTGTTGGCGACAATCAGGTCGTCCAGACGCATCGAGAGGAGCTCGTCCCTCGTGTATCCCAGCCATTGAACGAGAAAGGGATTGCAGTCGAGAATTTGGCGGGAGTCGGTGTCGATGACATAAATGGCTTCGGGGGCGTTCTCGAAGATGGCACGAAAATTGGCTTCGGAGCGAGTGACCAGCTCAAGGGCCTTCTCGAATTCCGCATTGGCTTCCTTGAGCAGATTGGTCAGGATGTCGGCCTTGCGCTCGGAGATTTCCAGCAGGCCTTCCAACTCCCTGATTCTCTCTTTGAGGCCTATGATTTCGTGCATAGCTCAACCGGTTGACGGTTTGGGAGCGCTGTTACAAGCCGATCACCGACACCGTCGCAGTCTCGTTGTGGAAAAGGGACGGTCCTCCGCGTCTCACCGGGCAAAACTCTCCGTAGGTGTAAAAGCCCATCACCGGGAGACTTATTCCGCAGGTCTTTCTCACGGCCTCCACCTCTTCTCTGGTGCGCCGTCCCAAGACAATTTTGCGCGCCATACAGGAATAGAGAAAGACCACTGCAGGAACCGCCTCTCCGAGGTCGTCCAAAGCCATGCGAGCAGCATCTTCAGCTGCTTCCATGATGCAGGCGTAATCACCGCAGGTCAGACGGACCATAACCCCCTCGGGGATTTCCCCTGCGAAACTGATCGATCCTTCATCACGATTCACTTTCATGGTAGCCCGCAACAGGTGATACGGCTTGTCGCCGGACTCCCCGGATTCGTCCACCAGACCCAATGGGTATTCCACGCCGACTTCGGGTAATTTGTCCGCGTGCTTGCCGAGGAAGCGTTCGTACACTTCCAAGGCCGGCTGGCCGTTGAGCTCGTACAGGACGTTACCCTCCGCCCGGGTCACCTTTTTTGCGGTGCCGATGGGCGACCACCCGCTCCTCACTCCCGTACCTATGCTGAAGTCACCGGAAAACCCGATGGCCACCGCTGCATCGGTGAGAACCCGGGTGCCGTGGAATTGGCGGGTCTGTTCAAACTTGCCGGAATCTCCCGCGGTCCCGCCTGCTACGGGGACCGATTTCCCCACCACCGCGCTCAAACCCTTGAGCAGGGCGCAGCCGTTACCCGTGAGGCCGTCGGAAAAGAGCTGAATGTACTTGACGCTCGGGGGGAGCAACTCCCCCAATCTTCTCCCCGTGTCTTCCGAGCTCCGGCTCAATTCGGTAACGGTAGCGGTATGAAACTCGATCCGGTCGGTGGCAATGCCTCCCAGGACCACGGATTCCGTACTGAACCCTCGAGAGGAAATCTCCCCATCGGAGGTACACCCTACGAGCACGCCGGTTGGAAGCAGGTCCTTGATTCCCACGAGCAGCTCGCCGATTCCTTCCGATGGGTTGGAAAAGAGCCAGCACGCATCGGGAACGCTCCCAATCTCCTTCTTGAGATCGCTGCCCAAGCGTTGCCCCAGCTCCCGGGACAATCGTTCCCGGGACATTACCGTCGCAGCCTTGAACATCCAGGCACCTCTCACGGAAGATGGTTGCCGATCAGGTTGCGGCTTTGGACGTCAGCCGCACCAGGGGCTGCTTTCCCAGCCAATCGTCTTTCCCCAGAGTTTCCGGTTCTCTTTCCCGGTCGTCGATCCGGGCGGTTCGACAATGCTTCCAGAAAGCCTCACTCCGGCTTTGGAGAAAAGAGAAGAGGTCTGCCCCTGCCACCAATACCCCGGATTCGAGGAGATGAGGTCCCAATTCACGTGCAATCATGTTGTAGAGCTTGAGCGTGATAAGGCCGCCCTGCCCGCGTGTTGCTTCGCCGCCCTCCTCGTAGGTGATCGCGTGGCGAAGCGAGGCGTAGTATCCGCCTTTGCGCATCACCGCCCCGACCAATCCGGGCATGGCGGCGGACAGAGCCAGTGTAGCTCCGTCCCGCACAATCGCGGTGTCGAAGTCATCGACAGCCTTGCCATCCATGAAGATTGTTTGAATCCGTTGATCGACGTACTCAGGGTCTATGCCGATTTGGCCGCTCAAAACCTCTCGGACGGTAGCCCCTACCTCGATCTTGATACCGATGCCCTGCTGAACGAGCTCCTGAAAGCTCTGAAGGTGATCGCCGTCCCACGTCAGACGAACCGTGGGTATCGTATCGTACCGCCCTTCATTTTTGGGACCTCCATCGCCAACCGGCATTCTATCTCACCTTTCTGTTTAGTCAAAACGTTCTTTGACCGCGACCGGCGAAGTCGCGAACTCAGGCTGTCCGAGTTTCATTTGGGGGGAGCCTGTTACGGCTTCCCCCGATTCCGAAAAGAGTCGCCCGCACTCTACCAATTGAACAGCGTGTCCAAATCGTCGTCCTTCACTTTGAATGTGATGTTGTGGGGCGGCAAGAGCTCGTTCTTGAAGTATTCCGGCAGTCTGTCGTGGGCAGACGTAAAGCCCGCGGCCGCGTTGAACTCCCTCTCGCTCTTGAGGACCGACTTGCCCAGTGCTGCCACGTCATCGGCCGTGAGGCTCAATCCGTAGAAGCTGTTGAGAAGATCGAGCAAAGCCTGGAAGGTTTCCGGCTGGTCGAGAACCGCAAAGGCCACGAAGAGGCACATGCCCGTGGAATCGACCGCGGCCGTTGCGATCTGCAGGTTTCTTGAGAGGTCCACTTGCCCTTCCGCAGTAAGGGGATCAACGAAGCCCCCTACTTTGAGGATGTTCGTAGCTACCGCGTACCCTGCGGTATGGTCGGCCCCCATGGTGGTTGTGGCATACGTAACTCCCATTCCTTGTACGCCTCGAGGATCGTATGCCGGCATGGCCTGATTCTTGACCACAGGTACTCTTTCCACCCCGAAGACCTTGCCGGTGAGTGCGGCCCCGTTGCCGAGAATCCGTCCCAGAGGCGTCCCCTTGCCGACCTCATGCACCAGGTTTATGGCAGCCTGCGCGTCGCCGAACTTCGCTACCCCGGCGTCCATGGCAACAGCTATGGTAGCCCCCATCTCGATGGTGTCCAGCCCGTAATCATCATCCAGCCTGTCCAGCATGGCGATGGCGTCAAGGTCGTCGATGCAGCAATTGCCGCCGTGCGCCCAGACGGTTTCGTACTCGGGCTGCTTGGTCAGGTACTTGCCGTCCTTGTCGTGGTAGATTCCCGAGCACTGAATCACACAACCCCGGTGACAGCCGTGGGTTGCCGAGCCGCCCCGTTCGGTCTCGGTCGCCGCCTGGGTTTCTCCGCTGATCTTCGTGTGCCCCGAGAAACGGCCCGATGAGAAGTTCCTCGTCGGGTAGGCCCCGGCCTCGTTGAGCACGTTGGTCAGCACGTTGGTACCGAACGCGGGAAGTCCCTCGCCCGTTACCGGATGTTTTTTCAGCCCATCGACCCAGTTCTTGTTGGCCTCGCGGAACTTCTCGGGGTCCTTGGGGGAGCGCATCTTCATACCCGTATCGTCAAGGACGATGACCTTGACCCCCTTGGAGCCCATGACCGCACCGACACCTCCTCTCCCCGCGTGCCGCGTGGGTCGCATCTCCATGTCGGTGCACGCCACGGAAGACGCACACATCTTCATCTCGCCCGCCGGACCGATAGAGATGCATGCCGCTTTGTCCCCGAATTCACTTTTGATTTTCTCCACGAGGGCGTAATTGCCCAACATCTTGAGGCTATTGTCGGGGGTTATCTTCACGCCGTCCTTGTTCAGAAAGATCTTGTAAAGAGTGTCGTCTTTCGGCTTCCCTTCCAGGACGACCGCTGCGTATCCCAATCTGCCCAGGACTTGGGCGGCCTGCCCCCCTGAGTTGGCTTCTTTGATGCCGCCGGTCAGAGGGCTCTTGCACCCTACCGATAAACGGCCCGACATGGCTGCAACAGTTCCCCCAAGCATTCCCGGAGCGATTACCAGTTTGTTGTGAGCACCGAGAGGATGACATTGGGGGGGCACCTCTTTGGAAACGATCGCAGACGTCATTGCCCTCCCCCCGAGGCCTGCGTAGTCCCCAACCGGAACTTCGACGGCTCTCGGTCCTCCTTCGGCACCCATGTCGATTCTCAGAATCTTATCCATATACATTTCCCTTCCGTTGGTTGGAATAGATCGATAGCGTGCCGCGTAAACGAGCTCAATGGTGGATCTGTAAAAGCTGAAACCGGGGAGAAGCATCAAGAGGTAAAATCAGCATACCGCCCGGCATCGATGCCGTCAAGAAGAAAAAAGAAAAAAGAGCCGCAATATCGCCTCTTTATGTCAAACACGACATAACGTACTTGCGTATACACCAATGCATGGACGCGAACTGCTCCACTGCATAACTCTGTTGTTCTTCCTGAGGGTTTCGGCTTCCGAGCCCATGGAGCGCATCGGACATGTAGCACCTTTGTTGCCTTCGTGGCACTATCTTTGCCCCTCGGATGCTTGATTTCTCATACGAACTGGTCTAAATTTAATAATTGTGTAATTCGCTTCTTACGTGGCATGCAGTTACCTCAGTCTCTTGCCCCGTGACTGCTTGTCCGACGGAAATTTCGGCGCGCACCACGGGTGGACCTCCGATGCGACCTCGAAGCCGCCCGCCGAACCGTATCAACTTACCGGGAATAGCGTTATCCACCCACAGATGTCCGACCGTACCGATCCCCCCGTCGTGAGGAGGTCCTTCTAATGAATAGCGGCAGACTTCTTGCGATTGATGACGAGCAGAACATCCGACGCCTGCTGAGAAACGAATTGGGATTGGAAGGCTATGAGGTGGCAACGGCCAAGACGGGAGAGGAAGGCCTCAAGCTGCTCAACGAAGGCAGCTTTGACCTCCTGCTCCTGGACATCAAGTTGCCTAAAATGAGCGGACTCGAGCTGCTCCGGATCGTGAGGAAGAGGATTTCATCACCTCCGGTGATCATGATCACCGGGTACGGGGACATCCAAACCGCGGTGGAATCGATGAAGCTGGGTGCCCGGGACTATATCACGAAGCCCTTCAAACTGTCGGAGCTCCTGGCGGTCATCAAGCAGGTGATCGGCGAGGGGGCAACAAAGGACAACAATCACTCCGGCGCCGGCGGCACCGTTGAGGATGAAACTGCTGCTCACGTAGTGTGCCCCAGCCGGACCATGCAGGATCTGTACGGTCTGGCCGAGCGGGTGGCACTCACCGACGTCACGGTCCTCGTTCAAGGTGAGACCGGGGTGGGCAAGGATGTGATGGCCCGGTTCCTATACTCAAGGAGTAAGAGGAGAGAGCGGCCCTTTGTCGTGGTGGATTGCGGTCTCCTCAACGAAAATCTTGCGGAAAGCGAGCTTTACGGCCATACCAAAGGGGCCTTCTCCGGCGCCAAAGACCAGAAGAAGGGTCTTGTGGAAGAAAGCCACACCGGAACGATTTTCTTCGATGAAATAGGCAACATTGAGTTGGAGATGCAGAAGAAGTTCCTCCGTTTTCTCGAGACCAAACGATTCCGGAGGCTCGGTGAAACCAAGGAACGAGAAGTGGACAGCCGAATCATCCTCGCCACGAACCTGAACCTCAACGATGCAGCGCGCAAGGGGACGTTGAGAAGCGACCTCCTCTACCGCATGGATGTGGTGTGCATTGCCGTCCCCTCGTTGAGGGAGCGACCTGAAGACATCGGTCCTCTGGCTCGCCATTTTCTCGATACGCAGAACTTCGAAGGAAGGCCTCGGAGCATCTCTCCCGAAGCCGCGAGCATTCTTCGGGAGTACCCCTGGCCCGGCAACATCAGGGAGCTGAGATCGGTCATGATCAAAGCGTCCATCTTTTCCCGTTCCCAGACCATTGAAGCGGAGGATTTGCCGTCCCACGTCGTGGGGGGACGAAAGAAGCAACTGCCGAGCTGTCCCCGGAGCCTCGAAGACCTGGAGAGAGAGCACATTATGAAGGTATTGGAGGACACGGGAGGCAATCAGAGTAAGGCAGCGGAGATCCTGGGCATCAACCGAAAAACGCTTTACAAGAAAATTCACAAGCATCAGCTCTTTGCTTAGTACTCCTTTTCCGAAATACGGTTCCGGAAGGCAACCGATTTCAGGATGGCCCCGAATGGTTACAAGCTGTCACCCCGAGCGAAAGCCGGGGTCCGGAGCTCTTCGGAAAAGCCTGGATTCCTGCCTCCGCAGGAATGACGGAGAGAGGGTCCGATCGATCGTTAACGGACGCCTTGGAAACTCCGCCAGGGGTGAAATGTGCGACCGGACTTACAACATGCAGTGATTAGATAGCTCCCGACATGAACTGTGGCCTCCTGTCCCTTTCCGCCCCACTCGTCTCAATTCCATTTTATCCATTTTATTTCCATCGCTTAACCTCTCCCAGGTCTTGTGGACGAGGGTGCTCTTGCCGCTGATCGTTTCTCGAGAGATCGCCGGAACTGCCTCCCTGCCACAGGATCTGACCGCCACATGACCGTACTGTAGCTTCCGCGTCCCCCTTACCTACCGTTATCACAGCTCAATGCCCCAACGTACGCCTATGGGACCGAGACCAGTGAGCTGCGGGCATGGAGTTTGCACTTCCCCCATGGCTGAAGGCGTGAGGTAGCAGTAAGGTCTCTCGGGGCCTTCAACCAAGCCGCTGCGGATCGGATCTCGTGACACAAGTCCGTGGGCGACTCAGCGCTTCTGCCGGGCTGGAGAGGGACTCAATCCCAGAAGTCGAGGCCCGACGTAATGCCAACCGCGAAAGGGGGCTGGTACGAACGTATTCCGATTGGAGAGAAGCGTCTAGAGGAAAGACCAAGAATCAGAATCGGGTTCGACCCAGCTCCACGCGGTGGAGGAAATCCTACGCTGGGAGCTGGAGTCGGCGAATCCTGATGGGGGACAAGTGTCGAGAGGAACTGACGGTAATCAGAGATGAATGGCGATTTGACTCCATGAAGCCCGCACCGTTACCGATTCGCACGGGCCCCTATGGAGCTCACCACCGAGAGGAGAAGAAATATGTCGGACAAGGCGTCCAAGGTTTGGCATGCTGCAGCCAACGCCACAAACTGGACCGAAAGCACTATTTGTAAGGCCAAAGACCTTTTCTACCTGGCCGGGCTTGACAAGTGCTTCGAGAAAGACGACAGCGTCGCGATAAAAGTTCACTGCGGGGAATGGAACCGCACGCACTGCCTGAGACCCGAGTTCGTGGCCGCCATCGTGGAGGAGGTCAAAGCTTGTGGGGGAAGGCCCTTCGTCACGGACACTACCACTCTGACCTATCATCTGTTCAATAACCGATGCACCGGCCAAATGCTGCTGGAGGGGGCCAACCGTCACGGTCTGAACTGGGCGAGCCTGCAGGCTCCCTTCATCGTCGCGGACGGGTTTTTCGGAGAGGACGACCTTCGGGTTGAGTTGCCCGAGGCCAACATTCTTAAGGAAACCTATATAGGCCGTGGGATTTACGAAGCCGACGCGTGCATCAACCTCGCCCATGCCAAAGGCCATCCGATCACCGCCTACGGCGGATGCATCAAGAACTTCGGCATTGGCGCCCAGTCCAAGAGAGGCAAGTACCAGACCCACCTTTCCTTTTGGGGAGATCCTGAAGATCAGATCGGATATCCCAAGGTCAACCGTGAAGGGTGCAAGGGGACTGAATGTCCGTACTCCAAGATGTGTGAGGACAGTTGTCCGGAGCAGGCAATCAAGGTGGAGCCGGAAGGCGTAGTGCTCGATTACGAGAAGTGCGCTCTCTGTTATTCCTGCCAGGTGACCTGCATGTTCACCGGCATGGAGGGAATCGGATTCCGCGATGACTACTTCCCGCTGGCCCAGATCGCTATGGCGGACGCGGCCCTGGGCTGCATCAAGACCTTCAAGCCCGGGAAGATAGGATACATGGCCTACGCAGTAGACATCTGCCCGGAATGTGACTGCTTCCCGTGGGGCGGTCTCCCTGTGGCCACCGATGTCGGAGTCTTCGCCTCCAAAGATCCTGTGGCGATTGACGCAGCTATCTGTGACCTTCTCGACAAGGCCCCGATCTATCCGGGATCCCGGTCCGAGGAACTGGGCCTGAAACCCGGTGAGGACAAGCTCAAGGCCGTCAATGCCTTCACTCCGCGCATTCAGTTGAAGGCCGCAGAGAAGATCGGCATGGGCACCATGAACTATGACCTCGTCGAATACGAGCCGGAGCTCAATCCGGAGAACATTGCCAAGTGGCAGATTCGCAAGGTACCTATGACGGTTCACCCCATGCGGCAGGTTTTCGAGAACCATCACCTGGGAAGAGAGTTCCCGTTCGGCCGTCACAAGGACGTCAAGTCCTGGATTGCCGAGTGGAAGAACTTCGACCCGACCGCATAAACCCCTTTGATGGATTGGACTTTTTCGATCGAGGGCGGAGGTTGCTCCGCCCCCTTTTCCCCGCACACCCGGGCAGCACGCAATCACCGGTTGCCGCTGTCCGGAATGCGGGCCGGAGTAATGTATCCTCTGACCGCACCGTACAAGGGAGTGTCATGTCAAAGGTTCATTGGATGAAGGGACGTTCCGCCGGTATTCACCAGAGTATCGTCGCGAAAATTGCCACACTCCTACAGTTGGAAGAGATGTCGCGGCTCGTCATTCCCGAAGAGAGTCTGGCACTGAAGATAAACTTAAGCGAAATAGGCTACGGCCACTATCTGCCTCCGATCGTGGTGACCACGCTCTTCGAAAGACTCCGGGACCAGGGTGCCAGGCCTGTGGTTACCGACAGTTGTAGTCTGTTCAAGGGCTCGCGCTTCAGCGGGTACGACTGGTCGAACACAGCTCCTATTCTCGGATTCAGTTCAGGAGAGACCTTTGACAGCCAGCTCATGCTTGCCGGTGGATATTCGGGCGAGGAAGGGAACTTCTTTTCGTCTGAGGGGGATCGGCTGGGAGGAGTAGAGCTCGGCAGCCTTCTTACCGACACGGGCAATTTGGCCGTACTGTCCCATGTGACGTGCCATCCCCTGATGGGAATGGCCGGCGCTGTCTATAACCTCGGACTCGGCATGTTGACGGGCACGGGAAAGCTCAGAGTCCACTCGTGCCTGGAATTAGAGTTGCAAGCGGAAAAATGCGACGGCTGCGGGGTCTGCGTCCCTTACTGTCCCACCGGCGCGGTATCCCACGGCGAGCCTACGGTCTCCTTCGATCCGGAGATATGCAACGGCTGTATGGGCTGTGTCATCGCCTGCCCCAACTCGGCGATGGCGGTGAAACCAGACGGAATTCAGGCTTTCCAGGAGAGCGTTGTGGACGCAGCGCTTACGGCGAGAGACAACCTGCGCGGCTCGGCCTTCTTCATCAACTTCCTGACCTCGGTGACACCCCAATCGGATGACTATCCGTTTTCAGACATCCCCTTCGTCCCGGATCTTGGAATCATAGCTTCCAGCGATCCCGTCGCAGCCGATTGGGCCACGTACCAGATGATCACCAGGAGCCCGGGAATACCCGGCTCCGCAGTCGAGCAACTGAACGCATCGGCCAAGGGCGACGACAAGATCGCGGCCATCACGGGATTGAGTCCGGAGACTTGGCTTGAATATGCGGAACGGATCCATCTGGGGAGTAGAGAATGTGAGCTCGTCGCATATTCCTAGCATGGATGCACGCTCGGACGGCAAGCATCGTGCCGGGATGCGAGCCGATCCGTCGAGTGCAACTCCTTTCCCCGAGTCGAGAAGGAAGAGCAATCAAGGCACTTGAAGAGCGTATTGTCCCAAGGACCACACACACAAAGGAAGGGATATCTCGATGCCCGATCACAGCAGTATGGCGGAAATGCACCGGAGGCACGGTCCTATCAGCGACGCCATGGCCCACATTAATTACAAGATCGCCATTATCAGCGGTAAGGGCGGAGTGGGCAAGACAAGCGTCGTGGTGAATTTGGCGGCTGCTCTCAAAACCAGGGGGATGGAGGTCGGCATTTTCGACGCGGACGTCCACGGTCCCAGCGTCCCCAAAATGGTGGGAATTAAGACAAAGATGAGAGACATCCTCCACGGGAGCCACGGCATCGATCCCGTTGCCACGGATCACGGCCTCAAGGTCATGTCCGTCGCGCTGATTTGGCCCACCGACATGACGCCGATAATGTGGCGGGGACAGTACAAGGCCCGGATACTCAGGCAGTTCCTCAGCTCCATCAAGTGGCACGAGCTCGATTTTCTCCTGGTTGATTTGCCCCCGGGGACCGGTGACGAGCCCATTACCATCATGAAATCGATTCCCAGTCTCGACGGACTCGTCGTGGTGACGACTCCCCAGGAGATTTCCACCATCGTGTGCAGCAAGGCCATCAACGCGGCCAAGGAGCTCAATGCGCCCATTATCGGCCTCATCGAGAACATGAATTCTTACAAGTGTCCCGATTGCGGGCGTATAGAGCACTTCTTCGGAAAAGGCCGAGGGGAGAAGCTGGCCTCCACATTCAAGATACCGTTCCTCGGAGGCATCCCTCTGGATTGGCAATGTTCGGAAGCGGCCGATACCGGAGTGCCCATCGTCTTCAAATACCCGGATTCTCTCACGGCACAGGCGATGTTCGGTATCGCCGACGAAATAGTCAAGAAGCTTCCACCGAGAGAAAAGGTAGTAGTCAAGGAACGGGCTTGGGAAGAGGGTAGAGAGCACAAGAGGAAATAGTATTCCGTGCCGGCGGAGCCTCCTTAACCCAATCGGCAAAGAGAAGGCCCCGGCCGCATCCGATAGAAACCAACCGGAAAATTCATGGTTGTAGATGAGGAAGGAGAACAAGATGGCTGAACCAAAAAGACCGAACGTAACGGGCAAGGGGCCCGCTTTTATTCGAGAAGCATTGGCGATATTCGGGGAAATAAACGGTCAGTGCGCGAGCTTGTCCCCCGAAGCAGCCGAAAAGATCAAATCAACCCTCAAGAACAAGGGAGAGGAGATCGAGCCGATCATAAGCCGGGCGTACATGAAAACGGTGAAAGCGGGAGAGACGTCGTACGATTGCAAAGTGCTGGCCGAGGCACTCAAGAGCAATGTGGAGAGCTGCCAAGAGACCGAAGCGCTCCAAGATCTTGAGAAGCTGCAGAAAGAGATGGACGGACTGATCCATAAAGTCAAGACCTTCGTCGTCAGAATGACGTGAGATGGTGAGCGGCATGGCACCGGACAAGATAAGAGACGATCTTCTGGCGATCATGAGAATCATCAGGGAGCGAGGCGGTACCGAATGTTCGGGCACCTGCCACCATCGCAAACCCGGAGAGTTTCACTGCCACACGATCAGTAGAATGCTGCGAATTTCTTCGTCCGGAGTGAAGGAGAGGATACTGACCCTCGTGCGCATGGGCTTGCTGGGACGACGCAGGATCCTGCGGGAGGGAACATATCCGCTCACCAAGTTTGAGCTGACACCTGAAGGTGAGACGGTTCTCGCCTCCCAGACCAAGAATCCCGACGTTTAGAGGATCTCCTAATGGCCCATCCTATGCACGACCGGGTTGTCGAAGCAGTCACGATGGCAATAGCGCTCATGGACCGTTTCCTACGGGATAGGATCGATCTCGGGCAATATGCCGAAGGCCTCAAAGAGTTGGAGGTCGATGACATCCTCGCCACAAATAAAAAGGACTTTCAGCAAGACGTTGGGCTTGTCTACTACCTCGATGCCTTGATGTTGCTCTCATCGCTGCAGCAAGAGCTCGATTTTCAGGTGGCCGAGTACGGCGCCAATGTTGCCCTGGAGGACATGCGGAACCTCCAGGAGTTGATGGGCAAATTCCCTGCCCACTGAACGGATGTTCCTCTCGGAAGATAGGGGACTGCAAAAAGGAGCGATCAGATGAAGCTTGAAGGCAAAGTGGCCGTTGTCACCGGGGGTGCCAGAGGCAACGGTTTTGCGGCCGCTAAACTCATGGCCGAGGAAGGTGCGGATATCGTCATTGCCGACATCTGTGAGGACATGGAGACGATTCCCTACACGATGTCCACCCCCGAGGTGATGGCAGACGCGGTGAAGGAAATAGAAAAACTGGGCCGAAAGGCCGTGGGAATCAAATGCGACGTGCGCAAGGGCGCGGATGTGGAAGCCATGGTGGATAAGGTCATGGATACGTTCGGCAAAATAGACATCCTCGTCAACAATGCCGGGAACTCTTCCATGATGGCCGTCGCGGACATGAGCGAGCAGGAATGGGATGAGGTGCTTGACACCCATCTCAAAGGGACCTTTCTCTGCTCCAAGTTTGTCGTCCCGCACATGATCGAGCAACATTGGGGCAAGGTGATCAACATTTCTTCCGTAGGAGGGCAACGCGGATTCGGTCTTGGCGCCCATTACTGCGCGGCCAAACACGGAATCATCGGATTCTCCAAGTCCTTGGCCATGGAAGTTGCAGACCACAACGTCAACGTCAACGTGGTATGTCCCGGAACCGTCTGGACACCGATGATGCAGGGTGTAGCAGCCTTTTTCGGAATGGAGGCCGAGGAGGCCAAAGAGCAGTTTCTTGCCGGCCACCTCTTCAAAGACAGGGAGATCATGCCCGAAGACATAGGAAGGGCGGTTCTCTGGCTGTCAACAGAGGATACGAAATGCATAACCGGCCAGTGCGTGACCGTTGACGCGGGTTGGACGTGCAGAGCCCCGTAGGCGGCAATGCGGTAGACCGATCGTCTTTGCCGGCGTGGACCTCAACAGAGAGTACTCTCGCTGAGGATTTCGATTGCTCAACATAAACGACAAGGAGGTGTTGCAAACATGGAAGGTGAAATAGGGAGAATCGATCCGGAAGTAAAAGACATTTGCGCCGAGAGCTCGGAACAGCCGGCTGTTCTGGAGGAGATAACTCTGGAAGAGATGGCGGTGGACGGGATCTGCGGTATTTATTGACCCTTCGTCTTCGGGCCGGCTCAGGCTGTCGAGTCGGTGCCGGAAGCCGGCCCTTTCGGAGGATTGAGCCATGCGACTCGATGCAGCTTATAGATTGGAGGACGGAGTACAAGTTCGGCGAGAGAATTTTGGACTCCTCTTCTACGACTACCGAGGACCTCGCCTCTATTTTCTGCCGTCGGAAAACCTCATCCGGGACGATTTTTTTCAGGGACGACAAGTCGCCGGAGATTTGGTGGAGAGTTTTCACGTGGAGAACGGTCTGCCCCGGGAAACGATCAGGGCGCGCCTCAGTCTGATAATGGAAATGCTGCTGTCGAAAGGCCTCGTTCATGAGCAACCGATATGTTGAAATGGGCCTGTCGGCCCCGGTAAACCTCACATGGGAAGTCACGTACCAGTGTAACCTGTCCTGCGTGCACTGTTTGTCGGATTCGGGCAAAAAGAGGCCCGGTGAGCTGTCCACCAGCCAGTGTCGCGAGGTCATCGACGTCATGTCGGCAAACAAGGTGTTCCAGTTCAGTATCGGTGGCGGCGAGCCCTTCGTCAGGCCTGATTTCCTCGACCTGATGGACTATGCGCATGAGAAGGGCATTTTGACCTGTATCAGCACCAACGGAACCCTCATCGATGACGAGACGGCCGCAAGGCTTGACCATAAGCTGGTTTACATTCAGGTCAGCCTCGACGGAGCCACTGCCGAATCCAACGACCCCATTCGGGGGCACGGGAGTTTTCGCAGGGTCTTGCACGCTCTGGAATGTCTCAAGAAGAGAGACATTGAAGTCAGCATCAACACCGTCCTCACCCGGCTGAGCTTCCCCGAATTGGATCGGCTGGCCGAGCTTGCCGTGTCCTTTGGGGCCAAGTTCCGGGTCTCCCGCTTCAGACCCTCGGGAAGAGGAAAAGCGAGCTGGTCCGGCCTCAATGTGTCCGGCGATCAGATGTTGGCCTTCTCCGATTGGTTGAGCGCTCATCGGGGCGTCTCCACCGGGGATTCCTTCTTCTCCGTCTCCAGAGAGGACCGCAAGGGGCTGGGACTGAACATGTGCGGCGCGTGTAAGCTCACCTGTTGCGTTTCGCCGCTGGGGCACGTGTATCCCTGCGCGTTTCTCCAGGAGCCCGAATTCTTTGCCGGCAAACTCCCGGGGCAGAGCTTTTCGGCTATCTGGAACGATTCACCGGTGTTCCACTCGTTCCGTCAGCTTGAGATCAAATCCTGCGAAAGTTGCCACCGTTTCGATTTCTGCCACGGCGGGTGTCCTGCCATTGGCTATCACACCCAGAAGAAGCTGGGATTTCCCGATCCCGGATGTTTGGCCAACTGCGTCTCCGTGAAGCCGCCCGCGGCGAGTGTTGCCTGATGCCGAGCCCGCACGTCAAAGGAGTCTTCCGACTCTCTCCAGGCGTCCGGTTGATACCCGGAGACGAAGGAGGCGTGATTCTTCGACGAAGGCCTTTGCGTGCGGTCAGGGTGAACAGAGCAGCGTTCTCCTTTCTCCAACGATGCGAGAAAGGGTATTCGCCGGCAACGGATGGAGGAAGCCGCGATCAGGTTTCACTGGAATCGATGCTCCCGGTTTTGGATCGGTTGTGCCAGGCCGAGCTTCTCTTCTGGGAGCCTCCGGAAGAGATCGACCTGCCATTCGTGAGCATCATTGTCGCCGTGTACAATAGGGCCCACGAGATCGGCCCCTGTCTCGAATCGCTCAAGGGGCTCGATTACCCCGAGACGAAAAGAGAGATCATCGTTGTTGACGACGGGTCCACCGATGAAACCCCGGCAAAAGCGGCCGGGTACGACGTCAGCCTCATCGTGAGAGAAAAGAATCAGGGACAATCGGCAGCCCGCAATGTGGGAGTTACCGCGGCCCGGGGAGACATCGTCGCGTTCACGGACAGTGATTGTATCGCAGATCCAGGATGGCTGAGGGAGCTGGCTCCTTATTTCGAGGACTCGCGCAACGTGCTCGTCGGCGGGTACGTGGCATCCTATTTCACGACAAGCAGACTCGACCGATACGAGGAGGTCAAATCTCCCCTCTGCATGGGAGAACGAACGGTGGTGGGCTACGGTGCGGACACGGACTTTTATGTCCCCACGTGCAACCTTCTGGTGAGGAAGGACGCCTATGTCCGGGTCGGAGGATTGAATGAGGAGCAACGAGTAGGCGAAGATGTCGATTTGTGCTGGAAGCTCAAAGAAGAGGGTTTTCGCCTGATCTATGTGCCCAAAGGCCGCGTGAGGCACAAACACCGCAACCAATTTCTTCAGACCTTCAGCAGACGCTTCGACTACGGCACCTCGGAGCCCATCCTCCATCGGATGCACCCACAGTCCGGCAAGCGGTATCCATGGAACGCCGGGACAATGACGATTCTCGGTTTGTGTGCACTGGGGCTGCTCCTGGGAACGTTGCTGCCGCTAGGCCTTGCCCTGATTGTCCTTGTGGCGGACACGCTCTCCAGGAAGCGCCGTTACCAGAGACAGATACGGCTTGACCTTCCATTGGCGGACATTTTCAAATCGACGGTGGAGACTCATTTCCGGCTCATCTACTATCTCAGCTCGCATCTCGCTCGTTACCATCTCGTGACCATGACGGTATTGGCCCTGGTGTTCAGGCCCCTCGTTCCGTTAGTTGTGGCAGCGGTGATTGTTCCGTCTGCGGCCGAGCTCGTCATGAAACGACCGAGGCTGAGTTATCCCCTTTTTCTCTTCTTCTATGCAGCCGAGCAGCTCTCATACCAGCTTGGAGTGCTCCGGGGCTGTATGAAAGAAAAGGCCTTTACGAGCTATCGCATTGCCTTCATAGTTCCCGAAGGTACTTGGCTCTCCCGCGCACGCTCCGTATTGACGAGATTGTGGGAGAGACGGGGCAAAACGCATCTTTCACCGAAAGAGATGAGACATGAGCCCAAGACCTGAGGGATTGCAATCGAAATATCAAAGACTCCAAGCGGTGCTCTCGGAAATGGGGAGCGTTGTAACTGCGTTTTCCGGAGGTGTTGACAGCACATTGCTGCTCAAGGTCGCCAAGGATGTGCTCGGACAGAATGTCCTTGCCGTAACCGCGGTTTCTCCCACCACCCCGCGGCACGAGCGGGAGGACGCGGTCAGCCTGGCGAAGAGCATCGGTGTGAGGCACGTCATCGTCTCCACCAACGAGTTGGACTTGGCCGCGTTCGCATCGAACCCCGCGGACAAGTGCTACGTCTGCAAAAAAAACCGATTCGGCGACCTCGTTCGTCTGGCCAAGGACCAACGATTCGCTTTTGTGGTCGATGGCGGGAATGTGGACGATCAGGACGATTATCGGCCGGGGATTCGGGCCGTCCGGGAATTGGCCATACGAAGCCCTCTCTGCGAAGCGGGCCTTACCAAGAAAGAGATACGCAGGCTTTCCAAACGGCTGGGGCTTCCCACGTGGAACAAGCCGGCGTACGCCTGCCTTGCCACACGCATTCCTTACGGCAGCCCAATTACCGAGGAAAAATTGAAGCAGATAGATGCTGCCGAAGACTACCTCCGGTCCCTGATGCCCCTTGTCCAGGTGCGGGTACGGCACCACGGAGATATCGCACGTATCGAAGTCGATCCCAAAGCCATGCGAGTCTTGCTGAAAAACCACGTGAGGAGCGGCCTTGTTGAGTATTTCAAGGAATTGGGCTTCTCCTTCGTGTCCCTGGACCTGGAAGGCTATTCCACGGGAAGCCTCAACCGGGCCATTCACACCGGGAGTCGATAATATGGACGTCAATCAATTGAGGCACCTTCTCGAGCAGGTTCAAACGGGCGGCATGGACCTGGACGCGGCTCTTCACCGACTGAAGAGGCTACCCTTCGACGACCTGGGCTATGCAAAGATCGATTACCATCGCTGCATGAGGCAGGGAGTGCCCGAAGTGATCTATTGCGAAGGCAAGACCATCCCCCAGATTCAGGGAATTGTCCGGAGAATGGCCCGCGAGCACAGCAACATCCTTGCGACCCGGGCAGGTAAAGAGGTCTTCGAGAGCATTGGGGAAGTGGTCGAAGACTGCTGTTACCACGAGGATGCACGCATCGTGGTCGTCAATCCTCGGGATGTGGAGAAGATAGGGAATATCGCAGTGGTCAGTGCGGGGACCTCGGACATTCCGGTGGCCGAGGAGGCGGCGATTACCGCAGAAACTCTCGGAAATCACGTCAACCGATTGTACGACGTTGGAGTGGCGGGCATTCATCGGCTCCTTAACTGTTGCGAAGATCTGTTCCAAGCCAACGTGGCGATTGTTACGGCAGGAATGGAAGGCGCTTTGGCCAGTGTGGTGGGCGGGCTGGTCTCCTGCCCCGTCATCGGCGTTCCCACCAGCGTAGGCTATGGAGCGAGTTTCGGAGGCGTGGCCGCGCTCCTCAGCATGCTGAACAGTTGTGCGTCCGGTGTATCTGTGGTTAACATCGACAACGGATTCGGCGCGGGCTATCAGGCCGGCCTCATTAACAAAGCAGCCGCGCGACGATCCCGGGAGGAGTCGGTGCATGAACGGGTCCGACGTCACGGCGAGGTCCCCCTGGCCGAGGCCTCCTGTTGAAACTTCAGGACCTATCAATCCGCAAAGGAGACAGCGATGAAGGTGGCCTATTTCGACTGCTTTGCCGGGGCATCCGGGGATATGATCCTCGGTTCTCTCCTGGACGCGGGACTTGAGCCGGCACGACTGAAGGATGAGATTGCGAAGCTCCGGCTCAGCCATTACGAGATCGACGTGCGCAAGGTCTCCAAGAGAGGTATCGGCGGCAGTCAGGCCCTCGTGCTCATAGACGAAGACCATCACCATCACCACCATCGTCACCTTCACGACATTGAGGAGATCATTGAGGGGAGCTCTCTCGATGACGGTGTCAAGAAACAAAGTCTGGCCGTATTCGGTCGCCTTGCCCAGGCTGAGGCCCACGTACATCAGACCCGCGTCGAGAACATTCATTTCCATGAAGTGGGAGCGATGGATTCCATCATCGACGTCGTAGGATCGGTTGCGGGATTGGCCGCACTCGGCATCGAAAGGGTCTTCTGCTCGGCCCTGCATGTGGGATCGGGAACGGTAGAATGTGCCCACGGGACCCTGCCGGTGCCTGCTCCCGCCACCGCGGAGCTGATCAAAGGAAAGCCCATCTATTCAACCGGGGTATCAGGGGAGCTCCTCACGCCCACCGGTGCGGCTATACTGACGACGCTCGCGGAGGATTTCGGGCCCATGCCTCCCATGACCGTGGAGAGAATCGGGTACGGCGCGGGATCGTCCGAGCCCGCCATACCGAATCTTCTCAGGCTCATGGTGGGCGAGGCCGCGGAAGAGTTCGGGGACTATCATTTCGAGCGCATTGCCGTGGCGGAAACCAACATCGACGACATGAATCCCCAGATGTACGACTATCTCATCGAGCGAATGCTGAAAATGGGTGCTCTCGATGTATTCCTCGTTCCCGCGCAGATGAAGAAGAACAGGCCCGGAACTCTGCTTACGGTGGTCTGCCCTCAGGATTTGGTGCCTGTCTTTGCGGATTTTCTCATGAAAGAGACGACCACCATAGGTCTGAGGTGGCGTATTGATAACAGGCTTAAGGCCGACCGAGAAATACGAGAATTTGAGACGACCTTCGGTGCCGTGAAATTCAAGGTCGCCGGCGTGGGGGGCCGAATAATCAATGTGTCTCCCGAGTACGACGATTGCAGACGCGTGGCACGCGAGAGAAACGTTCCTCTCAAGGAAGTCATGGAGGCGGCTCGAGCCGCCGTGCATCATCTTCAAGAGAGATAAATTGTTGAGGGTGGAACCCGATTCACAGTGACACGTGACGGGCGATAAGGTTTGCACAAATCGAATGTGGGATGTCGGTTCGGTGAGGGGAAATTGCTTTGGCTGAGATCGAGGCAGGCGGACGTGTCACGACGGATCGGATGTGCCGACTCTGGGAGGAGATGCTTCGCATGGAGGATGTCTCTCCGGAAGTGGAGTACCGCCTCAGAAAATTGATCGATCGTACTATTCCCATTTCCGAGAAAATGTTCGTTAAGACGCTGAAAGGCCAAGAACTTATTTCACGTTGTCTGGCCGAGACCCGGGAGGTGCAACTGGCCCTGCAATCCGGCGGCGAAGCGGTGTACCTGGCTTTGACCGACCTGGAAAAGACGTACGAGGATCTCCTGAAGAAGACGTACGATTTCCGAGTCAAGGCCGGATAGGCCGATCATCCCGACCAACCGCATCGCCCCGAAACCATAGGGCCGCAGCCCCCTCCATCGGCCGATTTTTCGATAACAGTGCTGAAGAGTCCCTTGTCGCCTCACTACATACATGCAATAATAACACGAGCTATTCTCGATAAGAGAGCGTGGAGGGGACAACGTGTTTGAAGACGATTCTCTCCTGAAATTCGAAATTCCGGAGATCATCTACGGACAGGGAGCGCTGGCCAAGATCGGGCAATGCGCCAAACGGCTGGGCGGCGAGAGGATTTTCCTCGTCACCGACCCCGGTATCATTGACGCCGGTTGGATCGACGAAACCATCAAGCATCTTGAGCGGGAAGATCTCAAGTACGTCGTTTACGACAACGTGGTCAGCAACCCCCGCGACTTCCAGGTTGAGGAGGGCGCGGATCTGTACGTGCGAACCCAGTGCGACGTCATCGTGGCAGTGGGCGGCGGCAGTCCCATCGACACGGCGAAGGGGGTTGCCATTCTGGCATCCAATCACGGTCGCATCCACGACTATGAGGGCTGTAATCACGTCACCCAGCCCATTCCGCCCATGGTATGCGCTCCCACCACTGCGGGCACCGGCGCGGACGTCACGCAATTTGCCGTGGTGACGGATACCAAGCGCAAGACCAAGATGACGATTCTCAGCCGGGCCATCATGCCCGACATCTCTCTGATCGATCCGAGGCTCCTGCAAACAAAACCGTTCGAGTTGATCGCAGCAACGGGAATGGATACTTTCACCCACGCGATCGAGGCGTACGTCTCGTCGCTCTCGTGGTCTCTCACCGATCCTCATGCCATACATGCCATCGCACTGGTTTCCCGGCATCTGGTGGAAGCTGCCAAGCGCAAGACGACCGAGGCGCTGGAAGGCATGTCCATAGCGTGCCTGGAATCGGGCATCGCTTTTTCCAATGCCATCCTGGGTGCGGTCCACGCTCTGGCCCATCCGCTGGGCGGCATGTACGACATTCATCACGGGGTGGCTAATTCCGTGCTCTTGCCGCAGGTCATCCATGAAAACCTCGAGCACTCGCTGGACAAGTATGCCGAGGTTGCCCGTGCCATGGGAGTAAAGACCGACGGTATGACCGTCCAGGAGGCTGCGTGCAGCGTCCTTGAGCGGGTGGACGACCTGATCGAGGAATTGGAGCTGCCCAACAAGCTTTCGGACCTGGGAGTGGAACGGGAAAGCATTCCGATGATGGCGGAGATGGCTCAGTGGGATATATGCATGCTCACCAACCCCTGCAGCTATTCGGCCCACGAGGTGGAGGAGCTGTATAGGAGAGCCTGGTAGGAACGCGTCATGCCCACCAAAAACGGCCCGACAGATCATGACTTCAAGGGGATAGGCTTCTCCAAAATCGGCTATTTCAAAGAGGTCCGCTCGAAGATCAAGGAATTGGAGGGCCTCAACATCGAGCTCGTTCGGCGCCACAACAAGCTTGAGACCATCATAAACAGCATCAGCGACGGATTGACCATTCTCGATCGGGATCTCAAGGTCATTTTCACCAACAAGGTGCAGACTCGGATGTTCCCCGAGGTATCCCTGGTGGGCAAACAATGCCATCAGGCTTTCTTCAGGCGTCCCAAGCGGTGCCGCAATTGCCCCGCGCTGAAGGCCATGGAGACAAAGGAGACCCTTCGGGGAGAAGTCCTTATCAAGGAAGGGGGATTCGCCGGCCGCTACTACGAGTGGACCGTATCCCCCATCATAGGCCCGTTCGGTAAGGTTTCCGAGATCGTGCTCCTCATGCGGGACGTCACCCCGAGAAAAGACTACGAGCACAAGCTGCTCCAGGCGGACCGTATGGCTGCCATCGGGCTGCTTGCGGCAAGCATCGCGCACGAGATCAATAATCCCTTGACCTCAATCGCGGGCTTTTCGGAAGGCCTCCTCAAACGCCTCAAGAACCGGACCGAGTTCGAGGCGGGCGAGAAGCCGGACGCTTTTCGCGAATATCTGGAGATCATCTTCAACGAAGCTTACCGGGCCAAGGACATCATTCAGAGACTTCACGAGTACAGCCAACCGGCCACCGAAGGGGCGGAAGTGCTCGACGTTGACCGCATTATTCGCAACACGGTCTCGCTCCTTCGCCAGCACGCCAAGGACCGTCGCATCAAGATGATGGTGAAGAATAATCTGGGTGCGGGGCTGGGTCTTCTGGCGGGAAACGAGTCGCAGTTGAAGCACCTGTTCCTCAACGTCTTCTATCTTGCCCTCCAGGCGGTGCGGGGAGGAGGCGAGATCACCACCGTCGAGCGAAATTCCGGGGCTCACATCGAGATTGTGATCAAAATCGTAGGCAACAACGGCCTCGGAGACATCTCCGACAAGCTGCCGATTCCCTATTGTTCCGCATTCTCGGAGTCAGGGGAGGAGATGTCGCCCATCAACCTGTCCGTCTGCTACGGCATCATGCGCACCCACGACGGCAATCTCTCTTTTGAGGCCGCGGAAGGGACAGCCGCATTCACGCTGATCTTCCCAGCGGTGATGCCTTCGGAGTCTCTCGACGCTTCGTAAAGAGACATCGAGGTCCTCATTCCCCTACTCGTCCCGCTTCTCTTCCGCCCCTTCCCTTCTCGACCGTCACCCCTCGTACCGGCCCACGATAGCGATGCTGCACACGTTCATGAAGGGGACGCCGCCAAGGTTATGAGTGAGACCGTACCGGGGATTGGGGATCTGACGCTCCCCGGCTCGGCCATGGAACTGAAGGTACATTTCATAGAGCATGCGAAGCCCCGAGGCACCGATGGGGTGGCCGAAACATTTGAGGCCGCCGTCAACCTGGCAAGGCACCCCGCCGCCTTCCCGATCGTAGAAGCCGTCCAGAGAATCGTACACCGCCCGGCCTCGGTCCGAAATGTGCAGATCCTCGTATGTGACGAGCTCGGTGATGGAGAAACAGTCGTGGACCTCCATCATGCTGATTTCATCGCGAGGGTCTTTGATGCCCGCTTCCTCATAGGCCTTGACGCTGCACCGATCCGTGGTCATGAAGTGGTCGCCGTCCCACTGGTTGAATCCCATCTCCTCGCCGCTGCTCAGAGAAAGCTGGAGCGCCTTGACGGTGATGAAATCCTTGTACCCCATCTCCTTGGCCTTCTCCACCGATGTGACGATCGCACAGGCAGCGCCGTCGCTCACCCCGCAGCAGTCGAACAGCCCAAGAGGATGGGCAATGATGGGCGCGGCCATGACCTGATCTTCGGTGACGGTCTTGCGGAGATGGGCCTTGGGATTGAGCGCGCCATTGGCGTGACTTTTGACGGAAACATGGGCAATGGCACGCTTGAGCTCGCGATCGGGAATGCGATACTTGGCTGCGTACGCGGTGGCCAGTTGGGCGAACGCGCCCGGAGCGGTGACGTTTGGCCACCAGAGCCAGCTCAGGGAGCCCCAGTTGGAGCCGGGATTGGGGAGACCGCCGTACCCTGTGTCCTTGAGCTTCTCCACACCCATGGCCAGGCACAGGTCGTACGCTCCGGAAGCCACGGCATAGACCGCACCCCGGAACGACTCGGTGCCGCTGGCGCAAAAGTTTTCGGTTCTCGTCACCGGAATGAACGGGAGCCGTAAGGTCATGGAAAGCGGGAGGCCGCTCTTCCCCACGTTCACCTCATCCATGCAGGTCCCGAGCCATGCAGCTTGAATAGCTTCGGGACCGAGCCCGGCGTCCGCGAGGCATTCGGTGAATGCTTCCACCATCAACTCTTCGGCACCCACGTCCCAACGCTCGCCGAAACGGCTGCACCCCATGCCTATGATCGCTACCTTGTCTCTGATTCCTGTGGCCATATTGGATCCTCCCGGCCGCCGTTCCCTGGCGTATTGAACACCCGGAGAACGCGGAGAGCACACGCTGTGGTCAGAATTTGAATACCTTCTCGATCAACTGGGATTTGAGGAGGTCGCCCCCTATTTTGAGTTTCCCCGTGGTGTAGGCGACCATGGCGTTGAGCTTGCCTTGAATGAGGCTGAGGAAATCCTCGTCTCCCATGATGATGGTGGTGGTGGGTTTCTCGTGGGTCCCCCGGGCGGACGTGCACGCTCCTTCCTTGATGGTCACGTGCCATTCACCGCCGCCCGGTCCCGTGATCCTGAATTGAAAGACCACATCCACCCCTACGGCCTTTTCGGGGAGGAAGGCATCGACGATCCGGTCGAACACGGACTTTACCGTCAAACCGCCGGGCTCACCATCTTCGGCCGCACTCGGCTCAAATGCCTGAACCATATCGCCCAGGGCCAGGGTTGCATTCAGAGATTCCTTGGCGCCTTCGATACTGTTGATGGCCTCCCATTGCCGGTGAATCTCCTCCGGAGTCGCCGGCGTAACCCCGTCGCCCAGAACCGCTCCCGGACCGGTAACGATTGCCGCACGGCTGTAGCATCCCGCGCCTGCATTGAAGATCATGCCGGTTTCCGCGCACGCGTCCGAGCAGAGGTACACCACCAGAGGAGCGACAAATTCAGGCTGCAGGGTCTTGAAAAGATCCGGCGGAAGGATGTCTTCGGTCAGTCTGGTGGCCGCTATGGGAGCTACCGCGTTTACTTTGATGCCGTACTTCTCGCCTTCCAGCTTGAGGGTATTCATGAGGCCCACAAGTCCCATCTTGGCAGCGGAATAGTTTGTTTGACCGAAGTTGCCGTACAGTCCCGCCGCGGAGGTCGTCACGATGATGCGGCCGTACCCCTGCTCCCGCATCTTGAGGAACGCGGGTCGGCTGACATTGTACGCTCCCTGGAGATGCACGGCCATGACCGCCTGCCACTCCCCGGGCTCCATTTTGGCAAGGGTCTTGTCGCGGAGTATCCCCGCGTTGTTGATGAGGATGTCCATCCGGCCGAAAGTCTCCACAGCCTTCCTTACGATCGCTTCTCCGCCCTCGGGCGTGGCTACGGAATCGAAGCTCGACACGGCCTCGCCTCCTGCGGCCTTGATTTCAGCCACCACTTGGTCGGCCGGGCCTTTCGAACCCCCACCGGAGCCGTCCCTGGAGCCGCCCAGGTCGTTCACCACTACTTTGGCACCCCGTTTGGCCAGCTCCAGTGCATAGGTCCTGCCTAATCCCGCGCCTGCACCGGTGACCACGGCCACTTTGCCGTGAAAGTCTATCTCTGCCGCTGCGGCCGATTCCTTCTCTTCGCCGGGAAGAGGAATCGCTTTCCAGAAGTACCCTGTAAACCCTCGCTCCTTGTCCGTCAATCGCTTCCGGAAAGAGAGCGCCACCGCCGCCCCCACCTTCACTTCCGACAGCTCGCAATCGGTGAAATCCGCCATGAACCGGCCGCCGCCCTCGAACTGGACCATGCCGTAAACAGCGGGCGGGTCCACCGAGACTGCCAGGAGATCGCCGGTGAAGCTCTTCACCGTCGCCGGTCTGTCGGCAAACTCGTAATCCTCCTGGGTGTGGATCTTTCGGCAATCGGGATTCACACAGATGTCCATTTTGGGGAATTGCGGCGTGCCGCATTCCGTGCACCGACCTCCGACCATTCCCGTGAGCATCTTCCGATTGCGCCAGAGAACCGTCATGGCGGTTTGGGAAGGAAATTCGGCCCGAATGCCCATCTCGGTTTGCAGAAGCTCCCTGAACTTGAGGAATTTCAGGTAATTGTCGACTGTATTTTTCGCCGCGAGAGACCCTGTAATCCCGGTCCGAGCATGGAGCTTGACGATATCCTCCGTGACCTGGAAATAGAGGACGTCACATCCTTGTCCGAATCCTGCGAGGAGAATGCGGTCACCTGGTCGGGCGGTTTCCAGAGCTTTGACGAACATGACCAGCGGATGGGCCGCTCCGGTTTCTCCGCAGACCTCGTGAAGATTGTCCGCCACCTTCTCCGGAGAGGCACCCAGTTTACGGGCTATGTTGCGGTGCTCAGCTTTGAAGAAGCAGGGAAACACGAGCTTGTCCACGTCGTCCATGGATATGGAGAGCTTGTCGAACAGGCCGTGCACCGCTTCGGGAATGATCTTGGCGTACCCCTCGTCGCGCACCCAGCGCTCTTCCCACATGTAGTCGAACTGTTTTCCTTCCCCGCGGTAATGATCGACAAAATCGTGGGACACGGAATGGAATCCCTTGAGCTCGGCGATCACGCCTTCGTCGCCGACCAGGACGGATGCCGCTCCGTCTCCGAACCACATCTCGTAGAAGTACGCGGCCTTTGCCTCGCGTTTGTCCGACGCTGTAACAAGCACGGTTCGGGCGTTTCCGCTCTTCACTGCGGAAAAGGCCGTAATGAGTCCTGTTGTCCCCGAGCGCAGCGTGGAGGTAACATCCTGTGTGACGATGTCGTCCTTGAGATTCAGGGCCGTCTTCAGTATCCCCGCGTTGGATCGATCGAGAAAAGGAAGGGTGGTCGAGCAGAGGTACACGGCGTCCACGGCCGTCTTGTCCGCTCCCTTGAGGCAGTCCCGGGCCGCGGCCACTCCCATGGTGAGGCTGTCCTCGTCCCAGTTACAGAAAGATCGCTCCCCTTGAGCCACCAGTACGATCGCAGGGGCAAACCAGCCCATATGCTGAAAGATGCTCATGCGATTGAGCCTCAATCTTGGGATGTACCCGCCGTACGAAGTAATGCCGATCATGCTTGGCTCTCCTCTCTACGATCCGAACTTGAAGAGTTTTTCAATGAGCTGGGACTTCATGAGATCGCCCTGGATCTTGAGCCGACCCGATGTAAAGGCCTGCATGGCATTGAGCTTGCCTTGAATCAGGCTGAGAAAGTCCTCTTCGGACATCATGATGGTCGTAGTGGGGCCGGCGTGCTCGCCCTGTCGGACCTCACACCGACCATCCTTGACGGCCACGTACCAGTCGCCGCCGCCGGGTCCGGAAATCCGGTACTGGAAAACCACGTCCAAACCCGCGGCCCTGTCGGCCCGAAACGCTCCCGGCATGTGCTCGAAGACCTGCCCCACGGTCGGACCTTTTTTCGGTTCCGGCTTGGGCTCTTCCCCCACGAGAATCGGCTGCAGAATGGCGCCGATGGCTTCCGTCGTATTGGCAAGCTCCACGGCATTTTCCAGGGAAGTGATTCGAGCCATCCGGTCGGCTATATCTTCGGGCGTCGGGACGCTGTGGCCGTCGCCCACCAGGACGCTCGGCCCCGTAACCACCGCGGCCCTGCTGAAATACCCCATGCCCGCGTTGTAGATGGCCCCGTTGACCGGGCATCGGTCCGAGCAGAGGTACACCACAAGCGGTATCACTGCTTCGGGTTTGAGCTTTTCGAGCATGTCCGGTGGAAGGATGTCCTCGGTGAGCCTTGTTGCTGCTACGGGAGCAACCGCGTTGATCTTGACGTCATGCTTTCCGCCTTCGAGCTTCAAGGTGTTCATGAATCCCACAAGGCCCAATTTCGCCGCGGAATAGTTCGTCTGCCCGAAATTGCCGTACAAACCGGCCGCGGAGGTCGTCACGATGATCCGACCGTACCCCTGTTCCCGCATCTTGAGAAAGGCCGGACGAGTCACGTTGTATGCGCCGTCCAAGTGAACCGCCATCACCGATTCCCAGTCCTGCGGCTCCATTTTTGCCAGGGTGCGATCCCGGAGGATGCCGGCGTTATTGATCAGCACATCCACCCTGCCGAATGCCTTGACCGCGGTGTTGACGATCGCCTCACCGCCTTCGGGAGTCGATACGGAGTCGTAATTGGCAACGGCTTCCCCGCCCAGGGTCTTGATCTCTTCCACCACCGTGTCTGCCGCACGGGCGGAGCCTTCGCCCGAACCGTCGCGAGCTCCCCCCAGGTCGTTCACCACGACCTTGGCCCCGCGTTTTGCCAACTCCAGGGCATAGACCCTACCGAGCCCGGCACCTGCGCCGGTCACCACAGCGACCCGGTCGTCAAGGCGAATGCCGCCCATCTTCGCTCGTCGTGAGAGCTCTTCTCCGCTCACCCACTCCACAACGCCGCGGTCGATGACGACCTCGCCGGTATCTCCGTTCACTGTCCGAAAAAAAGCCTTCCCTTCCTCTGCCTTCCAGATCTGCGTCTTGATCGGGATTCCCGGATAGAGAGCCCGCGAGAACCTGTTTCGGAACCGGGTCATCCTTTCCGGTTCACCGGGAAAGAGGTGCTTTATCGCAGCGCGACACGCGAATCCGTGCGTGCAGAGGCCGTGCATGATGGGCTTATCGAATCCGCCGGCTTTTGCAAAAACCGGGTCCACATGGAGAGCGAAAATATCCCCGGACAGTCGGTAAATGAGTGGTTGATTCGAGGATGGGGTTTCCACCTCCTCGAAGTCGGGGGGCCGGTCGGGGAATTCGACTGTCTCCGTGGGCGCTTCGGGCCCTCCAAAACCCCCGTCCCGACGGCAAAAAAGCGTGCAGATGTTGGTGAAGAGCTTTTGGCCGTCGGAATGATACGTGTCCCCTTCAGCGACAACCAGAGCACCTGTTCCGGCTCCTTTGTCGTAAATGTGCGTGACCTTTCCCTCGGTGGTGAGGGTTCCCTCGGTGGGAATGGGATTGTGAAATATCAGGTCCTGCTCGCCGTGGAGAATCCCCGCCAAGTCCGCCCCGGAGCTTATCCCCACCTGTGCGAGATAGTCGAATACCGCTCCAATGGAGAAGGCCGGGATAACTTTGAGCCTGTTTTCGTAACAGTAGTCCAGGTCCTCGAACCCTGCCCCCACGCCCAAGGCATAGAGAACCACGTCTTTCCAGTCGTATTTCTTGGTGACCGGTCCGATCTTCTTGCCGATGCAGTCGAGGTTCAGAGCCATCCAAACTCCTCCTTAATGACCGATTTGAAGACCATGTGTGTGGCGAGGATAAGCGCTCGACGTGACCGGCGTTTCGTAGCGCAGAGCAGTCACGTATTTGACCGAGACGGAGCAGTCGAAATACCCGTTCATGATCCAACGCTTCCCTCGTCATTCCTGCGAATGCAGGAATCCAGGCTCTTGCCGAACACTCCGGACCCCGGCTTTCGCTCGGGGTGACGACTTCCGACCGTCAGCAGTCATCTTGGAATCCACACCCTTCCGGAACCGTATTTTCAAAAAAGAGGACCAAGACACGAGGAAGTCACAAAACAAATTCATCCTTCCCATCCTTGGTTAGGGGAGCGTTGAGACTAATGAAGAGATCCGGTAGTCATCCGTTTTCCAAGCTTGGTGTCTTCGCGTCTTTGAGGTTTGTTCCGTATTCCTCGTTGTTACCGTTTTCGCCGGCCGAGCCCGTAAATGCAGGCAGCAAAATGTACTTGAGGGTATCCTTGACCATCGACACATACTCGTCTCTCTCCACTGAGAGCATGGAGCGGAAGAAATCCTCCCCCGAGACGAAGTTGTGAATGGCGTTCATCATGGCAAGGACGTGCATCCTCACGATCTTGGGCACGTTGACCTTGTCCCGGCAAAGCCCCATGGATCGGGCGATCTCGGAAACAAATTCCGGGACTTGAAAGTCGAGAAGGGACGCGTCCCTAGTCTTGCCGAAGTACCGAAAGAGGACAAGGTTGGATATTTCCCTGTTGTCAAAAAGATAATCGGTCATCCGGTCGATGGCGATGTCCATTCTCGTTGCCAGGGGGAGACCTCGGATGGCTCGCTCCACCGCCACGAGCTTCTCTTTGAGATCCTCGTTAATATCCAGGACAACGGCCTCGTACAAGTCGCCCTTTTCTCCCCAGTGATAATAGAGGGTGGAGATGTCGATACCCACGTCCTCGGCGATCATCCGCGTGGTAGCACCGTGAAAGCCGTACTCGCCGAATATTCGTCGAGCCTTCTTCAGTATCCGGGCCTTCATGGAGTCGGGGTCTTTTCGAGCCTTTTGGAGGGGGGTGGCCATCGTCGTCTTCCATATAATGTTTCCAGCGATTGTTGGAGAGATTACAATGAATCTCTTGGTTCGTCAAGAACTATAAGGCCCGTGCTCCTGACATTCCTCGCCGCCGACTCGACCGATGGTGCTTTCCGTCATTTCGGAAGACCTGATCACAGTGGACCCCGCACGGCCGGTCCACCATAAAGTCCGGCTTCCACCAAAGGCGACACTCCTTCACCGCGGGAGGACAACAGCGCCTCGGCCGGACACTGCAAAAAGTTTGAATCCTCGGATGGACTAGAGCCATCTAAATGAGTGGCTTGGGAAAACATCTCCTCATCCGCTGCAGTCACGTATCCGTAAATACGCGGCTGCGGGCCGATGAGCTCGGCGAGAGGAGAAAAGACAATGAGAGCGATAATTCCCCTGGTAATGATATTGGTCTTGGCATTGACCGTTTCAGCGTGGGCAATATCCTATCCTCGGTATGGTTTTTACAGTCAGCCGATTCAATGTCAGATCGGCCAAAACGTCTACACCATGACCCGCTATGACTGCGACTACAATATGGGATTCCAGCTCATGAACGGTGAGAAGGTGCGGCACCCCTTGGATACCGGCTGGGGAACTCGATCGTTTTATTGATGTTGTCGGCCGGGCCGTCCCGAGCGACCGACTGCCTGTATCGACTCACGGAGAGACGCGAGAGAGCCTCCCCCTGTGAAATGAGCACTCGCCGCCGTCAAAAGGGCAGTCGGTTGATTGCCGGTGCCTCCCTTTGCTACTATCAGACCTCGTAACATATCTCGAAGGATCGGACCCACAGTGCCCCCGAAAGAGAAAGCTCCACAGGGCACTGCGTCCGGTTTCCGTCAAACTGTTCGAGGATAGAAAGGAGAGAGGCATGTCCGAACCTAGCGTCAGCCTTCAGCCCGTAGACGAAGCACGTGTCACCATCCTGATGGACAACACCATAGACCTGCTCATGACGGGAAACGAAGTGGTCCATCGTTTCCAATCGGGAGCCAACCCTGCAGCCGAGCCGTTGCCGGTTGCCGAGCATGGTTTTGCGGCCCTCATTACGGTGCAGAAAGATCAGCGTCGGCATACTATCCTTCTGGACACGGGAGCCAGTACGCCGGGCATCATGCACAACATGGACGTACTGCGCGTCAATGCCCCGGATATCGAGGCAATAGTCTTGAGCCACGGCCACTTCGATCACACCCTGGGTTTGCCCGCGGTCATGGAGCGAATAGGCAGAGCGGATCTAAGATTGGTCGTTCATCCGGATGCTTTTCTCAACCGCAAGATCGTGATGCCCACAGGGAGCGAGGTGACTCTCACTCCTTCCTGCATGGCTCAATTGAAAGATTCCGGGATTGCCGTAACGGAGACTGCGACGCCGACGACACTGGCCGAGGAAATGGTTCTGGTGTCGGGAGAGATCCCTCGTACCAGCGAGTTCGAGAAGGGGTTTCCCGTGCACTATGCCCAACGCGGGGCCGAATGGGTGCCCGACCCTCTCATTCTGGACGACCAATGCGTGATCCTCAACATCCGCGGCAAAGGATTGGCCGTGATTACCGGATGCAGTCACGCGGGGATCGTCAACACGGTCCGTTACGCTCAGAAGCTCACCGGGATCGAGGAGGTGTACGCGGTCATCGGCGGGCTCCATTTGACGGGCGGTCTCTTTGAAAAGATCATACCTGCGACCCTGGAGCAGTTGAAGGACATTTCTCCCACGTACATCATGGCGGGGCATTGTACAGGGTGGTCTGCCATGCGGCAGATCTCTGAGGCCATGCCTGAGGCTTTTGTTCCCAGTAACGTGGGCACCACCATGGTCCTCGGCTGAACAAATGCGATCGGCAATTGCTTCAGTCCCGTCAATGCGTACAAGCCGACCTGACGGAGGCGAATTTCCGTCATTTCCGGAGCGAAGCGACGAAGCGATCTCTCTTTTTGCCGTGTCATATCAACTAGATTGCTTCGCTCCGCTCGCAATGACAAATTGGTAGCTCAGCTCATCCCCCGCAAGAGTAGATGGTTACCCCCAATGCCCCATTGGGGCCTTGTGGGACAAAACGCCACGCCGGTTTCCAAGCCGCTCCGCTGGAGGTAGCACGAACGGAAAGATCGCTACCGTAACCGTCACGCATTCCCCGCTTTTACTCCTCATCCAAAACACGATTTCAACATGTTAGCGGATTTCTCGCCACAACAATCAATTTGTGTGACCCTGAGTGTGCCACGATTGGTGTGGCACGCAGCTTGCTTAGACAATTGGAAGCAATAGGCTGCCGTCCGGAGAAGGACTTCTCGCAGTCGAGCCAGGGGACATAACCGACGGCGTCTATTGCGTCACAATCACGCCGACAGTCTATAAGATTCCGGAGAATGGTCAAGCCGAAGAAGCTCTTGTGAAGAGAGGGGGCTGGTACGCCCGAAGTCGGGATGAATAGACCGTTCCTAAGGTTCTCTACAAACCGGTGGTGAGAGGGTTGCAACTCCGGGACATACCCCCGGCGATCTGAAGCCTTGTTCGTGACCGCGCCCGGTCTTGGGCAACGAGCACTCCGAAGAAACCGGTGATGACCCCCGCGTTGCACGCTCCCACCGGGTGCATGACGAGCTGCCGCCCTGTGGGCCCCCGGGATATTCCGGGGAGAACCGCACGAACGGTCAAAGGCCTACCTACGCCCCTCGACCCGTTTACGTCATGGGTAAACGGGAGGGGAGCCCCATTCTCTTCTCAAAAGGAAGGTGAAAGATGACGTTGGCTGTCCTTGTGGCCATAAGCGTAATGTGGCTTCCCGTAGCAATCCTCTTTCTGGGCAAAGGGGAACCCAAAGGTACCGGTGCCGCCACGGCTTTCGTGGGTATCGTGGTCGTCATCGGCGCGATGATCCAGGCTGCTGTTTTCAAGGACCCATTCACCGCCGGACTCTTGTTCGCCCACGGTCTCCTCTACTGCACCGTGGCCTATGCTTTGCTGACCGGCCTGGAAGACATGAGGTCCGTGGGCAACGTAAGCCTTACTGTTTGCATCGTTTCCGTAATCTATATGCTGATCTACTTCACTGGTGGTCCCGTCCTGGCAGACGGCAAGCCGTTGGTGGCCCAGAGCACTTTCTTCGGCGTTGCCTGTGCCGGGTACGCGGTACTCACGTTGGAAGTCTGGCTCAATGCCTATGGAAAGTTCCCGGCCGGGGCTCTGGCCTGGTCCCTCATCGTGTGGGCATTCGTCGGGTTGTGGCTTCCCGCGTTCTCGCTCATGGTGACGGGCAAACTACCGTTCTGATCCCGGTGTTTTGAGCCGCTCGTTTCCGACTGGTTGAAAGGGCGGCTCTTCACGATTCAATTCGGTCTCCTCGTCGGGAGTATCCTGCCGTCAGGCGCCGACTCCGTCGAATCGCAAGACAGAGAACGTTCCGAGGCTTCCCGCGAAACGAGGGGAGATTTGTGCCTGCTCGTATGGGCACGGCTCGATCTGCCGGCCCGGCGTAGGAAAAAACCTCTCCCCCACAGATCTATCAGCACTGATCTTTTCTCAGCCTGTACGACGACAGGTAAAAGGAGAAGTTCGTATGTTCAAAGCCGCCACAGCGACGACCAGGAAGCCCTATTCCCGGGACAAAGGGAGGCAGATGGCCTCTTCCCTCGTTGAGAATCTGGGCCGAAATCCCAATGGATGCTGGCTCTTCTGTGAACCCGGCGAGGAAATGGACGGTTTGGTAGCCGGAATCAACGAAGTCGTGGGAACGCGAAACGTGATCGGATGCACCACCGATGGTGAGATTTCGTCCACGGGTTTCAGCACCGGTTCGGCGGTCCTCGGAGGAATTGCGGGCGATGCCGTCAGATTCGAAATCGCAGGCGTACAAAATCTATCCAAGGACAGCGAACTGGCAGGACGGCAATTGGCGTACAAGCTGCCGCGCAACTGTCGGCACGTGCAATTGCTTTCCGATGGGTTGACCGGAAACGGTTCGGCCATTCTCCGCGGAGTCCACAGTGTCCTGGGCCCCAACATTGTGGTCACCGGAGGCACTGCCGGTGATGCACGAAAGTTCCAGAAGACGTGGCAGTTTCTGGGGGACAAAGTATTGACCGATGCCGCTGTGGCCATCTCCTTTTCCGGTGACCTCAGCGTGGGGACCGGAGTTCGCACCGGCTGGTTTCGCATGGGAATCCCCCGCAAGGTGACCCGCGCACGAGGTAACGTTGTCTACGAGATGGACGGCGAGTCTGCGTTGGAGATTTACAAGAAGTACCTGGGACCGCTGGCCGTCAAACTGCCTGCAGTGGGAGTCCAATTCCCTCTGGGAGTGGTCGATCAGCGGGGAGAATTGGACAGGGAAGAGCCTGTGTTAAGGGCTGTGATGGCCATCGACGAACGGGAGGGGTCCGTGACCTTCGCTGGTGAAATTCCTCAGGGGGCCACCGTTGTGCTCACCGGAGGCGGCAGTCACGACAAGCTTCTCGACGCGTCCGCCGAGGCCGCCGGCATTGCGGCAAACTGCTTGAGATCTCCTTACCAACCCGCCATGACGTTCGTCTATTCGTGTATGGCCAGGAAGATCATTCTCGGTCCTCGCACACGAGAAGAAACCGACCGCATTAGTCGCACCGTGGGACCCGGAGTGCCCACCCTGGGTTTCTACACCTATGGCGAATTCTGTCCCTCGCAGCCGGGACGTGCCTGCGAGCTGCATAACGAAACAGCGACCGTGACCGTCTTGGGAATTCCCCGCTCGGCCAGGTGACAGAATCCACACGATCGACACATGGATGCCCGTGCCCGACCGCTCGGGCATCCGTCCTCTCTCCTTCCCGGGCAATCCCATCGGATTCTGCGTTCAAACGGCTTCGTCGGGCTCATGAGACCCTTCATTTAGAGCCATTTGTTATCCTTGTACCATTGAGCTGTCTTCCGTATGGCTTCTTCAAGGGGTACGCGGGGCTTCCACTGCAATTCCCGGTACGCTCTTTCCGACGAGCAAACCCACGCGAGCTGCTCCATCTCAACGAGTTTCTCCGATCGGAAGAGCACGGCGCTCCCCCGCACACGACCGAGAATGTCGCCGCCCACGGAAACCATGCGCATGAGAGCAAGAGGCACCGGTATTGCCACGGCCCTGCGTCCGAGAATGCGGGCTATGAGAAGGGAAAACTCTTTCCAAACGACCGGCTCCGGATTTGCCATGTAATAGACGCGGTTACGTGCTGCCGGCGAGAGAGCAGCCTTGAGGATTCCGTTTACGAGGTCTTCCACGTAGACGATGCTTACCATGCGGGCCGGACCGGCTATGTACGTCACAAACCCGAACCTTGCCGTCCGAAAGACTCCCAGGACGTCGACGTCCCGCGGCCCGAAGACCGTCGGCGGACGAATCACGGTGACGGGGAGACGATCTCCATAGCTCATCACCAGCTCTTCGGCCTCCACCTTGGAACGACCGTAGAGCGAAACGGGTCTGAGAGGATCGGATTCCTTGACGGGGGCACCGTCCAATGACGGGCCGCCGGCCGCCTGGGAGCTGACGAGCACGAAGCGTTTGAGAGCTTGGGCCCTCTCCTCGTCCACAAAGTATTGGAGGAGCCTTCGAGTGTAGTCCACGTTGGCTTTTCGATACCCCTCGTAGTCCAGGGATCTCGTTGAGGCCGCGAGGTGAATCACATAATCCACCGGGAGCTCGTTGGCCAATGTCTCTTCCATCCCGTCCGTTGTGATGACCGTCGCGGGCACTTCGGCAAGATTTCGGAGCGCGGACAAGCTGCGCACCGGACAGACCACTTCATGGCCTTGCTTGAGGAGCAATTCCACCATGTGGCTTCCCACGAAGCCCGTTCCTCCGGTGACAAGAAATCTCACGGCCGTACACTCCCGTGGCCGGCAGCCACAACCTTCGTGTAAACGCCTACCATTTTTCCTTCCGCCGGTACAACCGTTCGAGATATTCGTGAGGGACCCTGAGAATAAAACCCGCCAGCATGACTTGGTTGATCGCTGTGGCTCGCCAGATCCCCAACTCTTCCCAACGCCGCGAGGAAGTGAGAACCGCATCGGGCACGGTGGTGATACGGCCGAGCTTCCCCAGTTTCCTTACCAGGGCGAAGTCTTCCATGATGGGAATCTCCGGAAAACCGCCCACCCGTTCGAACTCCTCTCGTCGGACGAACAGCGCCTGATCGCCGTAGGGCGTCTGCAAGACCGTGGACCGAAAGCGAGTCAGCCTTTCGATGACGCGCAACCCCCTCATGGGAGAATCGATCCTCAGCTCGAATGCACCGGCCACGGTTCTCGAATCGCTGAGAGTCTCTCTCACACGACGAGCCCACCCCTCGGGCAGGAGTGTGTCCGCATGGAGAAAGAGGAGGATCTCCCCGGCCCCACGATCGGCCCCGATATTCATCTGACGGGCCCTACCCGGAGATTCTCGAATGACGCGCACCCCGTTCTCCTCGGCCAATGCGGCCGTCGCATCCGCGCTCGCTCCATCGACTACGATGACCTCTACATCGGGCTCCATGAGGACACGATCGAGGGCTTTCCCTAAAGAGCGCTCCTCATTGAGCGTCGGAATCACCACAGTGATGGAAGGAGCCAAATCCGGACCGTGGCCGACCTCAGGGCCGGGATGTCCGAGAAGCTCCTTCTTCCAGCGTAAGAGATCCTCGGGACGGTCCAGATCGTCCAAACGGTCCGCCAATGCCATGGAGAGTCCCAGATCCCGGCCGATTGCCCCAGTTTTCTCAAAAACTTCCCGCGATCCCCACGGTAAATCAGCGAAGAGCTCCCCATAGGAGCGCTTGAGCCCAATGAGATAGTACCCTCCGTCAGACGCAGGCCCAAGCACCAAATCGTGATTGTCCAGCTCGCCGAGTGCCCGCTCCAGCGTCTCCGGGGACAAACCGGGGAGATCGGTCCCGAAGAGAACCGCCCTCTCGATGCCTTCCCGAAACGCTCCTCGAAACCCGTTGAGCATCCTTTCGCCAAGATCGCCCGGGCCTTGTTCACGGTAGGCGAGATCCTCTCCCAACCAGTCTCGGAACTGCTTTTCCGTCCCTCCGTCGAACAGGATCTCCACCGACACCGGACCCCTTCGTAACCGACGCGCCTTGTAGACGGTACGCTCGGTCAACCGACGATGCAACCGCGCGGCCCCCTCTGCCCCAACGGCCGGAATCAGTCGGGTTTTGGTCTTTCCGGATGCAGGGTATCTCGTGAAGACCATGGCCCGATCGATGGGCTCGTTGCCGTTCGGAGAGGCCATGAGTCCCGATGCCGTGAGAAAAATCGTGGAGAGGATTTTTGCACCTGCACCCACAACACCTCTCATGGTGCCGGAGACCTTTGATTTTCCTAAGCGCTGCCTGTAAGAAACCGGAACCTCTCTCATGGGAGCCCCGGCCCTGGCAGCCTTGATCTGCATTTCAACGGTCCATCCGTAGCTCCTGTCGCGCATTCTCAAACGCTGCAGCGTCCTGTACCGGATCGCCCGAAAAGGTCCCAGGTCGGAAAACTCGACCCCCCAAAAGAACCGAATCAACAGGCACGCCAGCCGATTGCCGAAGCGCTGCTGAATGGAGAGAGCCCCGGGCTCACTCCGGCCCAAGACTCGGGAGCCGATCACCATCTCCGCATCCCCGGAAATAATTGGATCGACGAGAAGGTCCGCCTCCTCGGGATGATCGCTGAAATCGCCGTCGAGGAACACGACGATGTCAGGCTCGTCGAGCACGGCTATGGCCGCGAGGCACGCGTTCCCGTACCCCCGATGGGGGACCATGATTACCCGCGCCCCTGCTTTACGAGCCCGTTCCGCTGTCCTGTCGGAGGAGCCGTTGTCGGCCACAATCACATCGTCCACCCATGCGGGGATTGCGTCCACGACGCGTCCGATGGATTCCTCTTCGTTCAACGCGGGGATAATTACCGCGATCCTGTGTGCATGTCTCATTGAAATCTCTCGACGTGGGTGGAAGTCTATAGAATCTTTTTTCGAATCACAACGGGGTTGCGGCAAAACAGCATGTCCTGACCGGAAACGGCACGGTCCGAATCTTGCGGCTTTTCCCTTGACAGGGTTGTAGAGCTCAGCTATGATCGTTCGATTGTGTATTGGCGCAGAAATCGTCGCGGAGGTGCGTCCGAATATGGCCGTTGTGATCAGACTGGCTCGTCATGGAACAAAAAAGAAGCCGTTTTACAGGGTTGTGGCTGCCCCTTCCTCCTGCCGCAGAGACGGCAGATTCCTGGAAATTCTCGGTACCTACGACCCCCGAAACAAGACCACCGGCATCAATCTGAAGATCGATGAGATCAAGCAGTGGATTGCCAAGGGTGCAGAAGTCACGGATACGGTCCGGAAAATCATGAGGCATTCGGGTCGACAGGCCGCCACTCAAGAGTAGGCTCTCGAAGCTCCCGAGGTTGTTCACGATCACGCGGGATCGGGTTTGAAGAGGGATTCCTATGAAAGAGCTGATCGAGTACATTGCCAGAGCGCTTGTGGACAATCCCGATGAGGTGTCGGTCTCGGAAATCGAAGGCGAAGTCACCACAGTGATAGAATTGAAGGTCTCCAAGCCGGACCTGGGAAAGGTGATAGGCAAACAAGGGCGCACGGCCAGAGCCATGCGGACTATCCTAAGCGCCGCCTCCACCAAGATCAGGAAACGAGCCGTCCTGGAAATCATCGAGTAACGTGGGATTCCGGGAATAAAACCGACTTCAAGTCCCGTAGCAGAGAACCCGGGAAGGATGACCTCACAACAACTTGTCGTCATTGGACGCGCGCTGAAACCCTTCGGGATTAAGGGGGAAATAAGGATCAAACCTTTCACCGAATCCCTGGAGGCGTTCCACAGATCCTCCGATCTGATCTTTGACGACGCTCCCCACAAGGTGACGAGACTGCGTGTGCACAAGGGGAGCCTTCTCGTTTCTCTCGAGGGGACGGACACTCCCGAAAAAGCAGCGAAGCTGACGGGTGCCCTGGTCAAAACCTTTGTCGAGAATCTCCCGCCTAAAGAGGAGGACGAGTATTACTGGGTCGAACTGATCGGGATGGACGTCACCACAGTCGATGGTCGTAACCTGGGAACGATCACCCGAATCACCTCCACGGGCGCCAACGATGTCTTGCATGTGGAAGGGTCGTACGGTGAGGTGCTGCTCCCGATGATCGACGATGTGGTAATCGAGGTGGACACGAAAAAAAGCCATATGGTCGTGGACCCCCTGGAGGGGCTTATCCCCGATGGTTGACATACGGGTCTTGACCATTTTCCCCAGGGTCTTCGATTCGTTTCTCCAGTACGGGAATCCCGCGCGTGCACGGGAAGCGGGCCTCCTGAACGTGGAAACCGTCGATCTCAGAGATTTCACCACCGATCGGCACAGAAGCACGGACGACTATCCCTATGGCGGCGGGACCGGCATGGTCATGAGGCCCGAACCGATTGTGCGGGCCATACGACATATGAGAGACACGTTGAAGAATCCCCGGGTCATCCTGATGACCCCGGCCGGGAGAATCTTCACTCAAAGCGTAGCGGAAGATCTGGCCCGCATGGACGACATGGCGATCGTCTGCGGCCGGTACGAGGGAATTGACGAACGGATTACGGCTTTTGTGGACGACGAAATCTCGGTGGGCGATTATGTCCTCTCCGGCGGCGAAACCGCAGCAATGGCGGTTGTTGACGCGGTGAGCAGACTGATCCCGGGAGTGCTGGGCGCGGATAGTCACATTGAAGGCGAATCGTTTTACGCCGGTCTGCTTGAATATCCCCAGTACACGAGACCTCGAGACTTTGAAGGCATGGAAGTTCCCCCGGTGTTACTCGAGGGACACCACGCCTACATACGAAAGTGGAGAAAGAAGCAGGCGCTATCCAGGACTTTGAAAAGACGACCCGATCTCTTGCGGGGACGGATTCTGGATGCGGAGGAGGAAGAGCTCCTCATGGAAATCAGGTCTGAGAATTGCGTCAGACCCACGGAGTAGAAATCATGAACGTGCTGGAACAGATTGAAAAAGAACAGATGCGACTGGATTTTCCGGAATTCAGAACCGGAGACACCATTAAGGTCCACGTTCGGATCGTGGAAGGAAACCGCGAGAGAATACAGGTTTTTGAGGGTGCCGTCATTGCTATCAGCAGGAAAGGCTCCAGATCCAGCTTCACCGTGAGAAAAGTCTCCTACGGCGTCGGCGTGGAAAGGGTTTTCCCCCTTAACTCACCGATGATCGACAGGGTGGAAGTCGTCAATCACGGTCGCGTCCGGAGGGCCAAAATCTACTATATCCGTAAGCTGAGGGGCAAGGCCGCTCGAATCAAAGAGAAAAGATATATTCCCGTCAGCAATGACTGATGAGACGGGCGCCCACGAGGCCGGCGATACCCAAGACGGCTCTCCCCACCGACCGATTCGAGGAAGAGGCGGCGCGCGATGGCGCCGTAAGGATAGCCGGTATCGACGAGGCCGGCCGCGGACCTCTCGCTGGACCGGTGGTTGCGGCGGCGGTGATACTACGTCGGGACCTCCCCATATCAGGGCTTAATGATTCAAAGCTGTTGAGTGAGTCCCGGCGGGAAGCACTCTTCCTGGAAATACGGGAAAAGGCGGCCGCGGTGAGCGTCGCGGTTGTCTCCCCTGAAGTCATCGACGAGATCAATATCCTTCAGGCAACACGGCTCGCCATGAGCCGGGCCGTGAACGCCATCACCCCCTTGCCCGATTACCTCCTCATAGACGGCCCCATTGCCCTTGACCTCGCCATTCCCCAGAAGCCCATCACTAAAGGCGATCGACTGAGTATCTCCGTGGCTGCCGCGGGAATCATGGCAAAGGTTACCCGTGACGGGATCATGAGAGATCTTCACGAGCAATATCCCGTGTACGGGTTTGACCGACACAAGGGGTACCCGACCCGAATGCACAAAGAGGCCATTGCCCTCAACGGGCCGTGTCCCGTCCACAGAATGTGCTTCCGGGGAGTGCAGGAGCACGCGGGCCGGATTAGTACGATGCTTGATCGGTAAAGCCGGTCATTCCGACTTCCGCCGCTTCCCCTCACGAATTTCCTCGACGAGGATTCTCGTTGCCTGCTCCGGATCGTCGGCCGCTACGATGGCCGAAACCACGGCCACACTCTCCGCACCTGCCTGAATCACCTCCAGTGCGTTCTCCCTCTTTATCGATCCTATTGCCACCAGGGGCAGATCCGTCATTCCCCTTGCCTTCCGGAGCCCTTCAAGGCCCCACGGTTTGGTTATGTCGGTCTTGGTGGCGGTAAAGAAGACAGGACTGACCGCCAGATAGTTCACCAGGGAGACCACGTCCTCCAGCATGTGTGCCGGCTCGTTCACGGACAATCCGATGATTTTGTCCGGTCCGAGGAGCCTTCTCGCCACATCGGCCGGCATGTCGCTGCGCCCGAGATGGACACCGTCCGCGTCCAGAGCCAACGCAACATCGATGCGATCGTTAATGATGAGAGGCACGCCGGCGGCCTTCAAGCAATCCCTGATCGCAAGACCTTCCCGGTAGAAATCCCTGGTCTCCAAGTCCTTCTCACGGAGCTGGACCACGGAGACTCCGCCCCGCACGGCTGCCTCGACTATTTCCAGGTTGGTCCTTCCCCGGGAGAAACTTCTGTCGGTCACCAGATAGACATCCCAAGAGGCCGGGTCGTTCATACCTTCTCGATCCTCGCTTCCCTCTCAAGGTCGTCGGGCGTGATGGTGTAGAGCTCGTCGAGCATCTTCACCCAAAAGCTTCCCGGTGCCTTTGCCTGATTGCCGGCCCTCTGGCCTGCAAGACCGAAAAAGGCCAGGGCAGAGGCCGTAGCGAGGACAGCGTCATCTTCTACGGCCAGAAAAGCTCCCACGGTCACGCTGGCCGCACAGCCGGTGCCGGTGACGTATGCCATGAGCGGATCGCCGCCGGTCACCACCAGGGTCCGTTCTCCGTCGGTGACCAGATCCCGCTCCCCGGTGACGGCGATCACCGTGTTGAGCGATTGAGCGATTGAGCGCGCCGCTTCGACGGCATCTTCCACGGAATGGGCTGAATCGACCCCGCGAGTCACGGCACCTTCGGGCGACAACGCAAGGATTTCCGACGCGTTCCCGCGGATCACCGTGGGGCGGCACCATTCTATGATTTCCTTGGCCGTATTGGTGCGCAGCTCGGTGGCACCTGCGCCCACAGGATCGAGGACCACCGGTTTGGCGGCCACAGTTGCTATGCGGCCGGCCATCTTCATGGATTCAATCCAGAGGTTCGACAGGGTCCCGATGTTGATTACCAGAGCGTTGGTGATTTTCGCCAGGTCTTCCATCTCCTCCGCGGCGTGGGCCATGATCGGGGATGCTCCCATGGCGAGCAACGCGTTGGCGGTGGAGTTCATTACGACGTAGTTGGTGACGCTGTGGACCACCGGTTTGGTTTGGCGAATGGACTCGAGCAGTGCGCCGGAGCCTTTGATCCGTTCAGTCATCGTTTCTTCCTTTCATCATGCCGGTAAGAGCCACTATACTCGAAGAGGCGTAACAGAGAAACCGATATCGATCGCGCAACCATGGGGTCTGTTCACCGGAGTGTCCGACAGTTCGCGACATGGGGCGAAGAGGGATGGCGACCGAAGCGGTCCGAGGAAAAATATCCGGCACGTTCGTGGCATGAAGGGTACCCTATAGCCGGGCCGTTCCCCGCGATGAATTTGCACAATACGAGACGTGCCGACAGAGGAGACATGAGTAGTCCGTCAGTTGGCGGCTTCACAATTTCGCCTGTAATCATCGATCGTTACGGAGATAAGCTTATTAGCCGTCTCTCATCCCCGGGAGTCATCTCCTGCCGCCGCCGGCGTCGTCCAACGACAAATATCCTTGATTTTTTCATTGTTTCGGCATATTCATAGAGGTCGGCAACGACTATCATCGGGGTCCAGCCCGAAACCCAGTTCACAATAATCCTGTGGTGCCGTTCGATTGAGTGTGCAGGACCGGCAGTCTCTTGCGGGGAGACGGTCCGTCGAACACGGCCGGGGGAAGATGCAATCAAAAGGAGGACGTTTCGGATGAAAGACAAACATGTTTTCTTCAACCCCTTTCGCCTTATCAGCCCCAAGCTGAATGCAGAAGCCTCCAGGCTGGAGGAGCCCCCTCCCCCTGAGATGACCTGTTTGGAAGAGGGCTTGTTGATCATGTGTACCAAGCTCATTGAGATGGCCGAACTGTGCCGCAAGAACATCATTCTCTTCGATGAAAAGAAATCGGAACGGTGCGATGCGCTGGGGAAAGAGGTTCACCAGGAGGAAAAAGGACTTACAGGCGACCTGGTATGTTATCCGAGCACTACCGGCGACATCCTCAAAACCCTGGTGTTGTTTCCCGGTCGTCTTGAGAGAACGGGCGATCTCCTGGAAAGCATCGCAAAGGTATGTGAGATCAAAAGCAGGGATGGAATCCCGTTCAGTGACAAGGCACAGGCCGAGTTGGCTAAGCTGTTCGGCGTGTTTAACCTCGAGCTGACGAACTTCAAGGAGCTCCTGCACACCCTGAGCAAGCCGCTCCTCGAAGATATTCTGTCGCACTCCGAAGAAGTGGCTCAGATGACCGTAGACTTTGCTCTCGCCCACGAAGAGCGTCTCGTTGACGGCCTCTGTTCTCCCAAAGCATCCTCCTTGTACCTTGATATACTTGATTCCGTGAAGAACGCGAACCAGCACATACGCGAAATGTGTGGGAGCATCAAGAAGATCTCGGAAGCCTACGAAGTCAAAGAGTAACCGCAGAAGAAAAGAGGCGTCCGACCTCCGGACGACCGAAAAGAATCCCGGTGGTGTCCCCCTCTGGCTCGTTCATGTGCGGCAGACCGCGAAGAAGAGAGATTGCAGGTTCGCTTCGCCACAGCCTTCAGAGGGGCTTCACCGCGGAGCCTTCGCGCGAGTATCGTCCGGGAGCCCAAAAGGCCGATGTTTGGGGCATCTCTCCCACGTGAAGCCGAGTCTCGCATTCACACGGGAAGAGACATCCCGGTCGGGTTACACGTTTATTCGCACAATCAATTGGGAAGCGCCGCCTTCCTTGCCGCGGCTTCCCGTCGCTTGCGGTACAGGGCGACCCGTTGCTGATACGTAGACCAGATCACTTCATAAGCACCGGGAATTTTCCCCTTCTCCTGAAATCCCTTCATTATTGACGCGGCAAGGTCCGCTTTCTCTGCGGTGGTCAGGTTTTCCTTCACCTTCTGGTAATTGCGGATTTCCGGATACATCACCATGGGGATACAGCCCGTGGCAGGCTTTGGGAAGGCTTTGCGAATGCGATCGTAGATCCGGGGGAATTCCTCTTCGGTAATGTTTCCGAAAGAGATCTCGCTCACCTCGCATGGCTGGACGTCGCCGGCGGAGGTAATAAACAGGTACTCGAACCTGCATTGACAGCCGAAGGCCGGGTCTTTCTCCAACCAGGTGGAAAGGCCGCTCAATGGCGGATAATCCCCATACGCAGGGTCCTTGTGAAGGTCTTGCTGGAGCTTCTCCAGTATGGGGCTATGCGGGATCACTCCCCGGCACGCTTCACGGCCCGAGGGTTTGACCTCCATCACCCGTATTTCAGCCACCCCCAAGTCCCTGGCCATGTCGTAATATTTCTTGAAATTCTCCGTTTCGAGGAAATCCTCGGGAGGTACGAGGGAGAGACACGTGTACACGCCCGCCTTTTTGAATGCCTTAACCGCTCGGACGGCATTGTCGAAAGCCTCGGGGTGACCTCTGAGACGATTGTGGCGCTCCGGAATGTAATGGTCGAGGCTCACCCACGCCCCGAACAGGCCGTTCTTCTTGAGCTCCTCGGCTCTCTCATCGGTTACTCCGTGGCCGGTGGTGAACATCCAAAGGCACGTCTCGTCGCTCACGTGCTTTACCAGGCGTAAGAATCTGTCATATCGGAACATGGGCTCCCCGCCGTGGAGAATAATCGACGGCACCCCGATTTGTTCCACATGGCGTATGGTCCTTTTCACCAACTCTTCGTCGAGATCCATTTCAGGGTTTCGACGCCGCGCGTCAACGGAGCAGAAAGCACAGGAGTAAGGACAGCAGTTTGTCGTGGAAATCGAGACGATCCCCGACGGTAACTCGGTGAGATCGAGGTTGTTGATATAGTTGGTGAGTCTCTTATCAAAGGCCTTGGAAGGGTACGGCGGGAAGGTGCTGTCGATCACCGTCTGCTCGCCGAACCGTACCATGAAACGATGCTTCAGCATCACGGATTCAAGGATGGAGAGCTTGGCAAAGTTGAAAAGCGCGTCGACGGGACTAAGCTGCCGGCGTCTCCTTATTCTTCGGTTTTCACCTTTGAGCAAAATGGTCAGAGCCCGCCAAAAGAAACGAGCGTACATGGGCAGAATCGACAAACCCGTGACGTTGGATGTCTCCATAATTTGTTCCTTAATTCTCCTTAATTCACCGAGTGGCCAAGTCTCTCCTGAACGAATCCGGTGCCGCACTTCGAAACGCGTCGAGAGCTACTCGGACAATCTTGAGCATTGCCATGTTCCGCGCGGCGACGTCAATTCGACCACTTAAGAGAAATTCGAGCCTCGACGCCGTGGCCTAACCGGAAAATTCCGATCCGTCCGAGCGCCCAGGCTCCATTGAGATAGCAGATCCATCAGCAATCTTTTAGCATGTACGGTAGGAAATTGGGAGAGTGTTTTCAGAGCCTCCGCTGTGGGGAGTGGTGACGGGTGCATTTTTCGGGTCACACTCGCGCCTCTTCGGGAGTCTAAGTACTCGATAGCGCAGAGAAGGGGATAAGATCCGTGGAAAGTCGTTTGGAAGAGTTGGTCGAGGAAGCAAAGGGCGGAAACAGGGACGCCCTCCAGGAAGTGATTCAAGGTGTTCAAGACCGGATCTACAACTTGGCCGTGCGGATGCTTTGGCACCCCGAGGACGCGGAAGACGCCACGCAAGAGATTCTGGTGAAAATCGTCACCCGGCTGGGGAGTTTTCGCGGTGAGAGCGCCTTTACCACGTGGTGTCACCGCATTGCGTGCAACCATCTGCTCACGACTCGGAAACGGCGGGCCGAGCGGGCGGAATTGTCCTTGGAGCTATTTGAGGAAGACGTGGCATCGGGCCTCGCGTACGCGGAGAGAGTCTCCCCGGTCCAACCCGAGCAGGACCTTCTCGCGAAGGAGGTGATGATCGCGTGCATTCAAGGCGTGCTCTTGTGCCTGGACCGCCGACAGCGCGTCGCCTTCATCCTGGGAGTGGTCTACGAATTGGACGGGAATCGAGGAGGCTATGTTCTCGGCATCACCCCTGAGGCCTATCGAAAGAGACTTTCCAGGGCAAAGACTCTCGTACGGGGATTTCTTCTGAGAACCTGCGGCCTGGTCAATGAAGCGAATCCGTGCCGATGTGAGCGACAGATCCCCTACGCCATGAAGTCCCGCCTCGTGAATCCGCAAAGGCTCCTCTTCGCAACTCACTCCGCCGACTCGGAACGTGATGGACAAGTGCCGGCATGCCTCCGAGACATGGATGAGGTGCAGCGTCTGACCACCCTCTTCCGCCAGCCCGAGTACCGGGCGCCAAACACGTTCGTGGAGCGTCTGAAGGGCCTCATGGCTGCAGAAGGACTCGGGTAGAGGAAGGCTTGGAAAGGCCTTGGAGCCGGACCCCTCGGAGCGGCGATTACATAGCGGAGCCCCGGCCGCGGGTTGTCATTCATGCGGTTCCGGAGAGATGGGTCTATTGAGCGGCTTGCTGCGGATCCTGCTCGCTCAATCCTGTTTTACGCACCAAAAGTCAAGGAGAAGACGATGAACGTGGACGAAAACGTCTGGACGTACCTGCAAAACCATTTGGGTTATTCCGACGAAGAGATGAAGACCTTCAGGGAAAATCCCCGGAATGAAGAAGTCATCGTGAAAGGGGCCGCCTTGATGGGTAAGACCATCGTGGCCGAGGTGGTTGAATCTCACGGCTGCAACAGCGGTCACCACATCGGTGACAAATTTTACATGGATGGGGCCGGAAATCTCATTTCCAAGCTCTGTCCCTCCAGAATGTGCATCCATGCGTTGAGCTCTCTGCAGCCTCTTGTCTTCACGGCCAATGAGCTCGTCTACGCCGGCGCGGACCCGAACCGGATGCTCTTCAAGAGGTGCGGCTGCGTGGATGTCGGCTTGCAATGCGGAGGCTGGGGAAAAGTTGTCCTGGAGGTCAGAATGGAAGACCGTTCCGCACCTGCAACGGAATAGACCGCGCCCTTCACCGAGCCGCCTCCCGGGGGTACCCCCAAAGTCCGGCACTGCGCCGGGATCGCTCAAGGGGATTGCAGTCGTGACCCCCGGGAGTCGCGGTCGGTCTCGTGAGACAAAAAAAGCCCCAACCGTCGAGGCCGGCATTTTGATCCGTTGCCGTGTCCCTCGGACTACCCGGGCCTTTTTCCGGGGAAGTGCCCGAGAAGGCGGAGACCGGGCTTCCATAGGATGAGGAGATAACAGGCGAGGGTCAATGCGACTGCCACATGAATGTTGAGATAGTGCACTGCCGGGAGACCTATCAACAACGCCGCACCGGCCAAAGCCGCGGGAATCAGAAAATCCCCCACGCTGAAGAACCGGAATCGCACCTGACAGTAACCAAGACAGAGGAGGGTCATAACCAATTTGGTCAGCACCAGCACGAGGCAGCCCCCGGCAAGCCCCAGCGGTTTCACCAACGTTACGTTGAACAACAGGTTCAACAAGGTTCCGACCACGGAAAAGAAGAGCAGCAGTCTTGCAGCGCCCACCACCATCATAATGTACTGAAAAAGATTGCTCTCAAACGACAATAGGATGGTCCAGACAAGGTATTGCAGCATCCAGACCGCATCTTTGTACTCGGGCGGATAGACGAAGCCGATGATCAGATTGCTCTCCATGAAGAGAAAAAACATGATGGGGAAAGCTATTACCATGAGCCATCGTGCCGTTCCCCGCACGAGCGGCCCCACTTGCTCGCGATTCTTCCACCACAAAGCGGAAAGAACGGGAAAGATCACCCAGCCCAGCAACTGTTCCGATGCGAGAATGGATACGGGGTCTGCAAGGTTGTATGCAGCGCTGTAATAGGCTACGCCCGAGACTCCGGTGGCCGCTTCCAGGAAGAAGATGTTGGTCTTATTGTAGACGATGCCCAAAATCTGGATAAGTGCAAAGACCGAGGCAGAGCGGAAAACGATCCAGACGGCGCTCCACTCCGGTTTCGTCATCAATTTGGTCGAGTATGCTTTGACATAGTTTGCCGCACTGTACGAAAGCCATACGACCCCGGAAATGAGCTTGAACATGCCGACGATCACGGCGCTCAATCCGAGGAACGCTGTTGTCAAACCGAATCCGTACGACAGAACCGATCCTGCTATTCGTATTCGCGCTTCGAGCTTCTGCATTCCCCGGACCCGGAGATCCGCAAAAAAACTATCGGCAAGCGCCTCCAGACCGACTCCGACGCACATAAATATGAGAATCAGGGCAGTACTGTGCGACAGCCCCCGATACCACGCCACTCCCCATACCACGGCCAGCGACGGGAAGAGCAACGCGAGCTTGATGATGTTGACTCGGTTGATGATTCCGGGTGCCTGGTCCTTTTCGGCCGCGCCCAGGTCTCCTACCAGAGGGTAATAAAGTCCGAACTGCACCACTTTGGACACTACCGCGGCCGCGGCCAACGCGTACATCACTTCACCGTAAACGATCTTGTCGAGCCACGCCAAGTACAGAAAAAAGGCCGTACTTACGACACCTTCCACTCCCTGAGCAGTGAGCAGAGCGGTGAAACGGGCGATGATTCGCTTTGCCGTTGAGGTCTCGGAAGTCGTGCCTGAGCTCGATGCCATGACATCCCGTCTGGAGTCGCAAGCCGGTCGCCGGCCGCGAAGAGCGGCGACAAAACCGAGACTATAGCACGTTCGGGGAGGTGGAGGTACATCAAATGTGAGGCGCCCGGTGAGGAGGCTCCGATGGGCCGCCGGGCGGGCTCCATCGCCCTGTATCGCCGAGAGTCGAGCGACAGGATCTCATGACATCGGCGGTCTCATTCGGAAAAGCCTTGTACGGGGTGTACGTGCCGGAGGCTTCACCGGTCGGTCGGACCGAGCCGATGTGCGGCGACAAGGGAGTCGCAGTATTATTGCCTTTCAACTCGAAGAATGTTGTGAATTTCAATGAGCGGTACGAAAATCATGATCGGCCGCTCCTGCGCAGTTCATCCGGGCGAACCGCAGAGCTAATCCAGAGGCCTTTTCAGGCCGTGCGGTCGTTGACAACAGTTAGGGTTCATTCTAATATCCGTCATTCCTTTATAGTGCCGTTTTGTGCACTATTTCTCCTCCGAAGCTCCAGGGGCTCTCATGAAATATAAGATCGGTATCGACGTAGGAGGTACTTTTACCGACTTCCTTCTCACTCGCTCGGACGGACGGTCGCAGACCTATAAGATCCTCTCTACTCCGAAAGACCCTTCCATCGCCGTCATGGAAGGAATTTCAGAAATGGCACGGGACGAGGGACAGCCTTTGAGGGAATTCCTCTCCAAGGTGGATGTCATTGTCCATGGAACCACCGTGACCACCAATGCGGTTCTCACCTATAAGGGCGCCAAGACAGGCCTGCTGACTACGAAAGGAGTCCGAGACGCCCTGGAAATGCGCCGTGGAATTCGGGAAGAGCAATACAACAACCGCTATGCGAATGTGGTACCGCTTGTTCCTCGACATCGGAGGCTTCCGGTGACCGGCCGACTGGACTACGCCGGTAAGGAGATCACTCCGCTGAACGAAGACGAAGTGTGTAAGCAGGTCGAGCTTTTTCTCAAAGACGGGGTGGAGGCGGTGGCTATCTGTTTCATGAGCTCCTTTGCCAACAGCGACCACGAGGAGCGAGCCGCCCGCATCGTGCGGGAAATGATGCCCGAGGCATATCTGTCCGTCTCAACCCTGGTACTGCCCTCCATACGGTTCTACGATCGCGTCTCCACCACGGTTCTCAACGCTTACATCGGTCCCATCCTGGAGAAGTACCTCCGCAGCCTTCTCAACAAGCTCGATGAGGCGGGGTTTCCCAATGTGCTTCTGATCATGCAATCGAACGGAGGAGTCATATCCCCGGGTATCGCCATGGAAAATGCCGCGACGACTCTGCTGTCGGGGCCGGCGGGAGGGCCCGTTGCAGGCATTGTGTACGCAGGGATTCAGGATTATCGCGACTGCATCACCATGGACATGGGCGGAACCTCTTTCGACTGCGCACTCATCAAGGATGCCCTCCCCTGTACCACCACCGTGGGAGAGATCAATCGCCTGAGGTTGGGGCTGCCCATGCTCAACGTGGTCACCATAGGAGCGGGCGGAGGCTCCATAGGCTGGATCGATGAAGGGGGGCTCCTCAGAATGGGTCCCCAGAGCGCTTCGTCAGATCCCGGACCGGCCTGCTATGGGTTGGGAGGAGTGGAGCCCACGTGCACCGATGCGGATCTCATCCTCGGGTACCTCGACCCGGAATTCTTCGCGGGCGGCCGCATGAAGCTCCATCCGGACCGTGCCGAGACGGCGGTCATGGAAAGAATAGCAAAACCCCTCGGGTACGATCTCTATGAAGCCGCTGCGGGTATGTATCGGGTGATCAACGTGAACATGGCCGCTGCGGTCCGGGAGGTCGCTGTGAAACGCGGGCAGGACCCTCGGGATTTTCCCCTGGTGACCGCGGGAGGAGCCGGGCCCAACCATGCGTGCATGATCGCTTTGGAACTGGAAAACCCCGTCCTGATCGTCCCGCGCGAGTCCTCGATCTTCTGTGCCGCGGGCATGCTCATGTCCGATCTCAAACACAATTTCGTCCGGACTTATGCGGTCAATCTCTACGATGCCGATCCGCAGATCTTCGGACGACTCTTCGACGAAATGAAAAAAGAAGGGAAGCGATTGCTGATGTCCGAGGGAATCAGAGAATCGGATATCGTGTACCGCTATTCCCTGGATCTGCGATACGTCAACCAGTACCACGAAGTGGAAGTGGAGGTCTCCGCACAGGAGGTGGATCGCTTCGACCTCGACGGCATGGCGAGAAGATTCCACCCGGCTCATAACCGTCTCTACGGGTATTCGTTGGAGGACCGGGGCACACCGGTGGAACTGATCAACATGCGTCTGGTTTGTATCGGGGGAACGGAAAAGCCGAAGTTTCAGGAGCAGAAGTACGCCGGAGCCGACGCTTCCCGTGCGTACAAGAAGGATAGAAAAGTCTATTTGCCGCTTCAGAAAATCTTCAAGGACGTTCCGGTCTTCAACGGGCTTGCCCTGGAGCTCGGCAATCGTATTGAGGGACCCGCCATTGTCGAGCAGGTCAATACCACCACCTTTGTGGCACCTGAATTCAACGTTCTCACCGACAGGTTCGGAAGCTTCACTATGTTTCTCAAGGAGCGTGAGGAAGACGTGAAAAGGAGGATCGTCCCATGAGCCGTGAGATCGACAAAGTCCTTGTCTCCATTTTGCAGCGCCGCCTGAAGTCCATCACCGAGGAGATGAGTATTGCTCTCACCATGACCACGCGCTCCCCGATCCTCTGCGAAGCCAAGGATTTCGTCACCGGTCTGTACGACGCCAAGGGAAAAATGCTCGAACAGACGGAAAACCTCCCTATCCTGTCGTTTTCTCTCGGGCCTGTTTGCGAGCACATTGTGGACTATTTCGGGGACGACATTTATCCGGGAGACGTGATCTTCCACAACGACGTCTTCACCATGGGGAATCAGAACAACGATGTGGCAGCGTACAAGCCCATCTTTTGGAAAAAAACTCTTGTAGGATGGGCCGCGTGCAAGGGGCATCAGGCGGATATCGGAGGTGCCGTTCAGGGAGGGTACAATCCCAACGCCACCGAGGTCTGGCAGGAAGCTCTCCGCATCCCGCCGGTGAAGGTTTACGAAAAAGGCAAGTTGAGAAAGGACGTGTGGGATCTCATTTTTGCCAACGTACGATTGGACATCGTGGCCGAGGATATGCGGGCGGAGATCGGAGCGTGCGTGGTTGGAGAGCGGGGGGTTCTCAAGCTTATCGAGCGCTACGGACTCGAATCGTTCGAGGCCCACAAGGAGTACCTCTTCGACTCCACCGAGAAGATAATGCGGGCTGAGATCCGCACTATTCCTTCCGGAGTCTACCACGGTCGGTCCACCTGTTATTACGACGGGAAGAACCCCGGGTCCCAATACGAGATTCGGGTAAAGATCACCGTCAACGACGACGAGATCTCATTCGATTATTCCGAGACCGACTCCCAGACAACGGGATTCGTCAACGGGACGTACACGTCGAGCGCTTCAGCGGTCATCCTCACCTTCCTCCAGATGGTGAATCCGGATATTCCTCACAATGACGGTATGGTCCGCCCCATTAAGATCGTCATCCCTCAGGGGACCATACTCAACGCCGCCTTTCCTGCAGCCACCACCTACGGCAACCACCTCTGTCCCAACAACGCGGATGCAATCATGAGAGCCCTGGGGCCGGTTATTCCCGACCGGGTGACCGCTGAATGGAACGAGCTGCTCTGCTCCTTGACCACCGGCATGGACCCAAGGAAGAAAAGTCCGTACGTGGACATCGGATTCATGGGGCTCAAGGGAGGCTCCGGAGCTATCAAGGGATTCGACGGGTACGATCACATCGGCATGATCGACGCGTCCGGCGGAGTGCTCGATCAGGATTACGAGATGTTCGAGCAGCAGACCCCGCATCTCCTCACCAAGCACGAGTACTGGACGGACTCCGCGGGACCCGGCCGATGGCGGGGCGGATTGGGTGTTGAGACCGAATTCGTCATCGGTTCGGACAAGACCAAGGTGGTGACCTTCGGGGACGGCGACGTAGAACCGCCTCTAGGAGCCCATGGAGGAATGGCAGGCACCTTGAACAAGATCGAGCTCAATTACCCTGACGGCAGGAAGTACCTCTGCACCACCAAGGATCTCGTGGAGGATGTTCCGAAGGGCACGGTGTACTTCCAGGAGGCGGGCGGCGGAGGCGGGTACGGCGATCCTCTCCTGAGACCCAAGGAACGCGTTGCCGAAGAAGTTCGGAACGGGGTCATCTCCCTGGACGCGGCGGCAAGGGATTACGGGGTGGTGGTGGATCCCGAGACTTTTGCAGTTAATGAGACCGAGACGCAAAAGGCTCGGTCTGCCGGACGCATCCGGGAAGCTTGACCGCACTCAAGGAGGCCCTGAGAGAGAAGATTCCCGGCACCTCTGAAGTGTAAATGCACGACTACGCGTCTCTACCCCTCAGCGCAGACAATAGTGTTGCTTTGAACTCATAAAGCGATATAGTAAGACCCAAGGAGTCTTCAACCATGTCCACCGATTTCATTTTCGCTTACGGTTCCAACATGAACCGCTCCGAGCTCAGATCGTGGCTGGAGGCCAACGGTTACGATTCTTCACTGATTCAGGACGTCTCACCTGCCTCCCTGGACGGGTATGATTTCGTGTGGAACTACTATTCCCAGGGCAAACAGGGGGGCACAGCCAACCTCGAACATAAGGAAGGCTCCACGATATGGGGTGTTCTCATCGAGCTCGATGTTGACCTGCTCAAAGCCTTTGACCGCTTGGAATGGCATCCTTATTTCTACTCGAGGGGGGAAAAACGAGTCTCGGTGCATCGACAAAAAGATGGCAAAACGGTCGCTGCATGGCTTTACCTCGCCAAACCCAATAAGGGCGGCAGACGTGACGTGCGCCCTACAAGGGAGTACAAGAAGATAGTCCTGGACGCAGCCCTCTTCTGGAAATTACCGGCCGATCACATCGAAAAGATCAAAAATTGGGAAACACAATAGCCTGAGGAGCACATCCATCTTTCTTCTCGATGCCATAACGTGCAGCGCCCGGCAAAAAAGCCGTGAAGAGAAGACACGCGGTCTCCTTCGGGAGCACGACAACAGGGTTATTGGAAGGCAGGTTACGCCTGGGAAAACGCACTGTGAATCGGATAAATTCTGAATTTACTGTAGGAAGTTTTCTTACGCAGGGAGGTTGCGGGTGACCTGAATTCGAATGCTCATGAACCGACGATGGGACATCAGCCGCTTATTCTTGCAGCAATCTGATTTCAAGGAGCATTCTACGGATCGGCGATGGGGGTCAACAGAGGCCCCCAAGGTTTCTACCGAGCCTTCACGGCTCTACAAGCCTGTTCTGGAGGGCAAAGCGAGCGAGCTCCGCATTGTTTCTTAAATTGAGCTTCTTGAGCAATCGAGAGCGGTACGTGTCTACCGTCTTGATGCTGATGTTGTAGGCTTCGGCTATTTCGCGGTTCGTTTGCCCGAGCGCCAGACTCCTGAGAACCTGGAGCTCCCGGTTGGACAGAGCGTCGAGGCCCGATGCGCCTTTAGTACCGCTGAACACCCTCATGGCAAGCGATTCCGCCACCTCGTCGGTGAGATAACGGCGGCCTTCGTTGACCCGGCGGATCGCTTCCACCAAGTGCTCCGGTGCGGATCGTTTGGTCACGTACCCCGAGGCTCCCGCGGCGATGGCCCGAACCACGTACTGTTCTTCCTCGTGCATGGTCAACACGAGGATGGGAAGTTTCGGGTGGAGGGATCGAATTTGCTCGATAACCTCCAGGCCATCCAGTCCGGGCATGGAAATGTCAACCACCACAACGTCGGGAAGCGACTCCCGGATGAGGCGAATTGCCTCCCGGCCGTCTGCCGCCTCGGCAATAACTTCCATGTCGCCGGCTTCTTCCACGATACGGCGAAGTCCGGCCCGGACCAGCGCATGATCGTCCGCCAACACCACTTTGATCATGGTTCTTACTCACCATCCTGATGGAGGACGACCCGAAATGTGACCACCGTCCCCCTACCCGGCTGAGATTGAATCTCCACCGATCCGCCCACCAGTGCCGCCCTTTCTCGCATACCGGCAATGCCCAGGCCTTCGGCGTCGGCTATGGACGACGGATCGAATCCCAGGCCTTCGTCCGCAACCGCCAGGATCAGACTCGCTGCCGCCACTTTTAGAGAAACGGTCACCCGAGATGCGCGGGCGTGACGAGCCACATTGGGCAAGGCCTCCTGGGCGATTCTGTACGCCGCCGTGGCCACCACATCACCGACCCCGGGAACGTCCATATGCTCAAAATTGCATGTAATTCGCGTTCTTTTCTCGAAATCGCCGATGTGCCACTCCAGAGCCGGTATCAGTCCCAGATCGTCAAGAACGCCGGGACGGAGGCGAAGAGCTATTCCCCGGACATTGCCGATGGTCTCGTCGATCAGTTCACACGCTTCGGCTGCACGCTTTGACGCGTCAGGATCACTCAGCTTGAGTCGTTCACGCAGCCAAACCGAGTCCATTTTCAGTGCAGTCAAGACTTGGCCCAGCTCGTCGTGCAGCTCCCTTGCAATGGCGGCCCGCTCTTTCTCCTGACCGGCCATGATACGTCCCGAGAGACGTCTCATTTGATCCCGGGCCTTCTTGATTACCGTAATATCCGTTGCTATGCCGCAAATACTCCGCATGTACCCCCGCTCATCGGTGAGAGGAAACTTCACGGTGAGGTAGGTGCGCAGACCGTCTTCAGAGGGGAGAGACTCTTCGATATGGTAAGCTCGTCCCTCGGCAAAGACCTGCCGATCGTCGGCCCGAAACCGGTCTGCCACATCCCGGGGAAACAGGTCGTGGTCGGTCTTTCCTTGAACTTCCTCCTCCCGCAAACCGAATAATTGCTCGAATCGTGAATTCACCAGAATATAACGGTATTCCGTGTCCTTGAGATAGACCACGGACGGGGTGTTCCTGAGGATGCCGGTGATCTCTCCGGTCCTTTCGGCCACCTGGCGCTCCAGATCTTCAGAATAGCTTCTGAGCCGTTCTTTTGCCACCCTCAATTGCTCTTCCGCCCGCTTCTGTTCCGTCACGTCGACCAGCAGCGAAAGAGATCTCTTGATGTTACCTTGGGCATCGCGTTCGGCGATTGCGGAGAGGAGCACGTCGACGGTCTCGCCCGTCTTCTTCAAGAACCGATAAGGGATACCCTTACAGTAACCCTTCTCAAGGAATTGGGGAAGGACCACTCTTTCCGCATACGTGCGGGAACTTTCGGTGAGAAAGTCGCTCAGCTTTCGGCCGATCACTTCGGATGGCGCGTATCCGAGGGCCTCGGCCCAATAGTCGCTGACACTGAGGAGCCGTCCCTCGGGGTCAACGGAGTGGAGCATGCCCGGCGTGCGGTGGTACAGCGATCGGTATCGTTCCTCACTTTCCCTCAAAGCCTCTTCTGCCGTTAACCGTTGAACGATGTCGTAGCCGGCCTTTCTGTAGAGAAAAGCCACCGACAACAAAACGAGAATACAGAGTGCCAGGACCGTAGCCCCGGTGATACTGAGGATCGGATCGGACAGCTTCTTGGCAATGGCATCGAGATTCTGCAAATATACGACGCTCCATCGAGGGAAACTCTCAATGGGCATTTGATAGTCAAGGTATCGGTTGCCCGCACGATCCACCACGCGATCGGGGCTCTCCATCTTGAGACCCGTCCAAGGAAACGGGCCCTCACCGAATTGTCTGCTTGTTGCTATCTCCTCCTCTTCTTCCGGCGACAGCTTCCACAGGGAATGGAACAGCCAGTCCTTACGATTGGAGATGAAGACAATACCGTGAGGATCCGCGAGCAGTACGATTTCCCCGTAACCCTGGTGAAGCTCCTTTTCCAAAGGCTCGATGGGAGCCTTGATGACCACCACTCCTATAGGTTTGGACTCGTCGTTCTTGTATACCGGGTGACTGTAATAGACGCCCCGCTTCCCCGAAGCCGTGCCCAAGGCCATACGTGTTGCGGGAAAACCTCTGATGGCACGTCGGAAATAGGGGCGGAACGCAAAGTTTCTCCCCACAAAGCTGTCAGGCGCAAGTCTATTGCTTGAAGCTATCGTTTCTCCGCTTAAGTCCATCAAATAACATACATTGGTGCCCAGAGAATCGTTGAAATGATCGAGAATGAGGTTTGCCGCGGCTACAGTGCGCACGTCGGGGTCGGAGAGTGCCTTTCGTATTTCCTGTAAGCCGGCCAAGGCTCTGACCGGCCTCTGCTGTTCGTGGAGAAACGAAACAAGCCGATCCTTGATGGCTTGTGCGCGGGATGCGGAATCTTTGCCTGCCTCGGCAAGCGAGGACTGTTTCAAGTAGAAATAATAAATATATCCACCGGTTGAAGCAGACAGGAAAGCCAGGAGTGACAGGACGAGCACAACGGTTCGTAGTCTCATGCTTAGCGCTCCGGAGGGCGATACTCACGGTACCAGCCCACCGGGCGGAAGTCAACACGGTCCGACCCGACGGGCTACCATTCCCATGCGAGTGTGAGTTCAGATTCTTCAAGCAAACTCATCAGACCCTTGCGTTAGCTTCGGGGGACCGGCACGGATGTCAAAAACGGTTGACGGAGTAACCCGCCGGAAGGTGCGCTCCAGAACACTATCGAATAATCGTTTCCCGAGACGGGGCTGATGCTTTGTCTTCGGATTATATGGACCGCTGAGGAGGATACTGTGGATTACCGGCACATGACTTCACCGTGCGGCCTGGATTGTTTCAATTGTCCCATGTACTTGGCAAATGAAGACTTGACGCTGAGGGCCGGCAGCCGACTACGATTGGTGCACACATGCTCCATTCCAGCGATAGGAGGCTTCTCGTGAGGAAATTGCGAACTACCCAGACCGTAATCCTTCTCGTTTTGATTTCTGTGCTGCTCGTTCCGGGAACGGCTCGGCCCAAGGACCCCGGTTCCAAAGGAAAGGATGCGGCCAAGGCGGCAAATGCCTTTGCCATCGATCTTTACAAGGCGGTCCGAAAACCGGAAGGCAATCTCATCTTCTCGCCTTACAGCGTTTCGACGGCACTTGCCATGGCCTATGCCGGGGCACGCGGAAAGACCGCGTCTCAGATGGCCAAGTCACTGCATCTCAATGGGGAGCAGGCCAAGGTCCCCCAGGAGTTCCGCACCCTCAACGAGCGAATCCTTTCCGCGGCCAAAGGCGGGACGGTTCAGATAAACATCGCCAATGCTCTGTGGGCGGAGAAATCCTTCCCGTTGAGGAAGGAGTACCTGGATTCCGTTCGAATCAGCTTCGCCACACCCGGATGGTTTTTGCGCCTCCCGGTGGTTAAGCAAGTGACGAACGTCGTTTGGGACGACAGCGAGAGCTTTCTCCGGCAAGCAGATTTCCGAAACGATCCGGAGGCCGCGCGGAGGACCATCAACAATTGGGTTGAACGGCAAACGAGAGACAAGATCAAGGACCTCTTTTCTCCCGGCACGATATCCCCTGACACACGGCTCGTCCTTGCCAATGCGATCTATTTCAAAGGGCTGTGGGAGCACCAATTTGAGAAGAGGCTAACGAGAACAAGGACGTTTCATTGCCTGGACGGCAAGGAAGTCATGGTTCCCACGATGCTCCAGGCTAAATCGTGTGGTTACGCTGAAGAACCGGGACTGCAAGTGCTTGAGATGCCGTACAAAGGCGGAGACATGTCCATGGTCATACTCCTGCCGTCGAGGGAGAAGCCCTTTGAAGAATTCGAGCTGTCTTTTGCGCCTAAAACACTCGGCAATTGGCTGGGAAGACTCGAAAAGCAATTGGTTGAGGTGTACTTCCCCAGATACAAGGTGACTTCTGGGTTCTCGCTGAAGACGCCACTTACCGGACTGGGGATGACGGACGCGTTCTCCACGAATGCGGATTTCTCGGCAATGACTGGAAAAAGGTACCTCTTTATCGGAGACGTTATCCACAAGGCATTCGTGCAGGTGGATGAGGAAGGAACCGAAGCAGCCGCTGCAACCGGTGTCGGGATCCTCACTGGATTAGCGGCGAAACCTCCCCCGCCACCCATATTCCGAGCGGATCATCCCTTCGTGTTTCTCATTCGCCATAAGCCGACGAATTGCATCCTCTTTCTCGGGCGGGTGACAAATCCGGAGCAGGGAACGGGATCATGATGCAGAAATGCCGTCTGGGAAGAAGAAGCGGACGCCACGAAGACGCGGAAGACCCTAGTACTCCATGGCTAAAATATGGTTGCGTATTCTTGGCCGCTGAGATTGCTTCGCTTCGCTCGCAATGACGGGCTCGGGGCATCATTGCAAGGAACGGATCGACGAGGCAATCCCGAAGGCACAAGACTTCCCTGCATTCGTGCCGACCTGCAACAAGTGCTCTTTTTCGGAAGTACGGTTCCGGAAGGCAATGGATTCCAAAATGACCGCTGATAGTCTCAAGTCGTCACCCCGAGCGAAAGCCGGGGTCCAGAGCGTCCGGAAGGCCTGGATTCCTGCCTCCGCACGAATGACGGGGAAAGCGTTTGATCGTGAACAGATACGTTGGTGACCCAGCCGGAGGTGAAATGTGCGACCGAGCTTATGAAACCGAATACTACGCGGAGAGGGCGCCGGGAATCCGTTCCGATTCGAAAAACTCAGAGATCACGGCAAGAGTTGTCAGGAGCGGCTCTTCTTCCCGTAGCTCAAGTACCCACCAATCGCACAGGGGGAGCCTCCGCAACAGATGCAGGCGGTCCTCGATGTCGGTGAGCTCCCGAGGAGGTATGTGGCCGAGGCTCGGCTCCTCTCGATGGTAGATGTGGGCGTTCAAGAAGCGTTCGGGGTGGGGAGCCACGAAATCCTCGATCTTGTAATGGTGACTTCGTACGGATGGACTCACGTGCGCGTGCCCCACATCCAGCGTGCCCCACGCGCCCGATTTTCTCAGCAATTTCTCGAAGAGATCGGGTCGACTGGTCCAACCCCAGGCAAGATTCTCCAGACAGAGGCGGATACGTTTCCCGGCTGCAAAGCGATTCAGCTCTTCCAGCCGAGTCAGGGTCTTTTCCCAGGACAGTCGCTCGGTGGAATCGCGGCCCAAACCGATGTGCATGGTCAAATGTTTCCCCCCGAGGCGTGACACCAGCCTGGTCGCTCTCAGGAACACTTCCATGGCACGATCCGCTTCTTCTTCCTCGTCGTCTCCCAGGTCGATCCCTTCAAAAAAACTGTGGTACCTCACTTCCAACGGACGGAGGTCGGCTATGGTCTTCATGAGAGCCTTTTCCTCTTTGAGGTCGGTCGGGAGAGTCTCCGGGGTAAGGCTCCAGTCAACTCCGTCAAATCCGTTCTCCAGGGCAAACTCCTTGAGGAGCTCCCCATCGGAAAGGAAATTGCAGCACGCCAGTTTGGGACGAGTAGTCAAGGGCTCTCTCCTGTCCGATTTCTTACCCACGGCCGGCTCTGCAGTGCACGGGGGGCGGTCGCGTCTATCCCTTGAAGCGTTGCGTATCGGCTATACCGATTCTATCTATCGGATCGACCGATTGCAACCCTTTTGTGCACCGATCCCAAGGATAGAATTTAGGAATGAATGCCGGACAAATCCCTGCCGGTTCCGGCAAACTTCGCCGGATCTATTCCGAGCAGAAGGAGTTAGGGTGCTTTGTGGGAATCAGATTTTAAACTTTTGTACCAAATCACGGAGCTCGCCGCCCAGCTCCTCGAGCTTACGAGCCGCGGTCTCGAGCTGAGAGGTCCCGGTGAGGTTCTGGTGCATGGCCATCTCTATGTTCGCCATGGCTCCGGCCACTTGTTCAACGCCCTCAAACTGTTGCTGGGTCGAAGAGTCAATCACGGCCGCGGCCTGGGACGATTCCGTCACGCTTTGGGCCAGCGTCTGGATGGACTGACCCGAGACTGCGGATCGCTCGACCCCTTCTTCCACGGTTCTGGTTCCCAGTTCCGTGGCCTTGACCACGGCCTCTACCCATTTCCGCGTCTCTTCCAGGATGGCTCTGATTTGCCCGGTGGCATTCTTGGATTGATCGGCAAGGTTCTTGATTTCATGGGCGACCACGGCAAAGCCTTTGCCTTGATCGCCGGCCCGCGCTGCCTCGATCGAGGCGTTTACGGCCAGGAGATTTGACTGATCCGCAAGATCCTGTACCGACTCGGTGATCTTTTCAATGGCCTGGCTCTGCTCGCTCAACCTCAACACGGTCTCGCCGATGGATTCCATTTGTTCTTTGATCTGGTGCATCCCTCGGACGGTTTCGTCGGTGGCGAGCTTGCCTTGTGAGGAAATCTGTACCGCCTGAAGAGCGCTCTCCGAAACTTTCTTGGCCTTGTCGTTGCAAAGCTTGGCGGCCTGCTTGACCTGTTCCACCGTGGTCGTGGTCTCGCTGACCGCGGCCGATGTCTTTGACGCGCTTGCGGCGAGCTGGGATACCGTGGCCGCTATTTCCGATGCCGATGAGACGAGGACGGTCACTCCCTCCCTGATGCGGCCGGTCTGCTTTCTCAGCATGTCCGCCATCGAGTTGAGAGCCAAGCCGAGCCGACCGACCTCGTCGGAGGTTTTCACCTCGAGGCGCCCCACAAGATTGCCGCTGCTGATTCCTTCCGCGAGGGATACGGCATCCAGAATCGGCCTGGTGACGGTGCCTGCCAGCAGGTACGATATGAGAAACGCGCCGATAGCGATGACGACCGCCCCCCCGATGATCACCTTTTCCGCCTTCGCCACGGTCCTGTTGGAGCCTTGCTGACGCTCCTTCATCAAATTTCCCATCTCCGTTTGAAAGGTGGTCAAGAGCTCCCTGAACCGATCGAAACGCTTCTTGTCGTCTCCCTTGCCGACCCAGGCATGAAGATCGGCCATGGTTTTGGAGCCTGCGATGCTCTTTCGCAGGGCAATCTCCGGATCGGTGACGTCCTTAACCCATTCTTCCATACCTGTTTCCATCTGCTCGATCAGATTCACCTGGTCCGCAAAATCGGCCGCTATCTTCTTCTGCTCCTGAATAAGCTCGAAAAGTCTTCTCCCCCCTGCTTTGTAAGGTTCCAGAAGACTCTCCTTCCCTGTGAGCAAATATCCGCGCAGAGCGCTTTCCATGTCCACGGCCGCGGCCAGGGAGCCTACGGCCTGCTCCACCGCCAGATGGGAATTATTTATGTCCTTTACAAGCTTCTGCCATTGCTCCGGAGTCGCCGCTGCGGCAGCCTGGTCTTCCAGTTGCTTCAGTCGGGCTTTTTCTCTCTCAATAAAGGTACTCGTCTGCTCCCGAAAGGTGTCAAAGTGGCTCCTGCCCTTGCCTTGAGACACAAACTTACCCAGATCGTCCATACCCTTGCCCTGGGACACCTCTCTGCGCAGCTCGATGGAAGGAACTGCCACCTGCTTCTTCCAATCTTTTATAGTCTGCTCCGCTTCCTGAAGAACCTTCAGCAACGTCTGATCCTTAACGGAGCCCGACAGCGCTGCGAACCCCTGAGACACACGCTCTTCTTCCTCTTTGAACGAGACCAGGAACTCCTCGTTTCCTGTCAGGAGGAAGCCTCGCAATCCGGTTTGCATGCTGAGGGCATCGGCCTCAATGTCCTTGCTGTACCCGATCGTTCGATAGGTGTCGTCCACTGCCTTCACGCCCTGGAGCACTTGCCGCAGACTGACGATACCCACAACCGACAGCGCTACCAGTAGAACGATAGGAAACGCCCCTTGAACGACTATCTTCGTTTTCAGTCCCAGATCGCCGAGCCTCATATCGAATTCCTCACTGCCAATTGCTGTGACGGCACTATTGTTTATGCGTTTCGAATATGCTTGTGAGCTTGAAAGACGTTATCACTCTCCGGAGATCGGGGTGACGACGCATGCGAAAGCGACGAAAACCGTCCGGTCTCACCCCAACAAGAGGAAAACCGACGGGGAGCCCTGGAATGAGCCTCGTCGTCGGTAGACACCTTCGGGCTTATCGATATGGAAGTCTGCGCGAGACTCGGGCGTATTTCCGCAGGGGAGCTCAACCGAGCCGCCTCACGTATGGCCGGTCGGTATACCTGGCCGAGCATCCTCTAGCGTCTGTGTTTTCGCACCTTCTTCTTCTGATTGCACGCAGGAGGAGTCCATCCGCAGGGTGGAGGCGGAAAATAACCGTAAGCCTGTGGGGGGAGGCCCGGAGGGAAGCAACCCGGCACAGGGCCTCCGCCGTATCTACCTTGCCACTCGGCGATTTCGCTGTAGCTGACCCCTTCCAACGCGGGTTCACGAACGATCTGCGCAGAGGCCGAAACTACTCCGAGCCAAACCGCAATTGCCGCAGCGATTGCGACCATGAAGACGCAGGTAGCGACTGATGATCTCCACATCGCGTTCCTCCTGAAGGCGCAGCGGGCCGCCATAATAGACGCCGGACCATCGGCAGGCCAAGCTGGGTCCGATCGGTCTCGGCGAAGTCTCCTCTCGTGCGGCCGAGATGCCGTAGTGTACCCCATTGTCAGAGATGCGTAAAGTTTTTCCCACCTTTTCCGGCTCTGAGTGTTAATTCCTCGAATCGAAACTTCTCCTGAAGGGTTCGGCGATGCATCACACTTTGGGCGAAAATCCGACCCTCGAGCGCTCTCTCTGACGGGGTGGGGAAAGGCTGAGTCAAACTCCGGATGTTTGTGCCCGGCGTATGGCCGGTCTGCATCGAAGCTGAGGAGCACTAATCCTCTTGCCATGTATTGAAGACTTTCACCGGTTGAATTGCGAGCTCCACACCTCGGGGCTCCGGTCGAACGATGATGATGAGACCACCGTTCCCCGAGGAAATCTTGAGCAGGCGGGGAAAGATCTCTCCCCCTGCACAGGGAAGGGAAAGGCGAGACCTGGGCATCACGATGGCCGTTCCTCGCATGAGCCTCTTCACCTCCGTCGGCGTGACGGGGAGATCGGGTATGTGTGAGAGGGCCTGAGAAAGGCTGATGAGATTCTCCTGGATGACCGCTCTGCCGCCCACATCAACGTCTTCGAGAGTGATGGCGTCCTCAACTCTGAAAGAGCCCCCCGCTGTCCGCCTGAGTGTTTCCAGCCTCCCTCCGACTCCGAGGGCCAGCCCGAGGTCCCGGGCCAGGGCGCGGGCGTACGTGCCTTTGGAGCAAACCACGTCCAGAGGCAGGAACGGCGGCTCCCATTTCCCCGGGGTAAGGGAAAAAATCTCTACCTTGCGCGTGTCGAGCTCGGGGAAGATCCCCTTGCGCGCCAGCTTGTACAAGGGCACTCCCTCTTTCTTGATCGCAGAATAGTGCGGGGGAACCTGATCGATCACGCCGTTGAAATCCCGTAATTTCTCTTCGATCTGCTCGGCGGTGACTCCGGAAGGATCTGAAGTCCGGGTAACGGTCCCCTCTCGGTCGCAGGTGTCCGTCTCCTCGCCGAGACGGATGACGAGACGATACGTCTTTCGGTATTCGTCGAGGTATTCCAGGGTGCGGGTACCGGCTCCGATGAGTATTACCACAAGTCCCGAGGCTGCGGGGTCCAGCGTGCCGGAATGACCGACCTTGGAGGGACGGACGCAACGTTTCACAGCGCGTACGACATCATTGGAGGTGACCCCCACGGGCTTGTCTATCGGCAAAATACCGTGCATATTATTTTTTCGCTTTCAAACAGGTGAATCGAGGGCAATCACTATCGCTCCAAACGCCAATATAAAGGAGCTCAGGAGGCTATTCGTAGGCTTCCTGATGACCCGGGGCTCCCTGTGTTTCCCGCAATTCTCAAAGCGCTCCACGATAACTTCAGATCGTCGGAAATCGTGCCGGGACCGTAGGTTCACCACTTTGTTGAGAGAGCATCCTCCGGGAGCTTGTGCTGGATACTGTTATTGACCGCTCAAGAGCATCCCGACAGCCGATACGGCACAAAAAAAACGGCAGGGCTCACGGTAGCGGAACGGGGCCGATCGAATCCCTCGCTGCCGAGAAACGTCTGCACACCTCACCGGAGGCGGGGTTACCGTCCACCCGCAACCGGCGACTCATTCCGTATCCCTTTGCGGCCCGCCACCTTACGGTCGGCGTCTCCGACATCAATATTGGGGAAGATTGGGCCAGTACCTTTGCTGAAACGAAAGGACATCTTTCAATCTGTTCTTGAACGAAGTGCCCAGTTCGTCGAGCGAAGGTTCACTCGGCACCGCTTCATTCGTCGGGTCATACGTCGCCAGCACGGAAAGAATCCTTTTCACAGATTCTCGAAGCGCATCAAGATTGTATCCCCCCTCAAGGGTGAGCACAATCCGATCCGAGCAGAGTTGATGAGCCGAATGCATCAGCACCTTGAGCATCTGCTCGTACCCGTCTTCCGTCAGATTCATCCCGCCCAGGGGATCGAGCTGATGAGCGTCGAACCCTGCCGAGACCAATATGAGCTCGGGGTTGAAAGCCTCGAGGAGCGGGGCAACCAAGCTGTGGAAAACCGTAACGTACTCGGCATCGCCCGATCCCCCTGCCAAGGGCACATTCACCGTGAAGCCCTCGCCCGGACCCCGCCCGGCTTCCCTGATTCCACCGGTGCCGGGATAATGGGGATATTGATGCAGAGAGATAAACAACACGGCATCTTCTTCAAAAAACGAGTTTTGTGTTCCGTTTCCGTGATGCAGATCCCAGTCCACAACTGCGACTCGCCTCATTCCGTGTCCGTTGACGGCATACCGTGCAGCGAGTGCGACATTGTTGAAGAAACAGAAACCCATGGCCCGGCGACGCTCCGCATGGTGCCCGGGAGGCCTTACAAAGGCGAAGCCGTTGCGTACCTTTCCTTCAACGACGGCATCGATAAGGTTGAACAGCCCGCCCACCGCATAAGCGGCGGCATCCCATGAATGGGCACAGGCGGAAGTGTCGGGATCGAGAAAGGTGGTCGGTTGCCCGGCAGTTGCCGCGATGTTGTCCACATACCGAGGATCGTGGTTTGCCGAAATCTCATCTCTGGATGCCGGTCTGGCCGAAATCTCAAACAGGTTTGCTTGGGAGCCTAACTCCTCGATCATATCGTAGATGACTTGCAGTCTTTGGGGGCTTTCCGGGTGAAATGCCCCCATGTCGTGCTGGAGATACGACGGGTCTCTTACTATTCCTGTTGGTTTCATGGTGTGCGCCGTTTTTCCGATGAAAATCCGTCACGTTTGAGCAGGGAATACCCTCTGGGGCCGGTCCCCAAAAAAGTATGGTATAAAGGCTAGTTAAGGGTAACATTCCACCGCCGGGCAGTCAATCAATTTTGCCTTCCACCCCGGCCATCCCCGTGCGTGTTGAGGAGAGCCGTCCTCCGTGGATTCAGCGGGTGCGGATCGTGCCGATCCGCGCGTATACGGAAACGGGAATGCGGGTGGGTAGAGGACGGATTGACAGCTTACAGGCAGTGGTGATACCCTATATGAGTGTCTTCCTCCGGGCAATTGGAGGCGTTTCGTGAAGAGATATCTAGTCGCAGGTTGGTGCGCCAATTCCCGTACCCAGCGTAAAACAGGCACTTGGCGAGTGCTGTTTGCCGGTTTGGGGAAACCCGACAGATCGATTGTGATCTCAGGACCGACATAGGTCTCAAACTGTCGCCGCTACTCCCGGAAGAACCGCGCCGATTGCCGGCAACAACCTTGTCGGAGGCTTATCGGCCTTCATCTCGAAGAATGCCGCAATCGTAATGAGAGGCACGATATTTGGAGAAAGGCCCCGGCATCGGTTTTTTCGATGCCCTGCACGTAAAGAAGAAAGATTGCGCGACACATGCTCCTTGTCATTGACGTAGGAAACACGAATACGGTCATCGGCACGTACGACGGTCAAGACCGGACCGGCGTATGGCGAATCCGTACGGTGGAAGACGCCACAGCCGACGAATACTGGATGATGCTCCGCAATCTCACGATGCTGGCCGGCCTGGATGCCGCCAAGATCGAGGGGGTAATCATCTCCTGCGTGGTGCCGCCCCTGATAGGAGCTTTGGAGGAGCTGTGCAAGCATTTCCTCAAGATTCGTCCTCTTTTCGTCGGCCCGGGGATCAAGACCGGCATGCCCATCAGGTACGACAACCCCAGAGAGGTCGGTGCGGACCGAATTGTGAATGCAGTGGCGGCGTACGAGAGGTTCCGGTGCGAGCTCATTGCCGTAGACTTCGGCACGGCCACAACCTTCGATCTGGTTAACAAGGCCGGCGAATACGAAGGCGGAGTCATTGCTCCCGGGGTCAAAATAGCTGCTGAAGCGCTCTTTCACGAAGCATCCAAACTCTTCAGGGTTGAGTTTGCCGCCCCTTCTCGGGTCATCGCAAAGGATACCGCCTCCGCGATTCAGTCCGGAATCGTGTTCGGCTACGCGTCTTTGGTTGACGGCATACTTATGCGGATGTTCGAGGAGTTGGGGACCCGCCCCAAGGTGGTGGCAACGGGGGGGCTCGCGCGGGTGATTTCTGCCCAAACGAAGCTGGTGGATGAGATCGACGACGATCTCACCCTGGAAGGACTGCGCATCCTGTACAATAGGAATGTTCCCCCGAAGAAGGGATGACCCGATACGCACTGCCTACCCGATCAACGTCCTATGGAGAAGAGCTCCATCGCGTTTCCGCCCAGCAGAAGCACCAGAGACTCTTCGGGAAGCCTCATGCGTGCAAGCTGCTTTAGCTCCCGATCCCACGCGTACGGGATGTGGGGAAAGTCCGTCCCGTACATGATCCGATTCGACCGCCATCCTGATAGAACCGGAACAGGGCCCACGGGCAGGTAGTCTGCCAGGACCATGGTGGTGTCCACCCAGAGATTGTCGTACGCTTCCAAAAATCCGCGATACGCGTCGAACTCGTCCGCACCCAGATGCGGGACACAGATCCGCAGCTTGGGATAAGCCTTGAGCACTTCCTCCAATCGGTCCGAAGCACAGCACTCGTACGGGTCGCACTTGTAGGGAAAGTCCGGATTTTTCGGTTCACGCCCCACATGCATGACCAGAGGCTTGTTCTTCTCCGCGCAGACCTCGTAAATCTCCTGCATTTCCGGGCCGTCCATGTGAAAAGACTGCACGTGGGCATGCAGTTTTACCCCTTTGAGCCCCATGGAAAACCCTTCCAGGAGTATCCCCTTTGCATCCTCTTCTCCCGGGAAGACCGTCGCGGTTCCGGTAATTCGGGAATTCTCCGCGCAGAGAGCTGCCATGTAGGCGTTCAACTGCCTGGCGATACCCGGTGCGTGCGCGTAGTGCAGTGCCACTATGTCCCCGATTCCCCGAGAGAACAGGAAATCCGTGATTTGCCGGGAGGTGAGTTGATAGCGGATCGGCCACGCAAAATTGTCGAACCAGTTCCAAATCGCTTTGAACAGGCCCCGCGGAAAGAGATGCACGTGGGCATCCACCACGGGAGGTAGAGAATCGGGTACACTCTTCCCTTCGGGGTCGTTCAGAGCAGGCATGGGAAAAACGATCTTCATTTCTCTCTTCCGTGGGATTTCACGCAAGGCGCTTCGGACCTCTCACCGGCCCGGGAGCCGTTGTGGGAAAGACCGACAGGACCGGAGACAGCCTTGCTTCACATTCGTGAATGATTAAACTACTACTGAGTCCAATCGTTCCTCCCCCCGGTACGAAAGGGGCTCGATACCTCCGGGACACGCGATGGGGTCCCGGAGGTTTTAATTGTACGGGACCGGTCGCGCCGGCATCAATCTCTCCCGACGAGCGGCACCCTCCGTCGGCATCATGGACGTTGAAGGCCGGGGATAGAGGTTACGGGATCTCGCACAAATAGTAACCCCGCCGCAGCAGCCGCCGCGGCGGGGTCAAAAGGACCACGAAGCTGAAGGGTCTCTACTAGAAGACGCCCTTCACCTTACCGGTGTCCACGTCAACGTCAATGCGGCGGAATGCCGGGTTGGAACTGGTGCCGGGCATCAGGGAGATTGCTCCGGCGACCGGAACCACGAAGCCTGCACCGTTGTAGGTGAGGATGTCCCTGATGGGAAGGATCCAGCCCTTAGGAACTCCCTTGAGGTTCGGATCGTGGGAGAGGCTGAGATGGGTCTTCACCATGCAGGTACCCAGCTTGGAAAGCTGAGGATCGGCTTCCATCTTCTTCGCTTTGGCCTCGGCCTCGGCGGTGTAGCTCACGCCGTCCGCGCCGTAGACTTCCTTGGCGATCAGCTCGATTCTCTGGCGCAGAGGCAGTTCCAGCTCGTAGAGCAATTTAAACTCGTTCTTCTCTTCGCATGCATCCACAACCGCGTCCGCAAATTCAAGAGCTCCGTCTCCGCCTTTGAGCCAGTGAGCGGATACCGCCGCCCGGGCTCCGGCTGCTTCGGAGAGCCGCTTGACTGCTGCGATTTCGTCCTTGGTGTCGGTGTAGAAGGAGTTGATGCAGACCACGGGATTGATTCCGGCTTTCTTAACCGTATCGATGTGCTTGATGAGGTTCGCACAGCCGGCTTCCACCCATGGGACGTTCTCACCTTCGTATTCTTTGGGCATGGGAAGGCCCGGTCTGGGAACGGGTGCACCGCCGTGACATTTCAGGGCGCGGATAGTGGCCACGATAACTGCACAGTTGGGCTTAAGACCGGAGAAACGGCATTTGAGGTTCCAGAATTTTTCAAAGCCGATGTCGGCACCGAATCCGGACTCGGTCACATGGTAGTCGCCGAGCTTCAGGGCCACGCGGTCGGCGATTATGGAGGACTGGCCGATGGCTATGTTCGCAAAGGGACCCGCATGCACGAAGACCGGCTGGCCTTCCACCGACTGCAACAAGTTCGGGTTGAGGGCTTCGACCATCCATGCGGTCATTGCACCGTCAACTTCGAGGTCCGCAGTGGTAACGGGGCCGCCCTGCTTGTTGTAGGCCACCACGATGCGTCCCATACGCTCGCGCATGTCCTTCAGGTCCTTGGAGACGGCGAGAATAGCCATGATCTCGGAAGAGACGGCGATGCCGAAGGAGGACCGCATCATGAAGCCGTCCATCTTGCCGCCGAGGCCGATGATGATGTTACGAAGTGACTGGGCGCAGAAGTCGATAATCCAGCCGAACTCGACGTTGCGCGGATCGATGTTCAGTCTCGGCAGGTTTCTCTTTGCCCATTCTTCGTCATCGTAATTGAACTCGTGCTGCATGCGGGCCGTAAGAGCAACCATGGCCAGGTTGTGGGCGTTCATGATGGCGTTGATGTCGCCCGTAAGCCCCAAGGAAAAGGGAGTCAACGGTATACACTGGGCCAAACCGCCACCCGCTGCCGAGCCTTTGATGTTCATCGTAGGACCGCCGGAAGGCTGGCGGATTGCTGCAACGACCCTCTTGCCGCGTTTGCCGAGACCTTCCACCAATCCCATGGAGCTGGTGGACTTTCCTTCTCCGAGAGGTGTGGGGGTGATAGCGGTCACGTCGATGTATTTTCCGTCAGGTTGGTCTTTGAGTCGCTCGAGTACCTTTCGGTAATCGACTTTCGCCACGTAATGCCCATGAGGGAGAAGTTCTTCCTTCGTCAGCCCCAACTCGTCTCCGAGCTGGTAGACGGTCTTCATTGATTTCTCGGCTTCTTCGGCTATTTGCCAGTCAGCCATCTTGGTGGGGTCCAGAACCATCGATACCTCCTGTGAGACTATTCATTCACCGTGCAGGTCGACCTGCTGGAATCGGTCGTCATGATGATAGAGTGTTGTTTCGCCATGGAGAGAAAAACCAATAATAGCCCTAATGAGTCGAAATAGCCAGCAAAAAAGAGCCTTGCCGGTTCCCGGCCGAACAGTTTAGGGAACACCGAGCCTACGCGGCTCGGATGTAGCCCGCCGCATTTCGGAAGAGCGCAAGTCCGTCCCCTTCCTCAGGAAGCTCCTCTCTTGTCCAACGAGGATGATTGGTCCGGTGCACGAAACTCTCCGGGTGGGGCATCAATCCGAAAACACGACCCGTAGGATCGCACACTCCCGCTATGGCCTCCTCGGAGCCGTTGGGATTGTATGGGTACTCCATGGTAGGCGCATCCCCGTCGGCTGTTCCATATCTCACCGGTGCAAGATGTCGATCGGTGACGGAGCGAGCCAAACCGGAGGCGCGTCCCACGATCTTCCCCTCGCCGTGCCTGATCGGCAGGTAGAGGCGTCCAACGCCTCTGGTGAACACACAGGGAGAATCCGAATCAACGACCAGCCGGACCCAACGGTCCTCAAAACGGCCGCTGTCGTTTCCCGTGAGGGTCAAATCCCGCTGGGTGTAGACACCGCCCAACGCAGGGAGCATCCCCAGTTTCGTGAGGAGCTGAAAACCGTTGCATATCCCCATTACCAGTCCACCGCCCGAGACGAATCGGGTTACTCTGTCGATGAGGCGCTCTCCGTCTATTCGAGAGTTTCTGATGCGATTTGCGCAGGCCTGGGCCGCGCCGAGATCGTCCCCGTCGAGGAATCCACCGGGAAAGACGATCAATTGATATGCGGCAAGATCGACTTCACCTCTTGCCAACAGGTTAAGATGAACCAGATCGATCTTGTCGAACCCGGCCAACTGTAAAGCGTAACGGGTCTCCAGCTCGCAATTGATGCCGTGACCGGTAGGAACCAAGGCATTAATTTTCATACCGTCCGTGTCTCCTCGGCGTGAATCCCGTTGCCAAGATCCCTAAGCGTCATACAAGATTCCCGCCTCTCGAGTCTCGCAATCCCCCGGTGATTTGCATTTACGTGATCTTGACAGGACCTCGTCCTGCCGCGTTCTCCCCCGATTGGTACACGCGGACATCTGCCTTGCGGATGGCCAGGCAGCGTCTCCTTCTCTCGTATTTCGTCCTTCACGGCCTTAATAGATGGCAATAACGGCTCTCTTCGCGGCAATTCTCCTAAAAAAACGGTTTGACGGATTGCAACGCCAGATTGAGGTACGTCGTGGGGAATATCCCTATGTAAAGGACACCCGTAACGGCGATACCCAACGCCATGACCATGGCCGGGCTGAACTGCAGCCCTGCAGGCTCGGTGTCAGGCGCTTCCATATACATTTTCATCACGACCCGGAAATAGTAGAAAACCGACGCGGCGCTCGTGAGCACGCCAATGATGGCTAGCCACAGATAACCGGACTTGATTGCCGCACTGAAAATCGTGAACTTGCCCACAAAACCGGCAGTCGGCGGTATCCCCGCAAGCGAGAAGAGGAAAATGGCCATCACCAGGGCCAGCAGGGGATGAGCCTTGGCCAACCCTCTGTAATCATCCAGATAGACGTTAGCCTCACCTTTTCTGCCGACGAGGGCCACTACACCGAAAGCTCCCAGGTTGGTGAACGTGTACGCGAGCAGGTAGTAGAGAATACCCTGAGTACCCATGGCGGTGCCGGCAATCATTCCCATGAGGATGTAGCCGGCATGGGCGATACTCGAGTAGGCCAGCATGCGCTTAATGTTTTCCTGGACCAGCGCGGCGAGATTGCCGAGGATCATTGTCAGCACGGCCAGCACCCACAGTATGTGCGTCCAGCTCACCTGCAACGAGACGAGACCGTCGAAGAAGACTCTCACAAAAGCCGCAAATGCGGCGGCTTTTACTCCTACCGACATGAAACCGGTAAGCGGAGTGGGAGCTCCCTCGTAAACATCCGGCGTCCACATGTGGAACGGTACTGCAGCCACCTTGAAGGTGAATCCGACCAGCAAGAGCCCCATCCCGACGGTGCCCATGAGCTGGGGCGTGCCTGCCTGAAAATAGGTCTTCAGCGCGGCCAAGCTCAGAGAACCTGCAGCCCCGTAAAGGAGCGCAGCGCCGTAAAGGAATATCGCACTGCTGAATCCGCCGAGAATGAGATATTTGAGCGCCGCTTCCTTGGATTTGGCGCTGCCCGGCAAGATGCCGCTCAGCACGTATATCGAGATCGACAAAGTTTCCAGGCCCACGAACACAACCAGCAGGTGTTTCGCCGAAACCATGAACATCATGCCTGCGGACGCGAAAAGCAGCAGCACGAAGTATTCATAGAGTCCATGCCCTTCGTCCCCCAGGTACCGCACCGAAGTGAGGACGGTGATACCCGCGGCGAGCAAGATCAGGAGGTTGAAAAACCAGGTGTACCCGTCCAGTGCGATCAACCCGGTGAAAGCCGTCTTGTTCAGAAAACGCAGGGGGCTGTTCGCCACCACCGCCAAAAATATGCCCAGAAGACTCACAATGGCGGCGAAGGAGATCACACCTTTGCGAAAGAACAGGCAGACCGTCATCACCACAAGACCGGCGACGCACAAAATCAGCGCCGGCAGAATGCCTCCAAGATTAACCTCGGGTACTGGGATCATCCCGGTTGCTCCTACTCCAATAAAAAATCGATGATCAGCGATCCACGGACGGTGTCTGCGCCGAGGACGCCAGAACCGGACCCGCCTCGGAGGCGGCCTGTTTCTTGGCTCTCTCAACGTCCAGAACCAGAGCCCGTTTCTTTTCAACGTGCTGAATGAAATTCTTTACGGACGGCTCCATGGGTTTGAGGAACGTGTTCGGGTAAACACCGATCCAGACCACGAAAACCAGTATGGGCATAAGGACCCAGACTTCTCGCGCACACAGATCCTTCAGGCCCACATTCTTCGGATTGGTGACTTCTCCGAACATGACCCGCTGGAACATCCATAGCATGTACACCGCTGCAAAGATCACGCCCGATGCGGCAAACACCGCGTACCACGGGTACACTCTGAAGGTCCCCAGCAGGATAAGGAATTCTCCGACAAACCCGTTCAAGCCGGGCAAGCCGATGGAAGACAGGGTGAAAATCATGAAAAAGACTGCGAAGACCGGCATCACTTTGGACAAGCCGCCGAAGTCCTCGATGAGCCGCGTGTGCCGCCTCTCGTAAATCATCCCGACGATAAGGAAGAGGGCGCCGGTGCTCAAACCGTGATTGATCATCTGGATGATGCTGCCCTCCACGCCTTGGGCCGTTAGAGCAAACATACCGAGCATCACGAATCCGAGGTGACTCACGCTGGAGAAAGCGACGAGCCGCTTCACGTCAACCTGCACCATGGCCACCCAAGCCCCATAGATAATCCCGATCACCGCAAGCAGGCAAATCCACCATGCTGCGTCCATCGCAGCGTTGGGAAAGAGCGGGATGGCGAATCGGATAAAGCCATAGGTTCCCATTTTCAGGAGAACGGCAGCCAGCACCACGCTCCCCACCGTGGGGGCCTCCGTGTGCGCGTCGGGCAACCATGTGTGGAACGGAAACATGGGAACTTTAATGGCAAATGCCAGGAAAAAGGCCAGGAACATCCAGAACTGAGCCTGCAGCGGGACCGGAAAAGCATAGAGCTTGAGAAGGTCGAAGGTGTATGTGCCGCTCGCCTCACCCGCCATCAAATAAAGGGCCAAAATAGCGATCAGCATGAGCAGGCTGCCCACGATGGTGTAAAGGACGAACTTGATGGCCGCGTAAAGCCTTCTTGCCGGGTTCCCCCATACTCCAATGAGGAGGTACATGGGGATGAGCATGATCTCCCAGAAAACGTAGAAGAGAAAGAGATCGAGTGCCACGAAGACCCCGAGCATGCCCGTCTGGAGGAAGAGAAGGCATATCAGGAATTCCTTCACCCGGTGTTTGATGTCTTTCCAGGAGGCCAGTATAACGATAGGGCCCAGCAGGGTCGTGAGCAGCACGAGAAAGAGGCTGATCCCATCAATCCCGAGCTTGTATGAAATGCCCCAGTCCCGGACCCATACGTGATTCTCCACCAGTTGCATGGTCGCCGTTGTAGGGTCGAAGAGGGCGTAGGCCACCAGGCTCAGCACGAAATCGGCGAGCATAATCATCATGGCGACACGCCGAAGAGCCTCGTGCGAGCCCCTGTTGACGAACAGCAAGATCAACACGCCGATCAAGGGAGCCAGCGTGATGAAGCTAAGAATTGGGAAGGAACTAGTCTCCATGAAAGGCATTCCTCCGTGTCCTAACCGAGGACGATATAACCGATTATCACCAGCACCCCGAACAGGATGGAAAGGGCATAATCCTTGACCAATCCCGTCTCAAACCATCGCATCACAGATCCCGTGCCGCGGGTCAGGGCGCCGACGCCGTTGACGATACCGTCTACAATCGTCTCATCAAAGGCTTTCCAGAGAAAACGGGAGAAATTGACGATGGAGTTGACGAAGAGCGTGTCGTACACTTCGTCCATCCAGTACTTGTTGTAAACCAGGCGGTGAAGTCCCGGAAAAGCCTGTATCACCCTGTCGGGCACACTCGTATCCGATAGGTACATCCACCGGGCCACGACAAGCCCTAGTATGGCTATGCCGAGCGACACCAGCATGAGCGCCACTTCAAAGGTGACACTGTGGTGCGCAGCGTGGTGGCCGTGCTCCAGAATCGCCTTGGCCGGTGCGAAGACGGGAGCGAGGAAGTCTCCGAAGACGTGCAGCCCTGGAATAATGGGTATCCCGACGAGTCCTCCCACCAGCGACAACCCGGCGAGGATCATCAGGGGGACAGTCATGATCGGTGGTGACTCGTGAAGGTGATGCGCGGTCTCGTGGTCTACTCTGGATTTTCCGTAAAAGGTCATGAAGACCGAACGGAACATGTAAAACGAGGTCATCACGGCGGCAACCGCACCGAGCACCCAGAAGGCGGGGTGCCGCGTCAAAGAATAGTACAGGATCTCATCCTTGCTGAAGAAGCCGGCGAAGGGAAAAATCCCGGCGATGGCCAACGTGCCGAACATGTACGTCCAGTGCGTGTATGGAAGCTTCTTCCGAAGTCCGCCCATTTTGCGCATGTCCAGCTCGCCGGACATTGCGTGCATGACGCTCCCGGCCGCCATAAAGAGGAGAGCCTTGAAGAAGGCATGGGTCATAAGGTGGAAAACACCCGATGCATAAGCCCCCACGCCGCAGGCCATGAACATGTATCCGAGCTGACTGATGGTGGAATAGGCCAGCACCCTCTTGATGTCGAACTGGGTGATGCCGATGGTCGCCGCGTACAATGCGGTGGCCCCTCCGATCACCGCAACGGTGGTCATGGATACGGGAGCCAGAGCAAACAGAACACTGCACCGTGCGACCATATAGACTCCCGCGGTCACCATGGTCGCAGCATGGATCAGAGCGCTGACCGGGGTGGGGCCTTCCATCGCGTCCGGAAGCCACGTGTACAGAGGGAGCTGCGCGGATTTGCCCGTGGCGCCGACAAAGAGGAGCAACGTGATCATGGTGACCATGAGGCCGCCATGGGGGAGTTTGCTCTGGGCAACGGCGAACACGTCAACAAAGTTGAACGTGCCGAAGGTGACGAAAATCAGAAACATGCCCAGGAGAAAACCGAAATCGCCGACCCTGTTCACCACGAATGCCTTCTTGCCCGCATCCGAGGCCGACTTCTTCTCGTAGTAGTATCCGATGAGCAGATACGAGCAGAGGCCCACACCTTCCCAGCCCACAAACATCAGGAGGAAGTTGTTGGCCGACACGAGAATCAGCATGTTGAACACAAAGAGGTTCAGGTAGGCGAAATAGCGCCGGAAGCCGAACTCCCCATGCATGTACCCGATGGAATAGACATGAATGATGCAGCCCACACCACTCACTACCATCATCATGATCATGCTCAGAGGATCTACCAGGAAGCCGATGGGGACATTGAGATCCCCGGAGAGCATCCAGGTGTAGAGTATCTTCTGCGCACTGCGGGAACCGGGATCCATCCCGATAAGCTGCAGAAAGATCAACAGGGCTACCACAAAAGACGCGCCTACGGACGCGGCCCCTATCCAGCCGATTGTCCTCTCGGGAAAACCTTTTCCGAGAAGTCCGTTGATGAGGAATCCTATCAACGGAAACACGGGTATCAACCAGACCAGATCAATCATTCCAGGCTCCCACTATAAGGCTTGAGGATATGAACGCGAGCGCTGAGTCACACGGTTCCAAAGGCACGCACACCTCTCACCATTTCATCAGATTGATATCGTTAATATTGACGGTGCCTCGCTGCCTGAAGATCGCGACGGCGATCGCCAGGCCCACAGCCACCTCGGCCGCGGCCACCACCATGATGAACAGCACGAACACCTGTCCCTCAATGGAGCCCTGGTACCGGGACAAGGCGATGAACGACAGGTTGACTGCGTTCAACATGAGCTCCAAGGACATGAGGATGACGATCAGATTCCGTCTGAACATCACCCCGATCGCTCCGAGGGCGAACAGCATCGCTGACAGAATCAGATAATGATGTAAGGTAACCATATTCGTCTTTCCCGGAAAGGACTTGACCCGGTCTCCCGAGCTCACCCCTCTTCCCTTTGCTTGGTACGTTTACGCGCAAGGATCACCGCTCCGATGATGGCGGACAGCAACAAGACGGAAGTTATCTCAAAAGGCAGAAGATACGTGGTAAAAAGCTCACGGGCGATGATATCCGTATTCTGGAGCAGTCCCGACGAAACAGCCTTCGCAGTCCCGCCGGGGAGTACGACTCGCAGGGCCGGAAAAACCAGGCAGGCCATTCCCACCGCCAGCAGGATCCCGAACCACCTGCGCAGCCCCTGCACGTCCTCCGGCAGCTTCAGACGCTCCAGATTCAGGAGCATAATCACGAATAAGAACAGCACCATCACGGCCCCGGCGTACACGATCAACTGGACCATGGCGATGAACTCTGCATGAAGCACCATGAACAGGCCCGCAAGCCCTATCATGGTCAGGATCATGAACAAGGCGTTGTGGATCGGTCTACGCAAGAAGACCACGCACATAGCGGACACGAGCGTGACCACGCCCAGGACGTAGAAAAGGAATGTTTCCATGGACTATCCAAACCTCCGGCCACAAACGGTCTCCGACAGCCCCGGCTCCCGTTTTGTCGGACTTGAGGCGGTCTCAATCCGCCGCATTTTCGCAGCCTCTCCACCCGCGGATCGCTGATGACAAAGGGCTTACGGCCCGTGATCTGGGGTGGGGCGGTCCGCGATCGTCAACCCCACTAAACAAATAGCGAGAGAAAAAACCTACCTACCTCTACTTTTCACTCAACCGGCCTTCTTCTTCGATTCGTACCTCGGCTCGGGCGGCACCAGCAGCCTCTCTTTGTCGTAGATCAGGTCCTCCCTGCCGTACTCCGAAATCTCGTAGGCCGTCGTCATTTCTATGGCTTCCTTGGGGCAAACTTCCACGCAATACCCGCAAAAAATGCACCGTCCCAGGTCGATTACGTACTTCTCCGGGTATTTTCTGTTATCCGGCTCGGCCGCTGCCTCAATGCTTATGCATTCTGCGGGGCAGACCGTGGCACACAGCATGCAAGCCACGCACCGGATCTTCCCGGAAGCGTGTTTGGTCAGCACGTGGCGACCTCTCCACCGGGGAGCCACATCCCACTTCTCCTCGGGGTACTGGAGGGTGATCTTCTTCGAGAAGAAGTATTTAAGCGTCAGTTTCAGTCCCTGCAAGAGCGGCAGAATCATTTCTTCAAGACCTCATGGAATTGTGGCTTTGCCTGCGTTTTGTACCAGGGCCCCATGCCGGGGCTGCCGATGCACCGGCGTCCGTCACCGGTGGACACACTGCCCCTCGCTATTGGAGCCAGAGTGTGTACACGAAGGCCGTTACCATCACATTGAGCAGCCCGACGGGCAAAAGGAACTTCCATCCGAAGCTCATCACCCTATCATACCTGAGCCTGGGGTACGTGCCCCGAATCCAGACGAAGACGAACACGAAGAAAAACATCTTTGCCAGGAACCAGATGACGGGAGGAAGGATAGGTCCTTGCCAGCCGCCAAAGTAGAGCGTCGTCATGAGGGCACTCAGAAAGAGCAGGTGAGCGTACTCACCCAGGTAGAAGAGCCCGAATTTCATGGAGCTGTACTCGGTTTGATACCCTGCCACCAGTTCGTTCTCGCATTCGATCAGATCGAAGGGCGTACGACAGATCTCGGCGCTCCCGGCTATGAGAAAAAGGATGAAGCCCAAAGGCTGCCGGAAGACGTACCATTTATAGACCGAGTCCTGGGCCTGAACGATTTCCACCAAGCTCAAGGAGCCGGCGAGAAGCAGCACCCCGAGCACCGCCACGCTCAATCCAAGCTCGTAACTGATCATCTGAGCCGCGGCCCGGATTCCTCCCAGGAGCGAGTACTTGCTGTTGGAGGCCCAGCCTCCCAGAATAACTCCGTAGGTCCCCAGGGAAGAGACGCCGAGGATATAGAGGATGCCGACGTTCATGTCGGAGATCACGCCAAGGTTAAGGTCGTACCTCGAAGCAGCCGGTCCGAAAAGCGTTTCCAGCCCCAGCCCTTTGGCAAACGGAATCACGCCGAAGGGGACGAGCGCACAAAAAACCACGATAAGGGGAGCCGCCAGATAGATGACCCTGTTGGCCCCTGAGACGGTGATCTCTTCCTTTAAGAGGAGCTTTGCGCCGTCGGCGAGGGGCTGAAGCAGTCCCCATGGACCCACCCGGTTCGGACCGATTCTCACCTGAATCCAGCCGAGAACCTTTCGTTCAATGAGCGTCAAGTACGCCACACAGGTCAAGACCACTACGAGAACCAGTAAGACCTTGACGACCAGCAGAATTATAGGGAGGGCGAAATCCATCAGCGCTACCTCTTGCGTGTATTACGCTTTTTCTACCGTTACCTTCACCGCGGGACAGTCCCAACTGGTGAATGCATTGAACTTCCAGGACGCAAAATGATACGGAACAACTACCGTCCCCGCTAAGGCCCGCCGCGACACTTTCACTTTGAGTTGTGCGGAAACACCGTTGCCGGAAGTAATCTTCACCGTCTCCGCATCCTTAACCCCGAGGGCCTTGGCGTCCTTCGCGTTCATCTCCGCAAAGGATTCTCCGCAGACGTCGAGCAGCGAGCTGCTCCATTGGGAGAAAGAGCCTGAATGAAATTTCAAAATTCCGGGAATCAGATAAAAGGGCAGGCCGTTGCCGTCCGGCTTCGGTAGGGGCGCAGCCGGTACGAGGTGCGCCTTGCCTCCGGGGAAGCCGCCTTCGTACAGGATGGTCTTTCCGGGATCGTCCGGATCGATGCACGGCCAAGCAAGACCGTTATCACCGAGTCGGTCGTAGGATATGCCTCGGTACACGTCCACCAATTCCGCGATCTCGCTCATCACCTGCTCGGGGCCGGAATAGGTCATGGAAGCCTTTCCCATGGCCGCGGCCAGAGCGGTAAAAAGCTCCAGGTCGCTCTTGGCGGGATTGGACTTTGAAGAGGGGCGGAGTCTCTGCACCCTTCTGTCAACACTCGTGAACGTCCCGTTCTTCTCGGCGAACGAGGCCACAGGCAGCACCGCGTGGGCCATCTTGGCCGTCGGCGTCATGAACATGTCGTGAACGACGAGGAATTCCAGCTTGCCGAGGGCTTGTTCGACGGACGCTCGATCGGGGTACGTGTCAAGGGGGTTTTCTCCCACCACATACAAGCCCCGGATCTCGCCCTCAGCGGCCTTGGAAAGCATCTGTCGGGCATCGAGTCCCGGCTCCTTCGGAAGAGGCGCACCCCAGGCAGCCTCGAACTTCGTCCGCGCCGCTTCATCGTCAATGCGGCAGAATCCCGGCAGCAGGTCCGGCGCCAGACCCATGTCCACTGCGCCCTGGAAGTTGGCCTTCTCCCCGAGGACGTACACTCCGCAGGCCTCTTTGCCGTATCGACCGGTGACCAGCGCCAGGTTGGCGGCGGCTCGGGCCAGCTCGACGTCGGCTCCGCTCCGGTTCATTCCCGCGGTCATGACAATAACCGCGGTCTCTGCCTCGGCGTACTTCTTCGTTGCATCACTGATTTGTTCGGCGGCCAAGCCGGTAAGCTCTGCTGCGTTCTCCAGAGTGTAATCTGCGAGGGATGCCGCCAACTCGTCGAATCCGTCAACTTTCAGGTCAAGGGCCGTCTTGTCAAACTTGCCTTCGTCGAGGATCCACTTGAGCATCGCGTTGGCAACAACAACTTCCATACCCGGTGCGACCGGCAGGAATTGCCCCGGTCTCTCGGTAAGCTTGGTCCTGACCGAGTCGACCACGATGACTTCCGACCTTATCCGACCGGTGGAGACGATCACCTCGTTCTTTGCCACCGGATGGGTCTCCGTCAGGTCTGCACCGAGGAGGAGCATTACCTTGGCCTTCCGGATTTCGCGGATCGAGTTTGTCGTCGCGGGATAGCCGAACGATGGAGCCAGCCCGTCAACCAATGCCCGGTAGGCGAATCCGCCCGAGTGGTCGAGGTGCGGAGTTTCCAGAACCGTCCGCACGAACCGGTTGAACACGTAGCTCTCTTCTGTGGTAAGTCTTTCGGATCCCAATGCCCCGATGCTTGCCGGACCGGCGCTCTTCTTCAGCTCGTTCAAGCGATCGGCCACGAATTTCAGCGCTTCGTCCCAGCCTACTTCGCGCAGCTCGCCGTCTTTGCGGATGAGCGGTTTGGCCAGTCTCCGATCGGAATAGACGTACGGCCATCCGTACCGGCCCTTTACGCAGAGATTCCCTTCATTGGGACTCCCCGGAGGGGACGACACGTACACGACCTTCCGGTCTTTTTCGCCGAGGGTAAGGGTGCAGCCGAGGCTACAGAAGGAACAGGTCGTATCCGTCTTCTTGAGCTCGAATTCACGGCCGGTGCCCACAAGCCACTTGGATGAGATCGCTCCTACGGGGCAGATGGAAGCGCATTGGCCGCAGAATTCACAACTTAACGGCCGGGCAAAATCGGTGGAGACCTCCGTCAACATTCCCCGGTTCACAAAGCTCAGCTCGCGTTGTCCCTGAATCTCATCACACACCCGTACGCACATGCCGCAGCGAATTCAAAGGTTCATGATGAACATGAAGAAATGCGACTCGTTGTCCACGTGGAAGAAACGTGATTCCCGTGCGAAGGGCAGATCCGGGCACTCGTACTCATGAACGAGATTCTGCAACTGGCAGTCCCCCGCGGCATCGCAGCTCGGGCAGAGCAGAGGGTGAGCCCTGAGCAGCAACAGGAGCTGCATACGACGGCTCTCGACCAGTTTCGGCGTGTTGGTCGCCACTTCCATGCCGTCCCGGGCCGGATTGAAGCACGCGGGCATGGTTCGAGTGCGCCCTCTCGCCGTGACCTCGACCATGCACAAACGACAGGAGCCGTAGGGTATCAGGCGCTTGTCGTGGCACAGGGTTGGAATGCGGATGCCTGCCTGTTGGGCGGCCTCAAGAATGGTGGCTCCGCGCTCGACACTTACTTCAACGCCGTCAATGGTCAAGGTAACCATAGAAACTTACTCGCACCAGGGATTATGAATCGGACGGAGCCGCTCCCCGAGGTCCACGCGCGGGACGCCCCGAACCCGTTGTTATCTGATTGCTCCGAACCGGCAGTTGGTGATGCAGGTGCGGCATTTGGTACACTTGTTGAGGTCGATGTGTGCGACCTTTTTCTTTTCCCAGGTGATCGCCTGCACCGGGCAGTTCCGGTAGCATAGGCCGCACATCTTGCACTTCTCTTCGACCACGACGAAATCGATGAGCTCGGGGCAGACCAGTGCCGGACAGTGTTTGTCCCGAATGTGCGCGTCGTATTCGTCCCGGAAGTAGCGTATTGTGGAAAGGACCGGATTCGCGGCGCTCTTGCCCAAGCCGCAATGAGAGGTGCTGTTGATGTGGTGCCCCAGGTCGATGAGAAACTCCACATCCCCTTCTTGTCCCCGTCCTTCCACAATGTCCGTCAGCTTTTCGAACATGACCTTGAGGCCCTCACGGCAGGGTATACACTTGCCGCAGGACTCATCTACCGAGAACTCGGTAAAGAATCTGGCCGTGTCCACCATGCAGGTGGCGTCGTCCATGACCACGACTCCTCCGGACCCCATCATGGCGCCCGCGCCGAGGAGTGATTCGTAGTCGATCTCAACGTCTATCAAGTTGGTGGGGATGCAACCGCCGGAGGGACCTCCCATCTGGGCGGCCTTGAATTTCCTCTTCTTGGGGATGCCTCCGCCGATGTCGAAAATGAGCGTCTTGAGGGTAGTCCCCATGGGCACTTCCACCAGCCCGACGTTTCCCACCGCTCCGGTCAAGGCGAAAACCTTGGTACCTTTGCTCCCTTCGGTGCCGATAGAGGCGAACCAGTCCCCTCCGTGGAGAATAAGAGGATTGAGGTTGGCAAAGGTCTCGACGTTGTTCAAGTTGGTGGGCTGATTCCAGAGGCCCGATTCGGCACTCCGTGGCGGCTTGATGCGCGGCATGCCCCGCTTGCCCTCGATGGAATACATGAGAGCGGTGGATTCGCCGCAGACGAACGCCCCGGCCCCCGGGGCGATCCCTATGTCAAAATTGAAGCCGCTTCCCAGGATGTCTTTTCCCAAGAGCCCGTACTCCCGCGCATCCTGAATGGCCTTTTCCAGTCGCTGAATGGCCAGGGGGTACTCGGCTCTGACATAGATATACCCTTGCTCGGCACCGATTGCATAACCCGAAATGGCCATACCTTCGAGCACGGAGTGCGGATCGCCCTCCATGACGGATCGGTCCATAAAGGCGCCGGGGTCGCCCTCGTCTCCGTTGCAGATGGTGTATTTGGGGAAGTTGTCGTACCTACGACATTCTTCCCACTTCAGTCCGGTGGGGAATCCACCGCCGCCTCTGCCCCTTAATCCGGATTTCTTAACCTCTTCAATCACCTCTTCCGGCGTCATCGTTTCCAGCGCCTTGGCCAGCGCCGCATAGCCGTCACGGGCAATATATTCGTCGATGTTCTCGGCGTCGATCAGACCGCGGTTCCGCAGCACAATCAGACGCTGGAGGCCGAAGAATCCGATGTCCTTCATAAGGGGTACGCGGGTCTTGGCAGCCTCCTCCTTGAACAGAAGGGACTCAACCACGCGCCCTTTCAGCACATGCTCCTCAATGATGAGCGGGGCGTGCTCCGGTTTGACCTGATTGTAAAAAATCCCGTCAGGATAGACCACCACCAAGGGACCCATGGCACAGAAGCCGTTACACCCGGTCATAGTGATGCCGACTTCATCGGACAGGTTTCTCTTGGCCAACTCTTTTTCCAGCGCGTCCTTAACGTCCAAGGACCCGCTGGCTATACAGCCTGTGCCCGCGCACATCATGAAATGCATTCGATAAGAGGGACTGGCACTCATTACCTATTCTCCGCGGATTGGCCCGAACCTTGGCTCGGGAATCCGGAGTAGCTTTCTCGGTTGGGTCGTTCACCTAGCTTGCGGTGGTTTCGCTTCCCATGGCCAGGGCATAATCCTCAACCGGTTTACCGCCCAAAACGTGCTCTTCGAATATCTTCAGAGCCTTGTCCTTGGTAAGCTGAATGTACTTCACCGGGGCTGAGTCCACGATTTCCACGGTGATCATGGGCTCCTTGGCGCACAAGCCTGCGCACCCCGAGTTGGTGAGCATGACGTCCATAAGCTCGTGCTTCGCGATCTGATCTCTGAACACCCCCATGATGTCACGAGCACCCGCTGCGATTCCACAGGTACCCATGTGCACCGTGACTTTAGCTCTGAACTGGCCCTCCCTGAGCACCATCTTGGAACGTTCCCGTTCCTTGATCTTCTTGAGGTCCTGTATGGAAATCTTCGGCACGATGTTACCTCCTGGAGAATCCCTTTACCCTGCATCCGGGCAAGCACGGTCCTAGGCAGTTGCTCCGTACAACCCGAGGCGCTGTTCCGAAGGTTCGACGCTCATTGATAGCCGTCGAGAATCTTCACGGTGTCTTTGGGGGAAACATTTCCGTGAGTCGTTTCACCAACCAAAAAGACCGGTGCCAAGCCGCACGCTCCCAGGCACCGGACGGCCTCCAGAGTGAAACGCCCGTCCTCCGAGGTGTCTCCTACGTTGATACCCACTTCCTTCATCATGATTTCGAGGATCTCCTTGGCCCCCTTCACATAGCAGGCAGTCCCCAGGCACAGTCGAATCACATTTCGTCCTCTGGGCGATATGGTGAAGAAGGAGTAAAAAGTGACCACTCCGTAAATGTGAGAGGCTGGGATATTAAGTCCGCCGGCCAGTCTGCGCTGGACTTCCATAGGCAGATACCCGTACATTTCCTGCGCTTCTTTCAGAGCGGGAATGAGGTAACTGCTGCTGCCCGAATATTTGTCGATAATCTCATCGAGCTTGTCCAACTCTTCGGGAGGAATGACCTCAACAGCGGATTCTGCTTTTCTCTTGAGTACTGCGTCTCGTTCTTCCACTTTATTCTCGCTCCGTGGGTCCTTGCAGCGGCCTCAGGCCACTTCTCTCAGACCCGCAATAAGGTTGTCTCTGATAAAACCGACTACCGCAGGATTGTTGATGGGAACCTCTTCCAATTCCGTACGAATCTCTCTCGTATCGAGAAGATATTCCCCTCCATTCTTCCTGTGGCGATAGACAAAGTCAACTTCGGGGTTTCCTTCAATAAGGGTAACGACCGTCTCGACCAGATTTCCCATCGGCTTTCGGTCGATGTGGCTGTGACTCATGAATGCAGTCACCTTGGTCCCTCTCCCCGGAGTAGATTCGATCCTCAAATCCCCGCTCGCTTCCTGGGCGCTCTGTTGAAGTAACGACAGACCCAGGCCGACCTTCCGAGTCGTTCGTGTGGTGACGAACGGATCCAGCACTCGCCGGAGAAACTCGGCGTCCATCCCGCGGCCGTTGTCTTCAACGATTACCTCAAGCCTGTCGGCCCTCAAATCCTCCGTCACGGTGATTCGCACGAGATCGGCCCCTGCCGTGATACCGTTCTCTGCGACATCGAGAATGTGTAGTGACAGATCCTCCATCGCACCCTGCGGCGCTTCTCGGACGAGGCTGCCGAGCCTTTCGCTCCTGCGCTTCCAACCGAAGTCGGTTAAACCCTCTTGGCAATCTTACCGGATCACGCCCCCCATGACTTCGCGACCGTCCCGACCGGCCAAGGCCTTCCTCAGCTCGTCAAAAGTCGGTTCCGCCAACTTCATCACGGTAAAGGCGGCACCTATTTCGGCAGGCCTGTGAGCATCCGACGACGTAACCAGGGTCCAATCCCGACACTGGGGGTATTTTTCCCGAGCCGTGTCGAAATCCATCCTCTTGGATATCTCGAGTGCGTCCAGCTTCAGCGTCTTCGGAATGAATCCGAGTTGGCTGAAAATGCCGAATCCCTGCCGGTCCACATGTGAGGCTATGGCCAAGCCGCCACGGTCGTGAATCAACTGCACGACCCGCTCGCAACTAAGAGTCGTTGCGCTGATGAGTAGCCTCTGGTCCAGGTCTTCCACTTGGTCGTGCTCGTCCACCACTACCTGGTACCCGAACACCTCGTCCTGGTTCTGGCCGTAGAGTCTTGCGTAGACCTCTTCTTGCCCTGCCGCCGCGGCCTCGTCCGAGGGGAACAAGCCGAGGAGGTGAACCTCCTCCGAGGTGGTAATTTCCATCCCCGGAATAACCGTCAAGCCGCTTCCCCGGGTGGCACGCCTCGTGGCTGCCGTGTTCCTCGCAGAGTTGTGATCGCATATCGCGATCACGTCCAATCCCTGCTCCAGGGCGATATCTACAATGGCCCTGGGGGTCATGTCGGCAATTTCCGTGCACGGAGACAGCACCGTATGGATGTGAAGATCCAGGTTATACGTCTTCAGGACGCCTCCGTCGCTCCCTGCCGGGCCGCTTTTCCGGTGGAGAGGTCCTTCGCTCATCGTGCCGACTCGGACCGGGCGCCTACGAGATGCCGCTCACTCCACCGCTCGGCGGATGCCCATCTCGTAGAGTCGTCCTGCTACGACATATGCCGGCAGGGTGGTTACCATGATCGGCACGCCCTGGTCTTCAGCCTTCTCCAGCGTATCGGGATCGGGCTGACGGCCTCCCACAATGACGATCCCTGCCAGATTGTTGAGGAACGCTACGGCCACAATGTTCTGGTGAAGCTGAAGGGTGACCCACAGGTCCCCTTCCTTGGCTCCGGCGATCACGTCACTCAGCAGATCACTGACGTATCCGCCCTCAACGGCCCGCTCCATTTGATCGGCGCAGGCGCGAACTTCCAGACCCAGAGCTTGTACTATTTCTCCAAGGGTCATCCACACCTCCGAGGGCGGTTCCGTTTTGCCTGGACCACTACCTGTCGACCTCCGCCAAGACGATGTCGATACTCGACAGGATGGCTATCAGATCCGAAAAAAAACAGCCCACACTCATTTTGCGAAGTGACTCCAGATTCACGAAGGCCGGCGCCCGCCACTTCAGACGGTATGGCCGCGGGCCGCCGTCACTGACCAGATAGCACCCCATCTCACCTCTCGGCGACTCAATGCAGTGATAGTATTGGCCGACGGGTGGTTTGAGCCCTTCCACCACGAGCATGAAATGATGGATAAGGGATTCCATCTTCGTATAGATGTCCTGCTGCGGCGGAAAGATCACTCCGGGTTTATTGGTCCGAATGGGGCCTTCCGGAACATTTTCCAGAGTTTGTTTGAGGATGCGGTTACTCTCCCGCATTTCCTGGATGCGTATGAGATAACGGGAATAAACGTCGCACCCGGTTTCTACGGGCACATCGAACTTGTACTGCTCGTACCCGCAGTAAGGCTGTTTCTTCCTGAGGTCCCATGCGAGCCCGGATGCGCGGAGCATCGGCCCGGTTACGCCCAATGCAATACAGTCCTCCAACGAGAGATAGCCTACACCTTTGGTTCGATCGATATAAATCGCGTTCTTGGTCAGAAGCGTTTCATATTCGTCCACGCGTTCGTCGAAATGGCTTGTGAAGGCCTTGAGCCTTTCCAGAAATCCTTCTTCCAGATCTCTGGCCAGACCGCCGATTCTGAGGTAGTTGGGCATCAGCCGCCCGCCTGAAGTGAGCTCGAAGAGGTTCATGATCTCTTCCCGCTCCCTCAGGTTGTAGAACAGCGGCGTCATGGCTCCCACGTCGTGCGCATGGGTCCCAAGCCAGAACAAATGGCTGAAAATACGTGACAACTCCGCCATCATCACGCGGATGACCTGAGCCCGCTCGGGCACCTCTACGTCAACCAGCTTCTCCACGGTCATGCAATAGGCCAGGGAGTTGCTTGAGGCCCCCATGTAGTCGCAACGCTCGGCCAGGGGAATCACCTGGTGATAGTGCTTGTTCTCACAGGTTTTCTCGTATCCGCGGTGGAGGTATCCGAGATAGGGAATCACGTCGACCACTATCTCGCCGTCCAGCAGCACAATGGCGCGAAACACGCCGTGCGTACTGGGATGGTGCGGACCCAGGTTGATTTCCAGGGTTTGACTTTCCACGTCCAACTGTCGGCTCACTTCTTCGGGCATGAGCTACATTCCTTGCAGCCCGCCTACGCGGGCAGGTCCGGGGTATCCTGATCGGTCCCTTCGAGAGGGAAGTCTTTTCTGAGGGGAAATACCGTCCACTCCTCGGGAAGGAGCAATTTTCGCAAATCCGGGTGATTGTTGAACGTGATGCCGAAGAACTCGGCCGTCTCACGCTCGTGCCAATCCGCAGTGACCCATAAGGAGGTGACCGAGTCGATGGAGGCCGTCTGTCCCTCGATCTCTTCAAGAAGGGCTCTTATCCGGAAACGGTGATTGTGCCGAGTGGACATGAGTTGGTAAACCACCTCGAAGCGAGGCGAGGCCGGGTACCGGTCAACCCCTCCCACGAAGGAAAGGAGGTCGAAGGCCAGATACGGCTCCAGCTTCAGGTAGCGACACACGTCAAGGATCTTTTCGGCAGCCACGGTGACGGTCAACTGGTCCCGAAACTCCAGCGAATCCTTGATCACGTCCTCGTCGAACTCCGACGACAGCTTCTCTAGAATCTGGTCCTGGTTCATCTTCCCAACGCCCTCTTGATCTCGGTAACCCGCGGATTGCTGATTGACTGTTCCTTCATCACCTTTGCGTGGAGCTGGAGGATGCCGTCCAGCAAGGCCTCGGGTCTCGGAGGGCACCCCGGAATGTACACATCCACCGGCAGGTGCCGATCGATGCCCTGGACCACGGAATAATTCTTATAAATGCCGCCGGTGCACGCGCATGCGCCCATGGCGATGACCCATCTGGGCTCGGCCATTTGCTCGTAAATCCTGAGGACAGCGGGGAGCATCTTCTTGGCCGCGGTGCCGGAGACGATCATGAGATCCGCGTGACGGGGAGAAGGACGGGCCACCTCCATGCCGAAGCGGGACAGGTCGTAGCGGCTGACGAAGGTAGCGATCATCTCAAGGGCGCAGCAGGCCAACCCGAAGCCCAAAGGCCACATGGACGACTTCCTTGCCCAGTTGACGAACCATTCCAAGTTGGTGACATGCACCGTATCGTTCAGATGTCTTTCTATTCCCATTCAAGCGCACCCTTTTTCCATACGTAGACGAGGCCTACAAAGAGTACCAGCACGAATACCAGCATCTCTATGAATCCGAAGATCTTGAGCTTGTCGAAGATCTTGGCCCAAGGAAACAGGAAGATCAACTCGATGTCGAAAACGATGAAGAGCATCCCGATAATGAAGAATCTGACCGAAAAACGCCGTCTCGATCCGCCTATGGGATCCATACCGCATTCGTACGGCATCAGTTTGATGGGCGTAGGATTCCTGCGGGCAAGAACGGTTGACAGGACAATAATGGCCAAACCGATTATTGCGGAGACCAGACCGATTACCAGGACGGGAAGATAAGTGTCAATCATATTCTTCTCCGGCCGAACCCGTTAGCTCCTTCAGAAGGAGACTTATCAACTTATTTTTCTTACATTTTTCTTGTGCGGGGGGATCGAAAGTCTTGAGTAACTCGTAAGGCTGGTATGATCGGCCATCATGGCTCACTTGTCAAGACTTTTTTGCTCCGCTGCTTTGGCCCCGTCATCCGTGCCTCGTAGCCGGAATTCTATGTCGAGGCGTGTCCCTCCCCCGTGCTCCGATATCAGTCTCATCATGTCGGCGCATCTCTTGATGTTGGCTAGCCCCATACCGGCTCCGAATCCCATGTCCCTGATCCATTCGGGGGCGGTGGAGTATCCCGGTTGCAGCACCTGACTGAGGTTCTCGATCCCGGGACCGTGGTCTACTGCGGAAATCCTCAGGCGCTCGCGTCGAATGTCCACGATGATTTCTCCTCCGACGTCCGTGTGGATTACGAGGTTCATCTCCGCCTCGTACACGGCCACGGCTACCCGCCGGACGATCGGGGGCGGAACCCGGAGTCGTTGAAGAGCCTTCTTGATCAAGCTGGAAGCTTTACCGGCGTTGTCAAAGTCTTTGTCGTGGACAATAAAGCGCAGGACGAGGCTCGTGTCGTCAGAGACGATGTCCTCGAAGATGTGGCTGGCTCGATACGTGTGGAGTTTCTCAGCTTCCTTCTTGAGGAAGCTGACGTCCATTTCCCGCAGCAAGGCTCGAACGAGCGTGCCGGTGGTGACGATACCCACCAACCGCCCTCCCTGATCCACCACAGGGAGTCTGCTGAAGCCCTTTCTGCCAAGGTTGTTGAGGGCTTCGACAGCCGAGGAATCCTTCAGGACGGCTTTCACATTCCGGGTCATGTGCTCCGTGACGGGCCCGTCGATCTGTCCCGATTCCATTGCCTGCATCACGTCGGCCATGCTGACCATTCCGACGATCTTGTCTCCTTCCACGACCACCGGAGCGCCGGAAATGTGTTTTTGCTGAAGGATCTCTTTGGCTTGCAGCATGGTCATGGACGGATCGAGAACCACCACGTTGACCGCCATGACCGTCTCTACCCGCGACGTGTAGATCAGCTCCTGAACCTTGGTTATTTCTCTGTCTGCCATGTTACCAGGAATCGTTCTCTATCTTGACTCGGCCGAGGCCGGGCAGCCCGGCTTTGTAGAGCCGCCCGCACGCTTCGTACATGGTGTAGCTCGTAATAATGAGGGTAATTCCTGAATCGCTTGCCAGCGTGAGGGTTTCCGGAGGAGGCTTCTTGTCTCTGACGAACACAATGACGTTGATGCCGGCCATCTCGGCGGTGCGAACCGCCTGGGGATTGGTCAAACCCGTCATGAGGACCATCCCGTCTGTGCCGAAGGCCAGCACGTCGCTCATAAGATCGGCCGCGCCGCCTCTGGGGACTTCTTCATCCGGGTCGTGATTGCCCACAAGAATGCGGCCGCTTAGAATCTCCACCAAATCCCGGATCTTCATCCAATCTCCAGACAGGATTTCTCTGGCTAGAATCGCTATTTCAGCACCGGCGAATCCGCTTGTCAAGCAAGACCGTCCTGTTCAAGCAAGGTCTCCTTTTCGGTGCTGCATTCCTGCTCATGGGGCGCCTGTTTCTCGGAAGTCGTACGGTCTTCGGCCGGGGGCTTCGGGTGATTTCAGCGTCTCCCTCGGCGAGGTTTGCCCTCGGGAGCGTCCGCCCTAGTCCACCTTTTCGATGAGGACCACTGCTTCGCCGGAGAGTATCACGTCTCCTTTTTGGTTGGTACAGACGGTCTCCAGGGTGACGATGGGTTTGTCTTCTCTGGCTTTAATAACCGTCACGGTGGCGGTGATGGTGTCACCGGGATAGACAGGTGCCTGAAACTTGATTGTCTGACTCAAATAGACGGTTCCCGGTCCGGGGAGCTTGGTTCCCAGAACAGCCGAAACCAGCGAAGCGCCCCACATCCCGTGGGCGATGCGCGCACCGAACCTCGTCTTCTTCGCGAGCTCCTCGTCAAGGTGGACCGGGTTGACGTCGCCGGTCAATTCAGCGAACCTTTCGATATCTTCGACGGTAATTGTTCTGGACAGAGAAGCAGCGTCCCCTTCTTTCAGCCCCATGGGCGTCCTCCTCGCGGTAGACAAATACCAATCCGTGAGCGCATTACTCCCTCCCAAGCCTTTCGGTCCCCGCGCCTCACGATGAAGTCTCTCGTTTGTTCTCGATCTACCCACTTGGACAATAGAGCTAATCTTAGGGTTTTGCAAGTTTTTGAAGTAGTGTAGTCTGGAGTCGAGAGCCTCTGGCCCCAGGAGACGGGTACGCGGGTGCGGTGGTCGGAGAGAAGGGGCGACGAAATGCACATCAAAAGGGTGGAGATTCATAATTTCAAAGGCTTGAAGGACTTCGAGATGTCCCTGGAGGGACCCGACAGCCGGCCGCGGCGACTCACGTGCCTCGTTGGGGACAACGGGTCAGGAAAGACCACGGTTCTCCAAGCGATAGCCCTGGTACTTTCCTTGGCGACAAAAAAAATAGAGAACATCTTCTCCTTCCCGTGGCCGGGTTTTGTGCCGGAACGGGTGGACGCTTTCGGCCTCACCAGAGTAGAATTGGAGCTCGTCTTGGATGACGACGAAGCATGGCTTCTGGGAGCACTTCACGACAAATGGGTTAATACCTTGGGAAACGGAGTGCCAAAAGTTTCGGATCAGGCGGCGCTCGCATCCGCCAAAGATATCACCCTCAACTACGAAGACGGGGACCTCATGGTCTTGTGGTCTGGGACCGAACGGTACAGCGGAGTCGGTCGTTTCTACCTGCGATTACTTTCGGAGAAGATCCCGAATGTAGATGACGCTGAGAAAAAGTTAGGAGATGTCTATTGGTTCGATCAGTACCGCGTGCTCGGCAGCGGTCAGCTCCGGGATCAAGCTGCCCGGCGTCTGCTTGCCAAGAACCGACCTCATTCGGGCTTTGAGGAAGGATTCCCGAAACCGGTCTCATGGGACTTCGGGGTGTCTTCGCTACGAGAGAAGCTTGTGGGATGGTGGACGTACCACACGTCACAGCGGAAGAAAGAGCGAGATCTCATCGCGGATTTGGAACCGCGAGTAGCCGAGGTGTTCCCCGGCACCCGTTTTGTGGGGGTAGAGCCGAGGAAGGGCGTAACAAGCCCGTCGCAAACCGATTTCTTCTTCCTCATGGAGCGGGGAGATCGCGTCTACGACATCAGCGAAATGTCCTCCGGCGAGCAGGCGGTCTTCGAGATTTTATACGAGTTCGTACGGCTGAGAATCAGCAAGTCAGTGGTTCTCATCGACGAGCTGGAGCTGCACCTCCACCCGCCCCAGCAGCAGGCCCTGTTGGCGGCCTTACCCAAAATCGGGCCTGACTGCCAATTCATCATTACGACGCACTCCCCTTACATTGAAGAGGTGCTCCCCGAGGAGGAAATCGTGAGAATGGGGGGGCCGACCCGTGGGGGTATATAGCCTTTTGGTTGAGGGAAAACTGGACGTAGAAATCCTCTTCCCAGTACTGGGAGGCAAGCCCATAGTAGAGATGGGCGGCTCAAAATACGGTCTCAAAGCGCAAGCAGAGCGGCTCTCCACAGAGCACCGGCAGTACCGTTACGTGCGCGACCGAGACTTCGACTATAACCCTCCCGAAAATTGCACCGCTCCCGTGCCGGACCGAGGCGGATCATTTGGATGGCACTGGTGTCGGCATTCTATTGAGAGCTACCTGCTCGATCCGGCCGTGGTATGCGCTGCCATCGGCGTGGACCGAAATGAATACGAAAATGCGCTTCGCCGAGCTGCAACATCCATAAGATACTACGAGGCGGCACGATGGTCCGTGGGAGTGGCGAGAAGGTCCCTGCCTCCCATTCGCGACCTTGAGACGCGTCCAAGGGGTTGGGGAAAGGGAGATTTCCTCCTGGCACCGGACCTTTCGGAAGCCGGATCGAAGGAATGGGTGATTGAGCACACCGGCGCGTTTCTCGAAAAAGTGACCGAAAAACTCAATGGCCCGAGCGTTGAACAAGGCTTCACCCAATTTTGTGCCCGATTTGAAGAGGCATTTTGCGAGGACGCTTCCCACGTGCTCACCTGGTTTTCCGGAAAGGACCTCTTCGGAGCACTAGGGGGCTGGTTTTCGGACTCCGGACACACGGGACCGGGAGCCGTCAGGACGAGAATAAGGGATTGGTGCCGGTCGAATCCGGAAGGCGTTCTTGACTTGATCCCCGAGTGGAAGAACTTTGTCGAGATCCTCAGAGCTGAGGCGGACTCTGCCCACGCGCCGGGGTAGCGTGACCCGGATAGCTCTGCGTTTAGCCGGTTAAGGTAACGCGGCCAACTTCCTTTTCCACAGGAAAACCCTCGTGATCTATTCAGGCGATAAGCCCAACCCTAACTTGAAGGCCTTTGTGGAGGCCCACTCGCTAGAGCATCCCTTTGACCCGAGCACCGATCGGTACGACGTCCCTGAGTTTTCCGCGGCCATCGAAACGACCAAGAACTCACCTGTTTTCAGCATGCATTCCTACCATTTAGGCAAAAAGCCCCACGACGCGGTGGCAGCGTACATCGATCACCACACGGCAGAGGGCGACCTTGTGCTCGACCCCTTTTGCGGGTCCGGCAGTACCGCTCTGGCGTCACTCACCCAGGGACGGAAGGCTGTGGCTTTGGACATTTCCCCGGCAGCGACCTTTATCACCCGCTTCTACGTCTCCCCGAGTGTACCTCAAGAACTGGCCGAGGCTTTCGAAGCGCTGTCCTTGGAAGTCCGGGAGGACATGGAGCTCCTTTACGGGACCCGATGCCATGTCTGCGGGGGTGCGGCCACGATTCACTATGTGGTCTATTCCAATGTGTACAAGTGCCCGGAGTGCGGAAAACGCGTTTTGCTCTACGAGGCCGCCCGTCACACACCTCCCTCTTGCCCCCACTGCCGGGTAAGGAACGGTCGAGAGGTCTTGATTCGGCCCATCCTGGGCATGTGCGGGAACGAACCGGTCGCGGTCAACTTCTCTTGTAGCGAGGGCTGCAAGCCCAAAAGGATGACGAGGTCGATCCTCGGCTCCGCGGACGATCGAAAAGCATTCACGGAGATAGACCTCCCGCAGATCCGCGCGCTGGAAGGGAGGGCGATTCCCTACCCCTTCCCCGATTGCTTCATGATGCATGTGACCGACCCCCGTCTCCCTTGGGGGGATGAGTGGCGACCGAGTCGTGACTTCAGGAAGGTGTCGGATCTGTTCACCCACCGGAATCTCTGGGCCCTTGCCGCATGTATGGCCGCGGCCGGGGAAAACGACGATCTGCGGGCCGTGATTACCTCGGCTATGCCCGCGGTGAGCCGAAAAGCCCAGCATTTGGACGGAGGAGGCGGGTACATCCCGGGAAACTGGGCGCTGCCTCCCATGTCCAAGCAACGCAACGTGTTGGAGACACTGACTAAAGTCTTCAAGCGAACCCTCAAGGCCAAGACGCTCCTGGCTCAATCCATCAAATCCGCGGACGCGTGCATCTCCACGCAGTCGGCTACGTCCATGGCGGAGATACCGTCCTGTTCTATCGACTACATCTTCACCGATCCACCGTACGGCGGGTCGGTGCAGTATGGAGAGCTGAATTTCGTCTGGGAGGCGTGGCTTGGGCTCAGCACCCGCTGGCACGGCGGGGAGATTATCGTCAACCGGTCCCGAGGCAAAAGCACTCAGGATTGGGCCGACTCCATGACCGCGGTCATGGCCGAATGCTATCGCGTGCTCAAGCCCGGAAGGTGGCTCTCGCTGTGCTATCACGATTCGTCGGACACTATGTGGCGCCTCGTTCAGGAGATCATGCTCAAGGTGGGCTTTGTTCCGGGCAATGCTTCCGCGGCGCCTACCATCGACACGGGCTCCCGCACGTACAATCAGAGGACAAGCGACAAAGTGGTGAAACGGGACCTCGTCATCGGCTTCCGTAAACCTCGGCCCGACGAATCTCCGAGACGTCCCGTTGCTCACAGCGATCAGAACCGGAGCTTCCGGCAGAAGGCTTCGGAGACGATTCGGGCCTTTCTCTCGGCACATCCCGGGGCAACCAAAGATCGCATCTACGACCACCTCATCAGCGTCATGATCCGGACTGGTCCCATGGAGGATCTCAATTTTGAAAAGCTCCTGTCCCGGGTTGCAAGCCCTTCAGTGGAAAGCGACAAGGGCTGGTTTTTGAAATGACCCACCCCCTTTCACGAGGGACAGATACGAGGAATTTAGCCGATGGACCTTCACAAGCCCCACGAATTAATGATCCAGGCTCTTGAAGACCGGCTTTTCACCGCTGGGCTGCTCCTGGTGATCTCCGGCGGAGAAGAGATCTTTCACGAACCGTACGGAACCCTCGGAAGCCCCGGCACCGCCCCTGTGACCCGTGAAACCCTCTTCGACCTTGCCTCGCTCACCAAAGTGCTTGCCACTACGCCGAGCTGGATGGTTCTCGTGCAAGAGCAACCCGGCATACTCGATGAAAGCATCGTAAGGTGGTTCACCGACTGCCCGCGGGACAAGAGAGCGATTACTTCCAGGCACCTTTTGGCGCACGCGTCGGGTTTGCCCGCATGGCGACCCTACTACCTTTTCAATTGGACCGAGCCCGCGGAGCCGAGCCTCCGAGAATGCATCCTCCATGAGCCGCTCGACTACCCGACAGGATGCGGATGGCGCTATTCGGACCTGGGATTCATGCTGCTCGCTTCCGCTCTGAACGAGGAGACGGGCCTGAAGCTCGATCGGTTCGCCCGACAACGGATCTTTGAACCATTGCAACTGGCGGACCGGCTCATGTTTCTCCCTGTGGAGAACGAGCACCGAACCGCTTTGACTCGCCCGGGTGACGAGCCCGGTGTGGTCAATGACCTTAACACTCGGGTTCTGGGAGGCGTTTCCGGTCATGCGGGACTTTTCGGAACGGGCGCGGGGGTGGGCGCGCTCGCGGCGGCGACTATCGCTAGTCTCAAATCGAAGAGGGGCTTTTTCGACTCCGGGGTGGTCAAGAACTTCTGCACCCGGGCCGGATTCACGCCTGACTCCACGAGAGCCCTCGGGTTCGACACGCCGTCCCCCGCGGCATCCTCAAGCGGACGATTCTTCCCTCCGGAGAGTCTCGGGCACACAGGATTTACCGGCACCTCGCTCTGGATGGACCCGGGACGGGAGTTGATCGTCGTTCTCCTGACCAATCGCGTGTTTATGGGAGAGGCGGATCAGGGGTTCAAGAGCTTCAGGCCCGTCCTCCACGACGCGGTCATGGAAGAGTTGCTCTGAATCTCCCGGCTGAGATGACTGCTCATGAAGTCGAGCCACGAAAGATTTTGATCTCGGGCTGCGATGAAGAAGCGCCCGTTCTTTCGTTACTTTCAATTATCGGGATTGGGACGACCCAGTGAAGAGTGCTTCGAATCGTTGAGCAAGCATGAGGTCTCCCGATACCCGTAACTTGCCCGAGAAGAAAGCGGCTTGTCCTGTAATCTTTCCCGTCATCATCTCGACGAAGTCCGCGCCTGCCATGCTGAACGTCACGTTAGGGCGGTCGTGGGCTCCTTCGGCAATGAGACAGGATTGATCCTTAACGGTAAGGTACCATTGCCCCGCCTGATCTCCGGAGATGTCGAGTTGAAAGACAGCATCGACACCTCTGGCTGACTCGGCATTGAACCTCTCTTTGATCGAGCCGATGATTCCTTCGACATTTTCCGACATGTGCCGACCCCTTTCCCCGGTTGAGCGCCACTGCCCGGAATATGAGAATGATAGCTCATAGAACCCAGTGAGGTGCGTCCGGCCTTAGCACTTCATTTCCAAAATACGGTGCAGGAAGGTAATCGATTCCAGGATGACCCCGAATGGTCCCAAGTAGTCACCCCGAGCGAAAGCCGGAGTCCAGACTGCTCGGAAGAGCCTGGATTCCTGCCTCCCCAGGAATGACGGGAAAAGTCTTTGATCATGAACAGACACGTTGGTAGCGCCGCCAGAGGTGAAATGCGCGCCCGAAATCATGAAATCGCACACCTATTACTCCATGGCGCAAACATGGCTCCTTGTTCCCGGGCCCTGAGCTGGTTGCTGAGTGATGATGTCCCGTCTTCCCCATATGAAGTTCTCAGCCGCGCGGTCCAAAAAGCGCCGTACCGATCCTCACGAGCGTGGACCCCTCTTCCACGGCCGCCTCGAAGTCGCCGGTCATTCCCATGGAGAGCTCCTTCATCTCCCGTGTGAGGAGACCGGATTGCATGAGTTTGTCGCTCAGGTTTCTCAGAGCCCTGAAATACGGTCCGGCCCGGTCGGGATCGTCGAAAAAAGGGGGCATGGTCATGAGACCGAGAAGTTTGAGCCTTGGGAGATTTCTTACCGCCTCAACAAGCTCTTCCACTTCTTCGGCGCCGATGCCTGATTTCTGGGGCTCTTTGGCAAGGTTCACCTGAATCATCACGCCGATGGTTTTGCCCACTGCTTCGCAGCGCCGCTGGAGCGCCTCCGCCAACCGCGGATCGTCCACGGTCTGGATCACCCGGAAGAGCTCCACGGCTTTGCCGGCCTTATTCTTTTGCAGATGGCCGATCATGTGGAATTCCACATCTTCAACGGAGGGTAAAAAGGCCTCTTCTTCCGCCTCTTGGACGTAATTGTGTCCGATGAGTCGTATCCCCGCGGCCACAGCCTCCTCGATCTTTCTCTTTCCCTGGCCTTTGGCCGCGGCCACCACTCGAATGTCATGAATGGAGCGCCCCGCTCGGTCCGCTGCACGTTCAATGCGCTCGACTATTTCCGTAAGATTGTCGGCAATTATCATTGGTCACGCCTGCCCAGGAAGTTGAAGACGCCCAATTCCTTGAGGTCCCTGGCCACCTCGCAGAGTGGGAGTCCCACCACATTGGAATACGATCCCGAGATTCGCTCCACGATACCGGCTCCTATCCCTTGAATGGCATAGGCTCCGGCCTTTCCCATGGGTTCTCCCGTAGTCACGTACCCCTCTATCTCGTCTGCGTCCAGGTCTCTTATGTCCACTCGGGATCTCACCCACCGCACCTTTCGGAGCCCGCTGAATCGGGAGTGAATCAAGGCATATCCGGTGAATACGTCGTGGGTCCTGCCCGATAAGGCAGCCAGCATCGCGCAAGCCTCATCCCGGTCCTGCGGTTTGCCCAAAATACTCCCTTCGATGACCACCACGGTGTCCGCGCCCAGTATCCACAAGTCCGGGAAGCGCGCAGCCACTTTCTCGGCTTTGGCCAAGGCTAATCTTGTAACGTGATCCTGAGGGATCTCCCCGTTCTCGAGGGTCTCGTCCACTTCGGCGGGGAACACTCGAAAGCGTACCCTCAGCGTACTCAGGAGCTCTCGCCTCCTGGGCGATTCCGAACCGAGAATCAGATCTATTTTTGGGACAGGAGCCGTATCATCCATGTTCGTAAGACCAGTGTTTAGTCCGGCTTCCAACGGGACCCCTGACTCAAGACAGCCGCTCGGTTCAATCGTGAAGCCGCAGCATCGACCGGGAGCCCGGGCGAAGGAGTCCTCAGCTTTTCACTATAATGGAGATCTCCATTCGAATAAAGAGGCGTCGCTTCATCCGCGTCGGCACACACCGTTCAATCCCGACCGGTTCCCGAGTACTACCCGGGCTCCGAGTGCCGGCTTGTGATCGCCAACCTCCTCCCGGAGCCCCCGCAGGCAATTTTCATCGTCTGCCCCCACTATCTCTGGACAGCAAGCTCGACCCCTGCTAAAAGGGGCTGCGTTACAGTGATTGAAAGGAAGGAGAACCATATTGAAAACACACAAGCTCCTCGTGATCGTGGCAGCATGTTTCCTCACGGTCGCCGCTGTTGCGATTTCATGGGCAGGCCCCACCACGACTACTCCGTCCGGCTTGAAGCTGGAAATCATCAAGGAAGGTACCGGACCGAAGCCTCAACCGGGTCAAACAGTTACCGTCCATTACACGGGCACCCTTGTAGACGGCAAGAAGTTCGACAGCTCCCGCGACAGGGGCGAACCGATCAGCTTTCCGCTGGGACAAGGCCGGGTCATTAAAGGCTGGGACGAGGGAATCGGACTCTTGAAGATCGGGAGTCGAGCCAAATTAACCATACCTCCCCAACTGGGTTACGGAGCCAAGGGCACCCCCGGCGGTCCTATTCCCCCGAACGCGACTCTGATTTTTGACGTGGAGCTTCTTGGGGCCAAATAGTCCGGCGAGACGAAGGTCACGCAGCCCGGCTGCTCTATCAAGGCGCCGGCCGGGTTCGTCGATCAAATGGTATGCAGCAACCGGAATTCACCTTTGCGTGAAAAGGGCGGTACAGCAGGTGCCGCCGCCAAAGAGGAAGAAGCATGAAAACTCCTTCGGGCCTTAACGTGGAGATTATTACGGAAGGGACCGGTCCTCCGGCCCTCAAGGGGCAAAAGGTGGACGTTCACTATATCGGGACCCTTGAAGACGGAACGAAATTTGACAGCTCTCGGGACAGGGGCAACCCCATCAGTTTTATCCTGGGTCAGGGTATGGTCATCGAAGGGTGGGATGAAGGACTTGCCCTACTCAAGGTCGGCACCAGAGCCAAACTTACCATACCCCCCGAGCTCGGATACGGCAAAAGGGGAGCCGGAGGAGTGATTCCTCCCAACGCCACGCTTATTTTCGACGTTGAATTGATCAACGCGGAATAGTCTCCCGCGCTGCGGTAGCCGCTGAGAGGGATGTCCCGAGCCTGACCGACCATGGACGCGGATTCCCTCGGACCGGCTACGAGCACATGGCGAGATTTGGACTGATTGAACGGCCCGGCCGATGCGGTGACCCAAGGGAACAGCATCGGCCGTATTCTTTTCCCCCTTAACTCTGCTGAAAGAGAGCGATTTGCCGCCGTGGCTCAGGAATAGCGGACTCAGTATTCAATTGCGCAAGACTCGGCCGCCGAGCGGTTGTGGCGGAGACGCCGAGCGCGGTCTTCTCCGTTTGTCATGGCATGAGGTAACACATGGTTGATCTTTGGGTCGCCGTAGTTCTTGGGATCGTCGAGGGGATAACGGAATTTTTGCCCGTTTCTTCGAGCGGACATTTAATCGTTGCCGGTCACCTGCTTGGATACACCGGCGAAAAGGCATCCAGTTTCGAGGTCTTCATCCAACTGGGAGCGATCCTGGCCGTGGTGGTACTCTATTGGCACCGTTTCACGGGCCTCATTCCCGTGAAAGGGTTCAAATGGAGTGCTTACGACGGGTTCTCCGGCCTGCGAGGCCTCGCTCTCCTCTTCCTCACCACCCTGCCCGCTCTGGTGGCCGGTTTTTTTGCACACAAGGCAATAAAGGCCTATCTTTTCGGCCCTATAACGGTTGCCTGTGCGCTGTTCGTCGGAGGCGTAGGCATTCTCCTGGCAGAGCATTATAAGCCCCAATCGGATCTACAGGAGATCGACGGCCTCTCGTATCGGCAGGCGTTTGTCATTGGACTGTTTCAGTGCATTGCGCTGTGGCCGGGGATGTCACGTTCAGCGTCGACCATCATTGGGGGGCTCTTTTCAGGTCTCGACAGGAAGATTGCAGCGGAGTACTCGTTTCTCGCCGCGGTTCCCGTCATGATTGCCGCGACCGCGTACGATCTTCTCAAAGAATGGAAATATCTCCAGGCCTCCGACATACCCTTCTTTACGGTGGGGTTCGTCGTCTCTTTCATTGCCGCGGCCGTGGCGGTCAAGGCGTTCATATCATTGGTGCAACGATGGTCGTTGGCTCCCTACGCCTGGTACCGGATCGCCATCGCGCCGATCATCTACTTTACTATGCGGTAATCGCTCGGTTCGAGCGTTTGCCGAACCCGGAAGATCATACCTCAAAGCCGCCAAGGCACGAACAAGTCAAAGAACAAATCGCCGGCTGCCGACCGTCCGCCGGGGTTCGCCCGCGGGTATGTGCCATGGCGACCTTTGTCGGTGGATGAGGGGAGGATAGCCGGCCGTTCGGCGAACCGACCTCACCTGCCGTGCTCTTCCCTTTCGACGGGGATGCTCGTTTCCGGTTCGGGGGGGCCGTCAATGGAGCCGATATCCTTGCACCGAGGCTCCTGAGTGAAAATCACTGCCGGATTCACCGCTATTCGCCCTGCCATGAAGTGACGACCGACAAGCATGGGATAGTCGAAGCCGGTACGATCGACCAGATTGACGTCCGCGCCGCGGAAAACGTCTGCCAGGCATACACCCAGTCTCACCACGATGCGCTTCTGGGACTCGCCGAAGTGCCGCTTGACTTTTCTTCTGCCGATAACCTGTGCCTCGAGGGTAACCCGCTTGTCCTTGTGGTCGATGGTGGTGAACCGGACCCACTTGTGCCCGTCCCGGTCGAACTCGTTGATCTCGGTCGCATGGAGCGAGCAGCTTACCGCGCCGGTATCGACTTTGGCATCAATGGTCACGTTCCCCGGATGCAGCGTGACTCTCTCAACCCAACCGACCACCGTGAGCCCGTCGGCGTCAACCGGTAATATAGGGACCATGATTCCCAGGACCACCGTCAGCAGGGCCCGCGAGGCCCGGCGAAAGAGGGGTGAATTATTAGATGAAGCCATGGGCCGGCAACCTTTAACAAGAGTGACTCCCTCATGGTAGCCCGTGAGCTCCCGGGGGTGCCGCGCGACCTTTCGGTTCACGGCGAAATTACTCTCCGTGCAGAGATTGTTGCCATCACGGGCCCCATACGTCAAGGGCCCGATCGGCCCCACACCGAGAGACTCCTCCTGCAAAAGAACGTGCAGAGCTACGGAAATCGTCTGAACAGAGGAGGTTTTCATCAGGCCGATTGCCCGGGAGCCCCCTCGCCGGCCGCCGCAAAGACCTCGCCAGACGGGACACCTGCCGCCCCTCGATGATGCGATCACCTTTGTGCACTCGCTAGATCTCGGCGTTGAGCCTTGCTATAGTCACCTTGTTCGGACCGATCGGGGGGAAAGGTCGCCAATCTTTTCCGCCGCACCCCTTGACGAGAGCGCCGAGGATCTGGTAGAAATATGGACAGTGTAGGTTTTGACACCTTCCCCGGTGGAGTGACGGAAGCGGCTGTTGCCGGTGACCGGGAGAGGGCGACTTGGAGTTACTGACCCCGTCAGGTCCGAGAGGAAGCAGCGGAAGTAATCTCGGGGGTCGGCCCTCAGTCCGATCACCGACAACGGTCGGTTCCCTTGTCATCGGACGTTTTAGATATATGCCTTCCTATCTCGTTCTTGCCAGAAAGTACAGACCCTCCACCTTCACCGACGTCGTCGGTCAGGATCATGTAATTAGGACCCTGTCCAATTCCATTCTCTCGGGTCGGGTCGCTCATGCGTTCCTCTTCTGTGGGGTCCGGGGTGTGGGAAAGACCACGGTGGCCCGCATTCTGGCAAAAGCACTCAACTGCACGGGCCGAAGAGCGAATGATGCCAACCCGTGCGATGCGTGCAGCTCTTGCCGGGAAATCGCCGGCGGCATCAGCGTTGACGTGCAGGAGATCGACGGGGCTTCCAACACTTCGGTAGAAAACATCCGGGAAATCAATGAGAACATTAAATACCCCCCGGTAAGCTCCCCGTACAAAATCATCATCATTGACGAAGTCCACATGATTTCCATCAACGCGTTCAACGCGTTGTTGAAGACGCTGGAAGAGCCCCCGTCCCACGCCAAGTTTATCTTTGCCACCACCGAGTCCCATAAGGTACCGGCCACCATCAATTCTCGATGCCAACGGTTTAATTTCCGTACCATTTCCATGCGCGATATCATGGGGGGTATGTCCCGAATCCTCGAACAGGAGGAGATTCAGGCCACAGAGGAAGCGTTGGCCCTTGTGGCCAGGGAAGCCCAGGGATCTTTCCGGGACGCTTTGAGCCTTCTCGATCAGGTTATTGCATTCGGATCGGGGGTCATTACCGCGGAGGACGTAATCGGCATCCTGGGTATTGCCGGTCGTGAATCCTTCGGCACCCTCATGACGAGCATACTTCGGCACGAATCCGCGGCGGCGTTGGAGCTTCTCCACGATCTGTTCCATCAGGGATACGACCCCGAACAGTTTGTCCTGGACATGATCCACTTCCTCCGCAACCTGATTGTGGTGCGTACGGTTCCCAGGGACCGCAGAGTGGAAGGCATGATCGATGCGCCGGAGTCGGAGGTCGATGAGTTGGAGACTCTTGCGGGCCAGGCTTCGGCGGAAGAGCTGCAAAATATCTTCAGCATGCTCCTTCGCAGCGAGGGAGAGGTCAAACGATCGGGCAATCCGTGGGTGGCCCTGGAGATGACTGTTCTGCGCATGTGTCACGCGCCGGACATCCTGAATCTGTCCGAAATCGTTCGTCGCCTGGACTCCGACACCGGAGGAAGACCGGCAACCGCCGGTCAGCGCCATCTCGCGGCTTCATCCGCATCGGCGGTCAAAACGAAGAGCGCCGCGGCTAAGGCTAAGCCCGCTTCGTTACATGAGCCGAAGGCCTATGAACCGATCGAAGCGCACACCGAGCCGGAAAAGAGCACGGTGCCTCGAGAGCGATTTACCATTACCCAGGTGCAGCCTTTGCCGAGCGGCACGCCCGACGAAGTATGGGCGGAGCTGAAAGACAGGATGCGCGCGGAGCAGATCGACCCGGCTCTCTCTTCCATCATGGACCACGGCAACTTGATCGCTTTCGGACCGACGGAAGTGGAGGTAGGCTTCACCAAGGACATCTACAAAGACCAGTTCGAGAGCAGACTCAACAGCAAGCCGGCCGTGAAAGTTTTTTTTCAGGGGATCTTCGGGGAAGCTCGCATCAAGATCCTCACTCTGGCTCAGGAGACGTCCCTCGTTACGCCAAAGCCGTACGTGGAGCCCCAGGACGGCCAAACGGATCTCGATAGAGCGCTGAGAAACGAGGCATTGGATCATCCGATCACCAGAGCCGTTCAGCAACTGTTCGACGGCAGCTCCATCGAAGAGATCAGAATCCTGGCCCCCAAGACCTAGAACGGACCGTCGACCGTACCCGTGGACGATCCGAGGGGGCATGCTTCGTGCCGACCGGAGAAACAACCAAACGGCGGTGACTTGACAGAGAAAGGTCCAGGTCGTATCTTCGAATGACGGAAGTTGAGGGGCTGTCTGCCGCGTGCACAGCCCGCGATCGCGCATGGCACTCTCCCGGCATGAAGTTCAGAGGAGACACAAGTGTGCCGATCGATAGTGCGGTCGGAGGCAGTACAGTGGGTCGCGATTTCGTGGGACCGGGCTTTCCGGCTCCCGAGAGGGCCGGATTTTTTCTCTGCATCTTGAAACGCAGGACGGCCCGGCACATCGCAGCCCCCGAAATCATGAAGTAGTAAGCGCAATCATCGTTTCCGGGTGTCGCGGGAGAACGTCTCTGCGACTACCTATTTCGCTTCCTGACAGGAGAGCATAATGTCCGGATGTAGTAGTTGCTCAAATTGTTCACCGGCTCCGAGTTTCAGTGCCACAAAAAAGGCCGAAAAATTGCAGAAAAGCGAGCGGTCGGACAATCCCCGCTACCCGCTCGTCTTTGTGGGCAAGCAGGCGATCTTTTCGGCTGAGAACGTTCAAGTGATCGTCACGGTCGTGGCGGACGACTGCGATGACCAGTGTGACAATTTCACCCTGCAATCTCAAAGGATTCTCAAAGACACCGGCAAACAGCATACGGTGGGAGATAGTTTCGAAGTGAGCCAGCCCGCCGGGCAGACGCTCTGGAAGCTTCGCGCACTGATCTAACAGGGTGAGTTGATTCCAGCAGGCCCCCACTTTGGGTATCTCCTGCATGAGCCGGCTTGTACCCTTCCAAATGGGTTTGATGTCGCAGAGACCGATCGACCGCGATCGGCTCCGACGTCAACCCCGGCAATGCGCGGAGACAAGACGCCCACCGTCCTTCGGCCGGGCTTGTGGCGACCTCGGCACCCGGGGGAGGTCCCGGTCGCATCGTCCGAAGGGGTAGCTTCGGTAACTCTCGGACGTTACAGCCCCTTGAGGTCAACACAGTCGGCCCGCCAGGAGCATGTGGAGACCGTAGTAAAGGACCGCTCCACGGCGGAGCCGATCATCCCGCCCTTCTCTCAGGAATACACAGCATGAAGGAATTCGATCTCCGGGAACTTGCCGCAGCAGACGGCAAGGACGGTAAACCTGCACTGGTAGCCGTGGACGGCAAGGTCTACGACGTGTCGGCAAGCAAAAGATGGCCCCGTGGCTCCCACATGAACCGGCACCATGCGGGTAAAGACTTGAGCGATTACATCAAAGCGGCCCCACACGGCACTGAAATGCTGGAGCGTTTCGAGATGGTCGGCGTGCTTCGGCAACCTGAGGCGGAGCGTCCGGCCGGATTCAAGGGAACCGTGGATGCCTGGCTGGAACGTCATCCCTTTTTCAGGCGGCATCCTCATCCTGCGGTGGTCCATCTCCCGGTCGGGCTCCTCACCGTCGCTCCTCTATTTGAGGTTATAGCCCTCATTACAGGCTCCCCTCGCATGGATTGGGCGGCGTTGTGCTGTTTCTTCATGGGGTTTATCTCTATTCCCGCGGCCATGGCCACCGGCTATTTCACCTGGTGGATGAATTATGACGCGGTAGACTCCCCGATCGTAAGGACCAAGCGGTGCTTGGCGTGGACCGCCCTTGTCATTGGCGTCGTCGGCATGGCGGTGAGGATTTTGGCGGTCACAGATCCTCTCCGGATGGACCACGCAGGGACCATAGTGTACGTCGTCGCGCTGGTTGTGACTTCCGGTCTTGCCTGTTGCGTGGGATTCCTCGGAGGCAAGTTGACGTTCCCCTTCGAGTAATCGGTTCGTACTCTGTGAGAAGCCGGGCCTGAACGGCACCACGGAAGAGGAGGACGGACCGGGCGACATGAGGGGGAACGACGTCCCCGAAGCCGTCCCGGGTACGGCCCGCTGCATGCCGGCGTATCAGGTAAGAAAGAAGAACAGGCACATGAATCCAAGCCGGCAGGAAGTATCACATATGGCGGACTCCTTCTCTTGGTCAGGCTGCAAGCTGTTCCTTGGGCTTTCCCGAACCCCCCACGGCATTCTGGATCTGGCAACGCCGGCAATGGCCGCTCTCTTGTGGCTGGGACATTTCCCTTCCGCGTCGGTTGTCATTGTGGGTCTGGTCGTAGCATTTGCCGGATACACCGCGGTATATGCGTTGAACGACCTCGTGGACTACCAAGTGGATAAGGAGAGACTGTCCGCGGCCGGTGCAGCTAAGGAGCTCTTCGACGTCGATCGGGTCATGGGCCGGCATCCGGTGGCTCAAGGGATGCTCCCCTTTCGGAGCGGCGTGCTGTGGTTTTGCTTTTGGGCCCTGCTGGCCTTGATGGGCGCGTGGTGGCTCAATCCTTGGTGCACAGTCCTCTTCGTCTTCTCCGCGGTCCTGGAAGCCATCTACTGTAGGCTTCTGCGCATCACCCATCTCAAGATCATCCCTTCCGCGTTCGTCAAGGCCATCGGCGGCATTGCGGGTGTGCTGGCAGTTGACCCGAGCCCATCGCCGGGATTTGTTGCGCTGTTGTTCCTCTGGTTAGCTGCCTGGGAAGTGGGAGGTCAAAACATTGCCAACGATATCGTTGACATGGATGAAGACACTCTCGTGTCGGCCCGAACCACACTCACTGTCAAGGGAGTGCCCGAATCCGTGTTTCGGTTAATCGGGGGGGCATCCATGGCGGCTTTCGGCGGGGTTGCCGTGTACTTTCTCGCGGGTCGGGGCATCGGTCTCCTTTATCCTTTCGGAGCGGCGGTTCTAGGATGGCTGTTGCTTCTGAGGCCCGCTCGGGAAGTGTACTACGATCCCGGACCCCGAACCGCGGCTGCCCTGTTCAACAAGGCCAGTTACATGCCGTTGAGCTTTCTCGTGCTGGTGGTGGTTTCCATGTACATTCGATTCAGTTGACAGCGCACCGTGGCTCGGAAGTGAAGAACGAAGAGTCTTCCGGGCTGACTGCGGCCACGCCATATCGGTGCTCGTCCGTCGAGTCCACGGACATCCTCCGCGACAGCACGTCGTGATGGACGATCGGCCTCTTCGGAGACCCTCGAAACAGTGAGGTGAGACTACGAATTCCGAAAGAGAACAGATGCTGATGAATTGGCCCGAACGGGTCTGGATCTACAGCCCCCTAAGAGTATTTTTTCAGCGACGGGAAGTGAATAAGTGGCTTGGGCTACCGGGCGTACGGCCTCGGGGGGATGCGCTTGAGATCGGATGCGGCCTGGGCAGAGGGGCCTCTCTTCTCGTGGAGATGATGGGCTTCCGGACCGTAACGGCCTTTGATTTGGAGTTTATTCTTGCGAAGCGAGCCTCCCGGCGTCTCGCTCAAAAACACCGGGAGTCGATCTCCTTTCACGTCGCGGACGCACAGGACCTGCCTTTCAGGGACGAGTCCTTCGACGCTGTGGTCAATTTCGGCATCATTCATCACGTCCTCGACTGGAAGCGCTGCATCGCCGAGATCGGTCGGATCCTCAGACCGGGCGGGCAGTTTTTTTTCGAGGAGATATATCCGCCGCTCTACGCAAACTTCCTTCTTGGCAGGATGCTCCGGCATCCCACCGAGGATCGTTTCCACGAGCGGGAATTTCTCGCCGAGTTGGCCGCTGCAGGCATGCATTTCAATGAAGGCTGCGCGACGGGGTCCAGGTTCGGCATTGTGGGCGCAGCGGCAAAGCGCTGATTCCCATTCGATGGTGCGAGAGACGCGATCTACGCAGTCTCGTGGAGTCCAAGGAGAGTACCACTCCGGTCGGCACAGCGGAGACCGGCCTCATCCGAATAGAATCACCGTCGGCTCGTCCTTCTTGGCTTTTCCTGCTCGGCCTACCCCACCCGCTGCCGTCAATCGATGTTCGTCCTCTCTTGCTTTTTCGCGATCGACCGACAACACGGACGGCATGTCTCTTCCCCTACGAACTGCAAGACCCGGCTTCGCTTCAGAAACAACCCGTCCGAGCCGTGCGGTCACATTCTTGATAGCGAAACGGTATCCGGAGTCTGCCCCTTTTTTGCGTATCGTGGCTCTTTGGAAGGGATCGACCGGATTTGACGGTTTTTTTCAAGCGAAAAAATCATCGAAAACTCACCCGCCGCGTGACGGAAAGGGTCCAGTATGGTATGGGGATTGAAAAAGGTTACTATAGGCAGGTCTCGTATGGAGATCTCCATGGACCGTGACGGTCCTTTATCAAAGTTGTTCCTTGCTGTGGTCGCATGTCGGAATCAAAGCACCCCCTTCCCGGAGACGGATCGGCAAGTTTCAAGCACAAGCTCAACCGGGATTATCTGAACTACTTCGGCAGAGACCGCTGGATTCATCTCTGGTTCGCCGAGAAGAGGACAAAGCTCGCTTCCCAGTTGCTGCCTCCATTCGTTCGGATAGGCTTGGTCCCCGATACGATCTCGTACATGGGAATCGCCCTCTTGTCCGGAGTGATCCTCTACTTTATCCGCCAACCGCTTGTGGCGGTGCTCTTTCTCCTGGGGCACGTCGTCTGCGACGGACTTGACGGCGCATTTGCCCGCAATACGGGCAAGGCCTCCCAGTCCGGAGCGTTTACCGATTTGGTCTGCGACCAGTTGGGCATGGTGGTGGTGGCCATGATGGCCATTCTCCATCACATGGTGGCCCCGTTGCTCGGCGCCGTGTACATTTCCCTGTACCTGATCGTGGTCGTGTTCGGGGTTCTCATCAACGTGATGGGCATCGGGTCAAGAATCACCATCACGAGCAAGTATTTCCTCTACGTGGTCTACCTGATCTGGGCGCTCAGCGGGAAGAACTATATCCCGGCGCTCATGTACTTCTTCTCCCTGATCATGGCCATTGAGGTGGTGGTAGGCTATCTGCGGCTCAAGCGCGGAATCAGGAAAAAATTCGACACACAGGTACGGTTCACGGAAGGAGATCCCTATTCGGGGAGACTCAACTACGCATTGAATGTGGCGGTGCCTCTCATGGTCCTCGTTGGGATCTTCCTGTGGGCCAACGAGATACCCATCCGGGCCACGTTCGACAGGCCCAAGACAAAGGTTCAGTGGCAACAAGGTCCCGTGGTGGCGCATAAGGAGAAGAGCGAAGAGCTCCTCGGCATCGGATTCCACGAAAAAACCTTACTGGTACTGGTTCGCTCGGAAGATGGTACACTCCACATGAGACGGGTCAACTGCGAATCCGGTGAAGCGACCGATTCCTTTGTTGTTCCGGAGTATGTGCAGCCGTCCTTCGGCAGTTTTCCCATAGACGGGAATGTCCTGTTGATTGCCGACCGGCACACGAGACTCCTCATGGGAATAGACATCGAAGCATCTTTTGCCCGTAAGAGTATGGTAACGGTCCTGAACTTGCCGCTGGGATTCGTTTCTCTCACCGCGGCCGCAACCGCTGAATGGGGAGGCAATAAGGTCTGGCTTGCAGCGAATTATCTCCACACGCGCAAGACGTACGTCATAGCCCCTCGAAAAGCCGTCAAGAAGGGAAACGTGGAGCAAGGGACGATCGCGTGGTACACCAACGCGGCGTTCCCCGCCGGAATAACTGTTGTGGGCGACACCGTAGTCGAATTCAACAGATCGCCTTACCGTTCCCTCATCTACGCCGCTTCACTGACTCGGCTCACTGCGGGAAAGGCCCTTCTGGACGCGAGCAAGGTGTCGTTCCTGCCTCCGGAATCGGACGTCATAGGCCCGGTGACAGCGGATAAGGACCTGATCATGTTGGGGCGAAGCGGTCGCATTTACAAGCTTTCCATCGATTCACTGCGTCCGGGGGCGGCGAGTCGAGGCTCGGGAATCACTAAGGTAATCAATTAATAGCGGGAAATATCCCCGCGGGCACGGCATTGCCCGCACGCCCCGGCGTGGCGCAAGAAATCATCGGGAGAACTGAATGGATCATATCAGAAACTTTTCCATCATCGCTCATATCGACCACGGGAAGTCCACCCTGGCCGATCGACTGCTCCAAATAACCGGCGTTGTGGGCGATCATGAATTCAGGGAGCAGATGCTCGACACCATGGACATCGAACGGGAACGGGGGATCACCATCAAGAGCCAAAGTGTGGCTCTTCCCTATCGTGCCCTGGACGGCAAGGATTACGTGCTGAATCTCATCGACACTCCGGGGCATGCCGACTTCTCCTACGAGGTGTCTCGGGCCCTGGTTTCCTGCGAGGGCGCTCTGCTTGTCATCGACGCGTGCCAGGGAGTTCAGGCGCAAACGCTGGCCAACTTCTACATGGCCGTGGAACAGGATCTTGAAATCATTCCCGTGATCAACAAAATCGACCTGCCGTCCGCGGATGTGGAGCGGGTCAAGGCGCAGATTGAGAAGGATCTGGGTCTGGAATCGGACATTGCCGTTGCCGTCTCCGCGAAAGAAGGAATCGGCATAGAGGAGGTCTTGGAGGCGGTCGTCCGGATGGTGCCCCCGCCCAAGGGGGATCGCTCGGCACCCCTGAAAGCCTTGATTTTCGATTCCCACTGGGACCCCTATCGCGGGACCATCGTCCACTTGCGGGTCTTTGACGGCGAGCTCAAACCGGGGGACATCATCCGGTTGTGGTGGAACGGGGCCTGCCACAAGGTGGAGGAGACGGGAGTTTTTCTCATCGAACGGGAGCCTCGGAAGGTGCTCTCCGCAGGAGAAGTCGGTTACATCATAGCCGGTATCAAGACCGTCAGCGACACGCGCATCGGCGATACGGTGACCCTTGACGGCAGACCGTGCCTTGAGCCCTTGAAGGGGTTCCAACTGGTCAAGCCGGTGGTCTTTTCTTCTTTCTATCCGATTTCCTCGGACGATTACCAGGAATTGTCCGAATCGTTGGAGAAGCTGAAGCTCAACGACGCTTCCCTCGTCTACGAAAAGGACCATTCTTCTGCGTTGGGTCACGGATTCAGGTGCGGCTTCCTGGGGCTCCTGCATCTCGAGGTGGTTCAGGAGCGCTTGGAACGAGAATTCGGCCTGTCCCTGGTGCTGACCGCTCCCTCAGTCCAATACGTGCTGCTGCTGAGAGACGGGACCGAGGTCATGATCGACAATCCGGCCAAGTATCCCGATCCGGTCTACATCGACAAGTCCAAAGAGCCCTTCATTCGGGCGACCATCATATTGCCCGAGACGTACCTGGGAACCGTGATAAGCCTTTGCATGGACCGTCGCGGGGTGCAGAAGGACATGAATTACATGGACGCCAACCGCGTGGAGCTTGTCTTCGACCTCCCGCTGGCGGAAGTTCTCTTTGACTTTTACGACAAGCTCAAGTCGGTCTCCCGGGGGTACGCCTCTTTCGACTACGAGTTCCTCGAGTACAGGTACACGGAGTTGGCCAAGGTGGATATCCTGGTGTCCGGCGAGAAGGTCGACGCTCTCTCGATGCTCGTCCACAGGGAGCGAGCCCACCAGCGGGCCCGGAAGGCCTGCGAAAGGCTCAAGAAAGAGATTCCGCGGCACCTGTTCAAGGTGGCCATTCAGGGAGCCATCGGCGGAAAGATAATAGCCCGGGAGACGGTGTCGGCACTCAGAAAGGACGTGACCGCCAAGTGTTACGGCGGCGATATCACGCGCAAGAAGAAACTTCTGGAAAAACAGAAGGAAGGCAAGAAGAGGATGAAGCAGGTCGGGGGAGTCGTGATTCCGCAGTCCGCGTTCCTGGCTGTGCTCAAAACGGACGAAGAAGAATAGGCCGGGACGTTTTCGGGGACCCCCTCAGGGGCGGCAGACATCCGCCGTATGAGAATGTGTCAGCCCCGAGGGACAAACCGTGCCCGGTCGCCTCGCGGGTCGGATTCCGAGCACGCTTTCAAAACAAATACTTGAAAGCTGCGGCCAGCACCACGATGAGGATCGCGCTGAAGAGCAGATACGGGCCGCTCTTGATCTCCTCTTCGGCCTTTTCCGCGGAGTGTCTTTCCGCGCAGCCGGTCGAGCAGGCCGTGCAATCGTGTTCTCCTGTCATGGTTTCTCCTCCTTTTCCCGGTTGTAACATAAGCATTCTGAGGCCAAAAGGGAAGAGTCTGGTACTATTGTTTTATTCTCTGCGGAGTTGTTGGTGACCCCAGCTCCTTCATATTGGAGAAGAGCGAACAGTCCGTGCAAATGCTTGAGCAGGCTCCTTGGGACCTTGCGCACATCGCGGTCGGAACTGGCTGTGTACCGCTGGAGGCACGTGCTCGTTCGGCTTCTGGTGAAGATCGCTCGGTTGTCAGGTAATTTCCTGTCCATAATTCAGATGCCCCTAATGAGCCTGGCGTCCCGCTTCGAGCTCACCGACCGGAATACCTCGGAAAACTGAAGCGATCTCACTCCGTGGCACCGTGTGCCCTGAGAAGGCCGACAATCTCGCTCCGTTTATTCTTCAAGGCTATGTTCAGAGGGGTGAAGCCGAACTGGTCCTTGGCCTTCACGTCTGCATTTGCAGCCAAGAGGACCTTCACGACCTCGGTCCGTCCAAAGACACAGGCCTGCATGAGCGGAGTAACCAGGGACTTGTCCCTGGGATCAGGCTTGGCGCCCTTGGCCAGGATGACTTTTACCACTTCCGCCTCACCCGATCGCGCGGCCTCGTGAAGGGCCGTCGCTCCGTGGTAGCCCGTCGCCTCGGTGTCGGCTCCGTTGTCTAACAGGGCTCGAACGACTTCTACGTATCCTCTTGCGCTTGCACTGATCAGAGGAGTACTCTCCTGCACGGACTTCACATTTGGGTTGGCTCCATTAGCCAGGAGAAATTTCACGACTTCGGGCTTGTCCCACGAGGCGGCTTCAAACAGTGCGGTTTCTCCCGACTTGCTTGCCGCATCGATTGTGGCTCCCCGGGCCACGAGGAGCTTGACTAGCTCGAGGCGTCCTTTGCTCGCAGCCTGTCTCAACGGCGTTCGGTCCAGCTTACCCACACCATTGACGTCGGCTCCTTTGGCGAGAAGTTCTTGTGCCTTTTCCACGTTTCCGAAGGTGCAAGCGCTGATGAGGGCTTCGAGCAAAAATTCGGATTCTCCCGCTGCATAGGAGGTCGTGACAAGAAACGTTGACACCATGAGCGCCAAGACACATACAAAAACTTTGATTCGTGCACATGCCGAGTAGGTCATCTGATCTCCTCCACGATGATTTTCCTCTACTCTATTTCCGTCGACAGAGCGGCGGTCCTTCGGGGACCCGATTCTTCACCTCGTTGGACGGATGTCTTAACCTCTTCCTGGTTATTGTTAGCGACACCTTCTCTTGCACGGACACTCGAGGAGAATTTCCATGCAGGACAATACCTTCCGGGCGTTAGATTAGGCCATTTCTCTCAAGAAATCAAAGGAGCTCGTCGTCGAATCGCCCGACTCAAACCGTGGTCGGCAGTTTTCCGTGAAAGAAACCGGATGATCGAACCAAATCCGGAGAAGCGGCTGGGCAATCCGCCTCCCTGATACAGCAATCTCTTGACTGCGGACCGGTTTCACGTTCACAATACGGTTCTCAACGGAGACACAAGGGAATCCCTGTGGACGCGGGTGCCTCTCTTCACGGGCACGAAAGGCAACTCCCCCCCTCCAGGGACTTCCGGGCATGGAAATCCAACCCTTCTGATGCGGACGTGTCTATGAAAAACAAAATACCCATTTCGAAACTGATCGAAGGTCTGGACCAAACCGGTCTGTACGACCTTTACACCCGCAGAAAATTGGACCTGTTGACCTCAAGCGCCGCGGACACCACCGAAATCCGGCAGAAAGAAAGAGCCCTCACTCGTCAGCTCTTCTCGGACCAAATCGAGCAGATCGAGAAGAACAATACCATCCGCTTCGACCCGATTTTTGAGTCCGGCAAAGGGAGATCTCAAAGTGAAATCGTCTGCCGGGTCGACGAGTTCCTGGGCTATGGCAACATGGGACCCGTCTACTCCGTCACGGTGGACAACCTGCCGTACGCCCTGAAAATATACTCGGCACGCGAAATCAGGGAGACCATGCAGACCCACGGGACATTCGGGCTTGGCGGAGTACTGCAGGATCTGGAGGAGTCGGACAAACAGACCACCCTCAACGAACTGGGTGCCCAGGTTCTGGCTAGGAAACCCAAGGGACAGTACGGTCGTGCGGGCAGGATCGTAAAGATTCAGAACATCGGACGACGCGGGGATTTCATGTACGTGTTGATGGACTTGTTGGCCGTGGACCCCATCAACAAGCTGGATACCAAGAAACTGGGAGGAGATTCCCCGGATCTCCTCTCCTGGGCCGTGGATTGCGCTGTGGGGCTCTGCAACCTCCATGTGGAGGAGGGGCGGCTTCATCTCAACATAAGGCCCGAAGCCTTTATCAAGCGCGAGGTGAAGGACAAGAAGCGACTCCCGAGATACACCTTTTTCAATTACCCCAAAGAATTCCACCGTCCGCCGGGAAGCCCCTGCCTCACCACCGAATTCATCCTTGTGGATCATTTCGACACCTCGATCGACATCCGGGACAAGGCCCCAAAAGGTCTTGGAACAGTGGGAAGCTGGCTTTTCATGCCCCCTGAAACCATCCTCGGGCTTGTGAAGATTCTCCGACACGACTACGAAATTTTTGTGGAGAAGCGGCAACGGGTAGAGACCACCCGCACCATCACCATGCGGCGCGGTCAATTGGATGACATCTGGGCTTTGGGACTCACCTATTACGAATTCCTGTCCGGAGGCAAGAGCCTGTTGGGAGAGCCTCGAAATCTGGGGGAAATGGTGAGCTCAACACTTCTCACCAAATTCGACTTTTCCGACGTGGACCCTCTTTTCAGACCCCTGCTCAACGCGATGCTGGAGAAGGATCGCAAGGTTCGGTACCATCGTGTCCTCGACGACTGTCCCAGCAAGATTCGGGCTTCCGAATCCGCAGCGGAAGCGATTCTCTACAAATTGGAAGAGATCGCTTTGAAGATCGGACGTTAACACCGTGTCTGAATCGTTTCACACCAAGCCTAAGAAGCAGGATCTCACCATTGGACTCCTCGCTAAAGCTTTGGACGAACCGTGGCAGATGCGTTTCGCTAGGATAATGATTAGTATACGAATATGGAGGCCCACCTCTGCCGGACGAATTTTTCCCGGGAAAGAATGTAGATGAATCCCATACCGACTGAAATATACAAGGATCGTTTCGAGAATCTCTTTCGAGTGGCCAAGAAGATCACCTCGTGCCTCACCATCGGAGACATGTTGGAGGCTATTCGAGACGAGATAAAGACGACGATTCCCCATGCCCGGGAGGCCTGCCTCATTCTGGTAGATCCCGAGGCCCCGAGTTACACGAGACCCCTCCATTGCAGGATGAAAAAAGAGCACGTCAATTGCCACATGTGCAAGCGCGGCAAGGACATCGTGGAGCAGTCTTGGGGCGAGCCTATGGCTTTTCGGTGCATGCTTCCGTCCGACGACGACCCTGTTGTGACCGATTTTGCCGACGCGCAATCCCCGATCTGCGAAATCGCCCTCCCCTTGTATAATGGCACGGACCGATTGGCGGTACTCAACGTAGTCACGGAGCAAGGAAAGGCCCTGGACGAAAGAGATATCACCTTGCTGTCTGATTTGGCCGAACTGACCACCAATACCATTATCAGTGCCAAGAGATACTCCAAGGTGGCCGGCGAGAAGCTCACGCTGGAGCGCATCATGGGCCACATCAAGACCTTCGTCCCGGAGACCGTTCAGCGCATCGTGGAAAAGAATCCTGAAGCCCCGGCTTTGGAAAAGCAGGAAGTGGACGTATCGATTCTCTTTCTCGACGTGGCCGACTATACTCGCATCAGCGAATCGCTGACCCAGGACAAAGTGACGTTTATCATAGAGAAGTACTTTTCGGCTTTCCTCGATGTCATTTACTCCCACGGCGGGGACGTCAATGAAACGGCCGGGGACGGACTCATGGCAATATTCATGGGGGACGCACAGGAGAACGCATTGAACGCCGCGGCAGCGGCAATGGACATTCGTAAACGTACCGCTGAGATCAACGCGGAGCTGGATGGAATTTTCTATCCGATCGTGGTCAACATCGGAATCAATTCGGGCACCGCTTCCCTGGGTATGAGCAAATTCCAGGGTCAATGCGGCACCAGGATGACATTCACAGCGTCCGGCCCTCCGACCAATCTGGCATCACGAATCGCATCGGCCGCGACCGAGGGGGAGATTCTCGTGGGTCCGGAAACCGCAGGGAGAATCGGAGACAAAATGATGCTCTTCGACCGTGGGATGATGACTTTCAAGAACATACAACAGAAGGTGCACGTGTATAGTCTCGTTCCCTCGCAACAGACGACGGGAGGGGGTCAATAGACTGCGGGAGATCCGAGCGGGACAATTGCGCATCCGGCTCGGCGGCAAGCCCTCGGGAGAAAGCTTCCTCGTTCAACGGTCATTCACCTCGGTAAGCCGAAGCAACAGGGAAGTCGGACAGACAGCATAGAATAATTGTTGAGGGACAATCGTTGGAACCTGCACATCTCACTCGTCCTGAAAACCTGTTTTCGGTTGTCAATCTCGCACAGATTGTGAGTCTGCTTTCACAGCGAGAGACAAGGATTGAACCACCAAGACACAAAGGCACCAGGTTTCACGCGAACATAGCCACCGGATCTCATACCGTTTCGCAATCAAAGATGTGACTTCCCCGCAATGACGGCTTGACTCCGAAGCGGAGTCAGGCTTGTCGTTCGCAGCGGAAGAGACATGCCGCCCATGTTCCTCGTTTGATAGCGGAAAGGTTTCAGACAGCCCTACCTTAAGGACGGAGAAGTCGGACAGTCCATGGACCGGATTATTATGCTTCTGATCAAGGTCGGAGCGCAAGTCGCGTATCACGGTCGGAGGTGGCAAGTTCATGTGGCTTCTGCGTTTCCTTTGGCGCGACATTACCGCAGTGTGTTCGGGTGACGAGCAGAGTGAAAGAATGCTTGACGGAGTGACAGAGGGTGAAGTACGCTCGGAAACGATGTAAAAGGTTCTTTTCGGTAACATGACGACGGTTTTGCCTTCCTCCTGCCTCTTGAGGAACCATTCAGGGGCTCTACGGGTCCCACGAGGGCTGTGGAGCAACCGGATTCTGAGTCAAACGCCCCAGAATGGCAACACCGCTGCATAATTCCGGATGATTTGAGACAGGGAAAGGAATGAACAAACCGACACAGATACGAAGGTTGAGGCCGTCGGGTTATTATCCGGGATAGCTAAGGACGATTGGGGCTTAGAGAGACCTGGGCACTACCGTCACGCCCCCGGGACTCACCCCATCGACGCGGCCGCGGCACAATTTCAGGTGAAGCCCTCAGATCTCTGACGATCGCGAGCATCAGCCCGCCCCATGATGATTCCAGCAGTGTGCACAGGTTCCTTTGATGAAGAGAGTTTTGAGTACGTCCGTGCCTTTGCATCCTTTTCTTCTTGCCCTCTATCCACCGCTGTTTCTGATGTCCCGAAACTGGGAGTACTTCACGGTGAAGGAGGCCGTGGGCACGATACTGGTTATCCTCTCAGTCGTATCCCTTTTCTGGGTCGTGGTGGGATTAGGTCTCAAGCATAACTGGAAGAAGAGCGGTCTTGTTGTTTCGTTGACCGTATTCCCCTTTTTTTCCTATTCTTATCTTTACGAGATCCTCGCTGGAGTGCGGATCGCCGGTTTGGAGCCGGCCCATCATAGATTTCTTCTGCCCGTGATTGCTCTGATCTACTGTTTCGGGGTCTGGATGATCTCACGGGTAAAGCTCGCCTTGGATCCGATAACTCGCGTACTCAATTTTTTCGGTGCATTCCTCGTCCTATGGACGTGTACAGTCATGGCCGGCCACATTATCGGGACCCTCAACGTTGCATCCTTCTGTGGTTGTCTGCCTTCCGAGCAAAGAGCCTTGGCAGGACGGCTTGACCCGAGCGCGAAGATTCCGAGCACGTGCGGATACCCAGACAGGATGCCCGACATCTACTACATCATCGTGGACGGTCATGCGCGAGCGGACATCCTGAGAAAACAGTACGGCTATGACAATAGGCCTTTTCTTGATTTCCTCGTCCGGAAGGGCTTCTACATCGCGTCAAGAAGCAATTCCAACTATTGCCAAACGCTGCTCTCCTTGGGCTCAAGTTTGAATCTCTGTTATCTCGACCCCCAACTGGAACGAAACTTCCCCGGACGCGCGAGCGATTCTTTGCTTACCCCCATGATCAGACACAACCGGGTTGCCGGATTTCTCAAACGACTCGGCTACCGATCCGTTGCCTTTTCTACGGGGATTGGTACCTCGGAAATACGAACGGCTGACTACTACTTGGAGCCCTTGCTGTTGCCTTCCTTTCTGCAATATCATCTGTTCGCGAGTTCCCCAATTGCACCTTTGATCTACGCTGTTGAGCCTGACTACCGATCCGAGTTCCACCGACGTCGTCTTCGGTACGCGTTGAACAGTCTTCCCGAAGTCGCGCTACAGACGGCACCCTGCTTCGTCTTCTGTCACTTGATATGTCCTCATCCCCCCTTTGTGTTCGGCAAGAACGGTGAACCAAGGGATGATCCGAGAGGGGAATTCTTCGCGGATGGGAACAGATACCACAACATGCGCAGCGATCTGCAGCAGGTTTACGTCCGAAACTACAAAAATCAGCTCGCCTTTCTGGAAAAGAAACTGACCGAGGCAATCACTCTGATTCTTGCCAACTCCGACGTGAGACCCATCATCGTCTTGCAGGCGGATCACGGACCGGGCTCCCATTTGGACTGGGAAGCCGCTGATCAGAGTGATATGGGAGAACGTATGGCCATTCTCAACGCCTATCTCCTTCCCTCGTCCGCCCGGAAACTCCTGTATGATTCAATAACACCGGTTAACACATTCCGTGTGATATTCAATGGTTGTTTCGGGACCGATCTGGATTTGCTCGATGACAGGAGCTATTTCTCTCTGTGGGAAAAGCCGTTGCGCTTCATTGATGTCACGGAGGAGATTGCGGTAGGTTCGCGGCGTGCAAGCCCGCCGCGACAACAGAATCAACAGTGAATCGTCAGGTGCACAGGATCAGGACCCGCTCTCGGCCCCGCGAGGATATCCGCTGTAGTAATAGTCCTCGTACCGACGGCCGTAGTAGCTGTACCCGTCACCCCCATGGGTCACCATGTTCAGGACGATCCCGAGTATTCGGCCGTATACCTGCATGAGGGCATCCTCTGCCTGCCGGAGCACTTCCAATAATTTCTCCTGGATTTGTTACAGGAGGGTACGATGAGGGGCTTCTATTTCATGCGTTGTCTCCGAGACACGTTGGAGACCTGGGGATAGGAGATATCATGGCGAGAGGAAATAATATAAGCCCCTAGGAGCCTGTTGCGTAACTGGTAAACCATACAGAATCGTGTCACGGAACACATAGTCTGGGCCCTGTTGCGCATGGAGCATCCGGGCAACTGCGCGATATCGCGACGTCCTAAATTTGGCCTCTGTCACAAACGCTTCCAAACATGCCTTTGCGTAGCACAAGTATGCTGTTGTGCGGCAGGCTCCTAGGGACAGAATTCTAACTATCAGATTCTTGTCCGATCCTGAGCCGCATGGAATTTCTCCCGATTCCCAGGCTTTTCCCAACGCACCATATCCATCACCGAAATGTTACGTGATGTACAAATCCATCGCCTCCACCTGCCACCTTCTCCAAATCCTCGTCAGACAACTCCGCCGATTCAGAAGGCGCTGGCGGTAGCCGTACGGGGATCTCGTTCTCCTTCACCTCCACGAACTTCACGGTAATTCCCTATATGATGCCGATGGCTACGAGAACCAAGCACGGCTGCGCGGTGCTCCAATTCACGAAGATACCTTTTTCAGCCCTTGTTTCAATCGCTCTGCGAATTGCCTCGCAAACGGAACCGGGAAGCAAAAAGCCGGCTCCGCAGGTCATAAGGGGAACAAGCGCCCTCTTCACATAGGGCCGAGGCGCCGTGCCCATGATCATGGTGCCGAAAGCCCTCTGTGCCCGGTTGTCGTCAAAGAGACCCGATGTCCCGTTACGCAAAAGCAGACAATAGACCGGCACCAGTGAAAGAAGAGCGTAACAGACCAGAACGAAGACTTCTCGAAAGAGTCGCCGAACGAAGGAGCGTAATCCGCGAGCAGAGTCAACCTTCAATTTGCCGCCTCTTCTCCGTTCAGGATCGTATCAACGAAAGCCTCCGTTTCAGTTTCCTGCAACCCTCAAAGCGCTCCACTATGCCATCCTGACCCGATCGTCATCATGACACAGATTCCATATCCGGTACATCTCCTCGGCCGTGCCCGTCCGCCAAAATATGAGGCGAAAAGGAGGTGCGTTGGGAAACCACCGAAGATCTCTCCGACCGGGCGGGTCGGGGAAGAGAGCGAAAGCAATCAACCGCTTCATGCAAAGGCCCGGAAATGGTCTCTATCTTTCGGGCTCGCCTGGGGTGGTATCCGGAAACCGACAGAGATGTAGCATAATGCTCCCTATAGTACCTGGCGGTCGGTTTTTCCGCAGGGCTCTTGAGAGCAGTTTGACGACGCTCGATAGGATGCCCCGTTTTCACCCACCACCGGAAACGACGAATCGGAAGGGACCATGACGCCGATGACAGCGGAACCTTTGGTCCATGCCTTTGCACTCCATGCTGCGGTACTGTGCCGGAACAGCTTGCGTGCGACGGCCGGTTGAAGGCTTGACCGCCGCGGCACGAGGTTTGCATGCCCATCTCCCGTAGGGGAGAGGACACTCTCCCGTGCCGACCGGGGATCGTGCATGATCGACTCATGGCTCCCGGAGCTTTTCAGGCTCGGAGAGTCGCACAGTGCGACTGATACGGTTTCGCAATCAAATTTGTGACTTCCCCGCAATGACGGCTTGTCTCGGGAGCGAAGTCAGGTCGTGCCGATCGTAGCGGGAGAGACATGCCGTCATTGTTATCGATTTGATCGCGAAACGGTACGAGGATTCTGAACATGGACTTCTCACAATACGATCCGGAAGATTTTCACGACGAGTTGTTCGTGACCTCCGGCCGACCCAGACCCGGCGCGGCTCTTCTGGTGGAGCGCATAGAATCGCTCCCGGAAGGAGACTTGCTGCGTCGACAAAGGGCGGCCGAGGCAACCCTCTACCAAATGGGCATAACCTTCACCGTGTACGGCCACGATCAGGGCACCGAACGGATTTGGCCGTTTGACCTCATCCCGCGCATCGTGGAGACCGCTGATTGGAAGATAATCGAGCGGGGTCTCCGGCAAAGGATTTACGCGCTCAATGCATTCATTCACGACGTGTATCACGGACGACACATCATCAAGGACATGGTGATTCCAGAGGAAGTGATCCTCTCCGGAGCTTCGTATCGCTCCCAATGTATAGGATTCAATCCGCCGAAGGGGATCTGGTGTCATGTGACGGGAACGGACCTGGTACGCGACAAGGATGGAGCGTTTTACGTGCTTGAGGACAATCTCAGGTGCCCCTCAGGGGTTTCCTACGTCCTGGAAAACCGCCAGATACTCAAACGAAACTTCCCCGCGCTGTTCGAGGCGTCTCGGGTACGTCCGGTGGAGGACTATCCGAACCGTCTCCTCGCAACACTGGAATTTGTCGCTCCGCAGGGTCCGGGAGCGCTTACGGCCGTGGTGCTCAGCCCCGGAATATACAATTCCGCATACTTCGAGCACTCCTTTCTGGCCCGTCAGATGGGCGTGGAGCTGGTGGAAGGACGCGATCTGGTGGTCTCCGACGGTTATGTCCACATGAGGACTACCAAAGGCTTCGAACGTGTGGACGTGATCTATCGGAGAATCGACGACGACTTCCTTGACCCGCTGATGTTCAGACCGGACAGTTTTCTGGGCGTTCCCGGAATCATGGAAGTGTACCGGGCAGGCCGCGTGGCCCTTGCGAACGCGCCGGGCACCGGCATCGCGGACGACAAGGTGATCTACGCGTATGTCCCTAAGATCATAAAGTATTATATGGGTGAAGATCCCGTTCTGCCCAATGTTCCCACGTACGTGTGCTGGGAAGACAAAGAGCGTGAGTACGTGCTCGAAAACCTGGAAAAACTGGTGGTGAAATCGGCCAACGAATCCGGGGGGTACGGAATGCTCGTGGGACCCCACTCAACCAAAGAAGAGCGCTCCCAATTTGCCGATCTCATTCGCGCCCATCCGCGCAATTACATAGCGCAACCGACCGTGGCATTATCCAGGGTTCCGACCATTGTGGACGATCATTTCGAGGGCCGTCACGTGGATCTCCGCCCGTACATTCTGTACGGAGAAAACATCTACGTGCTGCCCGGGGGCCTGACCCGAGTGGCATTGCGCAAAGGATCGCTGGTCGTGAACTCGTCCCAGGGAGGCGGCAGCAAGGACACCTGGGTACTGGACCTGATGCCCGCGACCTCGGAGCAACAGCAACAGTCATGACGTTTCTTCGGAGGTACGAACATCATGCTTAGCCGCGTGGCCGACTCAATCTATTGGATGTGTCGATACATAGAGCGTGCAGAAAACGTGGCCCGTTTCATCGATGTCAATCTTCACCTCGTTCTGGACCTGGTGATTCTGCAGCACGAGCAATGGGTACCCCTGATAAAGGTGACCGGCGACGATAAGTTATTCATGAAGCGATACGGTCAGGTGAACCAACGGAACGTGATCCAATTCCTGACATTCGACCGGGAATATCCCAACTCTATTCTTTCTTGTTTGAGCACCGCTCGGGAGAACGCACGCTCCATCCGTGAGATCATCTCTTCGGAGATGTGGGAGCAGGTGAACAAGTTCTATCTGTTGGTCCGAGATGCGGCGGAGAATCGTGAGGTATTCGACCGCCCGCACGATTTCTTCGACGAGGTCAAGCGTAACAGCCACCTGTTCACCGGCCTTACTTTGGACACGATGTCCCACGGGGAGGGATGGCATTTCGGCAGATTGGGGCGGCTCATCGAACGTGCGGACAAGACATCGCGGATTCTTGACGTCAAGTACTTCATTCTCTTGCCCCGGGTGGAGTACGTGGGGACGCCGTACGACAACATCCAATGGTCTGCGCTGCTGAAATCCGCCAGCGGCCTGGAGATGTACCGCAAACGGTACCACCGCATTTCCCCTCGTCAGGTGGTTGAATTCCTCATCTTTGACCAGGAATTCCCCCGGGCCGTTGCCTATTGTCTCAAGAAAGCCGACGAATCGCTCCACTGCATTAGCGGAACGAATATCGGCACGTACGGTAATCTGGCGGAACGGCGTCTCGGAAGACTGAGCGTGGATCTCCATTTCACCGACGCGGAAACCGTGCTACATTCGGGAGTCCACGAATTTCTCGATCATTTTCAGCTCAAGTTGAACGAAGTCGGAGAGGCTATTTTTGAGACCTTTTTCGCCATGCGACCGTTGCCCGGTCCATGGTTCGGTGAACGGGCCGCCCAATGACCGGATTCGGTCCTGAGCACAGGCGGGTAGGCTAAGAAAGACCCAAAGCCCGGTGAAGGGCGATCCAAGGAAGGTCCTTGGGCAAGCTGGGCAAAGGTTTGGTACGGGAGCTCACGTTCCTGTAAGCGCTGTTCGGAACGGGTGTCTATGACTTTTTGTGTGTCAATGAAAGTAATCGACGGCCTTGTCGGCATCGCGGACACGCGCATAACCAGCGGAGTCGAGCGCACCATGGCCCGGAAGGTCACCGTACATCAACACGGTCGCCATTCGATGTTTGTCATGACGTCAGGCTTGCGTGCGGTGAGGGACAAGGCCCTCACGTATTTCGAAGAAGTCCTCGAAGACAGTGGAGAAACCTTCTGCAAGCTCTACGGTGCGGTCAACGCCCTGGCCGACCAGATACGCAGGGTTGCGCGGGAAGACAAAGCCGCACTGGAAGAAAGCGGCCTGATGTTCAACCTCCATTCCATCGTGGGAGGGCAACTGGAAAAGGACAAGGAGCACAAGCTCTATCTCTTGTATCCTCAGGGAAATTGGATTGAGGTCACGCACGGGACCCCGTACTTCTGTATCGGGGAATCGAGTTACGGCAAGGCATTGCTGGATCGATTCCTCTCGTACGAGACATCGATAGACATGGCGCTGAAGATGGGGTACCTCGCGTTCAACGCAACCCGGGTGGCGGCAACCGACGTGGACTATCCCATTGACGTGGTCCTGTACAAACGTGACACGTACACCATGGTGGAGCACCGGTACGAAAGAGAAGATCTCGAAGCCGTGGGGCTGTGGTGGCAGGAGCACCTGCTCAAATCCATGGAGCTGATCCCTTCCCAATGGGTGCACAAGGCCACGGCCAAACTCCCGACCGGCGAACCTCGGCCGAAGTAAGCCGCGGCGCGTCCCGGAGGGCCCAAGCCCGGGGCCGACCTCACCCCCAACAAAACTGTAAAAATGGAGGCGATCGGGCGATAGGTATCGTCTTCGTACGCCTTTCCGTCGAAGAAACAGCGGCGCTTTCATGCTTCGCTCCGGCCGCAAAGAAATGGAGGTCTTTCTGTTCTTCACCATTCGACACGCGATTCAGTATCAGTACCGGTCCGCGGTATTTGTTGAACCGCTCACGTTGCGCCTGCGGCCGCGCTCCGATGTTTTCCAGCGTCTGGTGTCCTTTGATCTGGCCGTACTCCCGCGGCCGGCGGGCCGAAGTGACGGCGTAGACCTGGAGGGCAACTCGATCACGTCTCTCTGGTTCGACGGCACGTGCAGCCGGCTTTCCATTCTGGCCATCTCCCGTGTGGAGACGTTGTGCACAAATCCCTTCCGGTTCATCATCACGGACCAATCCGCGAGCAGGGTGCCTGCAGTCTATCCCGATGAGACGAAGAGCCTCCTCGAACCGTATCTCCATCGCATCGACCCGTGCGAGGCACTGGACGCTTTCGCCGCGGAGGCGATTCAAGAAACCGGCGGCCAAACCGTCTCCTTTCTGAGCGCTCTGACCGAGCTCATTGCCGGCAGATTTGAAAAAATAGTGCGCCTGACCGGATCGCCTCAGCGCCCGTCGGTCACGTTGGAACGAGGGGAGGGCGCATGCCGGGATCTGGCTGTTCTCTTCATGGACGTTTGTCGCTCCGTGGGATTGGCCTCGCGGTTCGTCAGCGGATACACGGAGGCAGACCAAAGCGGCGTGCAGAGAGAGCTCCACGCGTGGGCGGAAGTATACCTGCCGGGCGGCGGGTGGCGCGGTTTCGACCCTACCCTGGGGCTTGCCGTGGCTGATTGTCATGTGGTGGCAGCGGCCAGTCCTGTACCGGAAGGGGCTTCCCCCATGGCCGGGACGTTTCGGGGAGACGCCGCAGGCTCGATGATGAATTACGAGGTGTCCGTCGTAGCAGACCACGACGAACCGAGCGGAGACGACCGGTGATGGTGACACGTTGAAAATGGTCGCGTGAGACGGAGGCTTTAGGATGTGGATGTCTGTGCCTGAGATCGAGACCGTGCCCCGAAGGGGCGCACCATGAATAGACGTGGGTTTCAACCCAGGGGAAGGGATCAAATCCAAATTCTCGAGAACGACTCTGAAAGGGTCGTCCTAGAATCGTTTCCTCGAACGACCGTCAGCGGACCCCGTCAGTATCCAAACTCCTTTGCTGATGTTCATCTCCGTAGGTTGAAACCTACGGCTATTGTTGGTCTGCCCTTTCAGGGCATGAGTCTTCCGTATCCTGAGACCCCGTTGCCGACCCACCATGGGCGGCTTTGCACCACGGGTTTTCCTGATTTGAACCGACGCAAGCACAAGCACCATCCAAGATCGGACAGAAATCTCATAAATTGATATAAGTGTCCTGTGGAAGGGTCGGCAGTCCGGCCGACACCGGAGAAACCGCGGGCCTCGCGGCGTCCGGCACGAGTATGACGATCGGGGCGGTGAAATTGACTCAACCGAATATTTCCGCCGGGGGATCCCGCGGCACCATTTCACTGTACCTCTTTTTCGCAAGCCTTTTCTGCCTTCTCGTCTTCCTGGGGCTCGCGGGACAGCCCACGGTTCACCCCTATTTCGATCAGGTCGGCACCAGAGAAGTCGGCACGCTTTTCCACCACTACACATCCGGGCCCGGACCGGTACAAAACCTCGTGGGAAGGGCTTTGATTCATGTTGAGGGGGCGCTGCAATTCGCGGTTCTTAACGTCTATTCGTATGCAGTAGGGAACCTGGTGCCGCTGACGCCGCGTACCATGCAATTTCCCAATACGATCTTTGCCTTCCTTGCCGCCATTGTAGCTTTTCTGTTCGGGAGAAGGCTCATCTCGGAGCGCTACGCGTATTGCTGCGCTCTGGTATTCGCGCTCGGCCCCTGGCTGGGGGAAACGCTTAGGCAGCCCTGGTACTTCAATACCATGTCGTGTCTGCTCCACTTTTCCATCTTCTTGTCCTTCGTCGGGATGATGCGGGACCCGAATGCCCGGCTCTTCCGAATTGCCGGTCCTGTCTGTGTGGCCGCCTATCTCCTCACCGCGTTGGACTGGCCCTCGTTTCTCTTCAGCCTCGGGCTCTATTTCCTCTTGAGCGGTCGATTGAAGCAGATCGTCCTCAACCCGTACAATCTCGTGCCGCTCTTCGTGGGTCTCGGACAACTCGTGTGGCCGTTGCTGCTGTACCTCACGGACAGGACCCGCCATCTTCACGAGACCATGCTCCTCTACCCCTTCGTGCGGTACGGGGATTTGGCGCAAAATCCGGACTTTTGGCAGCGAATAGTGGATCAAGTCCTTATCGGGTGGGGGCTTCAGCTCGTGTTGGCAATCGCAGGCCTCGTCCTCTACGTGGCGCACGCGCGGAAACATCTCTTCACCGATCGAGTGGAACGGGCGCTCTTCGACTCCATGTGCGTATGGTTGATTGGAGCGGGGTACGGTCTCTTCAATTCGTCCACTTCCATCACGTACGTTTACGTGGCGGCAATGCCCACGACGCTGTTGGGGGCGCTGATCCTCATGAGGATGCGCACCCTCCCCCTGGTCATGACCGCTGCGGTCATGGCGGTTCTTCAGATTTGGATCACTGCGGACAGGAATCAGATGTTTACCGGGAAGGACGACCTGCGGGTTTTGGCTGCAGCAACCTATCTCATCGAGCAAAGGCCGGATCTCCTGCAAGCGGGGAAGACGGCATTTCTCCCGAGAAATGTAGCCTCCAACGTGGGACAGTACGCCCGGGGCCGCAACAAACGGATCGTCATGCCTCAGGAATTTCCCGTGGAGCGGAGCAAGCACGCGATAGGCTCACCCGAGCCGGTCCTCCTGGCATTTGTGGATACGTACGAAAAAGAGGGGAAGATAGCCGCGGATTGGATCGTTCTCGATTCGGAGCTCTTTTCCCCGGACCTGCAAGCCGCACCCTTTTATCGCCGGTTGAGAGACGATCCGTCAGTACGCTGGATCGCTCGATTCAAAGAAAAGGGCGGTCGCGAGCTGATCGTGGGGGAGGTCACCAAGGGGAAGGGGCCTCCCGAGATGAATGCGCCACTCCTGGACACGCAGGCGCTTGCCCGGGCGTACGAGGCAAAATACGACCGGATTTCCTTCCTCAAGAAGAATGTCGGGTATGTGGACCACTATTGAGGTGTCGGGCCTGATTCCCACCGAAAAGGCCCTCTCCCGGCTATGGGAACGCGCTTCGACATGATTCGCCGGGACCATCCGGCTATACGCGGAGTGGTCGATGATTGAGAACCGCGACCGGTTTTCCCAATGGGCGCAACGCGGTGAGTTGGCCGCGTTGAGGGCTTATTCCGTGGTAAAGGGTCTGGTCAAGGCGATCCGCCGAAGAGTCTCTCACAAGGCTGCACTGGAATTTCACCGCTGCCTCATCAGGCATGGAGATCTGGTCTTCGACGTGGGGGCTCACTTCGGCGACAAGACAGCGTTGTACGTCGAGCTGGGCGCCTCGGTGGCGGCCGTAGAACCCCAGGAAAGCTGTCTCCGCCGGATCCGCGAACGGTTTTCCGAAGAGCCTCGGGTCGTCGTGGTCCCCTGTGCCGTGGCATCCAAGGAAGGTGTCGAGATAATCAACCTGAGCGACGTCCGAAGTCAGTTGTCGTCCATGTCCCGGGAGTGGATAACCTCGGTTCGGTCGAGCGGTCGATTCACGCGATACCGATGGTCTCGAAGCGTTTCCGTAGCCGCCACGACCCTGGACGCTCTCATAGCGGCTCACGGACTTCCGGCTTTCTGCAAGATCGATGTCGAAGGATTTGAGTGGGAGGTGCTCAAGGGGTTATCACATCCGATTCCCCTTATTTCCTTTGAATATCATGTGGAGTTTCCGGACTCGATCCTCGGGTGTCTGCGCCGCCTCTCCACGTTGGGGCCGTACCGTTTCAATTACACTATCGGTAATGCCCTTCGGTTTGAGCTGCCTGCCTGGGTATCCGAGGAAGAATGTGCGTCAAGACTCTCTTCTCTGAAGGCCCGGACGCTCCAGGGGGATGTGTATGCCTCGCTTCGCAGCGATCTGCACTGCGAATCTTATACCTCTTCGCAATTGACAAGGTAAGCTCACGACACGGACGGCATGTCCCTGGAGTGGAGTCAGGTCGGACCGTTCGCAATGACAGGGACATGCCGTCCGAACGAACTGCTGATTCGTGAAAATGTATCAGAGCCCGAGATCGTCGCTGATGCCGCTCATGGCCTCCAGGCTGATACCGATGAAATCGTCCAGGCTCAGGCCCACCTGTTCGCAGAGACGGATATGGTCACGGTTGACTGAGCGGGCGAACTCCTTGGCCTTCATCCTCTTCTTCACTGATTTAGGGTTGACTGAGGCGATCTTCTTGTCCGGATAGACCAGAGTAGTGGCAACAATCATGCCGGTGATGGTCTCCGCTGCGGTAAGGGCGAAGTGGATCGGTTCGGTGCGGGTCAGGCCCAGATTCTCGGCGTTGTGGTATTTGATGGCCTCGATAATGGAGCGATCCACTCCCTTCCCAGCGAGAATCTCTTCCGTGACGAGGGCGTGCCGGTGCATGAGCTCCCTCGTTTCATTGTAGTCCAGATCGTGGAGCAGTCCCGTCAATCCCCACATTTCGGGATCGCCGTTCAACCTGGGAGCCAACGCCTTCATGATGGCCTCAGAGGCAAGACAATGTTTGCGCATGCTGTCGGTTTCAAGGTACTGCTCCATCAGAGCCAGTGCGTCTTCCCGCGAGATACCCCATTTGGAATCCATCACGTCCGTCCTTTTCGAGAATTCTCCAAAACTTCGGCCTATTTTCTTAGCATAGGGAGAGTTGCTCGACAACCCCGAAGGGATGTGGCCTGTGCAGGAGCGGATAACCGATGGGGCCGTTATTGACAACCTCGGGCGAAATTATTAACTTAAGTGCGATTATAAAGAGGTTTCCGTTCCAACCTCGAGGTTGTTCCAAGGGGGTAATTCGATGAGAACCATTAACATGGACCACGTTGCAGCGTCGCCTCTCTTACCGGAGGTAGTAGACGAGATGATTCCTTTCTTGAAGGAGAAGTACGGCAATCCTTCGAGTATGCACAGCCTCGGGGAAGAGGTCACCGACGCCATCGATGAGGCCCGTGAAAAAACAGCCGCGTTGATCAATGCCCGCCCGCCGGAGATCTACTTCACCTCCGGAGGAACCGAATCGAACAACTGGGCCCTCAAAGGAGTCATGCAGGCCGCCCGTTCGAGGGGCAATCACTTGATAACGTCGTCTGTAGAGCATTTCTCCATCATGCACGCGATCAAAGCCCTTGAGAAGCTGGGTGTGGAAGTAACCCGACTGCCCGTGGACAAGTACGGCGTGGTCGATCCCGCGGATGTGGAGAAGGCGATCACTCCGCAGACGGTGCTGATCTCGGTGATGCACGCAAACAATGAAGTGGGCAGCATCCAACCCATCGGAGAGATCGGCAAAATAGCCCGGGAGCACAATATACCCTTTCACACCGATGCGGTGGCGACCGCAGGGGTCATCCCGGTGGATGTGGAAGCGATGAACGTGGATCTGCTCTCATTGACGGCCAATCCCTATTACGGGCCTCATGGGGTAGGAGCGCTCTACGTACGAAAAGGAGTGAGAATATCCCCTCTGCTTGACGGCGGCATTCAAGAGGGCGGCTTCAGGGCCGGTACGGAAAACATCGTCGGCATCGTGGGCATGGGCAAGGCCGCGGAAATAGCAGCCGTTGAAATGGAAGCGAGGATAGCCCATCTCGTTCCGCTGCGCGATCGACTCATCAAGGAGATCCCTGCAGCCATCGAAGAAGTTGCCGTTGTCGGGCATCCCACCAATCGGCTGCCCGGAAACGCCAGCGTCCTGGTCCGGTACGTCGAGGGAGAATCCATGCTCCTGTTCCTCGACATGGAAGGGGTGAAAATCGCCAGCGGATCTGCCTGTATATCGCGATCGTTGAAGGTTTCCCACGTGATGCTCTCCATGGGAATCGATGCAGGCAACGCCCAGGGCTCTCTTCTCTTTACGCTGGGCAAGGACAACACCGATCGGGACGTGGACGACGTGATTGAGATACTTCCGCCGATCGTTCAGAAACTGAGGGAAATGTCGCCCCTCTATAAGAGGACGACCAAGGTCAAGGCCGCGGGATGAACCGTGACGAGGCGACAAAAGATGTTGCCGAAAGTCGTCGAAAGTGGCATAATATCTGATTCGTAAGAATACGCACCCGTCGTGAAATCGGCGGCACCATCACCATGATGAGGGTTGCCGCTATTTCGGCGCCAGGAACAAGAAACGAGCACGCCGGGACTCACATCGCACCAGAGCGACGGCCCCGGAGCAAGCCAGGGGGTACCAGGAATGTATAACGATGTAGTGATGGATCACTTCAAAAGCCCTCGCAATGTGGGAGAAATTGAGAACGCGGACGGTGTCGGTGAAGTCGGCAACCCTGCGTGCGGGGACATCATGGCTTTCTATATCAAGGTCAAAGACAACGTTTTGGAAGACGTGAAGTTCAAGACCTTCGGGTGCGGCGCGGCCATCGCGGTGTCCAGCATGGTGAGTGAGCTGGCCATAGGTAAGACCCTCGACGAAGCCATGGAAATAACGAACCAGTCGGTGCTGAGCGCCTTGAACGGTCTGCCCAAGAAGAAGCACCACTGCTCCAATCTTGGAGCGGACGCTCTGCACAGGGCCATCGAGGATTACCGGGCCAAACAGAAAGGCAACACCTTCGCCAAGCCGGAGGACGGACCCGAAGTTTGCTCCTGCCCCGTCTGCGACGTCGACGATCCGGAAGAAGCTCCCTACTGCTCCGCCGTTTGCGAGAGAACAGGCAAGTAGTCTTCTTTGTCCGGGACGGTTGGGGCCCTCGATGAACAAGAGGGCCTCAAGCCGCCCCGCAGAACGATCCTTATCCGAGCGTTCCGTTGAAGTGACAACGCCCGGGTATATTCGTGTTCTAGAAAGAATAGTTGGCCGTCAGGCCGGTGATGAAGATGTGCTGCCGGACGTCCAGGGAGAACCGCGTGGAGTAGGGGCTTTGCCACACCGTAGCCCCTCCCGAGAGCTCGAGGAAGTTGTACTTCGCGAACACGCCCACCAAGGCCTTGTCCGTCACCGGCCAAAACCATCCCAAAAGCGATTCAACCCAGCATCCCGTGACCGAATGCCCGTCGATCGTGGTCTGAGCGCCGAACAGCGTCTCTTTGGAGTCGATCTTCGAAAGCGTGAGGGGTGAAGCCAGGACTTCCAGCCTAAGAACCGATCCCATGAAGTCCCCATCAGCGTAGTAGACCCCGAGATAGGGAATGTAGATATGCAGATGATCGTGAAAGGTGGCTCGTGCGTCGTGGATCGTTGTGGACCAGCAGTCGAGATCGTTGTACCGGAACCCTGCCATGATGCCTGCGAAGACGCCGGGTCCGCCCATTCTGTTAATCCGGTTGTAGACGCCCCCTGATTCGAAGCTCCCGTAGAAGGAGCCCACAGGGCCGAAATGATACACGGCCGCAATATCCCCCGCGATGTAGCGTGTGGTGGTGTCCCAGGACCGTGCCGTGCGATCGAAGTAGAAATCCCCTTGATGCCCCTGGGGAATGTTGATCCATCCCTGGGCCCGAATGGACAGGTCGTTGGAGGTGAACATCTCCCCCTGAAGCCCAAAAGCGCGGCTCTCGAGGCTAACCTCCCTCTTTCCGGGCGGCAGATTGGCGTTATCGCCGTCACGAAGGAGGATCTGATTGACGCCCCACAGGTACCCGGCTCTGGCTTCAATGATTGAAAATCTTTCGGATTTCTTGTTTGGTGCGCTATGAAACCCTCCGGCAAAACCCTGCCCCGGTTGGAGAAACGGATCGAATGCCAACGCTGTTGCGGGGAGCAGCACGAGGACCAGCAGCGCCCTCAACAGGCCGAGCATGTCTCGCCCGCGGACTGTGATTCTCCAAGAGGCCCGCATAGCTGTGCAAAGTCGTTGGTCCAAGACTCGTGCATCCTGTGCTGAAAGAAACGTCTTCCCACCAGTCCGCTTTATTACTACCGGAGTCGGAAACCACAGAGGCAGGCGTCTTCTCTTGTGCGACGCGAGCTCGACAGCTCGTCGTCCCCGTTCGGTTCACGGGATGCCTCGGCATGCCTAAAGCCTCAATAGTGTAGCGGCACGGGGGGATTTGTCAATATTTAATAGGCATTCCGCGGGTCGGAGTGCTGCTGCGCGGGGCGCGGACCAATCCACGGCCGTCGCACATGCAATCCCTCGCCAAACGGAATTCTTCCCGATCGTGGCGGCAATGCGTCGTTGCCTTCACGGCAAAGTGGTGTTATTGTCGAAGATTGGCTGTGAGCGGAACCGCAAATAACGTTTAGGAGCTTTTCATGGGTAAGGATGTGTTGCCCAAGATCTACGATCCCGGAGAGATCGAAGAGAAATGGTACTCTTTCTGGCAGGACAAGAAACTGTTCCGGGCAGGAGAAGAGAAGACAAGCAAAGAGTACTCCATCGTCATCCCGCCTCCAAACGTCACCGGGTCCCTGCACATGGGACATGCGCTGAACAATACCCTCCAGGACATTCTGATCCGTTATCACCGGATGAACGGGTACAACACCCTCTGGATGCCGGGCATGGATCACGCGGGAATAGCGACCCAAAACGTCGTCGAGCGTCAACTGGCCCAGGAAGGGCTCAAACGGGAAGACCTCGGCAGAGAGAAATTCATCGAGCGCGTTTGGACCTGGAAAGAGCATTCCGGTGGAGTGATCATCAATCAGCTCAAGCGGTTGGGCTGCTCCTGCGATTGGGATCGAGAGCGGTTCACCATGGACGAGGGTCTCTCCCGGGCCGTACGTGAGGTCTTTGTACGTCTCTACGAAGACGGCCTCGTGTACAAGGGCGATTATATCGTGAACTGGTGCCCGCGGTGTCACACGGCCCTGTCGGACCTGGAGGTCGAGCATGAGGACGCGTCGGGCAGCCTTTGGCATATCCGCTATCCCATAGAGGGCTCCGACGAGAAAGTGGTGGTCGCGACCACAAGGCCCGAGACCATGCTGGGAGACACTGCCGTCGCGGTGAACCCCAATGACCCGCGGTACTCCCATCTGATCGGCAAACACGCCATACTCCCTCTTGTGGGCCGGAGACTGAGGGTCATCGGCGATCCCATCGTCGCGATGGACTTCGGCACCGGTGCATTGAAAGTCACCCCGTCACACGATTTGACGGACTTCGAGCTTTCCGTGCGTCACAACCTCGATCGAGTGACCGTCATGGATTTCCACGGTCGGATCAACGAGCGGGGCATCCACTTCAAGGGCATGGATCGGTACGAGTGCCGAAAGGCGATTGTCAAGGAGCTGGAGGAGAAGGGATTCCTCCTGAAGATCGAGCCGTACACCGTCGGACTGGGCCGCTGCTACCGGTGCAAGGACGTGGTGGAGCCGCTCATATCCAAACAGTGGTTCGTCAAGACCGGACCCTTGGCGGCGGAAGCGCTCAAGGCCGTCGAGACAGGCGCCACCCGCATCGTGCCGGAGCACTGGACCAAGACCTATTACGATTGGATGAACAATATCCGTGATTGGTGCATTTCCCGGCAGATCTGGTGGGGACATCGGGTTCCCGCGTGGACCTGCGAGGATTGCGGCACCATCGTGGTGTCAAGGCAGGATCCGGTTGAATGCACGTCCTGCAAAGGCTCGCGACTCGTTCAGGAGACCGACGTCCTCGACACGTGGTTCTCCTCCGCGCTGTGGCCCTTCTCTACCATGGGATGGCCCGACCGGAGCGAGCTTCTTAAGACGTTCTACCCCACTTCGTGTCTGGTGACCGGATTCGACATCCTCTTCTTTTGGGTGGCCCGGATGATGATGATGGGGATCAAGTTCATGGACGACGTCCCCTTCAAGGATGTGTACATTCATGCGCTTGTCAGGGACGAGAGCGGCAAGAAGATGAGTAAGTCGCTCGGTAACGTCATCGACCCGCTCGAGGTCATGGACCGTTTGGGAACGGACGCGTTCCGTTTTACCCTCGCGGCCCTGGCAGCTCAAGGGAGGGATATTCGCCTTTCCGAATCGAGGATAGAGGGATACCGCAACTTCATGAACAAGATTTGGAATGCGGCTCGTTTCGCCCTGCCCTATCTCGATTCCGGCGAGGGACTTCCCGCGATCGACGAGCTTGAATCACCCAGCCTGTCTGAACAGTGGATTCTCTCTCGTCTCAACGCCACAATTCGAGAGGTGCGAGAAGGCATAGAGACCTTTCGTTTCAACGATGCCGCGCAGGCGCTCTACCAGTTCACCTGGCATGAATTCTGCGACTGGTATATCGAGCAGACCAAGATTCCTCTCTCCGGAGAAGATTCCGTTGCCGCGACTCGCTCGGCCGCGGTGCTCAGGCATGTGCTGGACTCCCTCATGAGGTTGCTCCACCCATTTATTCCTTTTATTACCGAGGAGGTCGCCTCCAAGATTCCCTCCAACGGGAGCACCGTGATCAACGGGCCTTTCCCCACCGTGGATGCCGCTCTGGACAACCCGGAAGCGGAGCGCAAAATGGGGACGCTCATGGGGCTTATAAGCGCGGTGAGGAACATCAGGGCGGAAATGAATCTTTCCCCGGCCAAGCAGTTGCCGGTGATCGTCCTCCCGTCCTCCACGGAAGAGCAATCCGTGGTCGAGGAGGATCGACGGATGGTGGTAGCCCTGGGGCGTATCAGCGACCTCACCCTCTCGAATCCCGGTGAAGCGGTGGAAGTGCCTCGGATGTCGGCCACCGCGGTGACCGGGGAAATGCGGATATTCGTTCCCCTGGAAGGCATCGTGGACCCGGACGCGGAGATCGCCAGACTGGAAAAGGAATTGGCCAAGATCGAAAAGGAGTTGGCCGGCGTGCAGAAGAAACTCTCCAACGAGAGTTTTCTCGCCAAGGCGAACCCCGATGCGGTTCAGAAACAGAAAGACCGACAAGCCGAGCTTTCCGCAAAAGCAGCCGGATTGGGTGAAGGTCTGGCCAAAATGAGGACTCTCAAGGGATTGTGAAGGCCTCTGCCGTAAGCCGAAGCTAAGCGTTCACAGCGAGGGATACGGAATGGAGAACCACTAAGACACGAAGACACAAAGGCGTGAAACAGGGTTGCATCCGGTTCTGCTCAGGAATTTGGGCTCAGCTCCGACGAACAGCGGTATCAACGGATTTCAGGATGACGCCGAATGGTACCAAGTCGTCACCCCGAGCGAAAGCCGGGTTCCAGGGTGTTCGGAATAGCCTGGATTCCTGCCTCCGCAGGAATGACGGAGAGAGGGTTCGATCCGGAACAAACACCTTGTTAGCGCCGCCAGTGGTGGAATGCTCGACCGAGCTTATGGTATCGAATACTTAGTGCCTTTGCGGTGTGCTCTTCATAGGTTAACCCTGCGACACGGGAAGTCGCGCTTAACGTTGACGAGGGAAGATTGTTCTTCTCGAGGATGGTAGTTTCCATGGGCAACGGGGCACAGCGTGATGTCTTGAACACGGAGCGGCTCTTGGGCAATCCGATCTCCAAGGGACGGGAGACAGTGACCGGAAGGCTCATCATCCTGGAGGAAGCCGAATCGACCCAGGACATTGCCAGGGACATGGCCAGGCTCGGCGAGCCCGAGGGTACTGCGGTGATGGCCGTCAGGCAGACCAGGGGTCGAGGGCGTTCAGGTCACTCATGGATTTCGCCCGCGGGGAAAAACCTCGCGTTGTCGCTCCTCCTGAGACCGCCCATGCCCCCGGAGGATGCCATGTTTCTCAGCCTCCTGGCATCCATCGCCGTATCGGAAACCGTCGAGGCCTCAGGGGTGGCTCGGGCCGAGCTGAAATGGCCCAACGACGTCCTCGTGGAGGGCAAGAAGATAGCGGGCATTCTCTCCGAAGCCGCCATGCAAGGCCGGACCGTGGAGTTTGTCGTCATCGGGATCGGATTGAACGTGAATTCCCTCACGACTGATTTTCCGCGGGAGCTGCGGTCCTCGGTGACCTCCATGCTATTGTGCTCGGGAAAGGAAGCGCCCCTGGAGGAGGTCGCCCGGATGTTGATGACGCGAATGTCGTTCCTCTATCAGAGACTCAAGGACGAAGGAGGCCGGTTCGTCCCCCCCTTATGGCAGTCCCGCTGGGCGCACAAAGGTTGCGCACTTGTTCACGACGGTGTCCGGGCGGTTGCGGAAGGATTGGACCACAGAGGCGCCCTACTCTTGAGAACCGATGACGGATCTGTGAAGCGAGTTCTGTCCGGCGAGGTCTTACCGGTGGATGAGGTTACGAGGCCGGGGACCGAAAGCACGGGCGATATCGCCGAACAGGGAGTGTAAGCAGCAATGGGAATGGCACGATCGATGTGCAGAATGCCCGTGATCCTCGTGATCGCAGTCCTTGTCCTCTGTGTGGGATTGAGCACGTGGGGACTCATGTCCGCTGCGACAAAGGCGGTCAAATTTCTTGTGAATGAGGCCGTAACAAAATACGACGTTCTCTTTCCCGAAATTACGGTCAAGGACGGTCAGGCCTCCATTCGTGAAAAACAACCCTATTACGTCGATCTCTTCGGAGGCAAACGGAAGAACAAGGATCTCGTCCTGGTGGTCGATACGAGGGAAGACAAAGAGAAGGACGCCATGGATTACCTGAAGGACACCCCGTCGGGAGCGGTTCTGACCAGAAAGACCCTGGTTTTCAAGAACCAGAACCAGATGCGGGTGGTCCCTCTTAAGGACATGCCGGATATGGTCGTCAATTCCCGGACCATTCGCGAAGTCACCGCCAAATACGTGCCGACTTTGATCCAGTGGGCCGTCGTTACCATTCTGTTCTATTTCTTTCTAGCGAAGCCTGCTCAGGCCCTTCTGCTGGCCATGATTCCCTATTTCGCGGCCCGCTCGTACGCAGCGGACGCGACGTACGGTCAATCCCTCAAGATAGCGATCCTGGCCATGCCGGTACCGGTGATTTTCGATCTTGTTACGGATCTCCTCCACGTTCACATCCCGGCCTCCTTTGTGCTCTACTTCGTGCTCTACATAGGAGGGATCGTTCTTATCACCAGAGATCTGGTAACCGCTCCTCCTTCCTTCGCCGGCCCGGCGGAACAAATTCGTCCCTCATAGGTGGCACCCATGGAACTTTTCCTCTGCGTGGTCGGTATGGTGCTCGTTGTGGAAGGACTGCCGTACTTCGCAATTCCGGACAAGATGAAGGCCATGATGAGAGTGGTTTTGGAACAGGACGACATTACCCTGAGAATATTCGGCGCGGCGATCCTTATGACGGGTCTCCTAATTCTCTTTGTTGCCAGAAAGGGGTTCGGAACCCCATGATCGTCGATGACACGGGTCATCCCGACCGGTGCGATGAAGCAGACTCAACCGACCAATGCGCACCGGGTCCCTCGGGGAATGACTCGGCGATTCCTCCTGCGTTCAGGCTCTCCACCTACCAATTCCCGCTTCCACCGGAGCTCATTGCCCAGCGCCCGGCGGCTCGTAGGGACGAATCCCGACTGTTGGCACTCAATCGAAAGACCGGAAGCGTAAGTCACCATCGGTTCAAGGATCTCCCTTCCCTTCTCCAACCTTCGGACGTTCTCGTCATCAACGAGACCAAGGTCATGCCCGCGCTCCTGCTCGGTCAAAAGCCCAGCGGAGGCAAGGTGGAGCTTCTCGTGCTCGATCCTGCGCCCATGCTCGACGGGGATTGCGCGCACGACCCCGCGGTACGGGTCTGCATGTACCGCTCCAGCAAGCGTTTGCGCCGGGGTGCGACCATAGAGATCCCGAGCCACACGACTCTCTTCGTGGAGGATACGATAGCCCCCGGACGCGTCAAGGTGCGCTTCCCCGTTTCGGAAAAAGATTTTCCGGGCTTCCTCGACACGTACGGCAAAACCCCCCTTCCCCCGTACATCGATCCCAAAGACCGGGACGGCCGCGCGGACCGCATCCGATACCAGACCGTCTACTCAAGGGTTGCAGGGTCCGTGGCCGCCCCCACCGCAGGCCTCCATTTCACTGACGAGGTCCTGGCACAATTGGAGGATCGCGGCATAGGCATAGCAAGGATTCTCCTCCATGTGGGGCCGGGCACCTTTGTCCCCGTGCGTACGGAGGACATCAGACTCCATTCAATGGAGTCCGAACGCTACGAAATCCCGGAGGAAGCTGCGGAATTCCTCCGAAAGGCCAGCGCGGAGAAACGTCGAATCATTGCCGTAGGCACCACGTCGGTACGCGCCCTCGAGTCTGCGGCAGCACCGGACGGAAGCATTCACGGCGGCAAGAGCACCACCCGGCTCTTCATAACACCGGGGGTAAAGTTCAAAGTTGTCGAAGGGATGGTCACCAACTTTCACCTTCCCGGCTCCACTCTCTTGATGTTGGTCTGTGCTTTCGGGGGGATCGAGCCCGTGCTCGCCGCGTACGAAACGGCCGTGGAGATGGCTTATCGTTTCTACAGTTTCGGAGATTCTTGCCTAATAATCTGAAATCACCGTTGTTTTTTCTAGCGTACAAAAGGCGGGACCCCCTACGGGGCACCGGGTGGGATGCTCGGCTGGAGGTTCAGGAAGGTCTTTATGGTAGGACTGATGCAGGTGGGCACCTTCTAATAAGATACCTGTTTGCTGTCAAGTTTTTTTTCACTAAAAGAATTCATCTCCCCGTGACAACTGTATTATATTCCACTGAGCGCTAAAGACCGGGTTATCTCCGCTTACTAGCGTCATTTGGCAATCCGATCTCTTGTTGGACGAAAAACAGAGCTCAATATTGTGTTATTACAATCCATTTACGTATTAGTACGAAATCTGCCCCCTGCTCCGGCCAATTCGCCCAAGCCCCCCTCAAGCCCTCTTTCGGCAAAAAAGAGCTTTTCATAATAGTGAGATCGTCCAACCATCTCATCATGATTCTCGATTCGGCGCGCTCGACCTTGGTCGGGCACCGCCACTCCCTCCTTGCAACAAAGGATGAGCTTGCCTCTATAAGAGCCTACTCATACCGGGATTTATCTGGACCCGGATGAGGAGATGGAAAGATCGGGGGGATCACGCATGCCTCCCGGCGTTCGAGTAGGAGGCAATCCAAGGGCCCGAAAGGTTGCCGTAACGAGTCGGAAACCCGTGCGCCGCTTACGCCGGTTCCGGCGCGAGCGAAAAGAGACAAGGCAAAAGGGCTTGACACGGTACTGACGAGTTCGGTAAAAGAATAAATGTGACGAACCGGTCAGTCATAATTTGTGACTGACCATTGTGTTTTCTTGAGGACAATATGAAGGCCCCCTTCCAAAAGAAGATCCTCGCCGTCGTGGCACAGACCAAGGCCCATAGGGATACCTTCGCCGTCCCCGAGCTCATGGCGATCCTTGCGGCGGAGCTCGACCGAGAGCACGACGATTCCGTGCGGGAGGAGATCCTGCTCCTGTTCGTGGACAAGGCCACTGAGGCCCTCTGGAACGCGCCCATCTATTCCGCTCCCTTGCTCACCGAGCTTTACCGAAGCGTGCTCAACGTTGCCGACGAGAGACAGCTTCCTCGGGAGAGGCTTCTCGAGGAGCTTCTGTTCAGGAGTTTGCGCCGGCCGACGGAACGCGAGAAGAACAAACGGAAGAAGCAGAAGGACGCTAAGGCAGGTATCCTTGCGGCAGCCTTGGAGGAGTTTTCTGAAAAAGGCTACCACCCCACCACCATCGACTCCATTGCCGAGCGTGCCGGTATTGCCAAGGGAACCGTCTATCGATACTTCAAGACAAAGGAAGCGCTCTTCAACGCTCTTAAAGAAGACACCATCAGCGAATTTGTCGAACTGGCCCGAAAAGACCTCAGCGAACAGGACGACGTTCTCCGGATCATTGAGAGCGTCGTCAAGATGTACCTCAGTTTCTTCGAGCAGAATTCCGCTTTCTTCAAAGTGATCATCCAGGAGCAGCAGGATTTTGGGCGGGAATTCTCCGAGAAGTTCATCCACGAGCTTATTCTGGCCCTGCCGGGCCTCAAGAGGCGCTGCTGGAAGGCTTCCAGAAGCGGATATCTCAAACAGATGAACTATTTCACCGTCTTCTACGGGATCATCGGCTTCCTGAACGGCGTGATCCAAAAGTGGCTTCACGACGGAGCGGAGCGATCGCTCCTCGATGAAATCGACACGGTGAAGGAAGTTCTCTTTTACGGCTTCGTGGCTCGTCCCGGGGAAGCCGAACAGATTAATCCCTTGAAGGTGATCTCATGAACATGCAGATGCCGTTTGGTTTGAAAATACCGGTATTCTATGTGAATCCGCCGTGTAATTCGGACTTTGGAATTATTGAGGAAGTCTCCCGCGCGGGAGGTCTTGGAATTGTCGATCATGTGACGGCAGGCCCTGCTTCTCTTGATGTGAAGCCCGGTGTCCCTCACGGAGTGAGAATCCATGCAAGGGATCTCCGGAACCTGCCTGTTTCACCGGACATAAAGCTCATCCTCATTCCTTTGGAGGACATGAGCGATCCGTCCTCTTTGGAACCGGGCTCATTGAAAGAGAGTCCCGTGCCGGTGGTGGTGGAAGTGGGCTCCGGGGAGGATGCCCGGATCGCCGAACGGGCCGGCGCCGCGGGCCTTATAGCGAGAGGCAATGAAGGTCCCGGCTGGGTGAGCGAGACGAACGGATTTGTGCTCATTCAGAAGATATTGGCTGTTTGCAATTTACCCCTGTTCCTGCAGGGAGGCGTCGGCTTGCGCACTGCCGCGGGGGCGGTTGCCGCGGGGGCGTCGGGAGTGGTTCTGGACGTGCATCTCCTTATGGTGGAGGGATCGGCCGTGCTTCGGCCCTTTCAGGCCTTCCTCGGCTCACTGAGTCTCCCCACAACGGTGCTCCTTGCCGAGCCGTGGGGGAGTCCTTTGCGCGTCTATTCCAGAGTCGGGACGAAGATAGTAAGGGATTTGCGAAAGGTTGAAGATACATTGGTCCCGGCTGATTTCCCCTCGTACCGGGAGCGCCTGAACGCGGCCTTACGCAATCCCGTGACCTCTGCGGACGCCGACGAGACTCTCCTTCCTCTGTCTGAAGACATCGTAACGTCCCGTTCTCTGGTCGAGAGATATCGAACTGCCGGAGCGATGGTCGAGGAATTCGGGAAACGTATGAGTGCGGCCCGCGGAGCGTGGCCTTTCGGGGAGGATGCTCCCATCTGCAGGGATCACGGCACCCGTTTCCCCATCGTTCAGGGCCCCATGGCGCATGTCAGCGACAATCCGGCCTTTCTCGCAGCGGTTGCCGCGGGAGGTGCATTGCCCTTCATGGCCATGGGAAACATGCCGGGCCCCATCGCCCGGGAAGGGCTTCAGCTCGCTGCGGAGAAGACGGCTGGCCGCTTCGGAGTGGGGCTCATCGGCCTGGAGGTGAACCGCAAAAGTTATGAGGCACACCTGGAGATCATGAAGGAAACCCCTCCGCCCTTCGCCATATTGGCTGCAGGCGGCCCGGATCTCGCCCGGCGGATTGAGGAGATAGGCACGGCATGCTACCTCCATTGTCCTTCTCCGGGCATCCTCAAGGAGGGTCTGAAAAGCGGCCACAGGCGTTTCGTCTTCGAGGGGTGCGAGTCCGGGGGCCACATCGGTATTCTCGGAAGCCTCAACCTCTGGACGGCCAATCTTCATGAGCTTGAATCCGCCGTCAAAGAAGGCTTGGACCTCAGTAGGGTAACCGTGCTCTTTGCGGGAGGCATAGCCACGCGCAGGGCCTCGGCCTTTATCGCAGGCATGGTGGCCGACCTTCCCCTCTTGAAGGTGGGTCTTCAGATGGGAACAGCGTACCTGGGGGCTGAGGAAGCCACCTCCACCTGCGCCATCACGCCCACGTATCAGCGTCTCACCCTGGAGAGCGACCGCACCGTGATCCTCGGGAGGACGGTCAACATCAGGGCCAGGGGAGCCGGATCGCCCATGGCCGCGCGTCTCATCGAACGGGAACAGGATCGGCTACGCAGCGCAGTCCCCCTCCAGGAGCGCAAGGAGCTTTACGAAAAAGACAACCTCGGCGCACTCAGGCTGGCATCGAAAGGCTGTGCCATCGACCCCCAAACCGCAACGTGGGATTGTCCCGTGTTCTGCGATCTTTCGCCCGACGAGCAATTGGACCGGGGCCTTTACCTGATGGGGCAAGTCGTCTGTCTAATGAGCGGCCCCACCACGGTGGAAGAAATCCATAGGGAGATCGTTGACGAAGGGCGCCGCATTTTCGAGAGCACGCGACCGAGCATTGTTTCAGAGCCCGTCGCTGTGGAGGAGGTGACCGTTTTGGAAGAGACTCTGGAAGTGGAAACGGAACGGGAGCCCATAGCGGTTGTGGGGCTGGGACTCAGGCTACCGGGCTCCGATTCCCCGCAAACCTTCTGGGAGCAGATCACGACCGGGCGAAGCGGAATCGGCGAGGTTCCCGGGGAGCGTTGGGGAAGGCTCGACTTCTATTACGATCCCGATCCCAAGGCGCCTGACAAGACCTACAGCAAGATAGGCGGCTTTGTCAGAGATTTCGTCTTCGATCCTCTCAAATATCGCATCCCGCCCTCGGTGGCCCAGTTGATGGATCGCAGTCAACAGTTGGCGGTGGCATGTGTCGGGGACGCCCTCGAAGACGCGGGATTGTCTCCTGAGCGGCTCAAAGGGAAGAAGGTGGGGATCATTCTCGGGAACAGCATGGGAGGCGAAAACACGGACCGGTACGCGTGGCGTGTTGCCCTCCCCCGGTCTATTTCCATTCTTGAGGAAGCCTTCGGCCGTCTCGACCTGGATCAAGGAGCCAAAACCGCATTTCTCGATGAGTTCCGCAGCCAATATCTCTCCGGACTTCCGGAGATCACCGAGGATTCCTTGCCGGGTGAATTGGCCAATGTGATTTCAGGCCGTGTGGCGAACGTCTTCAACCTGGAAGGGCCGAACTTTACCGTGGATGCGGCGTGCGCCTCCTCCATGGCAGCGGTGATGAACGCAATTGCAGGTCTCCGGGAAGGGAGAATCGACTACGCTGTTACCGGAGGGGTGGACGCGGCCATGCACGCCTCCTCATTCGTCAAATTCTGCAAAATCGGAGCGCTGTCTCCGGACGGGAGTCGTCCCTTCGACGAATCGGCCAACGGCTTCGTGATGGGCGAAGGCGCGGGAATCATGATCCTGAAGAGACTCTCCGACGCGATTCGGGACGGCGATCGGGTCTATGGAACCGTGCTCGGCGTCGGATCGTCGTCTGACGGGCGGGGAAAAGGGATTACCGCGCCCAACAAGGCCGGACAGGAGCGTGCCGTGAAAGCCTGCCTGGAGAGCGCCGGCGTTGCTGCGGAGACCATCGGCTTGATTGAAGCCCACGGGACTTCAACGGCAGTGGGCGACAAGACAGAGCTGAGCATGTTGGACGCATTTTTCCGAACCGCGGGAATTCCCAAGGGAGCTGTGGGAATCGGATCGGTGAAGTCCCAGATCGGGCATCTCAAGGCCGCGTCGGGAGCTGCGGGAATGATAAAAGCTATTCTTGCACTCCATCATCGAACCTTGCCCCCGACCATTAACGTCAAGAAACCCATTCCGTGCATTGACTGGGATTCCTCCCCGCTCACTCTCCTGACGGAGTCGAGACCCTGGAGGGACTCGGGGCCCCTGCCCAGGCGAGCAGGGGTTAGCGCCTTCGGGTTCGGTGGAACCAACTTCCACGTCATCCTCCAGGAGCATGTTCCCGGACTGAGGGTTGTCAGAGGGAAGCGGGAGGCGGAAATTCAGGTTGAAGCTCCCATCCCCACGTGGCCGAAACCGGCCAATTTTAGCGTGCAGGGCGAGGCCTGGGTTCTGGGTGCCAAAGACCCCCAAGAACTGATCGAAAAGATTGAGGCCACCCTTCGGGAGATCTCCTCGGGAACCGCGGCAACCCTCGCGGCCGGTCACCGGCGGGAGTCTGCCTCATACGCTCTCCGTTGCGGATTCGCGGCGGAGGATGCCGATAGCGCGGCAAAGAAGCTCTCGATCATCTTAGAGGGGCTCAAAGATCCTAAAAAGATGGCAATTTTCCCGGCGCGGGGCATACACGCCACGCAGAATCCCGGCGAACGGTCCCGACCCGGCGTGGCGTTTCTCTTTCCCGGGCAGGGGTCGCAGTACCCCTTCATGCTCAGGGATCTTGCCGAGCGCTTTCCCGTGGTGGCCGAGACGTTTCGGGAAGCGGACGAAGTCCTGACTGCTCTCGGACTGCCCGCTGTGACGTCCCATGTGTTTCCCGAAGTCGCCAACGGCGAGACTGCAAACAGCGACCAAGCCGACGCCATGAAGGATACCCAGATCCTTCAACCGATGATCCTTACGGCCAACGCTGCCATCTTCAGACTTCTCGGGCAGATGGGCGTTCGTCCTGTTGCCGCGGCGGGCCACTCCCTCGGCGAATACGCTGCATGCGTGGCTGCCGGTGTTTTTTCCTTCCGGGACGCGGTGGAAGCCGTGGCTGTGCGCGGCAGAGAAATGGCCCGTGTGAGTATTGCCGATCCCGGGCTCATGATGAGTATCCCGGCCGACGCGAGACTGGTGGACGAGGTGCTGGCTCAGGTTGACGGGTACGTGGTGGCCGCAAACAAGAATTCTCCCAAGCAGACGGTGATCTCCGGCGAGACGGCTGCGGTTAAGAAGGCAGGTGAGCTCTTCAAGGCCCGAGGCCTGGACGGTATCCTGCTCCCCGTCTCTGCGGCCTTCCACTCCGGCGTGGTGGCCCCGGCCAGGGAGCCCTTCATGCGCACCCTGGAGCGATTGACCCTCAATCCGCCTTCGATGCCGGTTCTGTCCAACGTTACCGGAGACTTCTACCCCGTTGGACCGGCCGCGCCCGACAGAATTCGTGACCTGCTCGGCAAGCAGTTTGCCGCCCCGGTGGAATGGGTGAAGACCATGCGACGCCTCTATAGTGAGGGTGTACGGATCTTCCTCGAATGCGGACCGAAACGGGTGATGAGCAACCTCACGCTGGATACCCTTTCCAAAGATGTGCTCGCTCTTCCGACCAATCATCCCAAGAAGGCCGGCGTGATGCAGCTCATGGAGACATTGGCGGCTCTTGCGGTGGAGGGAATTCCCGTAGATTTCAACGGTGCCGACAAACTGCCCGCGCGGACTGCGCCCCGACCCGATCGCAAGAAGACCGAGCTGAGGGTGGTGGAGGAGCTGAAACCCGCCCCGATTCCCGTGGCGGCAGCCCCGGTCCCGGCACAGAAAACAGCCCCTTCCGCTCTGGACGCCCTCCTCGACCCCGAGCTTCGGCAGCTTACAGAGAAGAAGGAGTTCGACGGCTTCCTGAAGCAGCAAGCCGAACCGATTCGCAGCTTACTCAAGTCGGGTTTCGAAACCTATGTGAAGACCGTGGTGCCGCTGGAACGGACCGTGAAGCAGGTGGAATCCCAGGGCATCAACTTCATCCCGGTTGCCGTCAGCGGGACTTCCGCCGGACTTCCCAGTGAAGTTCGCTTTCCCTTCGAGCGGGAAAGTCTCGACGATCTCATTCTGGGCGGCAACTTCATCAAGAAGGTCCCGGAAAACGGGCGCCTCAGAATGCTCGAAAAGAACGTGGAGCGGCTTTTCAAAGGCCCGGAGGGAGAAGCGGAGCTCCAGGTGGTCAACGACGTCACCGGCGTTATTAAGTTGGCCGGGTACTTTGACGACAACGAATTCATCGATGAATACGGTCTCGACGAGGGTCTCGTCAAGACCATGGACATCACGACGCGTCTCGCCGTGGCTGCAGGAATCGAGGCCCTCCGTGACGCGGGCATACCCCTGGTGAGGCACAACCGCAAGACGAGCACGGGGCACGAGCTTCCCGACGCCTGGGCTCTGCCCCAATCGATGAGGCAGGAGACAGGAGTGATCTTCGCCTCTGCTTTTCCGGGCATGGCCTCGCTCGTGGATGAGGTGACTCGAGAGACCGCAGCCCGGTACGGCGCCGGAGCCAAGAAGCGGCTCATCGAGTTCTATACGGGGCTTGTGGCACGTATCCGTAGCGATCAGGAGAGGGAGCGGGTCACCAAATGGTTCACCGAAGAGTTTACCCGTATGAGCCCCACCGACTCGGAAGAGCTCTACCGTTTTAACAGAGGGTTCCTCTTCAAGGTCATGACCATGGCCCAAGGCCAATTGGCCCAGCTCATCAAGGCCCAGGGACCCAACACCCACGTGGACGCCGCGTGCGCAAGTACCACTCAGGCGCTTCTCTTGGCCCGCGACTGGATACGGTCGGGTCATGCCAAGAGAGTCCTTGTGGTAGGAGCTGACGACGTGGCCGGCAGGACGCTCCTCCCCTGGGTCGGTTCCGGCTTTCTCGCCATGGGAGCCGCCAGCACCACCGGCAACGTGTCCGAGGCCGCCCTGCCCTTCGACGACCGCCGCCACGGGCTGATTCTGGGCTCCGCTGCCGTCGGTTTGGTCGTCGAGCGAGACGATCTCGTGCATGAACGCGGTATGGAGGCCATCGCCACCGTGGAAGCCGGTGCCATGGCCAACAGCGCATTTCACGGGACCCGTCTGGACGTGGACCACATTGCCTCGGTCATGGAAGAAATGATCGGCAGGTGGGAGACCCAGACAGGGCTCTCGCGGCACGAGCTGGCCAAGGACATCTTATTCATGTCCCACGAAACCTATTCGCCCAAGAGAGGCGGTAGCGCGGCCGCGGAGATGCACGCTTTGCGGCGCACCTTTGGAGAAAGCGTGCGCCTCATTCCCATCGCCAACTCCAAGGGGTACACCGGACACACTATGGGCGTTGGAGTGGAAGACGTCGTCGCCCTCAGATGTCTCCAGAAGGGTATGATCCCGCCGATCCCCAATCTGAAACAGGTCGATCCGGAGTTCGCGGATCTCAACTTGAGCCGAGGCGGGCGCTGCAATGCCTCCTATGCATTGAGATTGGCCGCGGGATTCGGCTCCCAAATCATCATGGCCCTCTACAAAGTGGTGAGCAGGGAAGAAAACCGAATTGTGGATTTGTCGGCTCATCGCGGCTGGCTGACGGAAGTGACCAGGTACACGGACCCCGTAGTATCCATCGAGCAACGCACATTGAGAGTCCGGCAACGTTCTGTGGAAAAGACGGAGGAAGCGTCACCGGCCAAGGTTGTCCAGTTGAGGCCTCAAGCCGAAGCTCCCGCCCCGGCGGGCCAAGCCTTCGGTGCGGAAGCGATACGAGAGGCCATTCTCGATCTTCTGTCCGCCAAGACGGGCTATCCCGCGGACATGCTCGACACGGGACTCGATCTGGAGGCGGACCTGGGAATCGACACGGTGAAACAGGCCGAGTTCATTTCGGAAGTGAGAGAGCGATTCACCATTCCCCGTATCGAGGGCCTGAAGATAGCCGACTTCCCCACCATCGAGCACATCATCACCTTTGTGATGCAGCACACGGACAGCGCCGCATCCGCGGCCGTCCCTGCAGGTGCTACCCGCTCACCGGAGGCTGCAACGCCGCGACCGTCCGGACATAGCCAGGATGACATCAGAGAGACGATTCTCGGCCTCCTCTCCGCGAAGACCGGCTATCCCGCGGACATGCTCGACACGGGCCTCGATCTGGAAGCGGACCTGGGAATCGACACGGTGAAACAGGCCGAGTTCATTTCCGAGGTGAGAGAGGCATTCGGCATCCCCCGCATCGAAGGGCTCAAGATTGCAGACTTTCCCACCATCGAGCACATCATCGGGTTCGTCGTTACGCATGCCCAACGCCCCGAAGCCTCTGAACCTGCGGCTTCGACAGCCTCCGCGCCAAAGGCTGCAACTCAGGGAGCAGTGCCCGAAGAGACCGACGTGAAGGAAAAGATCCTTTCTCTCCTCTCCGCCAAGACCGGCTATCCCGCGGACATGCTTGATGCGGAGCTCGATCTTGAAGCAGACCTGGGAATCGACACGGTGAAACAGGCCGAGTTCATCTCCGAAGTGCGGGAGCTCTTCGATATCCCGAGAATAGATGGACTCAAGATCGCCGATTTCCCCACCATCAACCACATTATCGCTTTCGTCATCGACAGGAGTAAGGACGCAGCGGCCCCTCCACCTTCGGAGGAGCCGGATGTTGCCGCTGCCAAGATCCCTGAGTCCGAAGCGGACGTCCGCCTTTTCGAGGCCAGATTGGTCTCCTTTTCGGATCCGGACAAGATCTCGCCGAAGGAAGTGGATGAGGTTTTCATCGCCGGAGGGCCCGCAGAACTCGCAGATGAAGTTGAAAGATTCCTAAAGTCATCGGGACACAAGACCATCGCCCGTGTCACCGAGCCTGCATTGCCTCCGTCAGCAGCCGAGAAGCGTGTGGGGGTGATCAACCTGTTCCCCATGGAGCAAGAGAATCTCCCGAGGAAAACCTTTGAGCTTTGTCTCTTCCTGGCCGTCACGTACGAGCAGGGCCCCGCCTTTTTGGTGACGGCCGTTTCCGAAGATGGAGCCTACGGATTCCGCAATCCCACGGCGGACGGCTACAAGGCCGGGATCGTTTCAGGGGCAACCAAATCCTTTGCTCGTGAGTATCCCGACACGAGGGTTCGGATGTTGGACTTCCATCCCGATCTCTCAGCGGGATTGCAGGCAGAGCTCATCATGCGGAGCCTCATTGAGGACTTCTCCTTGGAAACGGGCATTGACAAGGACGGACACCTCAACGCGGTTCGTCTGGTTCCCTTGTCCGAGGAAATCCCCGAGCCCGGGACACGGTCCGGCGATGTGGTGCTGGTCAGCGGAGGCGCAGGAGGAATCACTGCAGCTTGTATCAAGCGCCTCGCAGAGCAACACCCGCTCACCTTCTTCATACTGGATCGGACTGTTGTCACCCCCAGAGCCGAGCAGCTCGCGGCATTCGGTCCCGGGCAGTGGGAAGAAGAAAAACGCCGCATCGTGGAAGAGATGAAAAGAGAAGGCGTTACCCCGACCCCGGTGAAGGTTGAAAGGCAGCTTGGCGCTCTGAGAGCCGAGGCCGAGGCCTATAGAAACATCAGCCATTTGCGGTCTCTGGGATGCGAAGTGATCCTGAGATCCATGGATATTCGGGACGCGGACGCGGTTGACCGTGCAGTTCAAGAGGCCGGTGAGATCTGCGGTCGTGTGGACGTGGTCATCCATGCGGCGGGGATCGACATCAGTAAGGCGCTGCGGGGTAAATCAATAGAACAGATAGAGAACGTCGTGTCGGTGAAGGTGGACGGGATGCTGAGGCTGCTCGACTCCCTGAAGCGCAGAGGACTCCCGCCCAGGAGGATCGTCGGGTTCGGGAGCGTGTCGGGGCGATTCGGAAATCTGGCTCAGATAGATTATTCAGCGGCAAATGACGGCCTCGCGCACATGCTTAGATGGGCCTCGCAGGACATGGACACCAAAGCCACCATCATAGACTGGGCTCCCTGGTCGCAAATAGGAATGGCCACCCGCGGAAGCGTTCAGCTCACCCTGGAATCGGCAGGCATCGACTTTGTGGCGCCCCGGCAGGGAGTGGAATTCCTCTTTCAGGAATTGGGGCGCTATTCCGAGGCTCCCGAGGTGATGGCCGCCGGGCGCTTCGGTCCCTTCGCCGTAGACGCGTTCCATGTTCCCGGCGTCAAGCCGGTGCAAGGGAAGACTCCAGCCGGCCAACAGAGTGAGGTTGAGGCGATCCTTCCCGGCGAATATGTGAAGATGCGCATCGCACTGGACCCGACCCATCCTCTGCTCAACCACCACCGGATCGATCGTGCGGCAGTGCTGCCGGGGGTGGGCGGCATGGAGATCATGCGGACGGCCGCCTCCATGCTCAATCCCGAGGCTGCAGGGGCTTCCTTCGAGGAGGTCAGATTCCGGAGCCCACTCAAAATTTTCAAGGATGAGCCTTTTGAAGCGGAAGTGGAGATCGTGAGGCTTGCGGGTCGCACCGACGGAACCTCGGCTTACCGAGGAAAGATTACCTCGTGGTTTATCGATCGGGAAGGCAGAAGACTGGGGGCTCCGCGTCTGCACCACGAATGCCGCCTCGTAGTCGGCGGCGATTCTGTCCCGTCCGTGGTGGAGCCGGACCGCTGGTCGCAATCGGTATGGATTGCCGAAAAGGACATTTATTCGGTGTTCTTTCACGGTCCGGCGTTCCAGTTCCTCGACTCGGTCCTCGTTGAAGGGTCCGGCCGGGGAGTGAGATTCCGTTACCGAGATACTGAGCAACGGGAATCAATGTTCAGCGATACCATTCCCGGGGCAGTGGAAGCTGCTTTCCAGGCAGGGGCCGCATTGGGGATGGAATCGCGGGGGTTTATGGCCCTGCCCGTAGGGGTTGAACGCGTTACGGTGCATGCCGTGAACTCCCTCCCTTGCGAAGGCCGGCTGATTCCCGCCGGCGAGGTCACCCGGGAAGGACCCGACTCCAGATCGGTCCTCAGGTTCAACGGACTCATCACCGATCGAGAAGGAAATCCGTTGGTGTCCTTCACCGGAGTGGAAATGGTGGAGCTTCAGGCGGGCCCGGGGTTCCCCCGGCGGATATTCGAGGAATTGCTTCCCGTGGAGGCTACCGTAGCCGAGGTTGGGGGCGATGAAGAGCGTCTCGGCGAAATCCTCAGTGACGAAGAAGCCGCCGAGCACGCGGAGAAGAAGGTCCCCAAGAGGGCGGCGGAGTGGCTCGCAGGGAGGGTGGCGGTGAAGAGAAGCGTGGGGAGACTGCTTGCAACCCGAGGGGAAACCGTTAGCGGTAGAGCCGTTCGGATCGTTCAAGACGATCTGGGAAAACCATCGGCACACCTGGGGCACAAACCTCGAATCCTCGTGGGCGACCTCTCTCTGAGTCATTCCAACGGCCTGGTCCTGGCTGCGGCTGCTGCACCCGGAGAGTTTGTAGGATTGGGCGTTGACATGGAAAAGGTCGAGCCTCGCAGCGAAGCCTGGGTGCAGGACTATTTCACCGAGGATGAGATAGGAGCGGCGGGCTCGGACGACGCTCGCTGGGCAAGGCTGACGAGAATGTGGTGTGTTAAGGAAGCGACTCTCAAAGCTTTTGGGACTGGGTTGAGATTCGATCTCAGAGACGTCGGCGTGTCGTCCCTCGACGATTCCGGTAGAGTTGTCGTGGAGCTCTCCAACCAGGCTGCTCGGCACTGGGAGGAGCACGGTAGCGGGTCCATCGAGGCCCGAGTGGAAGAGAAGGACGGATTGGCGCTCGCCAGAGTGCTTATTCGCAATGGCTCCGATCATTGACGGACGGATGAAGAGCTCATGGAAAGATCCGGTCTTGTTTCTCACCTTATCCATGAGGAACATTTGTCGCCTGCACCGCACGACCGGTGCAGGTGGGGGGGATGACGGGGGTTGGCACCCCCTCGAGAAGACGTACGTAGCGGGATGCGCGTCGAACAGGTGGGGTGTGGCACTATTCTGCGCGCTCTCAGGGCGTAATCCCTCGGTTGGCGCTGCGGCCCTTTTCCCATAGCCGTTTGTCACCTTACTTATTAGTATGACTACATTTTTTCCATGCCACTGTGGTTCGATAGTGCCGATTTTCGGGACTGCCACCACTATCCGTGGAAATTTTTCCGACTCGTGTTTGCAAATTCCCTCTCCGTCTCCCGCTGCCAATCGCACAATTTCTCTTGACAATTCCCTCGACTATTTATAACCTTTTGTAATCATTTTGTGTCGGCTCAACTTGTTGAGTCTCTTATTCTTTTTGGAGGTATTTATCGTGACCAAATCAGAACTCGTCGGCAGAATGGCAGAGGAGGCGAACATCACAAAGAAGGCTGCCGCTGCGGCTCTCAACGCTTTTGTCGGTGCTATCCATGAGTCGCTCAAACAGAAGGACGGGAAGATTCGAGTTCCTGATCTGGGTACGTTCAGGGTAGCCAAGAGAAAGGCCCGAGCTGGAGTCAATCCTCGCACCCAGAAGAAGATTAAGATCCCCGCCATGGTTGTGCCACGGTTCAGTGCCGCTGCGGCTCTGAAGAGCTCGGTGGCAAAGGCCAAATAACGGACTCGGCCTGATCGTTGTGGCGGACTGCACAAGGATCCGTTCACAATGCGCAGATTGACGAGGGGGGCTGTCAATTTTGACGGGGCCTCCCTCAAAGTTGATTTCCTTGGTCACAAGTTTCAGCTTGTGGTGCAGCGACGCCACTGCGGCACCGGCATCATGGCTCAGCGCAGGATGACCGCTCGCTGGAGAAACCCCGCCATCAGACCGGGCAGCTTGCTGTGACAACCAAGCAATCCCCTTCCGGATGTCCAACCCACCCTACCAAATCTTGGCTTTTATGATTTTGCTGTCCGGGACATGACTTCACCGCAAGGAGAGCGTTTGTCTGAAGAGCGGTCGGGTCTTGTCGTTCGTAGCGCAAGAAATATGCCTTCCGTGGTACCTGCTCGATCGTGAAACCGCGTTGTGCAGCTCGGCTCTGTGGATCAATGGATCTGCAGCACCCGAATACCGTTCTTTTGATATACGGGGGGAAAGTTGGCCGGATCGAGAATTGCGAAAGATGTGCGGTTGTCGATGAGGGTGTTGATATACGAGTCGAAAGGTGCAAAATAGACTCGTCCTTTTCTCGGATTCTTTGACGGGAAATCCTCATCTCGCACGATAAAGTACGTGATTCCGTATTTCCGGCAGAAATTGCGGATCGCCTCCGGATTGTCCGCGTAGTATGCCCTGAATAGGTCGAATGTACGTCCCTTGATTGTGTTCCAATAGGGTTGAATCCAGGTGTGGGAGAGCTCGTACGTCACAAATGCCTTCCTGCGGGCGAAGGTGGGGATGTTGTCCATCAGTTCGGGATGGCCGGCAATGAGGCTTGCCTTGGGGGTTGATTGGAGGAACCGGTAGAGATCCTTTCGGCCGGAATAATCATACAGCTCCAGATTGTGGAGACGCACAATAGCGAAGAGGACAAGAACGGTCGTCAGGAGAGGAAAAGCTATACGTTTCCATTGAAGGTGCTCTATGGCAGCTCGGATGCACACGGCGGTTCCCATGCAATAGAAGAGGTTCAACGTGTATTCGATGTAACGCCTGGGGACAAAGAGCTTCATGAGAAAAATGCATGCAAGTACATACAACATAAGAGACGCGGGAACGAGGTAACAGAATATTCTGAACCCCGACCAGAAGATCACGGGCTGCCAATGCCTGAGTGCGAAAACAATCAGTCCGATCAGCAGGAAGACGCTCACCCACCCTGCCACGGCTCCCCACTCTCTGAAAGGAAGGTTAAAGATCCACGGTCGAGTCAATTCGGAGATGAACGACGGCACAGGCTGGATCTGATAGCGCCCTTGGGCTGAATATTCCACCATGCCGGCCATGTCCGAGCGAGTGACCAGGGTGCCGAACGAATTGGATGGAAGGATCACGTGTCCTACGACGAGCACTAACAGACCGATTACCACCGGAACGTTCCACCGCATGAATGTGCGCAAGGTGAGCCGACACGGTTCGGCCTCCGGAGAAGAGGCTGCGCACGGCTTTGGTACGTCCACGGTCCTCGATGCGCCGCGGCGTCTAACCCACGCTTTGATGTCGGCAGCCAGGGCCGGCCCCTCGGTCACGAGGCATCTCACGAGGTCTTTGCCGTAGTTGGAGAGCAGAAATATACCGTGGGTGAAAAAACACAACACGAAAGCGTACGGATTCAAAAAGGATGCGGCCAGGATGACGGTACCCGCTGCCCCCGGTCGATTGCGGACGAGGAAAAAGAGGTAAGCGGTGAGAAGAGGCCAGACAAACGTCCTGGACAGGCCTCCCGCCATCTTTCCCAGGAAGCCGGCAAAAAGGAAGTAGACACAGACTACGAGTACCGCGGTCAGGTCGTCCTGAAACTCCAACCCAAGCCCGAAGAGAAATCCGGCTGTTATCACGAAGAGAATGCCGGTCAGTATATTGGTGAAGACGAGCGGGCTGACGACAAGGGATGCGACCCTGTAGATAACCTTGATTCCCAGCGGAACATATTCCTTTGCATACTCGGTGAGAAGGTCGTTCTGAAAGAGCTCGGGGTCCTGCCATTGCTGCATCCAGTAAATTTGCTGTCGCACGTCGTCGTTGATCAAGAAGGGATTGGTGAAAGCTTCCCGATTTGCCAGAACATAAACACAGGATGCCGCAACAAGCACGTAGATCAAAAGCGCTGTGCGGCTTGGCTGTTCTTCCATCGCAATCGACCATCCAACCGTGTTGAGCTTTTTCGTCTAAATCGTCTAATTGCCGAATCCGGCGTTTGTCGCAGCGAGGCGTCTCGTTCCGGAGACAGGCGGAACCCTCTCCGTCGATCACGGCACGGACGATGCATCCTTCCGGCTGTGCCCCGGGCTCGGATGCTCCCGTAGCGCTTCGAGCAACACCAGCTCCGTTCTGCGGGTCATCTCGTCCAGAGAATGGTTGGCGAGTGCCCACTCCCTGGCCTTTCTTCCCATTTCCCGGCGCCTTGGCTCGTCGAGGAGAAGCCCGGTCAAGGCCTCTGCAAACTGCTCGGGATTTCCCGGCTCTACCAGCACACCGGTCTCGCCGTCCTTCACGATCTCAGGGATGCCCCCCACGCGGGTGGCTACCACGGGGAGCCCGGCGGCCATTGCCTCGATAACCACATTGGCCGATGCCTCCTGCCGGGATGCCAAGGCAAAAACCCATGCGCTTTTCAAATACGGCCGCACATCGCTGGTACCCGGGACGAGCTCCACTTTCGATCGCAGTCCGTTTTCGGCGAGGAAGCCCTCCACATCTTCTCTCAGGGGTCCGTTTCCCACCATTCGGAGGAGAGCCTCCGGTACGTGATCTGCCGTAAGGCGAAACCCCCGGACAAGATTCATGGGGTCTTTCTCCTCCACGAGCCTTCCCACATAAACCACCGCTGGCTCAGGCGATCGGTCAAGAGGCGACGGGCAAAAGCTATCCGTGTCCACGGCGTTGGGAATGACCGCTATACGTTCCGGAGCAACTCCGTGGCGTTGGATCATGATTGTCTTGAGAGCTTCGGCGTTGCAGATGATGCGGCTACTGAGATGCCAGAGCCGACTCTCGAATTGCTTGGGAAAGACGCTACGGTAACCGGAGACGATGACGGGAATTCCTGCAATCTTGCCGAAAGCCCTTCCCCAAATGTTGGGCACCACCGTCAACGTATAGAGTATGGTTGGAGACTGCCCCACAAGCCTTCGGAAAAGACGGAAGAGGGCCCGGGGAGTGACCCAGGAGTCGTTGCAGAATCTGACGACCTTTACTCCGGCTTCTTCTGCCCAGGGGAGCATGTCGTCCCCTCCGCGAAGCACCCAGAGCTCCGGCGAAAAGACCTCGCGATTCATGCGCTTGAGAAGATGAAGCGCATACCGCTGGGTACCGCCGAATTCCAGGTCCTGGAGGAGGACCGCAACGCTGATCGGCTTGCCTTTCATACCTGTATCGTTTCTACTCCTCTCGGCCGGCAGCTTTGAAAGAAGCGGCGTCTCCTTGAAATTTATGCCGGGCCCGAGATTTCCTCTCGGAAACCTTTGGCAAAACCGGCCAATGTTTGAGACTCCGCATGCATTTCCATCACCAACCATGAGAGGAATCGCTCCAATCTTAAGAGGAAGCCATCGACATCAGCCTCGGTCTTGTTCTGCGGAGAGAATCCCCGCACCAGTTCCGACGAATGAAAAAAAAGTGTAACCACCCGGCCGCCTCTCAATCGATGGAGTTTGACTGCAGCCTTGAGTCTTCTCAACCCAGTCAGAAATGGTTGAGCCGGCAACGATCCCATATTCATGGCAAACCACGAGGTGGCCTTGCGAGGCAGGTATGCCGCCGCTTCCAGCCCCGCGAGGAATTTTCCCAATTTGGGAAGGATCGGCACTATGGTTAACGGAACCTCGAGAATTTTCGATTCTCCCGGCTTGCAGGGATTCTCGGGATCGGGAAAGTACGGGTCCGTCGGGGCCGAAAGATGAGCCGGGCCGCCATAGTAACTGCGCATGGGGGCTACACTGCTATCAACGGAAATCCCGTGGCCGGATATAATCCCCAGCATCTTCGGGCCGAGGTTGAAACGGCCCATCCTGAACGAGACGGGATTCCCACCCATTTCTCTCAAACGTCCGAGGAGATTGTCGAGCTTCGCAGCGAGGATCTCTTCCGGGATCAACTCCGAGGGAACGGGGTCCGGCTGAGGCAAAGGGACAATCGGCGGCGTGTTCCAATGATGCAGATGCGCCCCTATTTCTCCATCCCATTTTCCCGAAAGCTCTGCGATGAGGTCTCGATGAGCGGGGTCTTCCGCAGCCTGGTAGGAAACAAGAAGCGTCGGCCGTATCCCAAGGCCGCGAAACATTGAGTCGAGCCTTTCCAGTCCGGCCACGTTGCTCGCGGTGACACTGTCCGAAGCATACGTGCCGTTAAAGAGGCCTTCTTCCTCGACGTCAATGGTCACAACCAGCTTCATCGGTGCTCCGTTAGCGTGCGCTGCCATCCCGACTGCGGTCTCATAGTGGAGCGCCTTTGAAAATTACGGGAACCGAAGCGGAGCCGTTCGCCTATCGGGAAGCATGCGGCCGGCCTTCTGCGCTCCACTTCCAGGTCGGCCATACATTTCAAGGAGACGTCGCTTCCGTCAAAGCGACCGGGTCCGGTTCAGGCCATGACCGGATAGAAGGCTCATTGGCTTTCAATTCGAAGAATGCCGCGAATCTCAATGAGCGTCACTATAACGAGGATCGAGTTTCCCAAAACCAGGGGACAAAGTCAACAAGCGGAAGGCGAGGAGTGGTATTCAGCTTTACGGCGTGGAAGCGAAGAACAAGTTGTGGCAGACCGGTTGGCCGCAGTCCGCGGTTCAGCAACTAGCAGAACAGGCAACCAACCGCTCGGAGCCATTGAGGTTCAGCGGAAGGCGGTTGGCTCTCTTTGGAGGCGAGCCCGTCTCCCCGGCCAAGAGGTCGATCCGTACGGAAAAGGTCTGTCCGAGGAACGCCGCCGACCATGCCTCCCCCTCGGCCATCGCTCTACGGCCATCTCTCCATGCGGGCAGTCCATGAAGCTATTCAGGGAGTGGGCCCAGCCAGCGGCTATTGCACGTGCCTGAACCTCACCTTGATAATCGAGTCGGCTCCGGACACGCTGATCTCGCTGTCCAACGATTCGAACAATCGCCTTCTATCGGCGGCGACCGGCCGAGAACTGCTTTTTCGGACCACTCGATCGGCAAACCCCATGAGATTTATCCGACGCTCGATTTCCCGCGTTACCGCCTGCCCTTCTTTGCCGGACCTCGCGCCGTCGGACATAGCGACAAGCTTGTCGTAAAGGCCCTCCAGCTTCGGATTTCTTTCCCGACTCGCCACGAAACAGATTGTTTCTTCTCCCTGTTCGTCGTCCAGCACGTACCAGCACTCTCCTCCCAATGACGGCAGCCAGTGGGTTTGCCCGGCTCTGACCTCTCCGGACCCTTCGCACAATTTCGGATTGGGAAAGAGTCGTCCTACGTTCCCCTTGGAATCCCACCAGAAGACGTACACGAAGCAATCCGCCTCGGGCCGAAAAACGATGCCTATGTGCCCGCCCGACCGCACCGCCGACCCGTCGGCCAGCTGTCTCACCTTCTTCTGCTCGTCCTCATATTGGAACTGCACCGACACCCTGAGGGGCTCGCCATAACGTCGTATCGGAAAGGCCGGAGCCTGATCGTTTGCCCCCACGGCACCATAAAACTGGGGATTTTGCATGTTGTTAGTAGCTTTTCTGGTCTCCTTGGCGACGAACTCGTACAGCTCCCGTGCGCTGACGAACTTGTCGGCCGACGTCCTGCCGGCCTCCCCTCTCATGCCCTTGAGGAGGAAGTGGGTGAACACGCTGTTCCCGTAAACCGATTTCTCATAGGACTTTTCATCGGGCCTGCTTGAGGCGATAGCGACCCGCCCGAGAGTCCCCTGGAACAGCGAAGCAACCGACTTGGCCTTACCTTCCCCCAGCCCCGGAATGAAACCTGCCGCGTGGCACGCGTCGGCCAGTAATAGACATCGCTCCGACGCTATGCCTCTGAACAGATGCTTGTCGTTCATAAGGAGCGCAGTACCGAAGAGGTTATCCCTTCGCGCATCGTGGGTTACGAAGTAGAACTCGTTCGAATGCTCAGCGTCCTGCGCACCGTGCCCCGACAAGTAAATGATGACGATATCGTCCTTGCCTGCCGTCCGCAGCTTGTTCCGCAGGGCATCGGTGATGTTGGCCCGCGTGGCACGGTCCTCGGTGAGCAACGTCAAGTGGGCCGATTTGAAAGCCCCTTGGCCTTCCTTCAGAAAAGCGTAAAAATCCGTGGCGTCCTTAGTAGAGAGATTCAGCGGTGGTATCGACGGATCCTGAAAGTGAGTCACTCCCACGACCACTGCGTAGAGGCTGGGCTGTGAAGACCCCACAGCCTCCACCGTTCCGCAGAACGTGCTCGCGCAAGGAATCAGGGCAGGAAGCACCAGGAGAATCTTTAGGAGCACCGATGACCAGACCCCGCTCCCGTGGCGGAATGTCCTTCCGGAGCACCGCCCCAACACCGGCCTACCCAGATGGTTAACCCACAAGCAATCCGCACGCATGTGACGCCCCCATGTTTTCGTTACGTCCGGCACGAAAAGGATGCCACGCTTGGCCGCTCCGCTCTTGAGGAAGAGTTTGAGCTCGGATTCCCTACCGGCGCAGCGATACTCCGCTCGGTACGCCGTACCTGCCGTTCGCCGGCAGCCCTTACTCCGCTAGTCGCAAACCTGAGAAAAAGGTGACAGCGTTTTCCGAATGAGCATCCCGACATTCCATTCAAGGCAACTGCACATCTGCCAGGTCTCCACCACCAGAAATTCCTTCGGGAGACTCCCAGCCTCACCCTCTCGAAACCTTCCCGGGCGACGGCGGACCCGCCCCGCTCCATCCTTCCGGCAACATGCACGTGACACTGGCTCCAAAATTCGGGTACCGGAGGCTCCTTGGCCTCCCGGCGCTCAAATGAAGCTTATGCCCAAGGAACGTACACACAATCCCGGCCGGGGTGCGCGATGGGATAAGCACCACGATCGCCACAGGCAGTTGTATCCTCCCCGATTCTACGAGCCCGGCTCACGTCGCGCAAGGGCTCTCTGAACTAACCTGTTTCGGTAAACCCTGGCCAAGTGCTCGCATGCTCAAGGGCGAGAGAGACATATCGCCTCCGCGCAGCCCCCTTTCATGCTGGGGGGGGCTTGCTGCCAGAACGTCAAAAGGGGGTGGCCATAGCCACCCCCTTTTGCCCTAGGATGCCATATCGAATCGATCTTGTCAGAAAGCGAGAATTGCCGAGCCAAAAGGTATCGTCAACCTGAGATCAGCCGACGACGGCCTGTTGATGGCTCCGGTCACACGGTCCAGCGTCTGCTTGAACCTGAATCCCATGAGACCGATGTTCGCTGTCAGCTTCGGGCCGTCAGCTCCCCAGACGGACGAGAGTACGGGGGTGCTCACCAGCTTGAGAGAAAGCTCCCATGTGTCATAGCGCATGTTGCCGCTTCCACCCACCGTGGCGAGGAATCCGAGCACCGGAGCGAACCGGTTGTGCTGGGGGCCGGTGAAGCCGTACCGCATACCCACCAATTTAGCCAAGTCGATCTCGCCGACCAAACCGAATCCGAACATGGCGTAGGAGCGAGCGCGTGAATCGTCCAGGCCGGTGAATTCGTTGCTCAGCTTGAAGCGGTCGTTGTAGTTCATCCACTGGAGCCTGGGGCCGATCTTGATGGCCGACGAGTCGCTCCACCAGTTCCCCAGGTCGCCGAGGTAGAAATCCCCGTTGATCGACCAGATGTTGAGGGTCAGTTTCGCTTCGAGATCTTGTCCGCCCGTCAGGAAGGGATGGATAGGGCCGGTGTAAGACCCTTGACTCGCTTTCCAATAGATGTAATCCCACTGTCCTGTGATCCGGGCAAAACTGTCCCGGCAGCCGGGAGCCGGAAGCTGATAGATAGCGCGCCAATCCCACGTTTGTAGAATCTGGCTGCTCTTGATTCCGACATCTTCAAAGTTGACGTAAGGGCTGGTCCCGTCGGTCCCGTTGGCGGTTGCCGAGCCAACACCACCGGACACCGAGAGGCCGTTCGCAGCTCCCCCCACATCGGCGGCAGTTTGGCCGCCAAAATTCCCCGGTTGCTGGTTGCCTTGCTGCGCGCTTGATGCGCCAACAGGCCCCCCGCACCATCCCGTGAGGGCCAAAAGCATCACCAGCGCGGACGTGATGGACAAGGATAAGAGAAGACGACTCCTGGGCATATCGATTACCTCCTAAGCCACACAAATAACAACAGTTAACCAAATCCTTTTCTGAGTTGTGTCAATCTACCGCGATCTCTTTTGCGATGTCAAGAAAAAAATACGTAAGGGCTTATTTGGGGCCAAATAGATATCATTTAGTATTTTCCATATGTTGTCCTGGTTTCTGTAGATGAATTTTTATGTAATAATGCGCTATTTTAGAGAACCTTGGGTTAACCTTTTGGAAAGCTAATGTTAATACATGTGGCGCATGATCATTTTTTGCCCTAAAGCCCTGCACCCAGGCCACCAAAGGCCCCTTTTAAAGCCACATGGCTCTCTGATCCTTCCCGCTCGTAATCTGAGCTTCTTGGTGGCCATTACAGGGCTTAATTAGGCACTTTGGTCACCGTGGCCCCTATATGAGGCAGGACTTACCCATTTTGACAGGTTTGAGATTTAAACTGCGGTCTTGGCGCGGAAAAGGGACAGGGATTGCTCCGTGAAGCCGACTCGAAGGGGGTACCGGGGAATGCTCGGCTGCAGCCTCGGGCCCGAATCATTGCGTGAGTTTTACGTTTGGTCTCCGGGTCGACACGGTCCCGGAGCTCCCTGGACCGATGAATTCGCACTGATTACCTCCACTCCGGGCGGCTGCCGGGACGGTTGCCAGGGGAGTCAGTACAGTGTAGAATTACTGGGAGAGATTTGGCGGGGAAAGTGGCGAAGAACCTATCTTATCCCCTGACATTCGGTTCCGGCCTAATCAGGAGCCGGCTTAAAGCTTCTCGGTCCGTAGTCAACACTCCCGAGCCCCGGGACGGGCAAAAAAGAACACTGGCGTCATTGGGTGCTTAGGGGGTTCCGGGACGGATGTTTTTGAACCGGAGGTGACGGCTTCCAGACATATGGCTCAGTATTTTCCGGATGAAAGCCAGTCCCGGAGCGAACTGATTTCGCCGACCATTTCGCGGCCGATGAACAGAGCGACGCATGCTGCGGCACCGTTTTCCGATGGAAGATTTCTTTTTTCCCCGTGTGGTCTGCGCGCAGCGTTAGCTTTTCGGATCAGGAGTTACCATGAAGATTTTGGGGTTCTGCGCGCCGTTCAGATCTTTTGCGGTCCTCGCATCACTTTTCGGCCTCACGGGATTATTGGGCCCCGCCCCGGCAAGGGCCGTGGATTCATCTTCTCCCGTTGCGCTGCACAAGGCCGGTCAAAAACTGCTCGATCAGGGACGGCCGGCCAAGGCCCTCGAGACATTTGAAAAGATGCTGCGATCGTGTGGAGGTGACCGGTATTGCGAAGGAGTCGCCACATTCTACATCGCCAGAACCTATCTTGACATGGCGCAATACGACCGTGCCCTGGAATCTCTGCAGACCGCCGAGAATATTTTTGCAAAGCTCGGCAAGACTAACGAGCGAGCGAAGGTCTTTCACGTAAGGGCGAGAGTCTATTCCGAAAAATCCGACTTTTCCGAGGCCTTGCTGTGGTTCGACCCGGCCGAAGAGATGCTGAGCTCCGGCGGGTCCAAGGACGTGCCTGAATTGTTCCAGCTTTGGATGAACAGGGCGAAGGTCTACATCTATCTTTCCAAATTCGATTCCGCCACGCAGGACTTGGATAGAGCCGAGCAGGTGATGGGCTCCAAGCTGAGCAAGGCCCAAAAGGCGATGCTGGCTCAACGGAGAGGGTGGATACTTGCAGAGCAGCAGATCTTTCCAGAGGCGGAGAAATACTACAGAACGGCACTGAAACTCTTCGAGAAGATCGACAACCAGAAGGAAAAAGCTAGTGTGTTGAACAACCTGGCGCACATCGACGAGACGAAGGCGGATTACGATCGGGCATTGGCGGAATATGAAGAGTCGCTCAGGTTGTCCAAGGAGTTTGCCGGCCCCGCGGAACAGGCCTTCGTCTTCAACAATATGGGGAATGTGCAGAGAAAGAGAGGGAATTACGACGAGGCCGTTCGCCTCTACAACGAAGCGCTGAGAATAAGAAAGAAACTTGCGATCAAGCAGTTCTATGCTGAGACCCTGAACAATCTCGGCATCGTCTACCTTGCCTATGGGGATTACGGAAAGGCGTTCGGCTATTTCCGCGAGTGCTATAACGTCTCGAAGGAGACAGATACCAAATCCGGGCAGGCGTGGGCTCTTCACAACATGGCCTGGGTCTACAAGGACCAGGGCTCCCTCATGAAGTCCCAGCAATGCTCCGATGAGGCCGTTGCCCTTGCGGAAGCAATCAACAATCGTCGGCTGCTCGCCACAGCAGTTTTGAGACTCGGCAATCTGGCGGAATACTATGGCAACTTCGAAGCGGCTATCGCACATTACGACCAAGCAGCAGAAATCCAGTCCGATATCGGCGACAGATTCTTTCTCAGTAACACGGACTTTGACTTGGGTACTGCGCTGACCAGGAGCGGTAGAGATCATCTGGCGCGAGAGAAATTCACGCAGGCGATTGCACTGAAAGACCAAATCGGCGCGCCCAAGGGGGAAGCACTCTGCAAATTCGCCCTCTTTTATTTAGAAAAGCACCGTTACGTCAAGGTGAAGCGGAATGGGTCGGGGGCTAGGCAACAGGATCTTGACCAAGCCCGTGCCCTGCTCAAAGAGGCGGATGCGGCAATCAAACCCGAGGAGAGAAACGACCGGATGCTCCTTGATTACGCGTGGGGCCGGTTACTCCTGGAGCAGGATCCCAAGAGGGCTGTGCGCCGATTTGAGGAGCTGCGGACCCTGGCAGCGTCAGTGGGTAGCTTGAAGTATGCCTTTCTTGCCTCAACAGGGCTTGGGTTGGCATATGAAAAAATGAAGGATTGGCCCAAAGCGGAATCGGAGTACGAGAGGGCCGTCGGCGACGCGGAAAAGATTCGAGAGACCCTTGACCCGTACTTGAAGAAGACCTTTCTCCATGGTGAAGAGGTCTTGGGAATGAAACATGTGGTCCCCTATCAAGGACTGGCACGAGTTCGCATGCAGAAGGGAGATAAGGAAGGCTCCCTCAAGGCCGCGGAGTTTACCAAAGCACGATCGTTTGCCGACAAACTGGCACAAAAAATCGGCGGTGCGTCCTTTGGAGTGGACCGGAAGCTCTCCGACGAGCTGACCCGGACCGAAATCGATTTGCGTACCACGTACAAGCGATTGGAGGAATGTCGGGGCCGGGGCGGGGATCAATCGTTGGTCGGGAAGCTGGAATCCGAGCGTCAGCGCCTCGGAGACCGGTATGAGAAGATAAAGGCCCAAATCAAACGCAAGTACCCGGATTTCTATGCCGTGAGGTTTCCCAAGCCCACTCCCCTGGACAAGTCCGGGCTCAAGGAGAATGAGTTTGTCCTGGCTTATGAGGTGACGGACACGGGGGTTCTCGTTTATCTCACCCAGGGAAAGAAGGTGATCCGAGGGTTCTTCCGGCCCATAGCCAGAAGGGACCTCAACGCCATGGTACGTGCTTATCGGGAACCGCTCGAGCATATCGGGAAGTGGGAGCATCTGAATAGTTTCGATCTCAGGGCCGGGGAACAGCTTTTCGATCTTCTCGTCGGAGAAGTACTCAAAGATCTGCCCTCCGACGCAGCAGTCATTGTCGTCCCGGACGGTTTGCTGGCCGTTCTTCCCTTTGAGATGCTCCCGTCCAACAAAGGTGGCCGGATAGATTCCAAGGGAGAAATTCCTGCCCCTGTGGACGTAGCGTTTCTCGCCGACAGTCATCCCATCTCCTATTGGCAGTCCATTACTGCCCTGACTCTTGCCAGGAATCGGACCAAAAGCCCAACGGCGGCCGACAAGATGCTCGTCGTGGCCAATCCGGTTACGGGTAATCCTGAAAAGGTGCCGTCTTCTCCCGAAGCGATGGACGCCCAACGACGAGAAGAAATTGATCGCCTCCTGAGAGGGGAATCCTCCCATAGCCAAACTGATAAATCACCTTCCGCGAGTTTGAGGTTGTTGTCGCCGGAGACTTTCAAGAACTTGTCCGAGGCATTCGAACCGCTCGAGGAGACTCAACCGCTTGCAGATGCGTGCAAGGAACGACTCGGTGAAGGGAAGGTCGATATCTTCACGGGCAAGAATGCCACGATCGAGGTGTTCCGACAAAAGGTCGTTCCCCGTATGCCGTCATATAGTAATGTGCTCTTTGCCACCCACGGTTATTTTGGGCGCGATTTCCTCCCCGAGGTGGACGAGCCCATTCTAATGCTCAGTATGATTCCTCCGCTGGCCGACAATCTTCTCAGAATGAGTGAGGTTATGGAGCTCGACATGAACGCGGACATCGTCAGCTTGATTGCCTGCCGAAGCGGTCTCGGGGACGACATTTCGGGAGAGGGGACCATGGGAATGGGGAGGGCCTTTCAGTACGCCGGCGCAAAATCCGTCCTCATGAGCCTGTGGAGCGTCTATGCGGAATCGTCGGTACGTTTGGCGGACGTGTTTCTCAAACGCCTTGCCGAGGGGAAGAGCAAACTCGAGGCATTGCAGATGGCACGCAAGGAGGTTCGGGAGATGGGTTTCGAGCACCCTTTCTTCTGGGCTTCATTCATTCTTGTGGGAGAGATCAACTGAAATCGAGGGAGGTACCTGGTGGGATCGAGGACATGGACGGCCAAAGTAGGGGCACTCGTTGGGCTCATGGTTGGGTTGACACTCTCTACGGTGCAGGCACAAACCTCACAATGCAAAACCGCTGAGGAGCAATACAAGCGCGTGGTGGACGTTTTGCATGAGCCGGCGGAATGCCGTTATGCTTACACAAAGATTCTCAGTCTGTGTCCGTCTCATGTTGCGGCGAGGGTTAAGCTCGCCGATGCACTGGGCGACTTGGCGCTCCAAGACAAGGACGTTGTCGGGCACTCGAAGCTCCTCGACGAGTCCGCTCAGAACTATGAAAAAGCCCTGACATATGAAAAGGATCTCGTGGAGGTCTACGCATCCCTTGGACGCATCTACTGGCTCCAGGGTCGGTACGGCATTGCCCGAGATGCTTACAAGAAGGCCTTGAGCCTCAAGCCGGGGGACAAAAAGATTCAGGACTCACTGAAAACTGTGGAGAAGGATCTGGCGGCAGATCCGGGGGCATTCAGGAGTGCCGACAAGATCGTCGGGGAGTTCCGGAAGGATCGGTCCTCCAACGGCAAGATGAAGACAATGGGGTTCAAGAATTACACGGTGCGGAAGGAGCGTCAGCAGTTCAGCAATATTCTTTTCGAAGAATGGTCGTACGAGATAGCGGACAACAAGTCCGTCGCGCAATTGGAGGAGATCGGAAAGGCTCTGGGGTCGTCGCAGATGAGGGATGTGAGCTTTGTGGTCGAGGGACACACGGACGACCGTGGGGACATCCAACGCAATCAAGAGCTCTCCGAACGACGCGCTCAAACGGTGAAGCAATTTCTGGTGGAACAAACCGGGATTGACCCGTCAAGAATTCTGACCCAGGGCTTCGGGTACTCCAGGCCCAAATTTCCCAACGATTCCGACGAGCACATGCGGCAAAACCGTAGAGTGGAAATAGTCTTTCGGTAATTGTCCCGTCTTCCCTTGAGAATTACGCAATGTTTGTGAGAGAACAATGACCAAAGATGAACGTCCGGAGAGTCTGATGAACCGGGTGCTGGATATGTGCGTGCCGACCACTCTCGATGAGGTGGCCCGGTCCATTGAAGAGGTGAACAAGTTCCTGGAGGATTGTGACGTTGCCCCCCGGGCAGTGTACACCGTGAATCTGGTGCTTGAAGAGGTGCTCACGAATATTCTCAAGTACGCCTACCGCGACGGAAAATCGCATCGTATAGATTTGACTGTTGAATTGAAGGATGAGCACGTAGCCATCGTCTGTTCCGATGACGGGCACCCGTTCGATCCCCTTTCCATTCCGATTCCGGACCTCACCCTACCCATTGCCGAGCGCGAGCCCGGCGGTCTGGGGATTCATCTGGTACGCAAAAGTTGTCATTCCCTTGAATACGAGAGAAATGAGGGCAGGAACGTCCTTAAAATGCACGTGAAGGTAAAATCCGCCCCCCCGGACGGCGACTGATTGCCGCGCGCGCCGGAGGCTAGGTGAGAATGCCCATCTGCTGTTTGGACAGGACCGTCACAAGGGGTATGGAGAGCTTGTTGGACAATTCCTCTGCAATTCGCTGCCACGCTTTTGATTCGGAGGTGCGCTGTCGCGTCTTGGGCGAGTCATAGACCACGGTAATAATTTCCTTGTGGTGCTTCGCATAATCGACCAGGTGCCTGTTTGATTCTCCCCGGGTGGTCTCGACGTTCACGGGAATCCCGTCACCCTCGAGTCTCTTACACAAAGCCCTGATTCTCTCAGTTCCGGCTTCGTCGCCGCGAGCACCCGTAATAACGAGAACCGACATCCGAGCATCGAGCCTCCTGCACAAACTCGCCGCATAGTTGAAACTGGCAGGATCGGGGTCTTCGCCTTCAATGGCAAGCAGAACGGTTCTCTGTCTTTCCTGGACTCCCAGTATCTCTCCGGCAGATCGGAAATCGCCGGCTTCCGCGAATGCCATTGCCGTCAGGTGCTCCTCGAGTCTCTGCCGCAGACTTCTCGTCTTCTTGGCTACAAAGGTAGGATCGGAGTGTTCGCTCGACACTTCGGCCTCCGCCGGCGGGGATGCTTCCTCCAGGTACTGAACCGCGGTCTCATGCTCACCTGATTCGGCGAAGGTGATGGCATTCAGTAATGCAGTAATCTTGTCTTTCGTCTTCTTCATGGAGACCTCCCGAAGTATCTGACGTCTGCGTAACAAATTCCGTGCCATCGTGCCGAAACCGGCCCGAGAGGCCCCAAACGTGCCGAGGAGGGTAATGGCCGACACCGCGGCCGGCCCTCATCATGTACCGCTTTGCAACACGTCGAGGACTTGAGAAAGAGGAGCTTTGTGATTACGGTTGGTTACGGTGCCGTTGCATGCGAGGGGGTGATGTTGCAAAATGTAACATCGGGACGGCTCCACCACCTCCCTGAACGCGTTGCCCTTGCAAACCGATGTGATTCGTCGGGAAACCACGTTTCGTTCGGCAATTCCCTCCCTGCCTCCTGCACGAAGAATAGTCGCTTTCTTTCAAATTGCCGAATCGAACCGTTGAAGTGAGATTCGTATTTCAATCGCCCCTGCCCCGAAAAGACGCGTTGCGTTGTGCAACAGTCATTTTCCACCGCCGTCCGAGCAGAGAAAATTCAATCCTCTTTTCCCGTACCGGCCGATAGGAGACGTGGTGTTGCATTATGCAACAGATCGTTTACAATAAGAGGAGGCGAGACCGAGCAGACTCGGACCGAGTCGTATGCGCGAACTCCCGCAGGCATTGACCCAACGCGCGCGTGCGCTCCTGACGGCACGGTTGGAGGCGAATGGCACGAAAGTTGCCTTTCTCTATCCCGAGTGATGTAAACTCAGAGATCTCCACAGACCAGGCCAAGGATCGCACATGAACAAATCCCTCTTTAGCATCAGGCACAAAGTGATCATAGGAGTAGGAGCGGTCTATTTGTTCATGGCGGCCACCATCATGGGCAGCTATTACTTCATGCGCCAACTGGAGCTCAAGGTCAGCATCCTTGAGGACGTGAGCAAACTTGAGGAGTCGGTGCTGGAGGTGAGACGCTTCGAAAAGAATTATTTCCTGTACCATGACTCGCAGTCGTTGAGAACCGTGGACTACCATTTGGCAAGGGTGAAACAGTTACTGGACAAGAATGTGGAAATCATTCAAACGCTCACCTCAAAAGCGGACACCGATGGCTTCAGAAGGGACTTGGGTGAATACGAACGGTTGATCGCGGAGTGCTCTGACCTGGCGAATCGGGATCTTTGTTTTGCAACCCCGGAGGCCCGCAGCCAAAGGGAGGCGGATATCAGAAAGACCGGCACGCGAATTGCCGCATTTGCCAAAGAAGTTGCCCAGCGAAAGAGAACGTCGATAAAAGGCATTCTCCGAACCACGGTCAAACTGCTTATCCTGGGACTGGCCGTGGTGGGTCTGGGATTGGGGGCCGCAGGCGGATTCCTTTTCACTAAGGTCATGAGGCCGCTGAAACTGCTGGAAGAGAGTACGAACAAGATAGCACGAGGAGAATTCGAGCCGATTGAGAACCTTCCCCCGGAACGGGAGATACGGGACATGTACAACTCCTTCAACCGTATGGCCATTCGGTTGAAGGAGCGTGAGGGCCAACTCGTGCAGTCGAAGAAACTCGCCTCACTGGGTACCATGTTGGCCGGGGTGGCCCATGAGATCAATAATCCCCTTTCCAATATCTCTTCGTCCTGCGAAATCCTCCTCGAGGAGCTGGACGAGGCAGACGTAGAATTCCAGAGAACGCTTCTACGCAAGGTGCTCGAGCAGGTGGAGAAAGCCCGCAATATCGTCCTGAATCTGCTGGAATTCTCCCGAAGCAAAGATTTCTCCAAGGAATCTCTGCCCGTGAAAGATCTCATGGACAAGACCTTGATGTTGCTCCGCGGCCAAATACCCTCACAAGTCAGTGTCGTCACCAACGTTGACGATCAGCTCCGGGTGTTCGTAGATAGGCACCGGATGGAACAGGTCTTCGTCAATCTTATCTCAAATGCGTTCCAGGCCATCGAGGGAGAAGGAGAAGTCAAAATCAGAGCCGTGAAGTTGCAAGACGGCATGGTCAAGATACGGATCAGAGACACAGGACGCGGAATTCCCGAAGAACAGCTCGCCAAGATTTTCGATCCATTCTTCACCACCAAGGATGTGGGCCATGGCACCGGGTTGGGCCTCTTCATCACCCATGACATCATCATGAGACACCAGGGTACGATTCAAGTGGAGAGCACCCCGGGCGAAGGCACCACCTTCGTCGTAACCCTTCCCTCAGAGGAGCCCAAGGAATGAACGATCCACCGCGACTACTTATCATCGATGACGAGGAGATGGCGCTCATCAATCTCGAGCACATTCTCAAAAAACAGGGGTATGAGATCGTCACGGCAGACAGCGGGACCAAGGGGCTCAATCGTCTCAAATCAAACCGGTTTGACATCGTGCTCACGGATTTGAAGATGGAAAAGGTGGACGGCATGCAGATCCTCGAAGAATGCCGTCGCAATCATCCGGGGACCGAAGTGATCATGATCACCGGCTATGCCACGGTGGACACGGCTATCGAGGCCATGAAGAAGGGTGCGTACCATTACGTGTCAAAGCCCTACCGTATCGACGCGGTGCGCAAGATAGTGGCGGAGGCGGTGGAGAAAATTCGTCTGAGGGACGAAAACCTCCAACTGAAGGAGGATCTCAAGAAGTTCCGGGACGCGGGCCAGGTGAAGATCATCACCAAAGACTCCGCCATGATGAGAATCCTTGAAACCGCGCGCCAAATAGCGCCGACCGATTGCAACGTCCTCATTACCGGTGAATCGGGCACGGGCAAGGAGCTCCTGGCCCGTTTCGTCCACGAGCAGAGCAACAGACACGAAGGTCCGTTAATGGCCGTCAATTGCGGCGCCTTTAGCGAGGACCTCCTTACCAACGAGCTTTTCGGCCATGAAAAGGGCGCGTATACCGGAGCGGACTCGAGTAAATCAGGTATTATAGAGCTGGCCAATGGGGGCACGCTCTTTCTCGACGAGATTACCGAGATGTCCACCAACATGCAGGTGAAACTTCTCAGGACGATCCAGGAGAGACAACTTATGCGCGTGGGCGGGACCGCCACGATCCAGTTGGATGTCAGGCTCATCGCGGCAAGCAACCGCAACATCCAGGAAGCCGTGCAGACCAACGAGTTCCGCAAGGACCTCTATTACAGGCTCAATGTGGTCTCCCTGGCACTGCCGCCCCTTGCCATGCGCAGAGGCGACATACCGCTGCTCGCGCAGTTCTTCCTCGACAAGCACGCAGGCCTCATGGGGCGCCCCTCGCCGACCCTCTCAAAAGAGGTGCTGGATATCCTCAAAGATTACGACTTCCCCGGGAACGTGCGTGAGCTGGAAAACATCATTGAGCGCGGGATCGCTCTCGCTACCGAGAGTGTGATCGATACGCGACATCTCCCCGACGACATCAAGGATTTCAGAATCACCACGTTCAGGCGTAAAGACGGCAGTCTTCCGACGCTTGAGGAACAGGAGATCAGGTACATCAAACAGGTCCTGACGGAGTCGGGCGGCAACAAGTCGGCGGCGGCGGAAACTCTCGGCATCGACCGCGTTTCACTGTGGCGCAAGATCAAGAGATACAGGCTTGAATGAGAATTGCTTGTTTGTCGAGACAGGCGTCGGATGTGATACGTGTTTCACTGTGCGGCGAAATCAACGGTTTGTGTAGGGGGCTGATTCAACATCCCTCGGGGTGAGCGCCCGCCACGTCGCATTGTCGGCGGAGTCTCGCCGGCGACGGGAAAGGTTGTCCACGCTAGAGTCTTCTCGCCACAAGAACCGGACAGCCGGCGTGCCCGACGACCCGTTCGGTGACGCTCCCCATGAGCAATCGTCTCAACCCTGTTCTGCCGTGGGAGCCCATGACGATCAGGTCGCTCTTCATTTCTTGAGCCAACTGAGTAATGATTTCGGCCGGGTCGCCTTCTCTCAGGAGCGGTTCCACCCGGATTCCGGCCTCCTCGGCCGCGGCTGTCACTTCCTCAAGGTCCTTGCGGGCCTTGCCGATCAGGACGTCGGCAACGGAAGGATCCACGCCATAAATGTGGGGAGGGACGTCGGCAACGGCAATCACCTTGACGGCACTGCCGTAGGCTCGGTGGAAATCGATTGCCGACTTCATAGCGCCCTTGCTTGATTCCGAACCGTCAACGGAGACGAGAATGTGGTTCAAACCCATGGAACTGTCTTTGGGCACCACAAGAATGTCCGTATGACTGTATCCGATAACTCTTGCCGTCATGCTGCCGAGGAGGACCTGGTCCGCAGGATTACAGCCTCTCACGCCGACCACGATAAGATCGCACTGCTGTGCTTCGGCCAACTCCACGATTATCTCGTGTGGCTCGCCATGCTCCAGGTTCGCCTCCACCCGCACTCCGGCTGCTTCGGCCAATTCCAGAGCGTCCTTGAGAGCGTTGACGTACGGCTCACTCATCATCTCCGCCACGTTCTGCCTGACGCCCACAAGCCTGAGCTCCCCCTCGTAAGGGGGCACCACCGCAACAACTCGGATGGTGCTCCCTTCGGCACGAGCCAGGGGGAATGTTTGCCTTAGGGCGTTGAGGCTCGATTCCGAGCCGTCAACAGCCACGAGGATACGATTAAACATGCTCGAAACTTTCCGCAGCGGGCACAGTCTCCAGAGCCTGCTCCTTGTAGGCGGCACGTTTTCCTTTGATCATGGCTCCCAGGATGATGACGGCGCCGACTCCCAGGGCAAAACACATACTTACAAAGCTCACTTTGTCCAGTAAGTTGAGGAGGGAATCGGATGTGGACATAACACCCAGGTTGGTTAGATATCGAGGTATCGCCAAGCCTCTGCTCACCGCAACGATCAACATGATGGTCCCCATGACGACCTTGATCATGTGATCTTTAACGTAGGTGGTCCCGATGGCGCCAAGTTGCACCCCCAGCAGGGATCCCGCCAGAATGATCAGGGTCAGCCGAATGTCCACCATGCCGTTTAGGGCCCATTTCACCGTGCCGCCGAATCCCATAAGGAAGGCGATTACCAGCTCCGTGGCCGAAGAAATCAGACTCGAAGCACCGACCATGTAGATCATTCCCGGCACCCCGACGAACCCGCCTACAGCTATGGTGGCGGCCAACATTCCCGTTGCAAACCCCACCGGAATGGTAAACCACAACGAGATTGTTAAATTGGCCGTTTTGAACGTCATCATGGGCGGCAGATTGATCGCCTGAAGCCTCCTGGCCAACTCGGGGATCTTATTCTCTTGCCCCTCTTTGGTCGCAAACGCGTCGTAGAAAACGTAACCGCCTACGATCACCAACACCGCAACGAATGCGGCGCTCACGTAGAGATTCGAGCCGGCCGGCCCCCATTTGGCAAGGATCATCTCCTGTATCTTGATCCCCACCTGGACTCCCACGGTGGCGGAAGCCGCCATGATAACCCCAAGCTTAATGTCCACCTGACCATATTTGTATCGCTTGTACGCGCCCACCATAGCCTTGGGAAACTTGTGGCACATGTTGCTGGCAACGGCTACCGCCGCCGGGACTCCGAGACTCATCATTCCCGGGGTCAGCACGAATGCCCCTCCCGACCCGATAAAGCCGCTCACGAGACCGCCGATAAAGCCGATCGTAAAGAGGAATCCCACATTTATCCATGTAAGATCGATGAACTTCAAACCCTCAGCCGCTACGTCGTGCATTCGCTTTTCCTCCTAGTCACAATAGGATGTGCCTACCCGTGGCTACACGCTCATGCGCACGCGAGGGCGAGGTCTTTGAGCGGGACGGGGAGCCGCCACCGTGGGCCTCTTGGCAGGTTGCTTGGTTATGGCTTCGATGCCGAGGGCCGACCACAAATTGCTCGCAAAAGAACCGTGAGCAAAGGAAAAGACAAAAACCGTCGCTACCGGCAATGCGGCATACACGCCGCCTTTGGCGAAAAAGTGCACGATGAAGTTGGCATGGGTGAAAACCGCTGCGTACAGCACCGCGGAAACGGCACCAAAAATAGCTGTTTTGACAAGAGCTTTTTTCTTCTTTGCGTCGGAACGCGCCTCCATAACAAGCCTCCTCTATTATGATTTCTTCCTGGTAATCGGGGAAGTCTATTCCCTGGAAAAGGGAAAAGGCCGGGCGGTTCATGCAACCCGGCATTGCCCTTTCTCACATGCGATAGGACTGCTTCCGGGGCCTTTCCTGGATTCTCTTGGCAGTGGTGACGACCTTGACCGATTCCCTTCGATCTGCCGTTTCCACCATTTTCCGAGCCGTGCTCCATTCACCGGCTTCGGCGAACGCCACCGCCGCCGCCAGCATCTGCCATCTTTCTCTCCAGCTTCTCATCTCACGAGCTCCTTTGAGTCTGTTAAGTCTCTGTGCTTGTCTTCGTTCAATACAATATGCGTGCCACATTATAATTCCAGGCTCAACATATTGATATTACAGTATAACCAACAAGAAGGTGCACTGCGGAAGAATTTGATATGGTGTTGCGTATTGTAACAATGAGGGCTCTCGGTACCGTTGAACCCATGATATCAACTGGATACCGTTTATTGCACGGGATTGGACCGTTGTTACAATCTGCAACAGAACGTGAAGCCCTCGCCGAATCGGTCCGCGGCGCGCTCGACTCCCGTGCCCTACCGACCGTGACTATTGAGGTTGCCGCGAAGGCGTTTTAACTCTATAATTACGCCGGGTCGGCATGGGTTACCTCACTTGGAAGCAAACCGCCGAGCGTCAAGCAAAGAATAAGAATTCAACCCAGGCAGGTCCCTTCAACGTGTGGGTCAAATGACTTCACACGGTCCAGCGCAACCTCCGGAGTCTTGACACATGGCACTATTCAGAAAGAACCAGGAAGAGCGTCCTGCGCTTCCCCAGGAGCTTATCGATCTGCGCAACGCGCTCGACAAGGCCCGTTTGCCGGAAAAGGCGGCAGCCGTAGCCTTGAAGGAGCTGGAGCGCTTGGAAAAGACGGACCCATCGGCAGCGGAATATGCCATTGGACTGAACTACATCGATTACCTCGCGGCGCTTCCGTGGAACCGCCATACCGACGACAATCTGGACCTCAATCGCGCGGAAAAAATACTGGAAACCGAGCACCACGGTCTGCAGCACGTCAAAGAGCGGATACTGGAGTATCTTGCCGTCAGGACGCTACGGAGTACCTGCCAATTCAGCGTCCTGGTTGTGGACGACGAAGAAATGGCACGCACCAACATCGAGCACGTCATGCGCAAGGAAGGACATGCAGTCGAGATCGCGGCCAACGGCAAGGAGGCGCTGGAGAAGCTCGCCGGTAGAGAATTCAATCTTGTTATCACCGATTTGAAGATGGAGAAGATGGACGGTATCCAGCTCATTGAGTCCATCAAACATATATCGCCATTGACGGACGTCATCATGGTGACCGGCCACGCCACGGTGGATTCCGCGGTAAACGCCTTGACCAAAGGGGCGGCCGACTACCTGACCAAGCCGTTCAAGTTGGATGAGCTCCGCAATACGGTCAAGAGAATTCTGGAGAGAAAACAGCACACATGCATTACCCGCGGACCGATCCTCTGTTTCTCAGGCCCTCCCGGGACGGGAAAGACGTCGATCGGCAGGGCGATAGCCGAGGCAATGCAGAGAAAATTCGTGCGTATCTCTCTTGCAGGGCTTCGGGACGAAGCGGAGCTGCGCGGACACAGACGGACATACGTAGGGGCCATGCCCGGCCGAATCATTGGTGAGATTCGCAATCTGGGCTTGAACAATCCGGTCTTCATGTTGGACGAAATGGACAAGATCGGCCAGGACTTCAGAGGAGATCCCGCATCCGTCTTTCTCGAAATCCTGGATCCGGAGCAGAACGCAAATTTTATCGATCATTACCTGGACGTTTCCTTTGATCTTTCAGCGGTCATGTTCATTGCAACGGCCAATGTGGTAGAGAATCTCCCCGGACCTCTCCTGGACAGACTTGAGGTCATCACCTTTCCCGGATACACGGAACAGGAGAAACGCAAGATTGCGCAACACTATCTCATTCCCCGTCAGTTGAGAGACAACGGTTTGCAGGGGAAAGAAGTGGGCTTCACCGACTCTGCAGTGTCAATGATCGTGCAACAATACACGCGGGAATCGGGGCTTCGGAATCTGGAAAGAGAGATCGCCAATGTCTGCAGGAAGCTCGCGCTTATTCACTTGAAGGAGAGAGCCGACGACTTCAAGGTGGTGGTGGACGAGCCGATGGTTGAAAGATTTCTCGGGCCGAGAAAATTCAGTCACGAAATGGCCGACGAGGACAATCGGGTAGGAGCGGCGACGGGATTGGTCTGGACCGAATTCGGCGGAGAGATCATCTCCGTGGAGGCTACCCTCATGAAGGGTGCGCAGCAGCTCATACTCACCGGCTCGTTGGGGGACGTGCTCCGCGAGTCCGCCCAGACAGCGCTCAGCTACATCCGAAGCAACGCCGATCGTTTGAAGATCGACCCCGATTTCTTCGTCAACCGGGATATTCACGTCCACATTCCTGCAGGGGCCATTCCCAAAGACGGGCCGTCCGCCGGGGTAACCATAGCTCTGGCGCTCATCTCCCTTCTCACAGCTCGACCTGCTCGCCGCCATGTGGCCTTGAGCGGAGAAGTGAGTCTTCACGGGCGAATCTTGCCGGTCAGCGGCGTACGGGAAAAGATCCTTGCCGCGCAGAGGGCCGGCGTTAAGATTGCCGCATTTCCCAAGAGCAATGAGGTTGACATTCGGTCTCTGCCTGCAGAAGTGACTGAAGGAGTCGAGGTGGTACTCGCCTCCGCAGTCGATGAGCTCGTGGATCTCGTGCTCGAACCGGTTGCCTCGGCGTAGGCGACCGGTCCGAAGTCGGCAGACGTACAAGGAATCGTCGGTACGCTTCCACCGGTGGAAGGATCGACCGCGTTCCCTTCGCTGCCACGCATAGGTTTGTTGCGGTAACATATAGTGCCGCTCATTGAACGTTGCGGCATTCCTCGAGCTCAATGCCAATGAGCCTTCGATAACATTGTCGCCGGAGATCGGTGCAGTCTTTCCAAGATTGGCGGCGCCTCCGTGAGACTTATGGCAGACCCGATAGCGGAGCGCAGGAGGCTATTCGTAGGCCTCCTGATGACTCCAAGGCTCCTGCGTTTCCCGCAACTTTCAAAGCGCTCCACCATAGTTCTCTTTGACACCCTCAGCGGTTTTGTGTACCGTTGAGCACCGCCGGGATATGGTCGGCAGAAACCCCACGGAATGAGCGGCCCCCTCCTGCGTGGAACGTAGCCTACCGCGAGCTTTGGATTTGACAATCATGAAGCTCAATTCGGTTCTGCCGGCACTGCCTTTGGGCAGAGTGCGGCGCTGGGGATTTGTGGCACACTAAGAGCACCGGACCCTTAGTCGCGGCAAGTTCCGGCTTTGGTCAGGACAGACCTAGGGATATACCCGTGGAGCGTTACCTATGGCGCGGATTCTTGTTATCGACGACGACAGTCACATTCGGGAGATGTTGAGGTTCCTGTTTGAGAGCGAAGGGCATGAAGTAATGGAAGCACCTGAGGGAGAGGCTGCCATGAGCCTACATCTGCAGAGCCCGGCCGACCTTATTGTCACCGACATTCTGATGCCGGGAAAGGAGGGAGTGCAGACCATTATTGAGTTTCGGCGGGAGTTTCCGGAAATCAAAATCATCGCGATTTCGGGCGGGGGAATAGTCGGACCGGCCCTATACTTGGACCTTGCTGAGAAGTTCGGTGCCCAGAAGTCCTTTACCAAGCCTCTCGATGTAGACAAATTGATGGTGGCGGCGCAAGAGCTTTTGGCAGTTCGATGAACGCGGAGGCCTCCGCAGAGTTTTCCGGGCCTCGGTACTCATGAAGGCACCGGCCCCTCTGAGGCCGCCTCTTTTCCCTCAAGCAGTGCCTTTTGCAGCCCTCGCCGAACTGATCCGCTGCAATCCGGCCACAACAAGCTCGTTGCGTTTGGATTGAGTCAAGCAGCCCTCACGAACCAACGCATCGCAATACGAGACGAATCTGGAGTAATCCACTTCTCCGCGAACCTTGATGCCCGAACTGCTGATGCCCGCCTGCGAAAGTATGTTCATTAAGGTATCCGATACGGACTCGGTGTGCGCCATCTTCTGTCAGCTCCCTTTTTATAGTGCCGCTCCTTGGAATGCTCGGCACCGTCAATCTTGAAGGCCGATGAGCCTTCGATCGGCTCAACGCCGATAATCGGTCCCGTTGTCCTCACGAAAGTCCCTTGCGCGGTTGATACACGACCGATCCTATAGTGAATCACCGAGGCAAATGGGCAGTGTTCCGCGTGTCCACCGGCGGGTGCTCTTTGCGGGAGCGTGTTCGGAAAACCCCGATAGAGGATCGTCGAGCCTCGTTCGCTCGCGCGAACGGCCGGTGAGAGAAACGATTCCCTCTGTACGCAGAGCAGGCCCTCGCGCACTACCGACATTTCACCCGTCCACGTGTGAGCAACTGCCGGCAAACAATCCGTAACAGAGCGTAATGGATCGTCTGACCGATCTCGCTTCCCGGCCGGCCCAAAATGGGGCCTCGGGCCGAGAGAGCCATTGTCGTCACGATGTCATTGGGTGCCGTTGCTACCGGCTCGCTTCACTTGTTGAACACCCCACGGTGCCTGGGACTGATCGTCCACCTTTCTACCAAATGCCCGTCCGGAATGTCAATAACCAAAAGAATTGAGGGGAGGTCGTTCACCTATGCGGATGGGAAAATCAATGCTTCTGATTTGAAGACAATGGCGGCACGGCGAGGAAGGTACAACTCCCGGATCTGCATAGAGGAACCGACACCATGGAATGCTCGGCCGACGAGCCGGCATTCCGCTGCTCATTCCGACACGGTATCCCGAACTTGTCGGAATTCCTTTTCCGCCTTTATGAACGCATCGACGAGCCGAGGATCGAATTGTGCGGATTTTCCCTCGTCGATCGAGGTGCAGGCGGCTTTGTGCGAGAAGGCCTTCTTGTAACGTCTCTCCGTAGTGAGTGCGTCGTAAACGTCGGCGACCGCCACTATCCTGGCTGAAAGCGGGATTGCTTCTCCGGCCAAACCGAAGGGATAGCCCGAACCGTCCCAGCGTTCGTGATGATAGTAGGCGACCTCCATTCCCAGCGTGAGAAAGCTCGACGCGCCGAGCTTCTCGGCTGCTTCCTCCAGGGCTTTACCGCCGGCTATGGTGTGTTTCATCATGATCCGATGATCCTCAGGACTGAATCCTCCGGGTGACAGGAGAACCGAATCGGGGATCGACACTTTTCCTATGTCGTGCAATACGGCCGACCGGACGAGATCTTCAATGTATTGGGGCGTCACGATTTCCCGAAAATCTTCTTTGCCTGCGATGCACTCACACAATAGCCGAGTGTAGCTCTGAATTCTTACCAGATGGGCCCCTGTTTCTTCGTCGCGGGATTCAGCCAGCTTGGCGAGGGCGAATATGGCTGCGTCCTGGGTTCTACGGACCTGATCGAACAATCGCAGTATTTCCAGCTCTTGTTTCTCCTCTTCGGTTACGTCCAGACCTACGCCCAATATGCCTTTGACCTCTCCCGAGGTATCCATCATGGGTGAGAGGGCAAGGGAAATTGTCAACGCGTCGCCTGCTTTGGATAGCTGTTTCATCTTTCCGTGGACTGCCCCGGATTTCTTCCTCACCATGGTTCGCAGAGCTTCCACGGTCTCCTTGGCCAGAGAGTCCGGAGGATACAAACGCGTCACCTTGCTGCCCAACATTTCTTCCGAGGAATACCCGAACATGTTCTGTGCACCGGTATTCCAGAAGAGCACGTTCTGGTCCAGGTCGGTGAGGACTATGGAGACCAGTGTCGAGCTGTTGAGTATACCGTGGAGGAAATCTCTCGTTTCGGCAGGGTCTCGGTCTCCCTCTTTATCGGGTGGGCGCTCCTCCGAAGAATTCTCGGCCTTAGGCGAGGTCGATTGCCTCTGTACGGCCGCTTCAAGCTCCTCGACACGATTCCTCGTCGCCCGCAGCTCTTCGAGCAGCTCCTCTTTTGTCATTTCGTGCTCGATCATCCTGATGCTCGCTTTCTGCGGCAACCGCGAAAGGACATCGGCCTTCCTATGTGCCCGACCCGCGTCACGCCGGCGCGGGTCTTTTGGCTCGACGCCGTGCCCCTGCCGGAACGGATCGGTTGAAGTAACGGAAGTCGTTCTTGCCGGAGCCCTTGGCCATGTACAAGGCCGTATCGGCGTTTGCCGGCAATTGTTCCCCGTCTTCACCGTCGTCCGGGAACACGGCAATTCCCATGCCGGCGGAAATGTTCACGCTTACGCCCTTTATTCTATACTTTTTTCTGACAGCGGCAAGAATTCTGCGTGCCACCAGCTCAACGACGCTCTGATCGCTGACGTTAAATGACCCCCGGCAGAGCCGGGGGCTTACCGGTTTTCTGGTTATGGGACGCCAGCAATAGCATTCCGCAGGGCGAACGGGCCCGGCAATCGGGAGAACTCTGTTGAATGCAGAGGCCCGGTAGGCTATCCTGTTCAAAGCGTTTAAGAAAGGAGTCGGCTAACATGAGACGGTCAAAAATAGTCATTTTTTTCCTCATGCTGCAAATCGCGGCCGCCTATTGTTTCCTGGTCTGTTTGGGACCGGGCCCCACCCACGCTTGTCAGTCTTCCCGGGAGACTCCTTCCGGGATCCTGGGGCAATGGTCGGAACCGGCTCGGGCTGCCGGGCCTGCAAACACCCACCCTGTTCTCCTGGCCGCGAACAGGCAGAAAGATGGGGTCTCAAAAGAAAAGCCGAAGAAAGGTCCGGAGATCAACGCGGCAGACAACCAGGGAAAGACCGCCCTTATGTGGGCTGCGCTCAACGGCCACCTGGAAGCCGTGAAACTGCTTCTTGGAGAAGGAGCCGACGTTAAGATGCGGGACAGACAAGGCACGACGCCCCTCATGGATGCGGCCCGTCAAGGACACCTGGAAGTGGTGAAAATACTCCTTGCCAAGGGGGCCGATGCCAACGTCACGGACAACCATGGCAGGACCGCCCTCATGTGGGCAGCGATGGGGGGACAGGCTCCGGTATTGAAGTTGCTCCTCGGCAAAGGAGCGCGTTTCGATGCTAAAGGCCTCGCAGGAGCCGATGTGTTGGTGGGAGCCTGCGGTAGCGGCAGACTTGAGGTCGTCGAGCTTTTGCTGGCCAAGGATGTTGACGTCAACGGACGCAACAGAGCCGGCCGCACCGCCATCATCGAAGCTGCGGGACGAGGGCAACTGGAAGTGGTAAAGCTCCTCATCAAACGGGGAGCGGACGTGAGCGCCAAGGACAAGAACGGGAGGACCGCTGTGCTGGAAGCAAGCAGGAGCGGTAATGCCGAGGTTGTCAAGCTGCTCTTGGAAAATGGAGCGAAGGTGGACGATAGCGATAAGCAGGGGCGAACGGCCTTGACCAATTCGGTCGCGGGTGGACAGGAAGAGGTGGTGAAGATTCTGGTTGCAGCCGGAGCCGACGTGAACGCCCGGGACAAGCAGGGCAGGACTCCTCTGATCGAGGCGGCGATGTACGGTCGCACCGAGGTGATGAAAGCGCTGATGCGCGTAAGCCTTTAGCACTATGGTTCGCCGTGGCAGCGGGACGGTGCCGATAATTGCGAACCGCCTCTTCCCAAGTCGGAGCCTGCCTATGGTTCCCGGTATGGAGGTCTGAAATCCAGGTCAAAGGTTCTCATGGAGGGCTTGGGGGGGATGTGCCGGCAACGCTGCTAAACGATCGCGCTTCCCGCAGGAAAGACCTCGTGGAGCCCTCTCAAGCACGCGGAAAGGTTGAGCAAGGAGTGAAAAGAGACACCGGACCTCTCTGCTCTGCCGATCGTCATCTCGGAATGAACGGTCGAGAAGTCGGTAGACTTCAGTCGAAGGATCTCTACGAGTCGACGCCAAGAACCGGGGTCCTCTCAAATCACGCCGGCTTCCTTCTTATGCTCATGGTGCTGTGTCTCTCAAGCCTCACGTCAACCTCGTGCGTCTTTCGATCGATCGCAGAGAGCAAGCCCGAGCCTGTGGAGCCGATTCTCGGCTACGGCTCCGTGGGGAAGCTCCCGTTCAAGGAAGCCTATTACGGGAGTTATTTTCTTGAGGACAAGGTGGGGTACAGTCATCTCAAAATAGAGCCGGCCGGGGAAAACTTCTCCCTGCTCAACGAATCCCTGGTCTTGCTCACCGTGAAGGACAAGACCGACGAGCTATCACTTAAACAGACCGTGATAGTGCGACCTGACCTCAGCATGGTCTCATTGGATTCTGTGACGAGAGAGAACGGTAAAGAGCTTCACTTGGAAGGCTGGATTGAGGGAAATCGGTTCATGTTGGAAATTACCAGGGAAGGAGCGAAGAAGAACTTCGAGTTCCCGGTGGACGGAAAAATCTATCATTCCAACGCCATCACACTTATGCCCGCCCTGAAGGGGGTCAAGAGCGGGGCGAACTATACCTTCAAGGTGCTCAACGAGAAGAAACAGGCCCTGGAAGAAATAGACCAGCGCATCCTGAAGGTGCAGGGACCTCCGGGACCTAACGGCGCGGTGTGGCAAGTCAAGACTACCATCGACCACGCGATAATTTACTCGTGGCTCGACAGAAAGGGACTGCCGGTCCTGGAAAAGGCTTTGAACGGCTCTCTGGTCACCATGCTCGAGGACAAGAACACCGCAGAGAGCTTCCTGAAGAAAAAGGAACGCCTCAAGCAGCCGAAAGCTCTTATCTTGCCCGGTCAATGGTTCCAAGAACACTGTGCGACGGTGGTTGCCATGGTTGAGCGTTTTGAATAGAGCGCAATAAAGAAATGGAATATCGCGATTACCCGGGGATCGTCCGGTGGTTTGATTGTGCTCCATTGGAAGAGTATTGAGTATGCCGTCCAATCCACTCACCGCCCCTCCCCTCCATGCTCCGGAACGCGCGAAGGACTAATGCATGCCTGCTCCCACAGGATTGATCGGAGCGACGATCGGAAAAGTGCGGTAAGAGATGGTCCGCGCTGAGCGGACATTGTTTCCGAGCGTGTCCACAAATGCTATCCTGAGGTCGGAGCCTTCTGAAAAGTACTCCGGTATGCCAAAGAGCCGTAAAGGCGGAGAGGAGGACGCATGGGTTTTTCGGATCGGGTCAAGCGATTTTGCCAAAGTGATTACGCAGCGTACGCTGCCGTTGTCGCATTTTCCACGTTGTTTTTCCTGTGGATCAGCGGCATCAGGATGTCGAACTTGGATGTTCCCAGAGCCTATACCGGAGACGGCATGTTTTATCTCGCCGTAACAAAAGGCATCATGGACAACGGCTGGGTCTTTGACAATCATTATCTGGGAATGCCGTTCGGGCAGCATGAGCTCGCGTTTGATCATCCGGATTTGCCGGCCGCCGGCTTACAATTGTCCATCCTGAAATTGCTCTCCGTGTTCTCAGATTCGGCTGTTGCAGTCGTCAATATGTACTATTGCCTGACCTTTCCCTTGACGGCGTTGGCGGCATTGATGGCATTTCGGCAAATTGGATTCTCACTTGGCAGTTCCTGTGCGGCAAGTATTCTCTTCACGTTCGTTCCTTTCCACTGGATCAGATCAGTAAATCACCTTAACCTCAATGCCCTGTACGTGATTCCTCTGGTCGTCATGGTTGCCGTCTGGGTATACCGGGAAGAGATTGCTCTTTTAGATTGGGGAATACACAAAAGACCGCATTTCAGCTTCAGAGGAGGCAAAGCGGTCGCAGCAGCGCTTATATGTGCAACAATCGGCATTACTAAGCCGTATTTCGCCTTCTTTGGGTGTTTTTTTCTGTTGGTATCCGGCGTTTGTGCCTCAACAGCACGGAGAACGATTAGACCGGTGTTAACAGCTTTGTTCCTTGTTGCCGTCGTGAGCGCCTCGCTGACGGCCGTGCTGGCTCCCGGATTCATTTACAACTACCGTCACGGGGGGAATCCGGAGGCAGCCAAGAGACTCCCGGCAGAGACGGAGATCTTCGGACTGAAGCTGATTCAACTCCTCCTGCCTGTGCCTGGACACAGAATCCACAGCGTCGCCGACGTTACAGCGAAGTACGGCGGCGAACCAACTCCATTGGTGAACGAGAACAAGATTGCGGCACTGGGGGCGGTGGGCGGAATCGGATTCATTATTCTGTTGTGGCGGATACTCTTCAGTGGGGCAGCAAATGCCGGATTGGGGACGGACAGCTCACGGAGAGTTTTCGACATCCTTGCCCGTATGAACATGGCCGGGTTCTTGTACGGCACAATAGGCGGTTTTGCCGCCCTATTCGCGTTCATGATTTCACCTCAGCTTAGAGCTGTGAATCGGATATCGGTCTACCTGGCTTTTTTCTCCTTTGGCGCCATTGCCGGAGTGTTGGACCTAACCGGACGAAGGCTCGGCTCAGGCCGTCGGGGTAAAGCGGCGTTCGCAATCATATCATTAGGCGTAGTTGCTTTGGGTCTCTTCGACCAGACACCAGCCGAGGTATTCCGGCACAAGGACCCGGCAGTCGTGCGATATCCGTTTGAGAGCGACAGAGACTTCGTCCACCGCATTGAGTCGAGCCTGCCGAAGGAGAGCATGGTGTTTCAACTTCCTCTCATGCGGTTTCCCGAATCAAGCCCCATTAACCGTATGTCCGATTACAGCCACTTCAAAGGATACCTTCATTCCAGACACCTGAGATGGAGTTACGGTGCAGTGAAGTGCAGGCAGGCGGATATTTGGCAACGCCGGATTATTAACGGTCAACCCGTACCCAAAATGGTGGAATCACTTGTTGCTGCGAATTTCGCCGGCATCTACATAGATCGCCGGGGATACGCCGACGACGGACGCGCGATAGAAACCGAATTGACACGGATTTTGGGAGCCCAGCCTATCCATAGCAATGATGGCCGATTGAGCTTCTACCGCTTGGCCGGCTACGCGGCAAGGCTTCAGGCCCTATACGGTCATCTCAAATGGGCTGAGATCAAAGAGAGAGTGTTCTGTACCATAACACCCGGCGAAAGAATTACATTCTGCAAAGGCGGGACAGGAGTTTCCCTTTTGGGTCCGGGTTGCTCACACCCAGAGGAATGGGGTTGCTGGACGAACGGAAGAGAGGCGACTCTGAATCTCACCTTGCCTCCCGTTAACTCGGACCTTGAGCTTGTAATAGAGGCCGGACCCTATGCACCTCAAACGGGTAGATTCGCGGAGGTCTTCTTCAACGGAGAGAAGATTGCTCTGTGGGATGTGGGCGGCAAGGCTTCAACGCGGCTTACGGCTTTGATAAAGAAGTCCTCCGTTAAGGCCGGCCATCTTTCCAGCATCAAGCTGAAGTTTAATAAGACCTTTTGTCCGATTTCGCAAGGAACATCGTCGGATTCGCGTGAGCTCGGGTTGGGATTGACGGCCATGACCCTGAGTGAGGTGCCGAACCGACGCGGCATGCACTGATACCATTTCGCAGTCAAACTTTTTGAGTCCCCCGGCAAAGCCGAGGGTTTACCTATTGTAATTATGATGGAAATGAATGACCTCATCATGAACCAGCGATCCGGCACTTGCCACAAATGGTAGCGCGTCAAGTGCTCCAATTGGCCCATAAAGAAGAGGAAAGGCTCCCCGCAAGGCCGACGTTCAGCAGGCCGAGTACGAGGACGCAGACAAGGATTCCTGAAGAGAACCATAGGCCGAGCTTGCCGATTCTTGTCAGGAGGGACTCTTCTGGACCCTCAGCAACCAATACGTAGTACAGCGGAATCGAGAATGTGTAACACACCGAAGCAAGATGGGAGTTGACGCTCATTGCGTAAGCGAATCCACTTGCGAGAAGCCACCACTTTGGAGACCGCCGGCCACTTTCATGTGCGCATTTGCATATCAGTGCGAGAGAGAGCATTGAAAATGCAAGCGCAGGACCCGGAGAATAGTCTGACGAGAGTATTCCCATCAGCGAGAGGTGGCCTCTGTCTTGAATCTGCGTCGATCTGCGTAATCTGTGGATTCTGTGGATTTTCTTTTTCGGAAAGATTTCATCCGCAGATGGCACAGAGGTCCACAGATGAAAAGGCTGGAGCTTGATGTGAAGAGCGGGAAGACCGGGCTTCGGGAGCCTCCTCTTCCTGAACGCGTAAAGGGACCGCTTCGAGTCGACCTCCGGATGACTGCTCAAGTTTGGTTCTTCGTCAGATCTGCCTTGATCTGCGAAATCTGCGGATTGCTTCTTCACTCGCATGATCTCATCTGTAGACGGCACGGAGAGCCCTTGTTGCAGGCTGTCGCGAGGTTTGTCGGACACCTTGTAAGCGGAGGCTGGTTGCACTATAATCTTTCCCCGCTAGAGCATCATTTCAGATCTGAGGAGGCGACCAAGTCATGGATGTGTGCAAAATAACCTACTGCGGGAGCTGAAACTACAAGCCGAAGGCCGTCAGTCTGGCGGAAGAGCTGAATAGGGAATTGGGCGTCCATGCTGAATTGATTAAATCCAGCGGAGGCGTTTTCGAGGTTGAATACGAAGGGAAGCTCGTCTTTTCAAAGAAGCGAATCGGACGCTTTCCCGACATAGGTGAAGTGATCAAGCTCATGAGGGACGACCTCTGATCGATAAGCACGCGGGATGAACAGAGCCCCGCACGTGCAAAATCGATCGGAAGTCAAGAGACCGGGGCGGAATGGAAGCCTTGACCGAGAGAGAGCCGGTTGTCGAGCTCTTCTGCGGTTCGATCCACCCCGGCCCGACGGAACAGCGAGGACCATGCCGATAACCATGCCTTATACAGATGGAACGCCTCGGAGCAGCCTGCTCCCTTCTCCGCTGTACGTGCTTCGGGGAGCCTTGTTCATTTGGAGGCACCGGATGCTTTGGAAGTACGCGGCTGCCCCTTTCGCAATCTCCACTATCGTTATGGGGGGATTCTGTTTCCTGCTCTACCGCTCTCTGACAGGATGGGTAAATCCACCGGACGCGGGCGCGTGGTACATGCAGATTCTCGCTTACCTGTTGCTCGCCGTGATAGTGGTGCTGATGATGGTTGTGGTGGCTTTCATCTTCTCCAGGGTTGCTTCCGCGATTGCCGCCCCGTTCAATGACCTGATGTCGCAGAAGACCGAAGAGCTGGCAGGAGGAACGATCAAAGATATGCCATTCTCCGTCCTCGGGCTCTTCCGGGACTCGGGAAGGGCCATTGCGCATTCCTTCAGGATACTGGGAGTCTATCTCGGGCTCATGGTGCCTGCACTGCTCCTGCTCCTTGTTCCAGGCGTCGGCACGCTCCTCTTTTCTGCGGTGGCCGCTCTGCTTTCCGCGTACATGTTTGCGTACGAATACCTGGGATATCCCATGGACCGGCGCAGGTTCTCCTTTGCGCAGAAGCGACGGTTCATCAGAGCACAACTTCGTTCGGCAATCGGATTCGGGCTGGGCAATCTGGCCGTGGTTTCGATTCCCTTGGTGAACTTTCTCTTTCTTCCGGCCGCGGTGGTCGGAGGAACCCTTCTTTTTCTGGATCTCTATCGGACGGATGTGAGTAACCCCCATGATACTGAAATGTCCCAAATGTAACGGCATGATGAAGATTGACGAGAACGTCATCCCCAAGACCGCGAGCTTCAAGGTCCGTTGCCCCCATTGTAGCGAGATTGACACCGTACCATACCCCGCCTCTCCCGAGCCCGTTGCGCAAAGCGCATCCGGGGAGACGCCGTCGGCCCCTGAGAGTCATCAGCCTGTGCCGCAGGAGCGTGAGCCTGAAGCCCCTCGTTCGGCGGGCCAAACACCGGAGGGTGCCGATGTCTCTCTTCCCCCCGATGCGTTCGGCAGATTTCGTTTTCCCGCTGAAAAGGAAACGCAAGAGAAACCCAAGAGACAAATGGGAAGAGGTACCCGAATTCTTTTATGGGCGGGGCTCTCACTGGCCGTGGTCGTCTTCTTCGCTTTGCTGGTCAATTTTGTGCTGCCGGGCCCGGCCGGGCAAAAATCCGACCTCGGTTTCGTTCCGCCGGGCGTGGGTGCCGACAATGGGGCCGGTCACTCGGATAAACCCGGGCAAGAGAGATGACGGCCGAATGCACCTTGACGCGCCTTGATCCCCATCAGGCACCGGGACGGAGTAGTCCCCACACCTGGACGCAGGATGCTCGGGGAGGTCCTTAAGCGTTCCCACACATCGGGGAGGTTGACGGGTGATTATCGATCGTTCGATTCAAGAAGAGAGAGAACGGGTCTATCTGGCCCCGTACGCGCTGATGTCCGAGCGCACCAAGGGCCGTGTTCACCAGGAAACGGAATGCCCGTATCGGACCGCTTTCCAGAGGGACCGGGACAGAATCATCCACTCCAAAGCCTTTCGGCGACTGGAATACAAAACCCAGGTGTTCGCCTATTACGAAGGGGACCACTACCGCACCCGGCTGACCCACACCCTGGAGGTGGCTCAAATTGCCCGCAGCGTGGCTCAGTACCTCGGAGCGAACGAGGATTTGACCCATGCCGTTGCGCTGGCCCACGACTTGGGGCATACGCCCTTCGGCCACGCGGGAGAACATGCTCTCCAGGACATTATGGAGGACGAGGGCGGCTTCGAGCACAATTGCCAGTCGTTGCGAGTGGTGGATGTCCTTGAGGCCCGCTATCCGGATTTTCCGGGGCTGAACCTCACGTACGAAACCCGGGCAGGGATCATCAGACACTCGACGATCTACGACAGGGTGCCCCAGGAGCTGCTCGCACCGTTCATGGCCGAGCTTCAGCCGTCGCTGGAGGCACAAATCGTCAACATGGCCGACGAGATAGCGTACAACTGCCACGACATCGAGGATGGGTTGAGCTCGGGATTCTTTAACGAGCGTGACCTTTCAGAGCTCGATCTCTGGAACGAGGTAACCCGTATACTGCAAGAGCGTTATCCGGACCTGGACCAGGACACGTTCCGATATCAGTGCATACGTCTGCTCATCGACACGTTCATTCGGGACCTGTTGGAGGCTACGGAGCAGGCGCTCTCCATCGGCAGCTTCTCCTCCGCCGAAGAGCTGACGGCCGCGGCCGGTCCGGTGGTGATGTTTTCCAAGCGTATGCAACAATGGAAAGAGCAACTGAATCGATTCCTCTACACTCGGTTCTATACGCACCACAAAATAATGCGGATGCAATACAAGGCGCACCGTCTGCTGGTCGATCTCTTCGAGGAATACGTGAAAAGGCCTTCTCAGCTTCCTCCTGGAGTCCAGAAGCGCATGAAGGCCGGCGAGAGTGCACCGGGGCGCGTGGTGTGCGATTACATCGCGGGGATGACCGACCGCTTCGCACTTGACGAGCACAGGAAACTCTTCCTCCCATACGAATACTGATCGGCCGGGTTTTTTGCCAAGGTGGCGGAAATGGAAACTCGGAAGCTCCGAATTTCCCGGCCGAGACCGGATTCCGGACCAAACACCCCGGAATTGGCCGTACCGAGGGTAATTCCGCCGAGAATCTTGACTTCTTCCGAGCTACGGGCCAATACTGTGGCGGCAATCTACGAGTCCGGTCGTTTGTAATTCGGCGACGTCACCCTCAAAAAACAACAGACAGCGGCAAGGGCGGCTCATGAAGCACAAATCTTCGACAGCCATAGTCTTAACGGGGCTTCTCATGGTGGTGAGCGTTTTCTGTTCCGTAACGTACGCGGTCCAAAGAGAAAGATTGATACCGGCCGCTCTCGTCGACGAAGGAACCGTTCACGGCAAAGCCGCTGAGAAGCACGACAGGAATGCGCAGTTGCGAGGGGCTGTTTACAAGGGTGAAGTGGCCGAGATCGAAAGGCTCCTGAACAGCGGAGCGGATATAGATGCCGGAGACGAATACGGATTCACACCCTTAATGAGAGCTATAGAGTCGGGGCGCAGGGAAATCGTGAGACTCCTTCTCGACCACGGAGCCGACGGCAACACGAGGACGAAATGTGGCTGGACAGCGCTGATGATGGCAGGAGGGGGAGGCGACACGTACATGACAAGACTGCTCTTGGACAAGGGAGCGGACGTGAATGCACGGGACAATGGCGGCGTAACTGCATTGATGGACTCTGTGAGGCATCCGGAAATAGCCGAGCTGCTTTTGGACAATGGGGCGGTTATCAATGCCAAAGACAAAGGAGGGATGACTGCCCTGGCATGGGCTGTCAATGATGGCAGCTTGGAAACAACAAAGCTGCTCAGAGGCCGAGGAGCCGAAATGACCCTGCCGATCGCTGTTTTGTTACAGGATGTTCCCGAAATTCGGCGTCTCATACAATCCGGAGCCGATGTCAACGCAAGAGACGGGGCGGGTTCGTCTGCGCTGGTGGCCGCCGTTCGTACGGGTGACTTGGATCTGGTGAAGCTTTTGCTGGACAGCGGCGCGGCTGTCGATGCAACGCCCCAGGGTGCCCAAGCCCTGCAGATGGCAAAGGAGCATGATTACAAAGACATAGCAGATCATCTCAGAAACCGGGGTGCCCGCCCGCTAGAATCCTTACAGGCGGCCAAGTTAGCCGGTAAATGTGCACTTCGAGGGGATGAGATATTCCTCCGCTTGAAAGACAGCACTATCGTTGCTCTGAAAGACACTCCGCCCACGCCGGAAGACCTGGCGGGCGGATACACGGATCCTTCGGGAGCAACCAATGTGTCATATGCATTCGAGGGGTTTATCGACCCCTGGTACGTCATACATGAAGGGTACTTCGAAGGCGACGGAATCCAGTTTATCAACCGGGACACCGGTGAAGTTAAGGAAGTGCACGGAGCCGGTCCTTTCTCTCCTGACAACACCCGGTTCCTTTCAATCGGATACCCGGGCGGATCACCTTGCAACGCAGAAATTTGGAAACTGTCCCGTGGGGGCATCGCGAGAGAGTGGCTGGCGGAAGACTTTTGCTTATACTCATACCAGTGGGCCGATTCGTCAACAGTTGAAATGCTCAGCCATTGCGGCGGCAGGGGAGAGAACAACCTGATCATTGCTCGCGTCAAGCTCGAGGGAAATTCCTGGAAGTGCTCCAGTGCGGAAGGCATGTCCGCGTCGGAGGGGGAGGCCGTATGTTCCGGGAATGGAGCCGAGCCTAGATCCAGGGGCCATGATGAAACTCCTGAACTGATAGAGGCTACTTGGTCAGGGGATGTAAGGAAAGTGAAGAAAGCACTCGACAAAGGGGCTGACGTTAACGAGAAGGATATGGCGGGGTGGACTGCTCTTATGCACGCTGCTACAAGGGGCCGCAGCGACATGGTGATTGTGTTGCTCGAAAATGGAGCCGATGCGAGCGTGAAAGACAGGCAAGGCAGGAGTGCCCTTATGCTTGCAGCGTCGCAAGGCAAGCCCGAAGTGGTGAAACTGCTCCAAGACCGGGACGCGGAGGAGACTATGTCGATCGCGGCATGTCTCGGCGATGTTCAGACATTTCAGCGGCTCATCCGCGAGGGAGCGGACGTTAAACCTGGATTTTGCGAGCCAAGCGAGAAAAGAGGTCTGATTTCGGCAGACTTCGCTGTACATTTCGACCTGATTCTGGTAGGTTAGTGTTGCTTGATGAGGCGCCAACCAGCCGGAAACGGGAGGGACTTGGGAAGTA
>JBGSJS010000136.1:0-96810 GCA_041741735.1 Desulfomonilaceae bacterium | reverse complement strand
ATTCTGGCTATCCGGGACCACAGTCAACCCGCTGCGTGCCACCACCGTAGCTCTGCGTAGCACCATTTCTGGAAAAGGGGGTTCGGTTTGAAACGCCGACCCTGTGAATCTCTTGCAAAAACGGAGCTTGCAAAATCTAGGATCAATGATTAAACTGCTCTTAGAAGTTGGGGACCGGCCGCTGCTGAAAGGAGGCGCACCGTGGAGAGCACCTGCGGAAGCACGAAACGTTTTTCGTCGCGGTCCTTTTATGGCTCTACAGTCTCACCCATCCCTTCCGGAGCGTTTCCACGGCCCGACCCTTCGGGCTCGCTCTGGGCGCCGGACCAAAGGCGACACCACGACGCGACAAGGTTCCTGTTCCTCCTCCTGTTCTTATTGATCTCGCTCCCACTGTGGGGAACGACAGTCACTGTCGCCGAGGGCCCCTTTTCGTACGCGGACTATGGCGAAGTTCTCAAAGCGTATGTCAATGAACGAGGCTTGGTTAGTTATGGCGCGCTCAAAGCCCATAGGGGAAGACTTGATCGATTTGTCCATTCTCTCTCCACGTTGAGTCCGAAAGTGTACGACACCTGGAGCGAGAGAGAGAAGATTGCCTTCTGGATCAACGCATACAACGCACTCACCCTCAAAGCCATTATCGATAACTATCCCATAAAGGCGACGTTCTTTCGGTCTCTGCGTTTTCCCTCCAACAGCATCAGGCAGATTGCCGGTGTTTGGGACCGGCTTACGTTCACCGTGATGGGAAACGGGATGACCCTCGATCAAATCGAGCATGAGACGTTGCGGACCAAATTCCATGAGCCCCGCATCCACATGGCCCTTGTGTGCGCAGCCTTGGGATGCCCCATTTTGAGAAACGTACCGTACCTTGCGGAAGAGCTGGACGCCCAATTGAACGACCAAACCAGACGTTTTCTCGGTAATCCCGAGAAGTTCGGAATCGACAGAAAAGCGGGTACGGTTCATCTCTCATCGATTTTCAAATGGTTCGGCCAAGATTTTGAAAAGGATTACGGTACCACGGAGAAATTTTCTCGTTTCAAAGGACCGGAGCGCTCAGTTCTCAACTTCATCAGCGGATATCTCAATCCGGAGGATAGGACTTACCTGGAGACGGGAGTTTTTTCCATCGACTATTTGAAGTATGATTGGTCTCTGAATGAGTTGAGCCCATAACGGTGCCGATATAGATAAATTGTTACTATGGTTTTGAGAAAGGAGAAACGTGCCATGGAGGCACATGCCGGAGATCGGGGACACACTTACCGAAGGGCCCTTAATCAAAATGGCTCGGCAAAGGCCATCATTCTCATACTGTTTGTGGTGGGGCTCGCGGCTGCTCTGTTCCTGCTCCCCGTGAAACAGTATGTCTTGCATGTGCTGGAGTGGAGCCGGGGTCTGGGAATATGGGGACCGTTCTTCCTGGCCATATTCTACGTTATAGCGACGGTCCTCTTCCTCCCCGGCTCGATCCTGACTCTCGGTGCAGGAGCCCTTTTCGGCGTGGCCAAGGGGTTTCCCGCGGTCTGGATCGGCGCAACCATCGGGGCCTGCGCAGCGTTTCTGGTAGGTCGAACCCTGGCGCGGGGATGGGTGGCTCGGAAGGTCGAAGGCAACCCCAAGTTCGCCGCCATTGAGGAAGCGGTGGGCAGGGAGGGATTCAAGATCGTTCTGCTGCTTCGCCTCAGTCCGGTCTTTCCTTTTAATCTGCTCAATTACGCTTTGGGACTGACGAAAGTATCTTTCGGTCAGTATGCGCTGGCATCATTCATCGGAATGATTCCCGGCGGACTCATGTACGTGTACATCGGTTCCACGGCAGGATCGCTTGCGGCAGTGGCAGCCGGTCAAGTTGAAGGGGGGATGGGGGCGCAGATCCTCAAGATAGTTGGCTTGGTCGTCACCGTGATCGTTACGGTCTACGTAACCGGCATAGCCCGCCGAAGCCTCAAAGCAGTGGAGGCGAGCTCCCAAAATGCGGAGATGTCCTCCCCTTCCCCACCCTTACCGGTTTCAGACCGGCCGATGCAAGTGCTCCCCGATGACGATCACAACAGGGAATTGACGGCGAACGTTCATCCACCGACATGGGCAAATCCGGAGCCGGCAGGCCGGTACAACATGGTGGTCCTGGGCGCGGGAACCGCCGGATTGGTCACCGCCGCGGGAGCTGCTGGACTTGGAGCCAAGGTGGCGCTGGTAGAACGGCATCTACTCGGTGGTGATTGCCTCAACGTGGGATGTGTGCCTTCGAAATGTCTCATACGGTCCTCCAGGGTTTACGGAGAGATCGCGAAGGCTTCCGAGTACGGAGTCAACGTACCCGACGGCGTGGAGGTGGACTTTCCCGCGGTCATGAGGCGCATGAGAAAGCTCAGGGCTCGCATCAGTCACCATGATTCGGCCGATCGATTTGCCGGCCTCGGTGTGCATGTCTTCCTCGGACACGCACGGTTTGTGGGGCCGGATACGGTGGATGTGGGGGGGAAGACGCTCCGTTTCAAGAAAGCGGTTATCGCCACGGGGGCCCGCGCGGTTCACCCGCAAATCAAGGGGCTTGCCGAGGCGGGATTCGTCACCAATGAGACGGTCTTTTCCCTCACCGAGAGACCCTCACGACTTGCGGTCATCGGCGGCGGCCCCATAGGATGTGAAATGGCCCAGGCTTTTCAACGGCTGGGAAGTCGGGTGACGATTCTTCACAGGAACGAGCACATTCTCGATCGTGAGGACGCCGACGCTGCGGAAATCGTGCAGAAACGATTCATTCGCGAAGGAATCGCACTCGTTCTCGGGAGCAAGCCGATCGAGGTGGAGGTCCTCAACGGAGCGAAGATCGTTCATTTCGAGATTGACGGAAAGCGCGATGCCGTCGCGGTCGACGAAATCCTCGTGGGTGCGGGACGAGCGCCGAATGTGGAGGGACTCGGCCTAGAAGAGGTCGGAGTCCGGTACGACAGCCGTCGAGGGGTGTCGGTGGACGACCGCTTACAGACCTCCAATCCAAATATTTATGCCGCGGGGGACATTTGCATGGCGTACAAGTTCACCCATGCGGCGGATGCTGCGGCGCGGATTGTCATTCAAAACGCACTCTTCAAGGGGAGCAAGAAACTGAGCGCTCTTACGGTACCGTGGTGCACCTACACCGACCCGGAGATAGCCCATGTGGGCATGTACGAACATGAAGCCGTCAAAAGGGGTATTGCCGTGGACACCTACGTGAGGGAGCTCACCGAGGTGGACAGGGCCATAGCCGATGGAGAAGAGGAAGGGTTCGTCAAGATCCACGTGGAAAAGGGAAAAGACAAAATCCTCGGGGCGACCATTGTAGCCTCCCATGCAGGAGAAATGATTAGTGAAATAACCCTTGCCATGGTTGCAAAGGTCGGCCTGGGTACCCTATCCGGCGTCATTCATCCCTATCCGACTCAGGCCGAAGCCATGAAGCAGGCCGCAGACGCGTACAACCGGACAAGACTGACGCCCTTCGTGAAGAATCTTTTCGTGAAATGGCTGGAGTGGACGAGAAATCGTTGACTCCTCCGAAACGGGCAGGAGAAGGAGACAACATGAGACTGGCTATGGTGGGACTCGGCAAAATGGGAATGAATATGGCAAGACGGCTCCTGCTGGGAGGCCATGAGGTCACGGCATACAATCGCTCGCCGGCAAAGACCGACGAGCTTGCCAAAGAAGGAGCCGGAGCGGCCCATGAGTTGGCTGAGCTGGCCGGGCTGTTGACGCCCCCGAGGATAGTCTGGTTGATGCTTCCTGCAGGACCGCCGGTTGACGAGCACATTGAGCGACTCACGGACATACTCGAGCCGGGAGATATAATGATCGAGGGAGGGAACAGTTATTTCAAAGACGACATCCGTCACGAAAAGCTCGTTGCGGCCAAAGGGATCAAATACGTCGACGCGGGAGTCAGCGGAGGGATTTGGGGCCTTTCAATCGGTTACTGTCTCATGATCGGCGGGGAAGCGGAGACGTTCCGCTACCTGGAACCGATCTTCAAGACCCTGGCCCCCGAGGAGGGCTATCTTCACTGCGGTCCCGTGGGCGCCGGCCATTTCGTGAAGATGGTGCACAACGGCATAGAATACGGAATGATGCAGGCCTATGCAGAAGGCTTCGATATACTGGACAAATCCCCCTATTCAGCCTCCATGGATTATGAAAAGCTCAGTCATCTCTGGAATCAAGGGAGTGTTATTCGATCGTGGCTGCTGGAGCTGGCGGAAGCTGCCTTCGGTCGAGATGGGAAACTATCCGGCCTCAAGGGCTTCGTGCCGGATTCCGGCGAAGGGAGATGGACCGTTCAACAGGCTGTGGACCTGGGTGTGCCGGCCCCTGTCATTGCTTTGTCCCTTTTCGCCAGATTCAGGTCCCGTGTCGAGGACTCCTTTGGCGACAAGGTATTGGCTGCGTTAAGACATGAATTCGGCGGACACGCAGTCGTCACATCGGATGACAAGGAATAGAGACCGTGACCGCCGGTGCCCGTATCCGAAAGCAGGCTCGTTCTCCTCTGTGAATCCCGGCCCTGAAACGATGGGACGACTGAAGCTTGGCGGCTCGCGGAGACCTGCGGGAGGCCTCTGTATCGTCGAGAAACCCTGCCGACTGTGCGGTGAGTCAATTGCGGAGAGAGCCACATTTCCCCTCCACTATTGTGGAAACACGCATAAGATGATAAGATCCGCATCGTTGACGGCTCAAGTGCGATAGTTTACACCGTTTTTTCGGCGAAGGAGCCGATTGTGAACGCCGCGCCGGAGAATGGGACCCTTCGCCGAGGGGATGATCGCCGGAAGAAAGCCGAATCTATGCTCATCAGTATTAAATTGAATCTCGGGCCACTGACTCCCACGGGGGCGAGGGATGTCGCTTTGTAGTCCCGGCGTGACGGAAGCCGAGGATTCGAGGTTCGGCATTCGGGAACGGGCTCGCGGCGCAATCGAGGCACGTATGCATGTTGAGCGAACGTAAAATAAAGGTCGGGGAATTCGTCAAGGACATCCGTTCAGGGCTCAAAGACTCTGAGCTGATGGAAAAATACAAACTGTCCGTCAGAGGGCTTCGGCGGATTTTCAAACAGATCGTAGATGCCAAGATCATGCAGGCCTCCGAGATCTTTTCGCGGTGGCCCACCTACGAAGACACGGTGGATCTCGATGACTTTCGTGAATCGTGCGAGAGCACCCGTATTCTTTCCTCTCCCTGTTTTCGAGAAAGACCGACCGGCTGCCCGGGGCGTTCTCGAGGACATCTCCCTGGAGGGTCTCAGAATCGCCGGGATCGAGGCAAAGCCCCGCGATCGCAAGACACTCGTAATCCCTGCAGACAAGCTGTTCATGATCGATGCGGTGGTCATAGAGGGGATCTGCCGCTGGGCGAGGAAGGGCGAGGGTTCCGGTCATCGAGTTTTGGCAGGGTTTGAGGTGAGTAGAGTCCTGGAAGGAAGCATCCAGGATCTCATGATCATGATCCAGTCGTTTCCGTTCCAAACTGATGGCTTGGAGAGCGGAGAATTATCTGATTCCGACGACGTGGATGAGGAAGAATCCACAGAGACGGTTGACCTGGCAAGTCTCTTCACCCATGAAGTGACTATTTCGGGCAGCTTCAACATTGGAGGAGTCAAGCAGACCTGGTTCGGGCGACTGATCCAAGCGCTTCCCATCCCCGCGATGCTCGTCAACCGCTCGGGAATGCTGGCCTTCCTCAACGAGTCGTGTGAAAAAATCTCCCCGTCTTACAAGAGTATGCGGGGCAGACATTTTGCCTCTCTGTTCCCTGAGCCGGCACTGCAAGAAGCCGCGGACGATATCTCCGAAAGAGTCTTCTATACGAGGAAGCACGAATCGTTCCAAGCAGTCATGCAAATGCATGAAGGGAAAATATGGGGCCGGCTGACCCTGCGACCGGTCCGCCTGGGAACCAACAGGTTGCTGCTCGTCCTGGTGGAAGATCTGACTCTGGAACAGGAGCAATTGCTGCTTCGGCAACGTCACAACGAGCAGCTTCTTTCGGAAATCGCCGAACGCAAGCGGGCTCAGCAGGCTCTCCTCCGTTCGGAGAGGCTCAAAGCGGTGGGAGAGCTTTCCAGCGGCATTTCCCACAACTTCAACAATCTCCTGCAAATTGTTCTCGGCAACGCCCAGGTCGCACTGGCGAACCTTGACGCGGCGGATGCACAGGGTGTCAGGGCGAATCTGGAACAGATCGTGGCAAGCTCCCGATTCGGTTCCACCACCATCAAGAGACTTCAGGATTTTGCACGCATGGGACCGAACGGCGGCCTCCGGGAGCAAGAGATCTTCGATCTCTCCAAACTGGTGGCTCAGGCCGTTGACATGACGAAAATATGGTGGCAAACCATGCCGGAAAAGAACGGCATATCCGTTCGGTTGTCATCAAACCTTCAGTCCGGTTGCATGGTTGAGGGACGGCAGGGCGAGCTCTTCGAAGTTGTGGTGAATCTCGTCAAGAACGCTGCCGAGGCGCTGCCCGAAGGTGGTGACATTACGATCGGCGCCTTCCGGGAGGAGGATATTGTCGTCCTCCAGGTGTCCGATAGCGGGGTGGGCATAAGGAAAGACCACCTGCCGCAGGTCTTTCAACCCTTCTTCACCACCAAGAAATCCAAGAATAGCGCCGGGATCGGACTTGCCAGCAGCAACAACATTGTTCGGGGACATGGCGGGAGCATATCCGTTACGAGCAGGAGGGGTCAGGGGACTGTTTTTTCGGTAAAGCTGCCTCTCGCCCCCGCGATGGTGGAGGAGGCTCCTTCATCGCTTCCCGTCCCGATCGATAGGAGTCTTCGCATCCTCGTCATAGACGACATGGAGCCTGTAATCAGCACGATCGAAGAGGCCCTCAACAGGCATGACCATCGGGTGCTTTGTGCCGAATCCGGTGAGGACGGCGTCCGCCTGTTCGAGGAGGAGCCCACCGACCTGGTGATCTGCGATCTGGGTATGCCCGGCATGAACGGTTGGGAAGTCGCAAAACGCATCAAGGCCTATTGCGCGGCCGTGGGCATAAAGAAGACTCCCTTCATCCTGCTCACCGGTTGGGCGGATCAGGCCAAAGAGAAGGCGAGAGTTGCCGAGAGCGGTGTCGATGCGATCGTGGAAAAACCGGTGGGCATATCCCATCTGTTGAAAGTCATCAGGGACGTCGTAGAAGATGCCGTATCCGGCCCTGAATGACATGAGAAAATCCGGGCTCAGGTGAAGACACCATTCAGCGAGCGGCTTCCTTGCCTGAGGAAATCCGCTTGAAACCTTCGTTTAGGCATCCAAGGCCGTAAAGAGGGCAAGATGATGGTTGCGTTCCGGGCCGGAATTTGCTATGGGGCACTGTCAGACGCCGGATCATGGCCCGATCATCGGTTCGGCCGAGAGGATCAACTCCGTAGTCGAAATGTTCGGCCGGACACACCTTGAGATCGGCTTAAACGTGCGACCTCGCGGGGTACTACGGAACAGCACGTCCCACAGGAGCTTTCGTGATGGGAACGGTCATGCTGAAATACAAATGCCTTCAGTGCGGAATAGAATGGGGAGATCCACGCGCCGACGAGTCGGAGATTTCACATGGGTGGTGCCCTCAGTGTATTCGAGAGCTCTACACGGAGAGAATACACCAGTCCCAATTGAAGGCAGGCTATTCGGCTTGTTTTAACCGGGGGTTCAACGACTGCGGCGAAGAGCGCTGCTGTTTTCGTGTCGCATGCCAGGACTATCTGGTTCACGTTTGGCAAAACCAAGTGATAGAAAAAAGCCTTGCCGCGGATGTGTGTCGTTGACGGTAGCCTGGAACCGGCAAAGTGCATGCGACAGGCGTTTTCCCGAAATCGCCCCGAAGACCGAGCCATAGGACGATGCCGAATCGGCTGCTCTACCCTTCCCTTCTGCTCCCTCCTCTGACTTCAAGCATGCACGGTCTGAATTCTGATGACGCTTCGCTCTACCCTTGTCAAAGCTTTGTGCCTTGGTGCCTTGGCGGTTCATCCCTCCCCCCGGCGAGGGATGCGTACGATCGACCGGACAGATAGCCATGACAACTGAAGTGACCGCGGCAATCCTCATACATGACGGCAAGGTGCTCGTAGCCAAACGAGGACCCGGCGGTCCTACGGCCGGTATGTGGGAGTTTCCCGGCGGGAAGGTCGAGATCGGAGAGACGCCGGAGGAGTGCCTGGAGCGCGAAATACTTGAGGAATTCGGCATCGTCGTGACGGTCGGGAGATTTTTCGGCGAAAGCGTCTTCCATTACCACAACGGCGCCATCAAGCTGCTGGCCTATGTGACATCCTGGGAGAGCGGCAGGCTCGTTCCGACGGTCCACGCTGATTATCATTGGGTATCGGTGGACGAGCTGCAGGATTACGAGCTTGCACCCGCGGACATCCCTCTCGCGGAAAAACTGGCCGAAGAACTACTCCCACCCTCACCGGAATCTAATCGAACGGAATAGAAAAAGTGCATCGAAGATGGGCGGGCAGGGAAATGGGTGTGCTATAGTGGTGCCCCTGGGTTTGGTTATTGGGGGAGCGGGTACCGGACACGCAGGTCTCTGATCGATCCGAGCGGTTCGGTTCTCTTGCCTGCATTTTCAAAGCACTCTTTCACAAAACAGGACCGGCGAAGAGTTTCACACGGAGGAGGCAGTTCCATGCGCACGGCTCGTATCAGCCCGACGATCGTATCGATACTAATTTCAGCGTTTCTTCTCATGACCTTTCCGATGTCTGCAATGGCCGGAGACCCGGCGCTCGATCAACAGCTCTTCGATGCAGCATCCAAAGGGAAGGTGGCGGACGTTAAGAGTCTGCTGGCTAAAGGAGCGGACGTCAATGCCAAGAACTTCGGTGGAGGAACGGCCCTCATGATCGCTGCCTTGAAGGGCAACCTCGAAATGGTGAAGCTGCTTTTGGGAAAAGGAGCAGAAGTGAAAGCCAAGAGCTACTACGGCACGACAGCCCTTATGGATGCCGCCTGCGGCGGAAACCCACGAGTAGTGGATCTGTTCATACAAAAGGGAATCGACGTAAATGCCACGGACAGTCGCGGCAAGACAGCGCTAATGTGCGCAGCCGAAGAAGGCCGCCTCGCCGCAGTGAAGTTACTCATGGAGCACGGGGCAGACGTGGAAGCCAGGGACGAGAGCCCTAGTTTCGGCAGGAACGCGACGACCCTGATGCATGCTGCTTACGGTAACAAACTTGAGATAGTGAAGCTGCTCTTAGAGAAGGGGCTGGACGTCAACGCCCGAACCAGCAGTGGCTGGACCCCCCTGATGTGTGCGATTTCCCGCGGTCTTGGTACTCGAGAGGTCAATCCTGAAATGGTGAGGCTGCTCATAGAAAGTGGGGCCGATGTAAGCGCTAGAAGCAACAGGAGTTGGACTGCTCTGATGGGCGCAGCCTCTTTCGGCAACCCAGAGACCTTGATGCTGCTCGTAGAACGCGGAGCGGATCTGAAAGGAACGAATGACGAGGGTTCCACCGTCCTGATGTTTGCCGCCAGGTGGGGCAACTTTGAAATGGTGAAGCTGCTCTTAGAAAAAGGATTGGACGTCAATGCCAAAACCAAGAAAGGCGAGACGGCATTGATGGCTGCCGCAATTCGAGGTCACCTTGCCATGGTGAAGTGCCTTGTCGGAAAGGGAGCGGACGTCAAGGCCAAAGCCGACAAAGGAATGACGGTCCTGATGGCCGCTGCCACTAAGGGCAACCACGAAGTGATGGAGTTGCTCATCGAAAAAGGGGCCGACCTTAACGCCAAGGCCGACGGAGGCTTCACTCCCCTGATGGCTTCTGCCGGCAAGGGCAATCTTGAAGCAGTCAGGCTTCTCGTGGAAAAGGGAGCACACGTTAACGCCAAGGCCGACGTGGGAATCACCCCTCTGAAGTTTGCTGCATTAGGGGGCAACAACGAAGTGGTGAAGCTCCTCGTCGAAAAGGGCGCCGACGTCAACGGCCGGGCGGGCGAAGGGAAGACTGCCGTGATGCTTGCTGCCGGCGAGGGCAACCTTCAGATAGTGAAGTCGCTTCTGGAAAAGGGCACCGACGTCAACGCCAAAACCGACAACGGAATCACGGCCCTGATGTGTGCAGTCACTGAGAGCCGGCTCGAAATGGCAAGAATGCTCGTCGAAAAAGGTGCCGACGTTAATGCCAAGGCTTGCAATGGTGCGACTGTCCTTGCGGTTGCTGCCGGCAAGGGCAACCTTGAGATGGCGAAAATGCTCGCCCAAAAAGGCGCTGATGTGAATGCGAGGACCGACGAGGGCTGGACGGTTCTGATGTCCGCTGCCGCCGGCGGCAATCCTGAAGTCGTGAAGTTTGTCGTGGAAAAGGGCGTGGACGTCAACGCGAAGACCAACAAAGGCGAGACGGCCTTGAAGCTGGCCGCAGGCCAGGATGCCGACAAGATCCGCGCGTTTCTGAAGGCCCACGGCGCGAAAGAATGATCAATAGCTGTAACACACATCGACACGGAGGAGGCGGCTCCATGCGCACGGCTCGTATCAGCCGGACTATCGTATCCATAGTGGTTTTGGCGTCTGTCCTTATCATGCTTCCTTTGGCTGCCGGCGCAGCGGACCCGGCGCTCGATGAACAGCTCTTCAAGGCAGCGATAAAGGGCGACCTGGAGCAGGTCAAGAGCCTTTTGGCCAAGGGAGCGAACGTGAATGCCAGCCGCATGGACATCATGCTCGACAAGGAAGTCACGGTCCTGAAGAATGCGGTTTATGGCGGCAACTGCCAGGTGGTGCAGCTACTCGTGGAAAAGGGCGCAGACGTGAACGCCAGGGACATTGACGGAGAGACGGCCCTGATGGCTGCCGCTCTCAGCGGCAATTTTGAGATGTTGAAGCTGCTCACGGAGAAAGGAGCGGACGTACGAGCCCAGGCCAGCGACGGCCACACCGTCCTCATGTATGCTTCAATGGGCGCAAACCTTGAAATGGTGACATCATTAGTAGAAAAGAAATTGGATGTGAATGCAAAGACAGTAAAGGGCATGACTGTCCTCATGTATGCCGCTTTTGGCGGCAACCCGGACATATTGAAATTGCTCTTAGATAAGGGAGCGTACTTGAATGCCAAGGACAGCGACGGCAAGACTGCCCTAATGTTCGCCGCTCAAAGTGGAAAGCTTGAGGCGCTGAAACTACTAGCAGATAAGGGACTGGACGTGCACACCCAGGCCGTACGGGGCGGAACGGTTCTGATGGATGCTGCTCTCGGAGGTAATCCGAAAGTTGTAAAGATGCTCATAGAAAGGGGATTAGACGTGCGCGTCAAGACCCAGGGCGGCTGGACGGTCCTCATGTGTGCTGCTCTTGGCGCCAACCTTGAAGTGGTGAAGTTGTTCGAGGAAAAGGGAGTTGACGTGAACGCAAAGGCCGAGGATGGCTGGACAGCCCTGATGTCGGCCGCTCGAGGCGGTAACCTTGAGGTAGTGAGGTTTCTCGTGGAAAAGGGAGCGGATGTGAACGCCGTGGACCGCAGCGGTTTCACGGTCCTGAATTACGCTTCCGACAATTACGGAGAGAATGCGGAAGAAATCCGCGCGTTTCTTAAGGCCCACGGTGCGAAAGAGTGATCGACAGCCTGTAATACACGTCAACTCGGAGGAGGCGGTTTCATGCGCACGGCTCGTATCAGCCCGGTAATCGTATCCATTCTGGTTACGTTTCTCTTGTTCACCTGGTTCACGCCGGCTTCCGCCGCATCAAACCCGAAGCTCGACCAACAACTCTGGATCGCTGCGAGGAAGGGCGACCTTGCGCAAGTGAAGAGCCTTCTGGCCAAGGGCGCGGCCGTGAACGCAAAAACCAAGGGCGGTTCCACGGCGCTGATGTCGGCAGCGCGAGGCGGCAACCTTGAAGTGGTGAAGCTGCTGCTGGGAAAGGGCGCAAACATCCGCGCCGAGGCCCGCGGCGGCTGGACTGTGTTGATGTCGGCTGCTGAAGGCGGTAACCCTAAAGTGGTGAAGCTGCTTATCGAAAAGCGACTGGACGTGAACGCGAAGACCGTGGGGGGCGGAACCGTCCTGATGAATGCAGCTTCGGGCGGCAACCTTGAGATGGTGAAACTGCTCGTGGGAAAAGGACTGGACGTAAACGCCAAGGCCAAGAAAGGCTGGACGCCTTTAAGGATGGCTACGGTGGACGGCCGTCGTGAAATCGCCCTGTTTCTCAAAGCCCGCGGCGCGAAAGAATGATCAGGGACGGGCGGGGCCGGCAAGAAGACCCCCCTCTTGTCTCCCAAACCACCAGGGGAAGTTCCCCCTTTCCTGGAGTATCCCCATAGGAGAGGACGGATCTTTGCCCGCAAAGGGCAGACCAACAGTAGACGTAGTTTTAACCTACGGCAGGCCCCCTCACCCTTCAAGCTCTCGCCGTCACGGCTCTACCTTCATCACCAACAGTATGTCTCCGAGCTGCAAACGGCCGGCCGCAATGGGGAGAAGGACCTCGTTCTTGCGGATGACGGTTGTGATTTCCATGTCGCTCAAAGGTTCCGGCAGACATGTGCCGTCAGGAGGTTGCCCGGCACAGAGACTCTCAGGGGTGACTTCCATAATCGACAAGTGTCGGCCGTCGGGAAGGTCTATGGGCACCCCGGATTGCAGCAAGCTCACAAGACTCAGGTGGTCTGCGCTCGGAGACATGGGGACTTCACACCTGTTCAGCATTTGAAGTGCCACCGAGACGTACTCCGCCTGATGCGCGGGCGAGTATATTCTGCTGGGAACCTGGGCTTCGTACAGGCTCTTGTATTTCAGCCGCGCGGTCAAGGCTTCCTGGCACACATAACTGACCGTAACGGCCAGAGCGGCTGCGGGAAGCAATTGGAATCCGCCGGTCATTTCGGCAACCATGAGCATGGTGGCAAACGGGACCCGGGCGGCAGCGCCGAAGACACTCGCCAAGCCGATCACGGCGAATGAGGCCGCAGGCTGACCGAAAAGGTGTGCCACCCCTCCCCCAACCATTGCCCCCAGGAACAAACAAGGCGCAAAGATCCCGCCGGAGCCTCCCGAAGAGACGGTCAAGGAGAACGCCAAAAGCTTGGCACCAACGAGGACAAACAGGAAGTACCCGGTGAGTCGGCCGTCAATCACTTCCTGCATCCACCCGTAACCGCCGCCCAGCACCTGGGGGAGAAACAGGGCCATTATCCCCACGCCCAGTCCGCCTATGGCCGGCTTGAAGTGCGGCGGTATGGGCAAAGCGTGAAACGCGTCCCGGATGCCGTAGAAGACCGCGGGAATCATCGAGGCCGCCACTCCGCTGACGACACCGAGCACCAGATACCGACCGTAGTCTTGATAGTGAATGACCGTGAGGTTCGGAGGAATCTGAAAAAGCGGCTTCCAGCCCACAAAGAGGCCGTTCACCACGTAGGCGACGACGGATGCCAACATGGTGTAGATCAATGCGCTCGATTCATACTCCATATCCCGATAGAGCACTTCCACGGCAAAGACCGCGCATCCGATGGGAGAACGGAAAATGGCCGAGAGACCGGCTGCCATGCCCGCCAACAGCAGTATCCTCCGCTCCTCTTCCGTCCGGTGCATGAAATCGGAATATATGGAACTGAATCCCGCACTGATGAGCGCCGTGGGCCCTTCACGGCCTGCTGCCCCTCCGGAGCCTATGGTGATGGCCGAGGCAATCATCTTGATGAACGGGATGCGAGCTCGGATGAACCCACCTGCTCTGTGGTACGCCTTTACTGCGTTGTCAGTCCCGTGACCTTCGGCCTCCGGAGCCGTCGAGTACACGAGGATTCCCGATATCAGGCCTCCAAGGGTGGTGGCCACAGGAATGAGCCAGAGCCCATGAGATCCGATAACCTGCTTGAGGACGCCTCCTTCCTCGGGAAGTCCTGGCGGGGTATAGGCTGCCAGCCAACCCATAAAGAAATGTTCGGAAACACCCAGAAGGAAGACAAACAACTGGGCGCTCAGACCTCCCACCAATCCCAGCAGTACTGCTTCCCACGTGAGTCTGTGATTCCGTTTCATTGAGCCATCCGTTTTGGTTCGCGTCGCCGAAACCTATTCCTTGGGGCGAGATTGGTTGTCGCGAAACGGCGCAACCAGCTTCTTCTCAAAACTGTCGATGAATTTTCGGCACAGCGGCTCCAGAGACTTCTTCTCCCCGTAAAGAATGTGATGTGCCATCAAACAACGCCGGCAAGAGGAGGAGATTTCCACTACCGCAACCGAAACGGCCACATCGCTCCCCACGGGGAGAGCCAACACCTCAATCCTGTAAAGGGGATCGGATGTCGCCAACGTGACGCCGGGAATGGCACGAAGTCCGGCCGACAGGCATTTCTCGAGCTCGTCTTTCAAAGCCTTGTCCCGGCTCTCGACGACGAGGCTCACTCTGGGTTTGGAAAAGCCGAAGTGAGACTCGGCGATCAACTCCTTATGACTGAACATGCTCTCTACCGGTTTGGACTCCTTGCAGGAGATCACGGCCAGAGAGAGCCCACAGAGAAGGATCGCCGCGATGGACTGCCGGCGGATCATGGCACTGCTCCTGTGATCGACGCGGTTTGATTCCAAGAGTACCATAACGGGGTTCGTCCGAGAACTCAATCGTAAGGAGGTAACAGCAGACCGCAAGAGATAGGAAATGAGCCACGAAGGCTCGAAGACACAAAGCTCTGAAGAGGGGCTGTAGCCTGATCCGCTACCGCCTTGAGCATCTGCTTCGCTCTATGCCGGTGTCGGGAGGACTACTCTTTGACTTTTTCGTGCCTTGGTGTCTTTGTGGCATCCTCTTGAGTGGTTGGCCTCGCCAAATAAGGGATTGCAGTGAGCGTTTAAAATCATAGAGTATTTCTGGACAATTCCGCTCGCCGGTGGTACAAAAAAGCCAAATCTCGATTCATGCTAGGCGGGAGTTGTCTGATGCCACACGTGCGTAGTCAGAAACTGCCGGCCATCATAATGGCCGGACTGTTGATTCTTATCGGACTCCTGGGATGCGGGGGAGGCCCTCAGCCCGAGGCGTTGCAGCCGCCGGAGGTCATGGTAAGCCGGCCTTTGAAGAAGAAGGTGATGGAATTCCTCGAGTTTCCCGGAACAACGGCCGCCTTGGAGTTCGTGGAGATACGGGCCCGCGTGGAAGGGTGGCTGGAGAGCGTCAATTTCGAGCCCGGATCAAGGGTGGAAAAAGGAGCCCTCCTCTTTCTCATTGACCCCAAGCCCTATCAAGCACAGGTCGATCAGGATGAGGCCGCTCTCAGAGGCAGGGAAGCAGATAGAAACTTAAAGGATGCGAACCTCAAGCGCTCCGCACAGCTCCTTTCAACCGGTTCCGTCAGCCAGCTTCAATACGATGTGCAGAAAGCCGAAGAGCTGGTTGCAAGCTCCCACGTGGGCATAGCCACGGCGAACCTGGAAAAGGACAAGCTCAACCTTTCGTACACACGTATCACTGCACCAATAGCGGGGAGAGTCAGCCGCAATTACGTGGATGTCGGCAATCTCGTCGGCGCAAAGGACAAGACGCTGCTCACCGAGATCGTCAACGACGACTCGGTCTATGTCTATTTCGACGTCAGTGAACGGGATTTGTTGATGCTCATGAGGCGATGGCCTCGAATCCAGGACGAAGTACCTACGAACCGGGAAAAGCCCCCTGCGTTACTGCAGCTCGCCGACGAATCGGGATACCCGCATGAAGGAAGGATAGACTTCGCCGAGCCCAAGATCGATCCAAGCACGGGCACCCTGAGAGTGCGAGCAGTGTTCGACAACAAGAAGAAGCTGCTCGTTCCAGGGCTTTTCGGTCGGGTTCGGGTTCCGTTGGAGGAAAAAGAAGCCTTACTCGTGCCCGAGCTCGCCGTCGGTATGGCGCAGGCAGGGAGATACGTCCTCGTGGTCGGCAAAGACCAGGTAGTCGAGCAGCGGCTCGTTGAGACGGGCCCGCTCGAGGGAACCCTGCGGGTCATCGAGAAAGGCCTGAAACCGGACGATCGGGTCGTCATCAACGGCATCCAGAGGGCGAGACCCGGGGCCAAAGTCACTCCCAAGGACTCATCCATAGAGTACACGCCGCAAGAGACCGGTAAGGCGGCACCTTCTTCCGGAAAGTAACCGAGGCTCATCATGTTCAGTCGCTTTTTTATTGAACGGCCCATATTTGCTTCGGTTATCTCGATTATCATCGTGTTTGCCGGAGGAGTGGCCATCTTTTCGCTGCCGATTGCCCAGTACCCGGAAATTGTGCCTCCTGTGGTGCAGGTGAAGGCGTCCTATCCCGGTGCCGATCCCCAGGTGATTGCCGAAACCGTGGCCGCGCCCATCGAACAGCAGGTCAACGGCGTCGAGAACATGCTCTACATGTCGAGCCAGAGCTCCGCCGACGGATCGTACACTCTCAGCGTGACATTTGAGTTGGGCACCAACATCGACATGAACACGGTGCTGACACAAAACCGTGTTGCCGCGGCACTCTCTCAGTTACCGGAAGAAGTCCAACGTCAGGGTGTGACAACCAAGAAGGTGTCCAGCGCCCTCGTAGCGGTGATTTCTTTTTATTCACCCGACGGTCGCTATGACGATCTGTATATAACCAACTACCTGACGATATACGTGAAGGATGTCCTCGCGAGAATCCGAGGCGTCGGGGACGTAGTAACCTATCCGACCAAAGACTACTCGATGAGGATCTGGTTGGACGCGGACAAGCTGCGCGCGAGAAACCTCACCGTGGATGACGTGGTAAATGCCTTGCGGCAGCAGAATGTCCAGGTCGCGTCCGGGCAACTCGGCCAGCCCCCCGTTCCCAAGGATCAGGTCTATCAACTCAGTGTGAATACTCTTGGCCGGCTCACCGATGTCGCGCAGTTTCAGGAAGTCATTCTAAAAACAGGTGAAGGCACCCGCGCTATTCGGGTCAAGGACGTGGCACGTGTTGATCTGGGCGGCAAGGCCTATGATTTTCAGTCGCTGTATAACGGCAAGCAGGCCGCCACGATGATCGTGTACCAGTCTCCGGGCTCCAACGCCATCGAGGTAACGAAGGAACTGATCAAGAACCTGGACGAGCTGAAGAAGACCTTTCCCCAGGGCCTGGAGTACCGGGTCATCTACAAAATTTCCGACTTCATCAATGCATCGATTCACGAAGTCATCAAGACCCTGTTCGAGGCTTTCGTTCTTGTTGTGCTGGTCGTCTTCATCTTTCTGCAGAGCTGGCGGGCGACCTTGATACCGCTCATCGCCATTCCCGTCTCGCTTATCGGCACTTTTGCCGTTATGCCGCTGTTGGGATTCTCCATCAACATGGTGACGCTCTTCGGTCTGGTGCTTGCCATCGGCATTGTGGTCGACGATGCCATCGTGGTGGTGGAGAACGTCGAGCGCAACATGGCAGAGCACGGCATGAGTCCCAAGGAGTCGGCGATTCGATCCATGGAGGAGGTCAGCGGCGCGGTCATCGGCACCACCTTGGTTCTTATGGCCGTTTTTGTACCTCCGGCTTTTATGGGAGGCATCACCGGCGAGCTGTTTCGGCAGTTTTCCCTGACCATAGCCATCTCCACGTTTTTCAGCTCTATCAACGCGCTTACCATGAGTCCGGCCATGTGCGCACTAATTCTCAAGCCCGGCGGGCACGGATCGAAGAATTTCTTTTTTCGGGGGTTCAACTCCGTCTTCGATAGGATTACCGGCGGATATACCCGCGTTGTTACTGCAGGGATGAAACGCATCAGCCTCATGATGGTGGTGTTTGTGGGTCTTGTCGTGCTTGGGGTCTTCGCATTTCAGAAGGTCCCCACAGGCTTTCTCCCCCTTGAAGATGACGGACTCGTGCTCGTGAACGTTCAGATGCCGGATGGCGCCACGCTCAATCGGACTTATGAAACCACCGAAAAAGTGGGAAAGATCATCACAGCTACCGAAGGGGTTGAGAGTTGGGGTGCCCTGGTGGGCTACTCGATGATCGATGCCGCGCGATCCAATCTGGCTACCTTCTTCGTGCCGCTGAAGCCCTGGGAAGAGCGTCTCGCCAAGGGACGCACCAGAGAAGCCATAATGAAGGAGCTGTCGGCCAAATTCAGACAGATTCCCGAGGGCATTGTGTTTGCCTACACTCTTCCTCCGGTTATCGGACTAGGGACGGGAGGCGGCTTCGAGATGCAGCTCCTCGACAGAGCCAATCTCGGATTCCAGGCCCTTGATCAGTCCGGAACGGAATTGGCCTTGGCCGGCAACAAACAGCGCGATCTTTCAGGAGTGGTGGCGACATTCCGCGCGACGTATCCCAACGTGTTCCTGGATATCGACCGCACAAAGGCTCTCGCACTGAAGGTACCGCTGGAAAAGGTATTCGAAACGTTGCAGACCTACCTGGGGTCGGCTTATGTCAATGATTTCACCAAGTTCAGCCGGACTTGGCAGGTGAGGGTCCAGGCAGACAGCGCATTTAGAAGGACCCCGGAGGATATTTCTCAACTCTATGTGAGAAATACGGATGGAAAGATGATCCCCTTGGGGACCATCGTCAGTGCGCGCTATGATGTGGGACCGATGAGGGTGGATCGATACAATCTGTTCCCCACGGCAAAAATCCTTGGCTCGGCTGCCCAAGGATACAGCTCCGGCCAGGCGCTGAGCACTATGGAACGGCTGGCTGCGAAAATACTCCCGCCGGGGATGTCCTTCGAGTGGACCAACATGGCCTTTCAGGAGAAGAAGTCGGCCGGGACGGCAGGGATCGTATTTGCTGCGGCGATTCTCGTGGTGGTGTTGATCCTCTCTGCGTTGTACGAGAGTTGGACCGATCCACTTGCCGTGGTCTTGATTGTGCCTCTGGCCGTGTTGGGCTCGGCGTTGGGACTTCTCATAGCAGGGCTCGACAACAACCTGTACACTCAAGTCGGGCTTGTACTCCTGGTTGGACTGTCGGCAAAGAATGCCATCCTTATCGTGGAGTTTGCCCGAGACACAAGGGCGAAGGGAAAGGGACTCATGGAGGCAGTTATCGAAGCGGCCAAGCTCCGGTTCCGGCCGATCCTCATGACATCCTTTGCCTTCATCCTCGGGGTTCTGCCGCTTGTCTCGGCATCCGGGGCCGGTGCCGTCAGCCGGGTGTCGGTGGGAACCGTGGTCTTTGCAGGAATGCTGGGAGTCACTATTCTCGGGGTCTTCTTCACGCCCGCGCTCTATGTGCTCATGCAGGGACGCTCGGGTCGAGCGAAGGAGTCGGAGCCTAAGGTCTCGGATTCCCAACCGGCTCCCCAGGGGTGACAAACTCCGGAGGGAATACTGACGGAGAGAGTTGGCGACAGCGGCAGCCTTCTCGGTCTACAGGGCGCGGCAAAAAAAGGCCGAACAAATTACCGTCGCAAGGGAAAGGGAGGACGACATGAAATCTGGAGATTACCGGCGGCCGGTTGTTGATGGAGTCGTGCGACAGATCGGGAGAGAGAAGAAGACCGTTCTCACGCGATTTCTGTTTGTATGCCTGGCCGTGATACTGGTTTCCGGTTGCGGCAGGTATAAGCAGGACCTCGAAGATGCGAAGGCCCGAATCGACAAGTTGACCGCAGACAACAAGAATTGCACCGAGATTTCTGCAAGTTTGGAAAAGGACAAACAACGACTGAGCGAGGAGCGCCAAGCACTCGACGCAAAGATGGATATCCAGGTCAAACAACTGAGCGAGCTGAAGATGACCAACAAAGCGCTCACCGATGAGCTCGGCAAACTCAAGAAAAGCAACCGGGAGCTGTCGGAAGAGGTTAAGACACTCAATAAGGAGAAATCAGACCTCTCAAAAAAGCTTGACGAGCTGAAAAGCCGGACGACCGAATTGCCGAAGCCCGGTCAGCCGCCCGCCATGGGACCGAGAGAAACCACGCCGGTGAAAGGAACTGAAGCAACGGTGCCCAAGGCTCCGGAGAAGATGAGCCCTTGTGACGCGATCATTGCATTCATGAAGGCGAGTGAAAAGGCGATCAGGGAACAGAAAGGCCAAAAACGATCGGAATTGCTCAAGAGGATAAAGGAGGAATACGGACCCCGGATACAGGACGCACCAAAGAAAGCCGTCACAAATGCTGAAGCTTGGGTTGAAGAGGCGGCTCGCTCATGGGACAAACCCGGAGACGATTTCGTCTTTAACCTCCTCACCAAGAGGAACGCCGTGTTGAATGCGTGCGGCAAGGATCCCAAGAAGTCTGGATTTTGATGAGAGCTGAATTCTTGACGGCTTAGTGAGGTCGAGTCCGCGGCGATTCGAGGGAGGATCGGCTACCCCAATCCCCACCGAATGAGATGGTATCCGATGCCAAGGCAGGCACAACTGCCGATGGTCGTCATGGTGCCGAGCCTGAGCTTGAAAATGGCTCCCAGGGCGAATATCCCGATGAGCAAGGAGGCGACGTTGACGGAGCTCCAAACCGGTACCAGGAGGTGCATCCCCAGCACACGCACCTCCTCGATTTTCCCGAACACCGTGTTCAACCCGAACCAGACGGCCAGGTTGAGGATCACTCCCACCACCGCCGCGGTAATGACGGTAAGGGATGCATTGAGGTTCCTGTTTCCCCTCAGGGCTTCAATGTAGGGCGCTCCCAAGAATATCCAGAGGAAGCAAGGGACGAAGGTAACCCACGTGGTGAGGATCGCTCCCAGCGTCCCGGCCAACATGGGATGCAAAGCCCCCGGATGCCTGAATGCAGCCAAGAAACCGACGAATTCCAAGACCATGATCAGGGGACCGGGCGTCGTCTCCGCCAGAGCAAGCCCGTCGAGCATTTCCCCCGGCTTGAGCCATCCGTAGATGTCCACTGCCTGCTGGGCAACGTACGCCAGCACGGCATAGGCCCCGCCGAACGTCACTGCAGCAGACTTGCTGAAGAAAACCGCCTCTTTGTAAAACACGTTGTCGGTTCCGAGATAGTTGTACAATAGGAGCGTGGGGGCGAACCAGAGCACGGACCAGACCAGTCCTACCCGCAAGGCACGTGACAGGGACGGCACGGTATGATCCATGGTCTTGCCCTGAAGCAGGCCGTCTACCACGGCGGACTCGCATTCGCTTCCATCAGCACTGTGAGCCGGCCGAGCCGAAAAGGCCTCGGGCAGAAGCCGCCCGCCGATGTACCCCAGAGCTGCAGCGGCAAGGACAATGGCCGGAAAGGGTACGTCAAAGAGAAAGATGCCTACAAAAGAAAGGCCCGCCATGGCCACCATGACGCGATTCTTGAGGGCGCGCTTGCCGATCCGCAGGACTGCCTCCACCACCACAGCCAACACGGCCGGTTTCAGGCCGAAGAAGAGCCATTGCACCGGACTGAGATTCTGATAGCCCGCGTAGAGTATGCTGAGAATCAGCAGAGAAACAAAGCCGGGTATGACAAACAGGGTCCCAGCGACGATACCTCCGAGGGTGCGGTGCAGGAGCCAGCCGATGTACGTGGCCAGTTGCTGCGCCTCAGGACCGGGAAGAAGCATGCAGTAATTGAGCGCATGGAGGAACCGGCTCTCGCTGATCCACTTCTTCTCTTCCACCAGGTATCGGTGCATAACCGCTATCTGACCTGCCGGGCCGCCGAAGCTATTGAGCGCGACTTTGACCCAGACCCAAAACGCCTCCCGGAAGGTCACCCTTTCGATGGAATACTCTTCGCAGACCGGCTCGTGAGGTGAGGTTTTCGTTGCATCGGGTGCTTCCACGTTATGTCTCCTCGCGGGGGAAAGCCGGCCGCGCCTCGGTCGTGGACCGTCTGAATGCATTGTAGCCATCGATCGCGGTCAATCCTGAACGGGCTCTCCAAGCTCTGTCCAGGCTTTAATGCCGCCCTGGAGAAATTTGACGTTCGGGAGTCTTTCCCTCAACCGCCCGGCAATGGATTGACTGACTGAGCCTCCCTTAACGCAATACACAATGACCTCTCGATCCTCTGGAATCTCTTGGCTCCAGCGATCGACTTCTTCGGGATTTCGCCACTGGGCATAACCGATTCTTTTGGGTGAGACGTCGAAGTCTGCTTTTCTTCGCACATCGATGAGGACCGGTTGCCGGTCCCCTGCGAGAAGCGCCTTGAGCTCCTGGGTTGTTGTGGAATCGGCCATGCTTCCGTCTCCTTTTTTTGCTACGACCTGCTGTCTGTGGAAGCCTCGGAGGCCCTCCTGCGAGTGATGCCCCGCAGAGCTCTGTCCGGTTGGTCCCGGAAAGCTCTTGACAAACGATACAGTTGAATCATACTTGTGTCAAGTGTTGCAAGAGGTACATTTTTGATGAAAAACCTTGACGCAAAATGGTTGCTCCTCATTCATCAAATTCCCCCAAAGCCCGCTTATTTGAGGGTCAAGATCTGGCGCAGACTCCAGGGGCTCGGTGCGGTCGCCATCAAGAATTCGGTGTACGTGCTCCCTCGCAATGACCAGACCCTGGAGGATTTCCAGTGGATACTCAGGGAAATCGAGCAGGCCGGGGCCGAAGGCTCGATCTGTGCAGCCGAATTCCTTGAAGGACTTACCGACGAGCAGGTGGAGGTCTTGTTCCGGACCGCGCGAGACGCTGATTATGAGCAGATCGTGGAAGAAGCCCGCACGCTTCTCAACGCCGCTCCGTCTGTCACTTCAATGACGGATCAGGACCTCTCGAGCCTGGAGACCGCGCTCGGGCGCCTTCAGAAACGCTTCTCAGCAGTGACAGCCATAGATTTCTTTGGAGCGCCCGGCCGCGAATCTGCTGCAGGCTTCCTGGAAGAAATCGAGTTGCGGCTGGCGGAAGCCCGGACGGGGACGGATGCCGCCCCGGAGGAGCTCGACACCTCCGATCTGTCCCTATTCCAAGGGCGTACATGGGTGACCCGAAAAGGAATCTATGTCGATCGAATGGCCTGCTCATGGTTTATTCGCCGTTTCATCGACCCCGACGCAACCTTCCGATTCGTGTCCGAACGCGGGTATCGCGCCAGGAGCGACGAGATCAGGTTTGACATGTTTGAGGGGGAATTCACCCATGATGGGGATTCATGCAGTTTTGAGATCCTGGTCCGGAGATTTGCCGGCGGTGACAAGGCCCTTTTGGAGATCGGGAAGATAATTCACGATCTCGACCTGAAGGATGCGCGGTTCAAGAAACCCGAAACCGCGGGTGTGGCTGCCCTGATCGACGGGATAGCCACATCGCGGCATTCCGATGAGGAGCGGTTGGAGCGTGCCTCGGAGCTGCTTGACGATCTGTACGAGTGCTTTCGGAGAAGATAGATTCACCAGGAGGAAAAGACCATGCCTAGCATTGAAAAACACGTGGAAATCAGTCGCCAAAGAACCGGCCGGGATTATTTGGAATTGCACGAGTGGATTGATAAAGACCCGGCAACCAAGGTTGAGCGGCACGACATAACCAGGATCCCCGAGTACGGAAAAATGATGCTGGACAAATATGGGCACGAAGGTCTTGGGGAGTACCTTCGGCACATTCATGACGACTTCACTGCACGGTTCGGGCATGTGAAGGAAGATGTCGAAAAAGCCATAGACGACACACTTGCCTATTTCGGCGTCAAACCCGACTCTGACGCGAAGAACGAGGCCTACGGGGTCAGCACAGCGGATATTGACCTTCTCAGGAGAGCCGGCCTTGCAGACAAAGACCTGGGGCACTCTGTCCGGGTGGCTCTGAAAGCCATCGACGTTGCCGGTAGATTGAACGGACCGGTGGACATGGAGCTCGTGGCCAGGGGAGCGCTGCTGCATGACCTTGGAAAGGCCAAATCCAAGGGGTTCGACCATGGAATAGCCGGTGCGGAGTTGGGCCGGACTCTTGGCTTGCCGGAAGCATTGACCACGATCATGGAAAAACATGTAAACGCTGGTCTCACGCCAGAGGAAGCCAGGGAGCTAAACCTTCCCGAAAAAGACTACGCTCCCACACGCATAGAGGAAAAAATCGTCATCTATGCGGATAAGCTTTCCGACATCGTTTCTCACCCCGACGGTCTGGTTTCCGATGATGCAGAAGCGGAAGGACGGTTTGCGGAAATCCTCAAGGTCTATCCGGCGTTGAACAAGGGAGACAAACCCCTTGCCAGGCATCTGAAATACTACGTGGAAATCCAAGCTCTTATGGGGGGGCAGGAATGATGCTTCACGGAGAGATTGAAAATGAACGGGCCTGATGCAAAAGCGCCGGCAGCGTCGGTTAACGGTGCATCGACCGCCCAGGACTTTCTTGGCACTTTTAACGGCCTCTGCGCGGTAGGGTTCCTTGCACGAGCGTCCTACGGACTGGCCCGCACCCCTGTCCTCGCCCTCTTTGCCGCCTCCCTCGGCGCAGGTCCTGAAGGGGTCGGTTTTGCCGTGGCCATATCCACGGTGACGGGAATCTTCTTCAAAATGCCGGCCGGAGTCCTCTCCGATGTGATAGGCCGAACCCGAACACTGTTCATGGGGTTGACGGTCTTCGCCTTGGTCCCCTTTGCCTATCTGTTCGTCTCATCGTACGAAGCACTGGTGGTAGTTCGCTTCTTTCACGGGTTCGCTACAGCGATTTACGGCCCGGTGGCCATGGCGGTAGTAGTAAGCGTGGCCGGGGAGAAGAGAGGTGAGATGCTCTCGTGGTTTTCGTCGGTGACCATCATGGGGACACTCATGGGGGCTCCGCTCGGCGGCTTTCTCCTGTCGTGGCTGGCCGGTTCACAAGAGCCCGCTCTCCGCGATTTCCATATCATTTACGGCGTGGTGGCAGCGATGGGGACGGCCTCCCTGGTCATAGCCCTGCGAGTCATGAAGGGGCAGAGGGACGTTCCGTCCGAGAAAGACGGAGTAACACTGAAAGCCCTTCTGAACAAGTTTCGCACCGGTATTCGGGAAATCCTCCTGGACCGGAGGGTCTTGCTCACCAGCAACATGGAGGGAATCCAGAACCTCTCAGTAGGCGCCCTGGAAGCCTTTCTGCCCATCTATGCCGTCATGGTCTGCGGTTTCAGCGCCTTCCAGGCCGGACTTCTCTGGGGGGTGCAGATGGCTGCCACCGTGCTGACCAAACCGCTTATGGGACGAATGTCCGACCGTCACGGCCGCAGCGGCCTGCTTTTCTGGGGGATGTTTGTCTGTGCCGTGCCGTTCGCCTTGATTCCTTGGTTCAACAGCTTCACCGTACTCCTCGTGCTCGCGGCGATCTTCGGATTGGGCGAAGCAGTGGTGACCTCTTCGGCAGCCGCAATGGTAGCCGACTTTTGCCGAGAAGACCACCTCGGCTCTGCAATGGGAACCTTTGGAACGATCTTCGACGTGGGGCACGCTTCGGGGCCTCTGCTGGCGGGATTTCTCATCGGTGTGGTCGGTTCGGGAACGGACTATCGGATCCCCTTTGCAATTGTGGCCTCGTTGTTGATTGTCGCGGCACTGGTGTTCCGGGCGGGGGTCAACGTTGAAGAGAGAAACCGAAGCTAACCGTTCTCCGTGATATCGGGTCACGTTCGAGCGCTGCCCGGCACGGCAGTAAAGATTGTAACGATCTGAAAACCCGCGGCTCTGTCGAATTCCTGTGAAACAACACTTCTTTGGCCGAGAATACAGGCCGGGAGAACCCACGGTAGGGCCTGGGGCTCCCGGCAGGGCGGGTCGAACTTTAAGCTTTAGAGTGCCGGGGACAAAAGGGAATCGGCCTACCTGAGACCGTCTTCCTTCTTGGCATCTTCCTTTTTCAGTCCGCCGATGCGAGGCAAGGGACGACCGGAATCGGTCACCACCAGGACCACCACGATCTCATCGCCCCGAGGTGCATCCTGGACTCTGACCGGCATGGCGTCAAAGTGACTCCTGACGAAAGCTGCATCTTTGTAATGAATGGGGACATCTATCTCGGTGCCGGGAACACCCATCTTCTTTGCCGACGGGATAATTGCTTTGCCGCCTGCCAGAGCGTCGCGAAAGGGTTTGCCCAATTTCGGATGGAGAATGGCCCCGGCATGCTCCAGCTCTCCCCGCGAGCCCACGATGGCGGCCTTGCCGTAACTCTCGGCCTGCTCGGGAGCTATACCGAGGGCTTCCACGGCCATTTTGGCAAGCATTCCGCCAAGCTCTTCCCCAGTGTCGATGAGCACATCGAGATTCTCTTCATACATACCGGCGAATGGATTCTTGATAACGGCCGCAACTGCAGCACGGCGCGTCGGAGGATCTACCGGGCGACCCATTTCCGTACGGGTTTCTTCAACTACCTTGACGATCTTGCGAATCTCCATGGACATTCTCCTCTTATCGGACACCTTAGATATATTGGGGCCTTGGGTGAAGTCGCTCGTGCCGTCCTCATCTGTCCAAGGTCTCAAGAAGGGATAAAAACCGGCCTGTCGCAACCGGATGTTCTTTCACGAAGATGCACGCAGCCTGAATAATGTTTCGTTCCACCAATGCCTCAGCCATATCCAAGCCCTGTCCGAGCGCGGTCTGAATCTCGGATTCCGTAAGCTCTCCCACAAAACCGGTAACCTCGATCCCCTTAAGATCGGTCTCCGGGTCTACGGAATCCGCCGGGTATCTTTCCACGGCCTCCGAGGGGACATACGTGGCGTTGGCAATTGCCGTGGCCGCGGCATCAGCCAAAACACAGCGGGAAGCTAACACCGTAACGGCCGAGGCCGTTCCTCTGGTAAAACTTCGGCCTCCCAGACCGCTGGTGGCCACTCCGCCCACTCTCATGCCCGCTGTGACACGTAGGCGATGAGACACGTCACCGCTGCCGATGTCCGGCCTTATCCCTATATGCAGCGATTCTTCGCCCTGAAGGCGCAGCGCCACGTCTCCCCCGTTGTTCACCACCACACGATCCGCGCCCAGACCCTGCAAGTAATCCGCGACGGCATCGGCTATGGCTCCGGCAACCGCGGCCATGGGAGTCAGGTCGCCGTCACCGATGAGCCGCGCTGAAGTCCACATGATGCGAGGTAAGCCGCCCATCGACGGCTCTTCAAGATCCTGAGCGGGAGAATCCAAAGATTTTCGGGCCAGAGCTACCTCCGCCAGGAAGCCGATGGCAACCCGGGCCGCGTCTCTTGAGAGATCCGGCCGACGTTCCCCACGGAGTGAAGCCTCAAGGAACATGCGCATGGGGCCGCATTCGACCAGGAGGGCTCCATCACCGAGCTCCAGTATCTCGCTCTGCCACAAGCAGGCCACCCTACCCTTTCGGATTGAACGGCTTCAAGGCTTCCTGGTGGCCTCCCATGGCCCGGTAGTCTTCCAGGGTCATCGTGTATTCAATGGGGCAAACCGTGGCAGGGGTCGGTACCCAGGTGAACGCCCCCGGCATGACCTTCTCCACATCCACCATGAAGTTGATGCCTCCGCCGGGGAGGACGAACACCGGCGCTCCTCCCACCGTGAGGCGGGCTTTCATGGCATGCACGGCACGGGTCAACCTGATGGGATACTTCGCCACTCCGGCACGGGCACTTCCTCCGCTACCGCCGCAATAGAGGGCCGACACCCGGGACTCCTGACAGGTGCCGGCAAGCTCGTCGATCACCGCACGAACTTCGGGCTTGAGGGGGATCTCTTCCAAGGAACCGCTTGGGGTGACCTTGAAGAGCGCTGCCTTTCTCCCGGTGGTCTCGGTGATGAGAATTTCCATTCCCGGTCGGGCAATACTCATGTCGATGGATTCCACGATGGTTGCGGGATCGGTCACCGAGGTGCCTCCCCATCCGTCGCCGTGATCCCCGAAATAACGGCCCGGCGTGCTCCTTCGGAACCGGAGGCGTACCCCCGAGGGTTGACACCCCACGTACGATCCCGCGGCATGCTCGCTCATGAGGCCTGTGAGATGAGAGTCCAGGACAATGGCCTCATCCACCACGTCTTTGAAGATCGCGGCGAACAGCCCCAGCGTTGCGCTGCCGCAACCGACCCTCATGACGTCCTCGGTCTCTCCGTCGATGACAGGAGGGCTCCCCACTTCAAGTGAGAGGACGCTTCCTTCTCCCACCCGGATTTTCACTTTTCGTCGATTGGCCACGTCTGCGATGAGTCGCGCCGTTGTCAGTCCGTCCGGTCCGGTGAGCAGATTGGCTCCGCCCAGAGAAAGCATTTTGGAGCCGTATTCTTCCGTGGTCAAATGTCCCACTCTCTTCTTGCGATAGAAGAGAGGAGCGCCCTCCTCGCCGATCGTTCGATCCGTGTCCACCTTGATCTTGATGCCCGAATAACTGAGTGGGGCTTCCGTGACAACGGTGACGACATCCACTCCCTCCACCTTGGATTGCACGATATGGGGAGCAGGCTTGCAGTCGGGATAGGTGGTTCCGGCTCCTATCCCCGTGATGAGAGGTTTGCGAATCACCGGGTCCCAGTCGGGGCCGACGAGGTGCTTCACTTCGTCGTACGTTTGGAGGGAGATGGTTCTTTCCAGTTTCCCTCCCTTACACACGAATCTTTGGCAAGCCCCGCAGTACCCCTCTCGAATTTGGCACCGTATGGGACAGGAGTCACAGGTGACCGCCCCGGGGACAGGGGCATCCTCGGAAAAGAGGGCGCCCTCGGGGCACACTTTCAGGCATGCGCCGCACTGGGTGCAGGCTTCGTCGATAACGGCTTTCTTGTTCTTCACACGGATGGCGCCCGTGGGGCAATCGAGAACACATTGGGCGCATCCTTTGCACTTTTCCGTCAATACTTGCATGGCATCACTTATGGTCGGCAGTGCGCGGCGCTAGATTTCCCGCCGGCTCCCTTCTCGGGATGACCCGGAGAAACGGGCACAGCCGGATTTTTGCTCAATATATCAGTATATTTTCCACCGGCCCTCTCCGGTGGGTCGAACGCGCACGTCCAAGAAGAGCCTGACTTCTTCTAACTCACCACCACGGCCTTGCGCACCGCGGGAGGAGTGTTGCGGCTGGTCTTGGCCACAATTGCGCCGTCCACCATCACCATGGATACCCCGGGGATGTCGCCGGCTTCTATGGCTCCGATTGCATCCAGCCCAATCGACCCCATGGGTGCGTCCATGGAGACGAGGTCCGCCTCGAAACCTTCGGCCATGAACCCCCGATTGAGCTTATGCACCAGAGCGGTGTTACCCGTGGCCATGCAAATGGCCTGGGCCGCTGTTACGTCGGTGAGAGACGCCGCTGTGGCGATCACTCGCAAGATGCCGAGGGGAATCACCCCAGTGCCTGATGGTGCATCATTGCCGATGATGAAACGGCCGAGGGCTCCCTTTGCCAGCCCGTAGTTGAGGGCATCCAGCATGGTCTTCATGTTCCCGCAATGGACGATTTCCAACGTGTAGGAAGTCTGCTCCACGAGTTTCTTGATCTGTTCGGGAGCCACCGAGGTCGGTCCCCCGTTAATATGGCAGACCACGTCGGGATCGGTGGCCATGACCTGGTCCGCCGACACGGTGCTGCTGCCGGGAATCGAGGTACCCCCGGTGTGCATCAGAACAACCATACCGTTCTTCTTGGCCCATTTGACCATGGGAACGGCGTCTTCCGGGAACTTTACCGAACCGAGCCCGATTTCTCCTACTACCTTCACGCCTTCGCGGGCCATCTCCTCAAAGTCTTTCTCGGTGAGCCCTTTTTCGAGAATCACGGCTCCTCCGAGGACCTTGGCGCCGCCGGGCCTGAAATTGCCGAAGGACTTTGCCGCCACGATGGCCAGGGCCTTGGTTCCTGCAGGATCCTTGGGACGGCCCGCCAAGTGAACCTCACCCGCCGAGATGATGGTTGTCACGCCGCCATGTACTTCACTTTCGAGGAATCCGATTTGGTGCTGCCTCGGAGTATAATCCCCCAGAACCACATGGCAATGGGAATCAATCAGTCCGGGGGCAATCGTGCTTCCCGCCGCGTCGACAACCGTCTCGGCGGAAGCGGATTCCAGGTCCGCCGTCCTTCCGATTTTGGCGATCTTCCCGTCGGACACCAGGAGGGCATCCGCATCGAGGATCGGGTTCTTAATGTCGCCACTGATCAGAATACCTATGTTCTTGATGAGAGTACTGGCCATTGCGCCTCCTTCTCAGCATGATTTTGCAGTCAAGCTTGCTCTCAGAACCCGCTCAAGATTGGCGGGGAGATCGTATATTCTCACCCCAAGAGCGTCGGCTACGGCGTTCAACACCGCCGGGGCCGTCGGGATCAGCGCGGGCTCTCCCACCCCTTTTGCCCCGAAGGGACCGGTGGGCTCGGGCTCTTCCACTATGATCGCCTGGATGGGCGGGACATCCGCTGCCGATGGAATGTGGTAGTCCTTCATTGACTCCGTCTTCCCCGGGATGTACTCCTCCATGAGTGCGAACCCGATTCCCATGGCCACACCACTGTTGATCTGGCCCCTGATGCTCAGCGGATTGATGGCCCGCCCGACGTCGTGGGCTGCAACCATCTTCAGAACGCGCACCTCGCCGGTGAGGGTGTCCACCTCCACTTCGGCCATGTGGCATGCAAAGGCATAGGTGGAATAGGGAGCCCCCTGCCCCGTTTCGGGGTCCAGCGGCACCGTTTCCGGATCGAAGTACCCCTGCCACTTGAGAGGGATGCCCGTCCGATGAGCCCGGTCCGCGATCTTTTCAAAAGAAACCCATTTTTCCGGATGCTGTGACGACCTCACCCCGCCGTCCTCCAGGACCAGGGAGCGGCGATCCGCCGTGAGGATCATTGCCGCCTCAGTAAGGAGAACCTCAGCGAGCTGTCGGCACGCGTCCACCACGGCGTTGCCGGAAATGTACGTCTGACGGCTGGCCGAGGTGGCTCCGGCGTTGGTGGTTTTTTGGGTGTCCGCGGAGATGATCTTAATCTCTTCGGGGGGCAAACCTAGCACCTCGGCGGCCATTTGACGCAGCACCGTGCAGGACCCCTGTCCTATGTCCGCAGCACCGGAGAAGAGCGTTATTGCCCCGTCGCCGCTCAATTCCACTTGTGCGGTGGCAGGATTCTGCATGCCCGTGTTGCCGATGCCGTACATCATGGCGCCCAAGCCTTTGCCTCGTCTGACAAAGGGGGAGCACTTTTTCCCATCTTCTTCGAGGGAATGCTCATAATGAGGAGCTATTGCCTTGAGGCATTTCCCGATCCCTACACTGGCGTTGAGCTGCTGCCCTGTTGACGTGGTCGATCCGATGCGAAGGTAATTCCTCAAACGGATCTCCATGGGGCTCAGGCCGAGCTCACCTGCCAGGAGGTCCATCTGGGACTCGTGAGCGAATGCCAGTTGCGGCACGCCGAATCCCCTCATGGCCCCGGCCATGGGATTGTTGGTATACGCCAGGGTCGATTCCACATACACGTTGGGGACCTCGTACGGGCCCGTGGCGTGGACCGCTGCCCTCGCCGCCACTGCCAGTCCATAGGAGGCATACGCTCCGGTGTCTCCGATGATACGCACGTCCACTGCCATGAGCCGCCCATCGGAGGTGGCCCCGCTCTTGTACGTGATCTTGAGCGGATGTCGCTTCGCGGTGCTGAGATAGGCCTCTTCCCTCGTATAGACCGTCCGTGCAGGTCTCCCGGTCAGCAGTGAGACCAAGGCGACGAACCCCTGCACGTTGAGATCCAGCTTCGAACCGAAACCTCCGCCCGTGGCCGCCTGAATGATACGCACCCGATGCTCGTCCAGATCGAGCAGTGTGGCAACATCCTTTTGGTCGTAATGGGGATTTTGGGTCGATGCGTAGACGACCACGACGCCGTTTTCGTCAAGAAAGGCCAAGCCGGCATCCGGCTCAAGGTAGGTATGCTCTACGTGGGGCGTGGTATAGATCCGCTCTACCACCACATCCGCATGGTTGAAGGCCTCTTCGGGGTTACCGCGCCTGACGGTTTTTTTGACGAGCAGGTTACCGCTTTCGTGAACTTCCGGCGCTCCGGGTCTGATGGCCTCCTCGGGGTCCAGCACCATGGGCAGGTCCCGATAGCGTATCCGTATCTTCTTCAGGGCTCGCTTGGCCGCTTCAGGCGATTCGGCAGCAACCAGGGCAATGGCTTCCCCCACGCAGCGGACCTTGTCTTCCGCCAGCAGTGGTTGGTCCTTGTTGATGATCCCGTGCCTGTTGCGACCGGGTATGTCTTTGGCCGTAAAGACTCTCACACATCCGGGCTCGGCTTCGGCCGCCGAAACATCCAGCTCGGTGATAAGAGCGTGATGCCTGGTGCTCCTGAGAGCAGCAACCGTCAATGCCCCCTCGACGGCGATATCCGCCGCGAAACGGGCACGACCTGAAAGACGTGACCGTGATCCGACCCGGTAAACGTTGCTTCCCACAACGCGTAGAGAATGACCATCCATGCAGGTGCCTACCTAAAATCGCTTCTTTGTCATTCGGGATGGAGCAAGAGCTCAGCCAATGCCTTGAGAACGAGCCCTTCCACGGCCGGCTTCTTGTAAGCAGTTGAAGCCCGTACGCCGCTCTGTTTGATCATTTCCGCGGATACCTTCTCCGCCGCCTCAATGAGCACATCCAGGTCCGGTCGCTTGCCCGACAGGTGGTCCTCAGCGTCTTTCATTCTGCAAGGCGAAGGGGTTACCGACCCCACGGCAATGCGGGTATTCCCTATTATGCCGTCGGGCGAGAGAGAAGACAGCACGGCAATGTTCATCCTTGCTATGGATAATGCTTTGCGGCGTGCCACACGATGGTAGGAGCAGACACAATCGCTACCCTGGCATTCCAGGAGAAATCCAGTCACGATCTCACCCGGTTTGAGGCTTGTGCGATACGGCGCCGTAATGATTTCCCCGAGAGGTACGACACGCTGGGACCCGTGAGCTTCCACCACTGCCCGAGTGTTGTGAGCCATCAGCGGAGGAACTCCGTCGGCCGCGGGGGATGCGTTGACCACGTTTCCCCCGATAGTTCCCACGTTACGGATCTGCAGGCTCCCGACGCAGCGGCTCCCTTTCGCCAGCACCGGTGCATGCTCGTTCACCAGAGGAGATTCCACGATCTCCGAAAAGGTGGTTGCAGCTCCGATGCCGAGAAAGCCATTTTCGCTGCGAATGTATCTCATCTCTTCGAGCCTGGAGACGTCCACCAAGTATCGCGCGGACAATGTTCCCTTCCGAACCGAAATGGAGAGATCCGTTCCGCCTGCCACCAGGGAGGATTCCGGACCGCGATCCCCGAGGAACCGTAACGCCTCTGCAAGGGATTTCGGCCGAATATATTCAAAGTTCGGGCTCATACTCTCGCCACCTGAAAGCGCACAAAACGTCATCGATCAGAGGAGCTCTTTTGGGGAGCCGCAAAATCAGACCACAAAGACTCCAAGACGCAAGAAAATGAGCGGACAATGCTTTTGGTATCGTCCGTGAGTCTGGAAGCGTTGAAATTGACTATCGAAATCGACTGTAACCCTGATACGGAGCTTTATGGCTTTGCGTCTTCGCTGTTCCTCTTGACCCCGGGTCGTGAATTCTTACGATCAGACTACTCTGCACCCGCCTCATCCACTTCATTCACGGCCATCACGGCCTCCACTATTTGTTGGTACCCGGTACAACGACAGAGATTGCCCGACAGTGCCTCGACAACCTCCGCTCGATCCGGATGCGGATTCCTGTCCAAAAGCGCCTTGGCCGACATCAGCACCCCCGGCGTGCAAAAGCCGCACTGGACAGCTCCGTGGACCGAGAATGCCTCCTGCAAAGGATGGAATCCCCGGCCGTCGGCAAGTCCCTCCACGGTCAACACATCGCGACCGTCCAACTGAGGGGCAAGCATCAGACACGCGTTGACGGCCTTAGCGTCAACGAGGATCGTGCAGGCGCCGCACTCGCCGATGCCGCACCCCTCTTTCGTTCCGGTCATCTCTAGTCGATCCCGGAGAACCGATAGAGCCGAATGAGACGGGTTGACTTCAAGTGTTGTACTATTGCCGTTGAGCTGAAACGTTATTTCCACAGTCTTACCTTCGGAATGCCAGGCCGTTCCACCGGGCAACAGTTCGTTTACTCAGTACTCGGCCCATCGAGAAGAAATTGCATTCCCCGTATGGGCCCTCGCCGTCGAGGACGCTATACCCACCGTGCTGTGACCGTCTTTTCATCCAGGAACATCCTCATGGATGCCATACGGCTCTTGGCCCCTCCGAAGAAAGACTTGCGCTTGGAGCCCAGAGGGAAGAACGCATAGGGCTGAGGAACGCCAACGTTGATGCCGACGTTACCCACAATGACTTCCCGTGCGAACTTGCGAGCATTGCGGCCGCTTTCGGTCATAATGCAGGCCGAATGCCCGAGATCCGTCCGCGTATTTATTATCTGGATGGCTTCTTCCAGGCTCCCCACACGAATCAGGCCGGCGACCGCGCCGAACGCCTCTTCCTTGGCAATGTCCATGTCAGGGTTTACGTTCTCTACGATCGTTGGCGCCATGTAGAAGCCCTTACCCTGACCGGCCGGGATTCGTCCGTCATGCACCATCTTGGCGCCGGCGGCCAAACCTCGCTCCACCCACGCGGCGACTTTGTCTCTCCCCGCTGCAGTGCAGTAGGGGCCCATGTCGGTGGATTGGTCCAGTCCGTATCCCAGCTTCACCGCTTTGGCCATATCGACCAGTTTCTGCTTGAACTCGTCGTAGATGTCTCCCACGACCATCACGTTGTCGGACCCCAGGCAGCGCTGGCCCGTCATGCCGAAGCAGCCCTGGCGCACGTAGGGGATGACGGTCTGCACATTGGCGTCAGGCATTATGACAACACTGTTCTTGCCGTTGCCGTTGATGGAAGATCTCTTACCCAGGTCTCCGCACAATTTGAAAAGATCCCAACCGGCCTGGGTGGAGCCGATGAAGCCCAGACCCTCGATCTCCGGCTGCTCCAGAATGTACTTGTTGATCTCTCTGCCGCCGTGAATCAAATTGATCGCGCCCTTGGGCCAACCTGCTTCCAGCGCCGCACGGCAAATATACTCGGCAGCCACGGGGTCCTGTCGGCTTGGGCTCACCACGACCGAGCAACCCGCTGCCAGAGCGTACGGCACGAAAGATGACCATGCGTGCATGGGAATGTTGCCCGGCGATACTATAAGGAACGCCCCCACGGGCTCCCATGTAAGCCACATGTCGATGCCGTTGGCCAGATCGTCGAGATGCTCGTTACGGGAAACCAGACCGTATGCCGCGGAGCATGCGGACTCGATATTCTCGATGCAACGGCGAACGGAGCCGATAGACTCTTTGATGGTCCTGCCGTGATCCTGAGTTAGCACCCGAGTCATCTCATCAAAATGCTCCTCGAACTTCTGCCTCATGTCAAAAAGCTTCTTGGCCCTCTCTCGCAGCGGGATGCTCTTCATAGCCAGAAAGCCCTGATGCGCCGCTTCCACGGCAGCCCGGGCTTCCGCCTTGGTGGCAGTGGGATACTCGGCGATAACCTCTTCCGTGGCGGGGTTCACGGTTTCGTGTACTTGCGTCGATTCAGAATCAACCCACTCTCCGCCAATCAGCAGTTTCAATTTTCCGTAATGGGATTTAACTTCAGGTAGCAAAGCCATGCGAATAGATCTCCTTCTCAATGGAGCGAATTTTCTTTTTTTAGTAGGCCTGCGTCATCCGGCCAGGCACGGAACGTTACTGTTCTTATCATGGATTCCCTCATGGCATCGGCCGTTTCCCGGCCCCGACAAAGCGGCCCAATGTAAGGTGATGTCTCACAAGGGTGTTTACGTGCTCATCCCTTCATCATACGAGGCAAGTACAGGGCGATCTCCGGAAAAACCGTAAGCAGGAATGCCACCACTATGATGGCCGCCAGAAATGGGGTTGCGCCCTTGATGATGGTCTCGAGACTGATTCCCTTGGCCACTCCTGCCACCGTAAAGAGATTGAGGCCCATGGGCGGGGTGATCAAACCCGCTTCCATCATAAGCACTGCTATTACTCCGAACCACAAGGGGTCGAAATGCAAGGCAAGGATGATAGGAAAGACCACCGGCAGGGTCAGGACCATCATGGATATGGCATCCAGAAAGCACCCGAGGACGAGATAAATAAAGAGAATCATTGCAACAATTACGTACGGCGAAACTTGCAGCGACGTCACCCAATTGGCCGCCTGGACGGGAATAGTGGACAGAGCCATGAAATAGCTGAACACATTGGCCCCGGCGACCAGCATCAGGACCATTGCGGAAATACGAAGAGACTCCGTCATGGCTTTGAAAAGAGCCGGCCAGGTAAGCTTGCGTTTGAGGAAAGCGACCAGCAGCAGGGTCGTGGCACCCACTGCGGCTGCCTCGTCCGGGGTGAACAGTCCCGCGTAGATGCCTCCTATGACGAACAGAAAGAGGAACAGCGGTTCCTTAACACCATTCACCGCCCTGATCTTCTCTTTCCAGCTCACCGGTTCGGCAATCATCGGCGCCGCGCCGGGCTGGAGTTTGACCCACATGACTACCACGAATGCATAGGCAAACATGAGGAGTATACCGGGGAAGACGCCCGATATGAGCAGCTTGCCGATGGACTGCTCGGTAAGCATCCCGTATACGACGAATCCGATACTCGGCGGGATCAGAAAGCCAAGCGTGCCTCCTGCGGCAATACTCCCCGTGGAGAGGCGCGGATCGTATTTGAAACGCTCCATCTCAGGGAGAGCCACGGTACCCATCGTTGCGGCAGTGGCAACCGACGATCCGGAGACTGCAGCAAAAGCCCCGCAAGCCCCTATGGTAGCTACCGCGAGCCCCCCGGGCACGCGACGTGTCCATTTCTCAAAGGAAGCATACAATTCCGTGGTCATCCCCGAACTGCCGGCAAAAGATCCCATAATCACAAAGAGCGGTATAACCGTATACGGGTAAAACGAAACGGTTTCCCACATGGTGCTCGCGGTCACGGGAAGCGCTGCATCGACTGACGAGAGCACCGAAATCCCGACGAACCCCACGAACATCATCGCGAAAGCTATGGGCATGCCGAGAAATATCAGCAGGAATACGCCTAGAGCGCCCAGTATGCCAATAAAGACCGGATCTGCGATCATTCGACAAACCTTCGAGCTTCGTCCACCAAATCGAAGAGGAATTCCAGAAATAAGAGAATGCCTCCCAAAGTCACCAACAACCGAAATGGGAACTGCGATATCCGGAGCATGTCGGTGACCGAGCTCGACTCAATGGCCACGACTACGCCCTGCCAGGACATGGCTGCCACGATGAACATGCTCAGGAGCGTGGTTATTATGCTGATAGTACAGCTCAATCGCACCGGCAGGCGGTCGATAAGAATGGTGACCCGCACGTGATCTTTCATCTGCTGGGCATAAGCCAGGCCGAGCAAGATAAAAATTGAGAGCATCAGGCTCGACATTTCAAAGGCCCCGCGTACGGGACGGGAAAAAATGTCCCGTCCCGCAGCATCCGTCGAGGTCAGGAGCATCATGGGAAAGATGAAGGCCATCCCTACGTAGCTCAACGCGCGTGTGGTCTTCTGGACAATATTCCTGAATTTGCCGAACATTGGCTACCCCTGATCTCCTGGTCCTGCAGCTCGATTCCGAGCCTTTGTTATTTCTTCTTTTCCGCCGCCCATTCAGGAGGAAAAGCGACGCACTTGGTGCCCATCTGATCGGCTATCTGGTTGTACATGAGCACCGCCTCTTTTGCTTTCAAGCCTTTCTTCTCCATTTCGGCCGCCCATGCCCGGGTGCAGTCCTGAAATTTCTTGAACCATTGTGCTTCCTGCTTGTCGGGAAGATCGTAAATGGTCACGCCTTTGGCCTCTAGGTCCTTTATCATCTGGGCGTACGTTTTCTTGTCCAGGCCGTGAGTCGTGGCAAAAGGATTTCCCACCACATCCATGATGATCTTCTGAAGATCCGGCGGCGTCTTGTCCCAGGTCTTCTTGTTCATGACCACACCCTCGGACACGCATCCGAACGTGGCTTTGACGCCGTACTTGGCTACTTCATAGAGTTTGAATGCGAGCACCAGCGGAGGACAGGTCACCAGTCCGTCGATAGTGCCGGTATCCAGAGCCATGTACACATCACCCAAGGGCATGAACACGGGCTCAGCCCCCAGAGCCTTGATGTAGGCGGTCTGCATGCCGCCGGGGGAACGGATCTTGAGTCCTTTCAAGTCGTCGATTGTCTTCACCGGTTTGGTCGTCCAGAGGAAAGCCTGAATGCAACCGTTGAGCTCGAGGACTTTCACGCCGGGAAACTCTTTGTCCAGTATCTTCTCCCCCATCTTATTACCGATGTTGGTGGCCAGATCTTTTCCATCCACCCAGGTGGCCATGGAGAGTACATCGGTCAGGGGAAAGCGGCCCGGGGTCCAGGTGGCGGTAAAATACCCCATGTCGGAAAGGCCTTTTTTGACGATGTCGAAATGCTCCGGACCCTTGCCGAGGGCTCCGCCTGCATACATGGTGTAGGTGATGCGGCCGTTGCTCCTCTTCTTGAGCTCCTCCAGCATGGGAGTCCACACGGTGGTTACTTCCCGGCTTGCCGGGGGATGCCAGGTGCTAAATTTCAGGTGTAGCTTCGAGCCACCCTCCGCCATTGCCGGGCCGCTCCAAAAAAGCGGAATGCTGAGAACCGAGAGAGCGCAAAACAGCCAAAAAACTTTTCTCATGGCGTCCTTCCTTCCCTGTTATCGTCTAACCTCGTGTTACGGACGGCCGTGTTAGGGCCGGCCGGCACGCTACAACTCTTCCGACTATTCATAACGCCGCTCATCGAAATTCGCGGCATTCTTCATGTTGAAGGCCAATGAGCCTTCGACATCATTGCCACCGGAGATCGTCGCTGTTCTTCGCAGAGTAGCGACGCCTTCTTGCTACTTATGGCAGGCCCGATAGCGGAGCGCAGGATGTTATCCGTAGACTTCCCGATGATTCCAAGGCTCTCTTCGTTTCCTGCAAATTTTCAAGGCGCTCCTCCATAACTCGTTGATGCATTCCTCGTGGGCGACTCTGTCGAGAGACCGTCACAAAGGGTCTGCAGCACTTCCGGCTGAGCGTCTCCTCCCGCAAACGTCATGCAGGGAACGCTGCACCGAGGTACACCGGACTGAAGCCGGCCGCATTGTTCGCGTGACCGCCCGGACCCGGTGGTCGGCAGCGCTGCCGCGCTAGAATGTCGGGGGGCTTATCACCCATACCACGACGGTTTCTCCGTCGGTCCGGTTCATCCAACTGTGGGGCTCAACCGAATTGTAATAGAAGCTCTCGTTTTCTCTTACCTTGTAAACACACCCGTTGAGATCTATCTCCAGCTCTCCCTTGAGCACCAGTCCGCATTCCTCTCCCACATGACTGTACAAACCGTGGGACCCGCCACCGGGCTGAATGGTGGTGAAAAAGGGTTGCATTCTCTTATTCTTGGGGTTTCTCACAAGGCATTGTATCTTAGCGTTCCAGCGCTCCAGACTCAGCGTCACCCGTTGGTCGGCAGAGAGCACCACAGGCTCGTCGTTCTCCGCTTCCACGAAAAAATCGGTGATCTTTGTCTGAAGAGCGTCGGCTATCCTCTTGAGCGACGAAATGGACGGCGAGACTCTCCCGTTTTCCACTTGAGAGAGATAGGCATCGGTGCACCCGACTTTTTCCGCCAGTTGCTTGAGTGTCAGATGCGCCGCTTTCCGTTGTGCCTTAATCCGCGACCCAATGTCCATTTCAGGTGCCATAGAGAGGCCCCTCTCAGCGAGCACTTATTAAGTCATAGTTCATAAATGAAGTCTATTTTAACTTTCTCGAGCTGTCAACGACTTTTTTTCTCAGGCTAAAGAATCAATTTCTGCCGGAACAGCCGCTTGAGCATGGGCGGCCATCTCTGCGATGCCATTGACACAAGAGCGCCGGAGAGACCCTTTCTTGCCTCGGACCATCCCGACCCCAATCCGAGCATTTCCCGCACGCAAGTGAACGATCCCGTGATGATGTGCAGGACGATCACGCTTGTCTCACGTGACGCTCAGGCGGCCTCGGATTGGGTTTCGGCCGGCGTCGCCGGATTGTTCTTGAACCGCTATCGACTGAGGTCGCTTCCCGGGCACAACGCCTTATACGCATGTCGGGAGAAGATTCTCTTATGACCGAAGACCCCGCTGTGTCGCCGAACCGAAGTTCCCAGTCTGTGGTATAGTGCAGACGCCGGAGCCCATTTCCTCCGATTTCGGTGATAGAGAACATGGTCTCATACGCCCCTTATCTGAAGCGACTTGACGAAGAGGCCCACCTCATGGAGCGTCTTCTCAAGTCATGGGTGGAAGTCGGATCCGGAAGCCGCAACCTCCCCGGCCTGGAGAAGATGCTCTCCATGCTGTGCGAGGCTTTCACCGTGCTTGAAGCCAAAATGGAGATCGTGCCGCTGCAACCGCAGGAGCTTCTCCAACCTGACGGATCTCTCGTTTCAATACCCCTCGGACGGGCCCTATCCGTGAGCAAACGGCCCAACGCGCCGCTTCGCGTCCTGTTAAGCATCCACTACGACACGGTATACGATGCCGACCATCCGTTCCGAACGTGGGAGATTCTCGGCGAAAACACCATGCGCGGCCCGGGAGCCGCAGATGCCAAAGGGGGCTTACTGGTGCTGCTCAAATCCTTGGAAGCCCTCGAACAGACCCCCTGGGCGGCAAACCTCGGATGGGAGGTAATCCTCGGACCCGATGAGGAAGTGGGCTCCTCCGGTTCCGCCCCACTGCTGGTCAAGGCGTCTGCTCGGAACCACCTGGGACTGATTTTCGAGCCGTCCCGATCTGACGGCACCCTGGTGAGCGCCCGCAAAGGCTCCGGGGTCTATTCGTTACTGGCAAGAGGAAAGGCCGCACACGCGGGGAGAAATCCCCATGAGGGCAGGAACGCGATTGACGCCGTAGCCTATTTCATTGTCGAGCTTCACAATCTTCTGGAACAACGGAGAGGCGTGGTTCTCAATGTGGCCCACGTTCAAGGCGGCGGTCCCGCCAATGTAGTTCCGGACTTGACCTTTTGCAGATTTAACGTTCGGACGGAGACCCCCGAGGACCGGCAAAGGGTCGATTCGGATATCGTATTGGCTGCCGAGACCATCGGCCGGGAGCGAGGAGTATCCATGGAGTTGCACAGGGATTCCCAGCGCCCTCCAAAGGTCCTTGACGGCCGAACGGTCAAACTCATGGATCTCATGACGGGTTGTGGCAAAGAATTGGGAATGCCAATGCAGTGGGGCTCAAGCGGAGGAGCCAGCGACGGCAATATCCTCGCTGCGGCGGGGCTGCCGACCCTGGACAGTCTGGGGGTACGAGGAGGCAACCTTCACAGCTCGGAAGAGTATGTCATGCTGGACAGTCTGGTGGAGCGAGCCAAGCTCACGTCGCTCTTTCTCATGAAGCTCGCTTCGGGGGAAATCAGATGGCCTCCCGGTGTCGATTGATGACAAATTCCTACCCTGTCGGCTGAGTGATGCAACACTCGCGGCAGCTCATTGAGGACGGTCCATGCAGCAAACCATCGCCGACAAATTCACATCCGACCCACGCGTGTCCCTGGCCAAACGACTCCTCCTTATGGCGCTTCTCGATCATCAGAGCGCCATCACCGGGATTCGCCCGCCGGACCCGGATCTGCAGGCGGATTACGCCGAAACCATAGCCGAGTTCGGCGTTTTGCGCGGCGGAGACCTCTTTTATCCTTATTTGGGAAGCGGCATCGGGAAAGGCCCTTTTGTGGAGCTCTCCGACGGGAGCATTAAGTACGACTTCATTTCCGGCATTGGCGTGCATTACTGGGGGCATTCCCACCCCGAGGTCGTCGCCGTCTCAATCGATGCGGCCGTCCGAGACACGGTCATGCAGGGAAATCTCCAACAAAACACGGAAAGTGCCGACCTGGCTCAGATTCTTCTTTCCGCTGCCACAGACAAAGGTGCGAGACTCAAGCACTGTTTCTTCACCACCAGCGGTGCCATGGCAAATGAAAACGCATTGAAATTGATCTTGCAGAAGAGGAGCCCGGCCGACCGTTTGCTCGCGTTTGAAGGTTGTTTTGCCGGTCGAACCCTCGCCCTTTCTCAGGTTACGGACAAACCTGCCTATCGAGAGGGACTTCCTCTCAATCTCGCGGTCGATTACCTACCTTTTTTCGATCCGGCCAGGCCGGAAGCATCCACGCGTTCGGCAACGGAACAGCTCAGGAAATATCTGACCCGCTATCCCAAGAGACACGCAGCCATGATCTTCGAGCTGGTTCAGGGCGAAGGCGGCTTCTACCCGGGAGACAGCGCTTTCTTCCGTGCACTTGTGGAGATTCTCAAAGAACATGACGTCACGGTAATGGTGGACGAGATCCAGACTTTCGGCCGGACGTCGGAGCTCTTTGCTTTCAGCCATTACGGGCTCGACGGTGCGGTTGATGTGGTGACCGTAGGAAAGCTCTCCCAGGTGTGCGCAACTCTCTTTTCCGAAGACCATAAGCCCAGGCCCGGTCTCCTCAGTCAGACATTCACGGCGAGCACCCAGGCCCTCTTCGCCGCAAGGGTGATCGTGAAGGGACTCATCGAAGGCGGATACTTCGGTCCTGAAGGCGCCATAGCACAGTTTCACAACCATTTAATCATGCGCCTCAAAGAGATCGACGCCCGCCATCCGGGCTTGATTGAGGGTCCTTTCGGGATCGGCGCCATGATAGCCTTCACGCCCTTCGGAGGCGACGCGGCCATGGTCAAGAAGCTTATTTACGCACTCTTCGATGCCGGAGTAATAGCCTTTTACTGTGGCTCACATGTTTCCCGAGTGCGATTCCTCGTCCCTGCAGGAGCGGTCACCACCGAGCATATCGACGACGTAGCACGAATCCTGGAGAAGACCCTGGTGCAGGTGGCGGAATCGGTCTGATCGTAGATGGACGGTCCGGCGACGGGAGAGACGGCCTTCGTAAGGGAATCGATTCAACCCGGTTCTCGGGTCCGATACGCAGCGTTGTTCATCCTCTTCGATATCGTCGCAAATAGAAACGGTTCTTTGGCTTTTCCATGACCGGGACAAGGGATGCTCCGTATAGTCGAGCAATTGCGGAGGGAGACCAATGGTGATCATTCGGCCGGTGGCCGTTGCGGATCTTGAGGACCTGATCGAGTTGGCGAGCGTGGCGAGCTTCGGCCTGACCTCCTTGCCGAAAGACCCTGAGCTCTTGAAAGAGAGGATCGAGCAGTCCGTTCGCAGCTTTGGGTCCGTTCCCAAAAAACCCGGCGGAGAGCTCTACATCTTCGTGATGGAAGACTTGGACACGGGCGGGACGGTGGGGACGAGCTGCATCGTCTCTAAGGTCGGAGGATTTGAGCCCTTCTACGCCTTTAGGATTGAGACCAGAATCCACGAGTCCCGGCATTTGAACATTCGACGGGAAATCTCCATTCTCCACCTGGTCACCCAGCACAGCGGCCCGTGCGAAATCGGCGGCCTCTTTTTGGCTCCCGACTATCGCAAACACGGAAACGGACGCCTGTTGTCGCTGTTTCGGTTCCTGTTCATGGCAGAGCACCCGAAACGATTCGAGCAGGTGGTCATCGCGGAGATGCGAGGGGTGGTTGACAGGACAGGGCATTCCCCGTTCTGGGAGGCTCTCGGCCGTCATTTTTTCGACATGGATTTCCCCAAGGCGGACTACCTGAGCTCCACGGACAAGCGATTCATCGCGGACCTCATGCCCAAATGCCCGATTTACATCCCCCTGCTGCCCCAAGACGCCCGGGAGGTGATCGGCGAAGTGCACGAGCACACCAAACCTGCTCTCAAGATGCTTCATGACGAAGGTTTCCGGTCCAGCGGCATGGTGGACATCTTTGAGGCAGGTCCTATCATAGCCGCGGAGCTCGATGACATTCGCATCGTGAAGGAAAGCGACTGTACGACCATACAAGAAATAACGTCGGATCACGTCCTGTCCGTCAACCACATTGTGGCCGCGGTGGACGGAGAATTCCGGGCATGTGTGGGATCGGTGTCCCGCAACTCGGACGGCGGTGCCCGTATAGAAGAGCGGGTTGCCGAAGCATTGAAGCTCAACAAAGGGGATCGGGTTCGTTTCGGACCCCTCCGACCCGCGGCCGATAGATCGTCCGGCCGTTGAACCGGGGAGACGCGTACCCGGGGAAATTCGATCGCGCATATGCGGAGTGCTTCGCGTTCTAAAGATTCTAAGGGAGAGTGACGATGGCAGGAAAGAATCATTTCATTGCCAATCACTGGATCTCAGGGACCGGTCACGAGTTCTCCTCGTACGACCCGGCGACCGGTCGAGAAACCTGGCAGGGAAGAGCCGCTGTGGAGAGCGAGGTAGCCGAGGCTGTCACAGCCGCCGAAAGCGCCTTTGAGGAGTGGTCGGAGCGCGAGCTCACCGAGCGGCTGGATTTCCTCGACAGCTTTCGAGATCGGCTCATCGACCACAAAGGGCGCCTTGTGGAGGCCATCTCTTCGGAAACCGGAAAGCCAAGGTGGGAAGCCCTCACTGAAGTTGATTCCATGATCGGCAAGATTGCCGTCTCCTCGGAGGCTTACAACGATCGGTGCCGGACCATCGAGGGAGAACTTGCAGGAGCAGGCACCACTGTTCGCTTCAAACCCCACGGAGTGGTAGCGGTTTTCGGCCCTTTCAACTTTCCCGGTCATCTGCCCAACGGGCACATTGTTCCCGCTTTGCTTGCCGGCAACACCGTGGTCTTCAAACCGAGCGGACAGGCACCCTTGGTCGGCGAAATCACGGCGCAGTTATGGGAATCGACCGGCATTCCTCCCGGTGTGATCAACATGGTGCAAGGTCGCAGGGAAACGGGAGCGGCTCTCGCCGCACATCCGCTGCTGGACGGGCTCTTCTTCACCGGCAGTGCGGAGACGGGCAAAGCGTTTCACCGAGCCTTCGGCGGTCGGCCGGAAAAGATCCTCGCCCTGGAGATGGGAGGAAACAATCCCCTCATTGTTCATGAAGCCACAGATCCTGACGCTGCTGCTTATATGACTATCCTTTCGGCTTACATCACCGCGGGGCAGCGCTGCTCCTGTGCCCGGAGGCTCATCGTACCCCGGGGACCGGAAGGCGACAGGTTTATCGAGCGGCTGGCAACCTGGATCGACCGGGTCAGAGTCGGTCTCCCTACGGACGTACCAGAGCCGTTCATGGGACCGGTGATATCTCCGCAGGAAGCGGAGCGACTCCTGGCCGTTCAAGAGGCGTTCAAGGAGAAAGGAGGAATTGCCGTCAGGGAGATGAGATCTCTCCGAGGCATCGCCGCCTTGCTATCGCCCGGGCTCATGGACGTCACTGCGATCGCGGACCGTGGCGACGAGGAATTCTTCGGTCCGTTCCTGCAGCTCATTCGCGTCCCTGATTTCGAGGCAGCCGTTCGAGAGGCCGACAACACGTCGTACGGCCTTGCCGCAGGCCTCATCAGCGACAATCCGGAGCTCTACAGCACATTCAGACGACGCATTCGCTCCGGCGTGGTCAACTGGAACAGGCAGACCACGGGGGCCTCCTCTCGGATGCCCTTCGGCGGGGTCGGCTCAAGCGGCAATCATCGACCGGGGGCCTACTTCGCGGCGGATTATTGCTCGTATCCCGTCGCTTCCATCGAATCGGACCGGCTCGTCATGCCGGAACGTCTCGTCCCGGGCATCGAGGGCTAGAACGTGCAACATACTGATCTGACAAAAGATTATCCATCTCTCCGCGGGAGTAGGCTCCCGGTGTGCCTCTGCAACGGGAAATGATTTCGACGACTGGTGACGTCAATGGAAGAACAAGCGTACGAGGTCAATTTCGACGGCCTTGTGGGGCCGACTCACAATTACGGAGGATTGTCTTACGGAAATCAGGCATCCATGAGGAGCGGTCTCTCCGTCTCCAGCCCTCGGGCTGCGCTCCTTCAAGGGCTGAGCAAGATGAAGCTTCTGGCATCCCTGGGACTCAAACAGGCTGTCCTCCCCCCTCAGGAGCGCCCGGACTTCAAAGTGCTCCGGCGGTTGGGCTATTCGGGCAGCGAGGCAGACATACTCACCAGGGTGGCACGGGACTATCCCGGCCTCCTCTCGGCATGTTGCAGCTCGTCGGCTATGTGGGCGGCCAACGCAGCCACGGTTTCACCCTCCGCGGACACGCTGGATAAGAAGGTACATTTCACGCCTGCCAATCTTGTCACATATTTTCACCGATCCATCGAGGCTTCCTCCACCGGCAGAATATTGAAGGAAATATTCAAGAACGAAGAGGCCTTCGTCCACCACGACCCGTTGCCGGCAACCTTGAGCTTTGCCGATGAAGGGGCGGCCAATCATACCCGCCTGTGCCGATCCTATGGGGAGGAGGGGATCGAGGTCTTCACGTATGGAAGGAGTGTTCTCTATAGGGCGGATCAAGGCCCCAGCCGCTATCCGGCCCGCCAAACCCTGGAAGCCTCAGCCGCGATTGCACGATTGCACAAGCTCGATCCGGACCGAACCGTCTTCGTTCGACAGAATCCCCATGCCGTCGACGCTGGCGTTTTCCATAACGACGTGATTTCCGTGGGCAACAGAAATGTCTTCTTCCACCACGCCGAAGCTTTCCAAGAGACTGAAGACGTAGTCGCAAAGCTGCGAGAAACTTTCGCACGGCTCTTCAACGGAGATCTCGCAGTCCTCACCGTTCGTAAGGAGGATGTGTCCGTGGAAGAGGCGGTAAGTACATATCTTTTCAACAGCCAGCTCGTAACTCTTCCCGACGGAGCCACCCACCTCCTCGCCCCCGTGGAATGCGAAGAGAGCGAAAACGTGAGGGCGGTGTTGCAAGGCATGAGCGGCGGGGAGAATCCCATAGCGCAGGTCCACTACGTGGATGTACGGCAGAGCATGAAGAACGGGGGCGGCCCCGCCTGTCTACGACTCCGGGTGGTACTGACCGAACGAGAGCTTTCGTTGACACACCAGGGGGTCTTTCTCACCGATGCCCTGTACCTCCGTTTGATTGAATGGGGCAACAAGCACTATCGGGATCGGTTGGGTCTGGACGATCTCGCTGATCCGGCGGTGGCCGAAGAAAGTCGCAATGCCCTGGATGAACTGACGGAGATTCTCGGGCTCGGAGCCCTGTACGATTTTCAGGGAGGGGGCACCTGAAGCCGGGCCCTGTTTTAATGTTTGCCACGAAATGAGCTGACAAAGGAGGTTCAGCCGAAGGGAAAGAGGGGAAGACTTACTCCTGTCGGCCTGGCGGGTGGGTGCTCCATGAGAGGAAACCCCGGCTTTCGCCGGGGTACGACATGTCGTAATATGACTTTCTTCAGGTCATTTAGGATGCGAATTCCGGGAAATCCCCGGACTGCTTGCTCTATCATTCCCCCCTCAAGTTCCACAGATGCTTGAGTTATTTCTTATTCATCTTCTTTTGTCCCGTCTTCTGAGCAGCTCCGGGACAAGTTTCCTCGAGCGCTTTCTGAGCCGCTTCCTTGGTCGCATAAGGCCCTCCGATAATCGTCGGGGAGCCTGCTTTGGTTTTGTTGATCTTGCAGACTCCTTTCTTGTCCTTAACAATGAGCCACTGCTGGGCATACGCCACGGTCGTGCCGAACGCAAAGACAAGGATGAGGGCAATCACGGTAATTTTCTTCATCACGGACCTCCATTACGGAACATGCGTAACCGATAGCTCCTCTATCACAAGACCCCAATGCCGACAAACGAAACCGCATGGCCGCGGCACGTGTCCGGCTATGCGAACGAATCTCTCGGTTGCCGACTGAAGCTCCCGATCTGACGGCATTCCCCCCGGTGCGGCGTAAGAACCTCTTGACAAGTCTCAGTGTCGGCGGTAGCGTAAATCGAGACTCGAAGTTTGTATTCCCCCCTGTTGTCCCGTCAGGCTCAAGGGCGCGATACAAGGACTATTAACCAAGGACATAGGCGCCCTTACCGAGGATTACCGCATACCGAGCCGGTTCACAGATCCCCGAATCGCGGAGCCCCAGAGTCCGTAAACACAACACGCGGTGGAGCGCGTGGCACTTCCGATGAAAGGATTTTGAGCTATGAGTATCAATATTTACGTAGGTAACCTCTCCTTCGACACTAAGGAAGGCGAGCTCCGGGATCTCTTTGCAACCTACGGGGAAGTGGAATCGGCAAAGATCATTATGGATCAATTCACGGGTAGGTCCCGAGGATTCGGTTTTGTCGAAATGACCGAGCGCACGGAAGGACTGAAGGCAATCGAAGAGCTTGATTCGAGAGACTTCGGCGGCCGCAGCCTGAAGGTGAACGAAGCCAGACCCAAGAAGGCCGGCGGACCGGGAGGCGGCGGTGGCGGCGGCAGGGACAGAGATAACAGGCGGTCCCGCTGGTAGTTTTTATCGTATGAACTGGTTAAGGCGGAGGACCGCGGACGATTCTGTTTTACGGATCGCCTCTCTTTCGTTACGAGCGTGCTCCACTGAGTGAGGGCCCTATCAAGGAAGTAGGAGAAAGGGGTCTCCCGTATGTTGATTGAGCCCTTTTCCGGACACAGTCTTTGCCCGTCCCTGTTTTCTTACGGCAAACGGCTACGGGGTTCCATTTCGTGATGCCGGGTGGCTCCAGGAAAGCGAGGCCTCTGTTTCAAACATAGTGACCCTCCCGTGCCCCGTCTTAGCATCGCGTTAAGCGGGTCCGTATTGACTCCCGCATTCGGTGCCGGCGTTACCTTGTGCGACCGGGACGATATCGGATGGTGGCGGGGCTCAAGCAGCCTCGGTTCGTTGTGCGGAAGGAGTTTTGACATTCCACGTTTTTTTGCTGTGGCATCTGGCCCATGAGAGCTGTCAGCGGGAAGGAGTTGGGCCTGTATGCCCGGAGTTTTCGTCAGAGAAGACGAGCCTTTTGAAAACGCATTGAGGAGATTCAAGAAGCAGGTACAGAAATCCGGCGTCCTGGGTGAGGCAAAGAAGAGGCGAGCGTACGCCAAACCCAGCGTGAAAAAGAAACAGAAATCACTGTTGGCCCGGAAGAGGCTTCTGAGAAAATTGAGACGGATGAATCGCCCGAGAAGATAAGCGACGTCATTCGGGCCGGCGAGTGCGCCGAACGGACTCATGCGGACCGTTCGCCGGCCATGGCAGATCTTTCCAATCCATTTTCGGCATTGGGTGGTTTGTCCGTGCGTTCTTGTCTTGGGCAAAGTTCCCTGCAATCGTGACCGCTGCCGTCGGAACGTCGGGCCTCTATTCCCCGGAGGGGGTGGAGGTTTCCTCGCGTTCTGCAAAGACTTTTTTGGCCGCGGTCATGCCGTTAAGGGCCGCCGGGAATCCTGCGTACACGACCATCTGAATGATGACCTCAACAATTTCCTCCTTGGTACAACCCACGTTGAGAGCCCCGTGAATGTGCACCTCGAGCTGAGGGGCGGCGTTCCCCATAGCCGTCAAGGCTGCCACTGTGGCAATCTCTCTGGACTTGAGGTCCAGACCCGGGCGTGAGTAGACGTCTTCGAAGGGAAACTCGATCACGTACCGGGCCAGATCCGGTGCAATCCCCTTGAGGCTCTCGATAACGCGTTCCCCTGCCTCTCCGTCAATTTCCTTGAGCTTCTCCCAGCCGCGTGCGTATCTGTCGTCTTTCATGATTTCTGTTGGCCTCCCTATGCTCGTTGCCGACAAGTCAAGTTACCCCTCGTAGGAAATTCGGGCAAGGCCGAGTAGCGGTTTCCGCATCCCGTTCTCGAACCACTTTTCTTCTGCGAAGCAAACGACATGAGAGAACTGGGCACCGGGCTTGCAGCATGCTATTCTTGGATTAATGTCGCGTGCCCGGGAGCTCCTCTGATGAAGGAAATGTGTCCCAAATGCGGTTCGTCAATCCAAAGCGGAGAGACAACATGTCCCGCGTGCAGCCATATAATCGTTCGGCATGAAGAGAGCCGGGTAACCGAGACGGAGCTCGACGTTCCCATTCCCGATGGAACCGTTATTGCCGGAGACTATCTTGTGGTTCGTCTTGTCGGCAGGGGCGGCGGAGGGAGAGTTTACGAGGCCCGGCAAATAAGCCTCCGGAATATGCGGGTTGCCATAAAGGTCCTCCACCCCGATCTCAACGAAAGCGAAGCCTGCCTCACCCTCCTCAAGAAAGAGGTGATCATCTCCCGGGAGCTGACCCACGAGAATATCATCAAAGTGTACAGCCTGGAAAAGACTGACGGTAGGCATTTCATCGTCATGGAGCTCGTGCCCGGCCCGGACCTGCTCACCGTTCTCAAGAGGAAGGGGCGTCTCTCGGTCCAGGAGATGGGATCGGTCTTCCTGAAAGTGTGCGATGCGCTGGAGTACGCGCACGGCAGAGGAGTCATCCATCTTGACGTCAAGCCGGCCAATATCCTTTTGACCTCGTCGGGCACGGTGAAGCTTTGTGATTTCGGCATTGCCCGCGTGGCAATGGGAAACGTGACCACGGCGACCCAGCGCCTCGTTACCGGTTCCATGGGGTACATGCCTCCCGAACAGTTTGCCGGCAGGAAGAACGTTTCCGTCAAGTCGGACATCTATTCTTTGGCCGCTACGGTTTACGCGGCCTTGACAGGAACGGTTCCCGTGGGAGGGATTCGACGCGACAGCGTCCCCGAAAGCGTGTTCAAAGGAATGGAGCACGACCCGGACGACCGATTCGAGTCCGTGGCGGAATTCAGGCGTGCGTTCGTCCGCGAAACCGGCATCGGTCCGGCCGAGCCGCGACTCATCCAATCACTTCTTCCGGGCGATACGGTCAAGTTGTCCGAGCCGGCCGACGCGGCGGGACCCGGAGCCACCCCGACAATGGAACCGGTGGATCTGGGACTACCCGACCGCCCGGTCCTCCCGGTGGATGTGGCCACCTTCGAACAACGATCCACCGTTGCCCTCAGTCCCGAAGAGTTACCCGGAGGTGTTCCGGAAAAGACCCCGGCCGGACCGGGTAGAGGAGGACCCTCGGGACGTCTGCACTTTCCCGCTGCCCTTCAGCCGATCCCCGGCGAGATGGAAGGCTTCCCTCCGGAGCCCAAGAAATCGAGAAAGTGGATCCGGGTTGCCCTGGGCGCAGGCCTGCTTGCACTTGCGATTCTCGTGGTGGGAGTTATTCGGCATCGCACTGCGGCTCCCCTTCTCGCGGGAAAGACGTATCGGATCGACGTCGCCAACTACGACTGGTTCGATCAGCGTCGCTCTCGCGACCTGTCAGTGAGGATCTTTTTCCCCGCAGCAGTAAAGGGACCCTTTCCGGCGATTCTGTTTTCACCTCCTTCAGGCGCTTCCGCCGGCGCGAGGGAGCACCTGGGACGGTATTGGGCCACCCACGGGTACGTGTGCATTCACCTGGGACACGGTGATCGTGAGGAGCCCGGGGGACGAATAGGCCCGCCGGGAGTGCGGCCTCTGAGACGCCTGATCAGAGAGACGGAGAGCGCCCTCAACAGACCGCTGGATGTCCGGTTCGCTCTTGATCGCCTCGAAACAATCAACGCCGAAGACCCGCTCTTCAAGGGGAAATTGGACCTGGGCCGCATAGGCCTCGCAGGAAGGGGAGCAGGCGCAGTGACGGCCCTTGCCGTCGCGGGTCAGGTATTTGTCGGTCCTCTCGGCACGGAGACCACGTTTCAAGATCCCCGGGTGAAAGCAGTCGTTTTGCTGAACCCTTTTGTGCCGCCCAGACAGAAGACACATATAGACAAGGCCTTCGACAGCATAAGGATCCCGTCCATGCACCTCGTCGGCCTTCCCGAGCGGACTCCGCCGCACGCGATCGATGCCGGAGACTACCAGGCTCCCTTCGCTCACATCAATCGAGCCGACGAGTATCTCGTCATCTTTTCTCCCCAGGGTCGACCGGCGGCACCGGCCGGCGACGGGACGGCCGGGAACGCGAGAGACAAGGTGGTGAACGAGCTTGTTAGAGCCGGTTCCACCGCATTTTGGGACGCGTACCTCAAAGGCGACGACAAGGCCTTACACTGGCTGACCGGAACAGGATTGGTCGAAGCATTGTCAAACTACGGAAGGGTTGAAGTGAAGATGGCCCCACATGAATAGTTGACGGCCGAGTTGAGCCCGCCGATAAGGAACCGTCCATGATACGGGACGCTCCTTGAGTCGGCCGGGGCAGAGATCGCGCCCTCATCGCTACTCTCTTGACATGGCTCCTTATGCGTGAGAGAGAGTGATCGACGGTCCGACGGTATCGAGGAGAGCACCACATGAGGTCAGGACGATTTCTATTTCCATGGACGATAATAACCCTTCTCATCTTTGGCGGTCCGAGCTTTTTTCCGCAAGTCCCGGACGTCTGTGCCAAATCCAGATTCGGTTCGGGGAAAAGCTATTCTTCGTCCCGCGGCTCTTCTTACGGGAAGAGCTCACGCTGGTCGGTTCCCACCCAGGGCACCTGGAACAGGAGCGGCGGGGGACTGTTCGGCAAGAGACCCGAGACTTCCTCCGGGTACGCCAAACCGGCGCTGCAGAAAACCGGGCCTTCTTCAGGGTCGCTGCAACCCCCGGCGGGAAAGGGTCCCTCTTCGTCCGGTTACGGCAAACCTACCCTGCAACAGGGATCACCCGCTTCGGGAGCTGCACAGTCCGCTCCGTCGGGGACTTCCTCTTCGGGTTATGCAAAGCCGTCTCTCGGGAAAAGTCAGGCCGGTCCGGCTGCCGCAGGGCCGACCACGGGGGCTTCTCAATCGTCAGGGTACGCCAAGCCCACCCTTAAATCAGGCTCGACCGGTGGCGGGCAACCCGTTGAATCGAAGACGTCCGGCGGGTATGCCAAACCTGTCGCCGGAGCAGGTGCGAAACAAGGCTTCGCAGGGGGCTCCAAGTTCGACAAGCAGGCCCTCAACCAGGAAAAGAAAAAGGCGGCGCAGGAATCCCTCCTGAGATACAAGTCCGAGAGCTCAAAGTTCCAAAAGCCTGCACCGAAACTCGACGCGGGAGGCTACGAGAACAACCCCCTCTACCAGAAGGGCAAGGTCTATTCGGGATTCGACTACGGCACCCATTACGATCGCCGCGACTCCTACTACAGAAATCAGGGATACACCCCCCCGCCGGCAGCCTTCGGCTCGGCTCCCCGATTCGGGATGTTCGACACGTTGTTTCTCTTCTGGATGCTCAACCACGCATCAAATCGCAACGTGGCCGCCACGGCGTACCATCACTCCGAGGACCCGGGATTCAAGCAATGGCGTGAAGAAGTGGAGCGCACGGCCAAGACCGATCCCGAGATGAAGGCCAAGCTCGCCGAGATGGATAAGCAGATCAAAGCCCTGCAAGGTACGCCCAAGGATCCCGGGTACCTGCCCGCGGGGGTCCCGACGGACGTGGCATTGGCCGCGGATGTTTTGGCATCGAAAAAGCCTGAAACCGCGCCGATCAGACTGGCCGCCGGTCAAGCAGGGGGGTGGTACGACAAGTTCGCCGGTTTGTTCAAGAAGGATGCTAAAGACCTCAATGTGACCGTCATTCCCACGGGCGGCTCTATGGAGAATCTCAAGCTCCTCGTAGGCGGCAAGGCCGACCTCGCCATTGTTCAATCCGATGCCCTTGCCGTCATGGAGAAGATGCTTCCCGGGAAGAAGCTCGTCACGGAACAGTCCACGCTCTACCCGGAGTACGTCCAACTTATCGCCAGTACGAGCGGGAGCGTTCATTCGGTAAGGGATATCGATCCGAGAAAGAACGTGCTCTATGTTGGACCCAAGGAGTCCGGCACTTCTCTCACTTGGCAAGGCCTCTGCGAACAGTACCCCGCGTATCGAAAGATTCCGATCCGTCATGCCGACTACTCGACGGCCCTCGCCGAGGTAGAGCGCAATCCGAAGGCGCTGATGCTCTTCGTCGGAGGACTCAACAGCGAATTCCTGAAAAAAGCCGAGGAAGAAGCCAAGAAATCGGGGAAGCTCAGGCTCGTGGCCGTTGACGATCGACATTTCAAGAACAAAAGAGATTCGCATGGGAATCCCATCTACACATTCGTCGATATCGGCAGCAGCGTCTATCCGGCCCTCCAGAAAGGGTGGCTATTCAGCGGGGACGTGAAGACCCTCGCAGTGCAGGCCGTGCTGGTGCTTCGGACCGAGTGGGCGGAAAAATACGGTCCTCAAGCCATGGACGCGTTGTCCCGCGCCATCCTGGAAGCACGACCCGAGGTTCAGCGTCTCGTGAATGTCAAGAAATGAAACGGGGTCGCTGAAAAGGGAGAAGAGCGAGAAGAATGCATTTCCGACCGGATCGCGTATCCTGCTCTTCGGTTGCCGGGCACCGGCGATCGACTTTGTTGAAATGAGCTCTAAGGAGGCCGCATGGCGGACGCGTGGAGTCTGTTAAAAAGAATCGGCAAGAAGAAGATCGACCAACGGAAAGAGTCGGCCCGGAAGAGCGGCGCGGAGAGGATCGACAAGGATCTCCCGCTCGGGTTACGTATCAACGGAATTGTTGACGTGTCCCAGGTTGAGTTCATTCTCGGCGGAGACGCTCTGAAGGTCAAGTATCCCGGAACGGGCAACATCGTATCGTCTTTCGGATTTTTCTCCATGGGACAGTCGGACGTGAAGAGGTTCTACTTCGATTCGTCCAACGGCTTGTACATGCTTCAAGTGGTCACGGACCGCAATAACGCTGTTGAAGAGTGCAAACTGTTCATGCCCTACGATGAAGTATTCCCCGACGACTGGGGATTCTGGTTGGCCGACGGTGACGGATACATAGGATTGGACACCTTTCAGCTCAAGGACGGGACCCAGTACTATCGCGTCTGGGAAAACGAGGATGCCTTGAGGATCGTCGAAGAAGACGACCAAGGCAACAGACTGACCCGAATCCCGCCCGCGGAATTCCTCGAAACGATCTATTTGGACAGTTACGGCGAGCAGACCGAGACCGTCAAGTACGACTCCATGCTCTACGGTCGGCACATCACGGAAGAAGTCGCCGAGCTCCTGCTGGTCTCAGCAGTGGAAGAACAGGAAGGCGCCTCGGTGCAGATAATGGTCGGGATCGAACTGCAACCTGTTTCGATCAAAGCAATCTAATGTGTGAAGTCAAGGAGAGTCAAATGGGTGGGATTTTCGGATTCCTGAAGAGTTTCAGTAAAGGCAAGCTGTCTCAAGCAGGACAGAGTATTACTCAGCGGATCGTTTCTTGGGACCCGGAAACTGCGTCCCAGGCCGAGATTGAGGAAATGATTGCGGAGTTGGACAAGATAACCATCGAGGCGGGTAAGGCAAAATCCTCGTACGACAAGGAAAAAGCAGAAGCCGACGCGGCCCGAAAGAATTACGATCGCTACATAGCCGCCGCCGAACTGCTCAATAAGCAGCTCGATGAGAGCAATGCTTCCGGTGACACGGGGAAGTCCCAAGAGCTGGGAACGAGCCTGGAAAGGCTTGTCGGTGAACTGGAAAAGCTTCGCCCCGAAGTGGAGCGGGAAGTTCGCGAGGCGGACGAAGCGCAGTCCTATTATGACGAAATAAAAGAGTTGGCCGAAATGACCGCCCAAAAGGTGCGCACGGCCAGAGACCAGCTCGACTCGGCCAAGAGAGAGATGCGCCGCGCCGAAGCGGAGCGCAACAAGGCTCAAGTGAAGGCCGAGCGGGCCGAGAATGCCGCGGGACTGAGGCAAGACACATCGAGCCTGGGCGTGGCCTTGGAAGCAATGAATCGACAGGCGGAAGAAGCCCGATCCAAGGCCGACGCACTGGACCTGAAGGCCCGGCTGCTCACCCCGGTCAAGGCCAAAGAGGACGACAACATCAAGGCAGCACTCTCGCAGGTTTCCGGAGAAACAGCACCGCCCTCGGCGAGTCTCGCTGAGCGCCTGGAGGCCCTCCGCAAGAAGTAACCTTCCACCCATACCACATACCGGGGAGAGAACGGCCGTGATCCGGCCCTCTTCCCGGTTTTTTCTCCTCCCCTTCCCTGCATCTTCATTCTGCTTAACCATTCCAAATGCAATCGATTGCCTGCGGACGGTAAATGCCTCTCCCGAGCCAAGTGAAACTCCTTGACAGGTTCTCGCGAAAACGAGATCTTACCTGCATTGTGTAGTTATTATCACTGAGCTCGCGGAGTCGATCCATGAGTCGATGGCAGGAAAAATATGCGGCAAAACTTATTTCAGCCGCTCAAGCGGTCAGACATATCAAGAACGGCGACAGAATGTACCTTGGGAGCATGTGCTCCGAACCGAAAACAATCCTCAAGGCTATTGAAGCATCATTTCTCGAAGACGTGGAGATGATCCAATTCATAAGCGGCCCGGAAGCTTGCCGGTTATCGGGAGGCGGCTGGGGAAGGTTCAGAATGAAAACGTTTTTCGTCGGGGCAGGAGCGGGCTCTCCGGATGCCAGACCCGAATACGATTACGTTCCCCTTTTTCATTCTCAGATACCCTTCTTTTTCAGGAATCGACGAATTCCGATAGACATCGCGGTGATTCAGGTTTCTGAGCCGGATCGATTCGGCAGGTTCAGCCTCGGCATTTCCGTGGACTTTTCCCTGGCTGCCGTCGAGGCCGCCCGAACCGTGATAGCGCAAGTCAACCCTCTCATGCCCCGTACTTTGGGAGACACGTACATCTCGATCGACAATATCGACTACCTCGTAGAGGCTTCCGAACCTTTGGGGGAGCTACCGGAAGAGCCTTTGGGAGAACGGGAAAAAACAATCAGTGCATATTGCAGTGAGCTTATCGAAAACGGCTCGATACTTCAGTTCGGGTTTGCGGGCATATCGAGAGGCCTGATGGACTTTCTCAAGGACCATAAGAATCTCGGTATCCACACGGAGATCTTTACCGACCCTCTCGTGGAGCTCATTGAAGCAGGCGTGGTGGATAACAGCACCAAGAAGCTTTTCCGGGGCAAATCCCTGGCCACCTGTTGCATGGGCACAAGAAAGCTGTACGACTATGTACACGACAATTCCCTCGTGGAATTCTATCCCTCCGACGTGCTCCTGGACCCGGCCTTTATCGGCGCGAACGAGCGCATGGTTTCAGTGAATCTCGCCATGCAAGTCGATCTGAGAGGCCAGATCAGACAGGGGAATCCCACCTGGACCGCCTTCGAAGGCTCCGGCGGCGACAGCGATTTCATGCGGGGAGCCAATCTTTCCAAGGGCGGCCGCTCGATTGTTTGTTTGCGGTCCACCTCCATGAGGAGCGGAAAGTCCACCATCGTACCCACATTCGGGCCCAAAGCCGCGGTCATTATGAACCGAGGCGATGCCGGCTATGTCATAACCGAGTGGGGAATTGCCTATCTCGGCGGCAGGTCCATAAGGGAGCGGGCCATGGCCCTCATCGAGATCGCTCATCCCGATCATCGGGAAGACTTGATGAAGCAGGCCCGTGAAATGGGGTATGTCTATCCGGATCAAGTCTACTACCGCATTTGCTCTCCGGAGCTCCGTCGGCGGGCTCGAACCGTCCGAGTCCTCAGAGGCGGCCTCAGGTGCCACATCAGGGTGATCAGATCCACCGACGAGACCATGCTGCGAGACCTGTTTTACAACTTGTCGGAAGAGTCCGTCTACTTCCGGTACTTCAGCACCCGCAGGAGCATGCCGCACAAGAATCTTCAACAATACGTCAACCTCAATGAGGAAGAAGGAATCTCTCTCGTGGTCACCGTCGGGCCGCGGGAAGATCGAAAGATTATCGGTGAAGCCCGCTACATGATCAATCCGGATGATGCTTACCCGGACGTGGCCTTCATGGTGGACGAGAATTACCGCGGACGCGGTATTGCGAGCGCCCTGCTCCATTACTTGATCGACATAGCCCGCGAGCGAAACATCCTGGGGTTCCGAGCCGAAGTCTTGGTATCCAACAGATCCATGATGAAGGTCTTTGAAAAATTGCCCTACGTGCTGCATAAGACATCGTCGGAAGGAATCATTTCACTGGAGCTCCACTTCGACGAGCTCAAATCGTCCGAGCCATAACCTGATACGGTGATGCGGGCCCGATTGATCGGCCGCACCCGGTGAGCAGAAACGGAGGTAGCCATTGTATGCGCAAACCAAGTATGCCGCCTGATGAAGCCATCACGTTGTTGCAAGAGGGAAACGCCCGTTACGTGGCCCATTCTCTGTTGCATCCGAACCTCGGCCCTGAGCGCAGGAGCGAAACAGGGTCACAAGGCCAGTATCCTTTCGCAGCGGTTCTCGCGTGCTCCGATTCGAGAGTCCCGGCCGAATTCATCTTCGACAGTGGGATCGGGGACATCTTTGTCGTGCGCGTGGCAGGAAACGTCCTGGGTCACAGCGAACTGGCGTCGGTGGAGTATGCCGTGGATCACCTTGGAACGCCGGTCTTTGTCGTGTTGGGCCACACCATGTGCGGAGCGGTGACGGCCGTCGTCCGCGAAGGACTGCTCCACGGAAATCTGCGGATCTTGTCCGAGCGGATTCTTCCCGCCGTGGAGCGGACGAGACAGAGCAACCCGGGGCTGTCCGAAGACGAGCTCGTCAATGCTACGGTCGAGACAAACGTGTGGAAGGTAATGGCAGAGGCATTCGCCTCCAGTGCGTGCCTCAGAAGTTGTGCGAAGAAAGGTGAGGTGAAGGTGGTGGGCGCGGTATATGACATTCATACCGGTCGGATCGATTGGCTGGGAACGCACCCGCAGCAGAATCAGTTGATCGGTTGATCGGCCTCCGCAACAGGCAAGATGAAATCCCCCTGGCCTAAAGAGCGGCGGAGGGACACTCCTCGATTATGGGAGTCCCCACGACGGTCGTCCACGTCCTGCAATTCGGAATTTCTGATGAGCGCCCGAAGCGATGGCGGCCCCCCATCGCTTTGGTGCGCCGTTGCCATATTCTGTAGGGATTAGGACCGATGCGCTGTTCGGATTCGCCGTGCGGTGAGGAGCCCATCCATTTCTCACCTCCGTCCGCGAAAGCTTGGCGCCTGATTGGCTCTCCTTCCCTGTCTGTGCTTTACACCTGCGGCTGCCGTGTGAAATAATATCGATGTTGCTTCTCGGTCCCGGAGAGGAGCCGGCTGCCTTCCCGTCTCCCGGAAGACAACCGTCCCGATGGGAACTAACGGACACGTTTCGGCAAGACCTCGAATACTGTCCCGAGCATCTCACTCAAATGCGGATGGAAAATCTGAAAACGGTCAGCCGATCGCGGACGACCCGACCAAGAAAAGCGAGGAGAAATCATGCCACAAGAGTGCAGCGTGAAATACCGGTTTCGTTGGGAAGATCTGGGAAACATCGACGAGGGAAGGCCCAACATGGGGCCTGTCACCGGCGTGGCTATCTACAGGCTGATGCAATACACGCTGAGAGATGTGCTGACACAAAGGTACGGAGCGGACACCGCCGACGAACTGATGGTGGAAGCCGGCACATTGGCCGGCGCTGAATTCTGCAAGAACCTGCTGAATACGGAGCTTGACTTCGGTCCCTTTGTCGCGGAGTTACAGACGAGACTGAAAGAGTTGCGTATCGGCGTGCTGAAGATCGAGAAAGCCGATTTGGACAAGATGGAGTTCACCCTCACGGTGTCCGAAGACCTTGACTGCTCCGGTCTTCCGGTCACGGGAGAAGTGGTCTGCGCTTACGACGAGGGATTCATTGCCGGAGTCCTGGACACCTACACCGGTATGTCATTTCATGTGAAGGAGATTGACTGCTGGGCCACGGGTGATCGAACGTGCCGGTTCACAGCGAAGCTGAAACCGAAGACCTGATCGACGGAACTATGATCCATGACCTCTCTCGACGAGATTTCAAGCAGACTAGCCGCTCTTCTTCGCGGGGAGTCACCTCAAGAGCTCCCTCCGCCCGGAGTGGAGGACACGGAAGAGCTTGTACGACTCATTCGATCGGCCAATTCGCTCCTGCAGGCCTTCTCCGAGGCGAAAGACTTCCTGACGGCACTGTCCCGAGGGATTCTCGATGTAGCGCCTCCGAGACGCAACTTTCTCATCTCGCCTTTCAAGCAACTGCAAGCGAACCTCCTCCACCTCACGTGGCAAACCCAGCAAATTGCTCGGGGAGATCTATCTCAGCATGTCGATTTCCTCGGGGAATTCTCCACCGCATTCAACTCGATGATAGAATCCTTACGCGCCAAGCAGCGCATGGAGGAGGAGCTAAGGAGGGCCAAGGAAGTCGCCGAGTCAGCAACTCGCGCCAAAGGTTCGTTTCTCGCCAACATGAGCCACGAGATCAGAACCCCGTTGAACGCTATTTTGGGGATTGTCGATCTGTTGTTAAGCTCTGAGCTGTCTGAAGAACAGCGCGATCGAGTCCGAATGCTCATGGCCGCGGCAGACTCCTTGAGAGGCCTGCTTGACGATGTTCTCGATTTCTCCAAGATCGAGTCGGGAATACTGTCTCTGGAAGAGGTGAATTTCGACGTGAGGTCCCTCCTTTCAGGGGTCGTGTCTCTCCTGAGGGTAAAGGCAGCGGAGAAGAATCTGATTCTCACCCATGCAGTGGACGATGAAGTCCCCGACAATCTCTGCGGCGATCCCAACCGGCTCCGACAAATCCTGCTCAACCTGGGGAACAACGCAGTCAAGTTTACCGAAAAAGGCTGCGTAACAGTCCGGGTAGAGCCGCAGGTAGTGCTTCATGATGAAGTTGTCCTCCATTTCATCGTCTCCGACAGCGGAATCGGAATACCTCCAGACAAGCTGACCTGCGTGTTTGAACGCTTCACCCAAGTTGATTCCTCAACAACCAGAAGATATGGAGGCACGGGACTGGGACTGGCTATCTCCTCCCAGCTTGCTAAGGCTATGGGCGGGGATATGTGGGTGGAGACCGAACCGGGAAAAGGAAGCACATTCCACTTCACGGTCCGGCTCAAATGCAGCCGCGCTCCTGAGACGAGCGATGTCTCCACAACGCAAGAACTGATGGCAATGACCGATCTGAGGGGCTTGAAAGTGCTCTTGGCGGAGGACAACCCCGTCAACCAACTGGTAGCAGCAGAAATCCTCAAGAGACTGGGTTGTGAGGTCGTGCTCGCATCGAACGGTAGAGAGGCGGTCGAGGCACTGGACAGTCATCAGATTGACGTGGTTCTGATGGACGTGCAGATGCCCGAAGTAGACGGTTTGGAAGCAACGAAGATGATCAGGGCCAAAGAGACCCATCGACGCATCCCTATTATTGCTCAAACGGCCCATGCGTTCGCCGAGGACAAAATGCGATGCTTTGAAGCGGGCATGGACGAACACCTCGCCAAACCTATCAGGCGTTCGGAATTGTTGAGAGTGTTGGGACGGTACGCCTCCGAGAGGGGTGGAGGATCACGTCCTGACGGGCCTCTTCATCCGGAGACGCCGGACCGAGACGTTTGGGGACCCGAGATAAAGGTATTGGACTTTCAAGCACTTCGAGATCGCCTGGGGGGAGACGATGAGACGGTCGGGGAGATAATCTCCCTTTTCCTGGTACAGGCACCGGTGCTGCTAAGAGAGCTGCATAAAGTCACGAGGGCCGAGAACTGGGAATCCGTTGCGATCCTCTCACACACTTTGAGAGGCGCCTCAGCCACTTTGGGAGCAGCCACACTGGCCGATCTCGCTGAGGAAATGGAACATGCGGCTCGGAGCCCGTCCGGTGCCGACCCGGATGCAATTCTGTTCCGAATGGACGCAGCACTTCTCCAACTGGTTCACACTGTTGAGAAACTCGGACGCAGAGCATACTCGTGACTTGGGAGGAAGACTCCTGAATTCGTCGGACGGCCGCTGTTCGCAAAGCCGCGACCAAAAGGTTTCGGGATTGGCGTCCTCCTTGACGGATGAGCCGGGGGCAAGGTAACCTGTCATTATGTGCGGTGTGCGTTGCCGACGGTACCTGGAAAACGTGAAGACCAATCCGGAAGATTCGCCGACCGTTCATTTCGATCGCAGACGGACGAGACGGCCGCCGCGCGAAACGAAGAATACTCGGATTCGCTGATCCGATATGCGAGGAAGACCACAGCTCGCACTTAGCGCGGGCGACATATCTCCGCGGTCGTTGCGAAACGGAAATCAGGGAAGCAATCTCAATTGCCCAGAAGGCCCCGTCAATCTTGTCTTGGGCCCGCCCGACAAAGATAGATCCTGAAGGCAGCGATCGAGGATACCGTTTTCTTGAAACCCGGGCACCCCTCCACGGGAAGAATTCCTATGGCAGGGTGTGTGTAATTCAGATGATTCTGTTTGGTGGAGACGATGAAGTCCTTACCCAAATGGTTGTGCATCCGGTTTGTCTTTGCAATGGTCGTTTTGCTCGGGGCCGTAACGTATGGGGATTCGAAAGGGGCTCCCGCAGAGCCGGCTCCTACGGCATGCAGTCCGGCCAAAATAGTCAGGGTCGGTGGATATGTGTTTCCGCCGTACGTCCAGGAGGATTCCGGGAAATTCAAGGGATTGACCATCGATCTCATTGAGGTGATGAACGCGTTTCAATCCAAGTATCGTTTTGAATTCGTTCCCACTTCCCCATTGCGGCGGTACTCGGATTTCGAGAACGGAGTGTACGACGTCATTCTGTTTGAGAGTGTGGAGTGGGGATGGAAAGATCTTCCGGTCGATTGCTCCAAAGTCTATGCACGGGATTGTGAAGTCTTCGTGGCAAAAACCCTGCCTAACAGAACACAGGCATACTTTGATCACATTAAAGGAAAATCTTTGCTGGTTTACCTCGGGTACCATTACCCCTTCGCGGATTATAATTCCGACCCGGAGTACCTCCTCCATACCTTCAATGCGAGGGCGACCGTTTCCCACGAGGCAAACCTCCGTTCCGTCATTGCGGGACGCGCTGATCTCGCCGTGGTGACACGCTCGTATCTCGAAAAGTATCTGAGCGACCATCCGGCGATCATACCGCGCCTGATGATTTCCGATAGGAAAGAGCAGCATTATGACCATACCGTGCTGGTCCGAAAGAGTGCTTCTCCCTCGGTGGAAGAGATAAACGACTTGCTTGAAAAGATGGAGCGCGCCGGATACATTTCCATACTTCTCGGAAAGTACGGCATCGACGCCTCGTTGTGCTCGGGCGGTAGGGATCCGAGCGGACAAACTTCGTCAAAGGCTCTCCCATCCCAATTGAGTGGAAGCACTATCGTCAAAGTAGGAGGCTATCACTTTCCCCCATATGTTGAGTTGGAGTCCGGCCAAGCCGCAACGGGCCTCACTTTGGATCTGCTGGCTTTGATGAATGCCTTCCAGTCCGATTACCACTTTGTTTTCGTGCCTACCACCCCTTTGACCCGGTATAAGGATTTTGCGGATGGAGCCTTCGACGCGTTGTTCTTCGAGCGCAAGGGGTGGGGATGGCAAGATTATCCCGTAGATACATCCGGAGAATTTCTCAAGGATTGCGAAGTGTATGTTACTCGGGCAGGACCCGACAAGACCCGGTCATATTTCGATTCGCTCGAGGGCAAGTCGATACTCGGTTATCTCGGATACCATTACCCGATAGCCGACTTCAAGACTGACCCGGCCTATCTGCTAAGCAAATACAACATGCGGGTCACGGCCTCTCATGAGGAGAACGTTGAAGCGATTCTGAAAGGTCAAGCCGATGTGGCAATCGTGACGAGGTCCTATGCAATACGATACCTGCGCAGTCATCCGGCCCTGATTCCGCATCTGCTCGTTTCCAAGAAGATGGAGCAGGAGTACAGGCATACCTTTCTGGTACGGGCCGACTCCGGGAAGCTGATGAAGCAGATCTCGGAAATATTGTCCGCACTGGAAAAAGCCGGTTATGCATCGGTTCTGTGGGGCAAGTACGATGTGACACCGATTTCGGATAGCCCATGAAACAGCTCCCACGGTCCCACAGTCTTGCCTTCGGAATAGCCTGGAAAGTCGCCGCGCTTATTGTCACCTTCATGGTGGGGCTCAGTGGGATGGAGCTCTGGTTTCGTTATCAATTGGCTCAGGACGAACTGAGAGCGCGCTCCGAGCGCACTCTGGATCTGATGGTCACGGCCGTACGCGAACCGCTGTGGGGACTGGATCGAAAACGGGTTTCCGAGCTTGTGGAAGGACTGTTGCTCCACGAGCCGATCGTGTTGTACGTCGAGGTCAGATCTCTTGACAGGGTCATCGCAAGCGCACATAAACCCACATTCGATCCTTCTTCGCCGCAAGGTTCAACCTCTGCAGGCTACTACACCGTGGAGAGCCCGATACGTAAGTATGACAGAAAGATCGGGCAGGTCGCCATTGCAGTCTCTCGGGAGCCCATACATGAAGCCGTAAGGCGCACCTTGACCTACTACACTTCATCAATGGGCGTTGTAGTCCTCACTCTGTTCGCAGGTCTTTTGTGGTTACTCCGTGTCAACATTTTCGTCCCTCTGGGGGATCTCGGCAGAGCCTCGGCAGAAATTGCCAAAGGCCGGCTTGACGAAGCCATCGCGTGGGATAGAGACGACGAGATAGGGAGGTTGTACAAAGATCTTGATAGAATGAGGGTTTCTCTTCGGGACACGATTCGAAAACTCGTGGACTATCAAGGAGGTCTCGAAGACTACTCCCGAACCCTAGAGCATAAGGTGGAAGAACGTACGCAGCAGTTACAGGCGAATCTGGAGCTCTTGCAGAAGGCCAAAGAAGCGGCCGAGTCAGCAACGCAGGCCAAGTCCGATTTTCTCGCCAACATGAGTCACGAGATACGAACTCCTCTCAATGCAATTCTGGGAATAATCGATCTCATGCTTGACTCGGACCTTACCGTTCAGCAGCGTGAGCGTGCCAAAATTGTCCAGTCTGCGGCCGACTCGCTCCTTGCCTTGCTCAACAACGTCCTCGACCTCTCCAAGATTGAGGCGGGAAAACTCGATCTCGAAGATGTTGATTTCGACATCAAGCACGTCGTATCGAGCTGTGCGGATCTGTTGGCCGTTAGAGCCTGGGAAAAGGGCGTCAGGCTCAGCTTTTCCATAAGCGATCAGATCCCGGATTACCTTCGAGGCGATCCCAATAGGCTTCGACAGATACTGCTGAACCTGGGCAACAATGCGGCCAAGTTTACGGAACAGGGAGAAATTTCCATTCGGGTGGATCTTGAGCAACACCTTTCAGACCGGGTAATTCTATCATTTGAGGTTTCCGACACCGGTATCGGCATCCCCCGGGACAAGCTGAGCTCAATATTCGAACGTTTTTCTCAGGGTGATTCTTCCATAACGAGAAAGTACGGCGGCACAGGACTGGGACTGGCCATTTCTTCCCAACTTGTTAGGACAATGGGTGGCGACATGTCGGTGGAAAGCGAGCCCGGAAAAGGGAGCAAGTTTCATTTCACGGTTCAATTCAAGCAGGGCGAGTCACCCGGGAGGGAGGGGGTGGCCACCCAACAGATGAAGGCCATGTTCGACCTTACCGGAATGCGGATTCTCCTGGTTGAGGACAACGCAATAAATAGGACCGTCGCAAGCGAAATCCTGAAGAAGCTCGGCTGCGAAGTGACGATCGCCGTAAATGGAAAGGAAGCTGTCGATACTGTCGAACACCGACAATTTGACGCGATTCTCATGGATCTTCAAATGCCCCGCATGGATGGTTTCGAGGCCACACGGGCAATCAGGGCGAAAGAGATTTCACGGCGAACTCCTATCATTGCCCAAACCGCACATGCCTTTGCTGAAGACAGAACGAAATGTCTCGAAGCGGGCATGGACGAACATATATCGAAGCCGATCAAGACCTCGGAATTGTTAAAAGTGTTGAGACGCTTTCTTCCTACCACCGGACCGGGAGCGTCCGAGAATGAGGATCCTCGTACTCGATCCCTACAACGCGCCTCGGACAGCTCGAACAAGAGAGTGTTCGACCTGGAGGCACTTCTGAACCGGATGGGAGGAGACGAACAGGCCCTTGGAGAAGTGGTGAAGATCTTTTTGTCTCACACGCCGAAAATGCTGAACGAGGTTCGATCGGCTGCTTTGGTGAACAATTGGGAACAGTTGGCCACGCTGTCCCATTCACTCAAAGGGGCGTGTGCAACATTCGGAGCGGAAGCACTGGCCGACGTGGCTCGAAAAATGGAACAGGTGGCGAAAGGCGCCGACACCGAGAGACTCCGGACTCTCCTACCTCGCATGGACATGGAGATGAGCGCGTTGGAGAAGGCTGTTGAGAAACTGGGGCTGCCATAACTCCCTCTGCCGGGCGGAGCGAATCATGGTGGCGGACTTCGACCAGGGAACGGAAAAGCGGACCGATTGTCCAGCTAAATTGTGAGGATTCTCTGTCGTTTGCATCAGGTCCCTCGTGCCCCCCGGACCGGGAAGACCCTGAAGGACGGAGCGGAGCGAACTTTCTTGAGAGGAGCACGAGGAATGAAAATCCTCATTGCCGAAGACGAAGTGTTCAGCCGAAGCGTGCTTCGGAGGGTGCTGTTGAGCTGGGGACACGAAGTCGCTGAGGCATCGGATGGAGAAGAAGCGTGGAAAGCCTTGAGTGCCGACAATAGCCCTCGTTTGGCCCTCCTGGACTGGGTCATGCCCAACATGGCCGGAATAGATGTGGTTCGCAGAGTGAGGGAATCGCCGTGGAATCAGGAGCGATACGTCTACATCATTCTTCTTACCCAGAAGGATTCCAAAGACGACTTGGTAGAGGGTTTGGCAGCCGGTGCCGACGACTACGTGGTCAAACCCTTCGATCACAACGAGCTTCAGGTGAGAATCCGGAGCGGACAGAGAATTATTGAGTTGCAGTCGGCCCTGGCGGACACCAACACGGAGCTTCGATCGGCTTTGGCCCAGGTCAAGAAGCTCTCGGGTTTTTTGCCCATTTGTGCCCACTGCAAGAAAATACGGGACGACGCGGGCTACTGGCAACAGATTGAGGAGTATATCAGGGACCATTCCGAGGCCGAGTTCAGCCACGGTATCTGCCCTCAGTGTGTCGCAAAATTGTACCCCGACCTGGCGACATGACCGATCGAGATTCGTAAGGCTGCACTTATGACGGGACGCAGATTGCAAGCCTGTCCGCCCACACCCGCAACTCGCTTGAACGTCGCCCCGCATCCTGCGGGCGGCGATCCTCTCCCGTAGGGCAGGCAGATTTTAGGCGATTCCACAACGAAAGCTCATCGTTGTTTAACGCGGGCGGTATTGCATCTTTTCGGGAACGGCACTATAGCAAGAGAAAGAGATCGGTCGGCAGGAGACTCTCTGTAATGCAACGGGCGTTCGTATTCTTTTCGATTCTTGGGTCGTTCCTCATCCTGTTGCAGTGGTACGTCTTCTCGTCGATTAGAGAACATTTGTTCTCGCGCACGAAACCGATTTCCCGGAAAGTGGCCTATCCGGTCCTTGGCCTGCTCGGGATCCTGAACGTGCTGGCCGTTCAGGTCGCCGTGGGCGGAGCGTGGCTCCCTGCAGACTCGGAAAGTCTTAAAATAGCCACGGTACTCTTTTTCAGCTACCTCGGAAGCATTTTGCTCCTCTCCTTGTGGTTCGCCGTACTCGGGATGATTTCCCGTCTTCCTCGGTTGAAGAAGGCTTTCTCTGCTGCAGCCGCTTCGGTAAGAAGCTCGGCCGGCTCGGTGGCTTCCGAAAAAGGATGTGTCGTTTCCTCACCATCCAAACCATCATCACAATTAATCTGTTCGGGGTCTCCTCCCCCGGTCGCTTGTGAATGCGACGTACACCATTCTCCTGTTTGCGAAAGTGAGTCCATGAACATACCCTCGATTCCTTTTCTCACGCGTCGGTCATTTCTCAAAAGGGGAGCGATTGCAGGGGTAGGCTTTGCGGCCGGTACGGGGACGTACGGCCTGGTTGAGGCGTACCGCCCGCCGCTCGTTGAAGAATTCCTCCTGTCCCATCCGGACCTTGAAGGTATGGAGCGACCCGTTACAATCATTCAGGTTACCGACTTTCATTTCGGGTTGTTTCTCAGGACCGAGGATCTCGACGACCTGGTCTCCAGAATCAATTCGATCCCGGGCGACGCTGTGGCCATAACCGGCGATGTGTTCCATTCTCCGATTTCTCCCGTGGAGCCCGCCACTCCGATTTTGAAGAAGCTGCGACCCAGATCCATCGGTAATTTCGTGGTCATGGGGAATCATGACTTCTACGCCGGCGAATGGCGGTCCATTGAGAGCTTCCGAAAATCAGGCCTTACTGTTCTGCGCAACCGCTGGCTCACGTTCGACCTGGGCCCTGCGAAGCTCCACGTCGGAGGCATGGACGATCCCATGGTAAATTGGGCATGGGGGAAAGAATTCCCTAATTTCAGGAGCTTTGCAGCTATGGCCCCAACCACTCCGGGAATGAAGGTGCTGCTCTCCCATCGTCCCGGAGTATTTCCTATGGCCGCCGCTGCAGGGATGGATCTGGTTCTCTCCGGACACATCCACGGCGGACAGATCATCCTGCCCACAGGAGGCCCCAGACGCGGATTGAGTCTGGCCCGGGTAGCATCCGAGTTCACCAACGGGTGGTATGAAATAGGGCGAAATAGGATGTATCTCAACCGAGGCGTCGGCCTCACGTTTATCCCATGGCGGATAAACTGCCCCCCTGAGATAGCCGTGTTCCACCTTCACCCACCGTCCGGCCGGAAACGCGATCGCATGACCGGGTGAAACTGTCTTCTCTCAATCGGTAAGCGGCCTGTGCATTCAGGGGATTCCGTGACGCCGAAACCCGGCTTCACCCTTCAATAATTCACGCAATTCAGACAATTCGGCGGTACCCGTCCCTCCAATCCGGCAAGAAGGTTGTCAACCGCTTTTGCGGCCATTGCCGTCCTGGTCTCCAGGGTGGCGCTCCCCATATGGGGGAGAAGAACCGCGTTGTCCAGGTCGGCAAGGCCCGGTGCAAGGAAGGGCTCTTTTTCGTACACGTCCAGCCCGGCACCTGCAATGGATTTCCCGGACAGGGCCTCCACCAGGGCAGTCTCGTCCACGACGGGCCCCCTTGAGACATTGATGAGAAACGCAGACGGTTTCATGAGCTCCAGCTCAGGTCCTCCGATCAGATGACGGGTTTCTTCGGTGAGCGTCACGTGGAGCGACACGAAATCCGACTCTTTCATGAGCGTCTTGAGATCGACGTACCGTGCTTTCAGCTCCCGTTCTTCAGCCTCGGGGATTCTCCGGCGATTGTGATAGAGGATCGGCATGGAGAACCCTTGAGCGCGTCGTGCCACAGCCTTTCCGATCTTTCCTAACCCCACGATTCCTAATGTTTTTCCGGCTACTTGAGCTCCCAGAAAGAGTAACGGCCCCCAATACTTGAACTCGCCGCCACGGGTTCGACGGTCTCCTTCCACAATCCTCCTGGCGACAGAAAGGATCAGGGCAAAGGTGAGGTCAGCAGTGGCGTCGGTCAACACGTCAGGTGTATTGGAAACCCATATTCCCCTTGCCGTGGCTGCCGCAACATCGATATTGTCGTATCCCACGGCACAATTGGCTATCATTCGGAGGTTTGGGGCCTGTGCCATGAGTGCGTCGTCGATGCGGTCCGTTACCATGCTCAGGAGGCCGTCTTTGTCTCGAACCTGTCTGAGGATTTCATCCTTGTGCATGGGGGCGTTGAGCGTATTGGCAGTGACCTCGTGGTGAGCAGTAAGCTGGGACATGACGTTCTCGGGCAAACGCCCGGTGACAAGAACCTTCATGGCGCATCCTCCTTCCGTGGCGGGTCGTCAATCTCCGTGCCGAGCTCCGCGATCCGCCATGTTACCGAATACCTCGAGCGAAGAGGAGCATTTTCTCGCAGGGTCGCGAGACGCGCAACTCGGGTCTTCCGATCCGGTTGAAGTCTACGACGACAGGCCATAGACAACAATCGAAATTAAGAGCTAACCTCGTTTTCAACCTCACCCGGCCCACTCCGCTGCGGGACGGCTCTGAGCGTAGGCGGTGATCGGTAACGGAGGTTCGTCCGCCATTTGATTCTTCTACGGGATTCCTTTGCCTTGATATATGGCCGCCCGAAGCGGGGAGCAATTCGGCCGGAGCGATAAGAATCCGTCCAAATGATCCTGGATCGTTGCGATACCCGTTCAGCGGCGCGATCATCACTTCCCGTACCGTAGATTCGGCGATGAGCCCTTGTACGCAATAGAGGGATTGTTGAGGAGGCCGACGGTGGCTGAGGCGAAGAAGATCAAGGCCAGTGAAATCATCAAGGATATCGGCTCGGGCATGGACAATGGCCAACTCATTGAAAAGTATGGTATAACGGCCGCTGCTTTGCAGGAAGTCCTGAAGCGCCTCATCGAGGCCGGCCTGCTCAAACGACGGGACCTCCTCGCTGCGAAGCCTGCCCAACGGGAACCGGCAGAAAAAGAACCGGTCAAATTGCCGGACTCCCCGCCTCAGACCTTTCCCGTGGCCGATGAAGCGCTTGCCGACTCTTCAGGCCCACCCACCGGTTCGCCATTCCCGGAACAGGAACCGCCGGAGACAGACCGGAACGAACGTTATGAAGTGCCTCCGTCGACAACGGAGGAGCCGAAAACAATACCCGACCTATCGATACAGCCCTCTCCCTCCGCCAAAGAGGAACCGGCGGAATTGCCGAAGTCCAAGCCTCCTCCTTCCAAGTATTTCCCGGTCATGGAGATGGCGATTTACGAGCTGGACGATCTGAGCACCGAGTACACCTTGGAGTACTTCACGGAAAAGGGGATCAAGGTGAAGGGCCTCGATGCCCGGGTCGGCGAAAAGAAGTCCTTCATGGTTCAGCCCGACGAATTTGCCGATGTCTTCCCCTTTGTTTTCGAGGGTATCTGCCGATGGGTGGACAAAGACCCCGACAAACAGCGGGCCACAGCGGGATTCGACATCACGAGCATTTCCAAGACCGGCTTCGACGAGCTGAGCAAGCTCATCCGGGCAGTGACGATACCGGAGGGGGAGGTCTAGGAAGGTTACAATGATGATCCGCTGTGGGAACTCCAGGAACCCTGGCGGATTATGGATGCGGGTCCCTGTTGCTATTGTCTCGAATATGCGTTTGCAAGCGTTGGCATGCGACGGGCAGAAGAAAGGTGAAAGGCCCTCAAGCTGATCGCGCGGATCTTCCCATCAGTACTGGCCCGCAACACCGCCTCACGCTACCTTGATAGACTTGTCGGCGATTTGGCCGGCTTCAAGGATAGCTTCTCCGGATATCCTCCCGTCAAAGTCCGTTACTATGACATCGATGCCTTCGGCCTTCACGCGAGCGAGAATACCGGCAACCTCTATTCGGGTGTACTTGAAAGTGGGTCGTCCTCCGCATACGCCCTCGGCCTTGACCACATACTCCCCCAACGGACTATACCTGTAAGGTTCACCGCCGACGATCTCGGTTACGGCTACGGGCATCGCAAAGCCCCCTCTTCTTCTATCTACTTCATAATGTGTAGTTATCGTGGGGCCTGTCAATAGTACAGGGCAGAGGAAGCACCTTGATCGATTGATTTTGCCGAATGAAGAGGTATAACTGATTCTACCCCCTCCCCTCTCAGCCTCGGCTTCGGGAGTGGGTCAATCGCCCGTGCGGAGATTGCCCATGCCCATGATGCAGGCGTTGGTAAAAGCAAAGCGTGAACCCGGCCTCGTGCTGCAGGAGGTGCCCGTCCCCGAGATCGGGATCAATGATGTGCTCATACGGATAGAAAAGACCTCCATCTGCGGGACCGACGTGCATATCTACAACTGGGATGAATGGGCGCAGAAGACCATTCCCGTGCCCATGCACGTGGGACACGAATTCGTGGGGACCGTCGAGGCGGTCGGAAGCAACGTTCACGACTTCAAACCGGGGGACCTTGTTTCCGGTGAAGGTCACGTGGTCTGCGGGCGGTGTCGCAATTGCATGGCAGGTCGGCGGCATCTCTGCAGGAACACCAGCGGCGTGGGGGTCAACCGACCGGGAGCGTTCGCCCAGTATCTCTCTCTGCCCATGACAAATGTCTGGTACTGCGACCCCTGCATACCCACCGACGTGCTCTCCTGCTTCGATCCCTTGGGCAACGCCACCCATACGGCCCTTTCTTTCGACGTGCTCGGCGAGGACGTCCTCATCACCGGCGCGGGTCCCATAGGCTGCATGGCCACTGCCATTGCCAAGCACGCGGGAGCCCGTTACGTGGTGGTCACGGACGTGAACCCGTACCGTCTTGAGCTGGCCGACCGCATGGGAGCGACCTTGACCGTGGACGTCCGATCCGAAACAGTCGAACATGCCCAACAGATGCTCGGCATGAGGGAAGGGTTCGATGTCGGGATGGAAATGTCCGGCAGTCCCGACGCCTTACGGAGCATGTTAAGCAACATGTGCCACGGCGGCAAAATAGCCATGTTGGGCATTGTTGGGCAAGAGGCTCCCATCGACTGGGACGTAGTCGTTTTCAACGGTCTCACCATCAAGGGGATCTATGGGAGAGAGATGTATGAATCGTGGTACAAGATGACCGCGATGATTCAGTCGGGTCTCGACATCACGCCGGTCATAACCCACCGGTTTCACTACACAGAATTCGACAAGGGATTCGAGATAATGCGGTCGGGTCGCTCGGGTAAGGTGATTCTCAACTGGGAAGACGATTGAACAGTGAACCCGCCGATGCCTGTAATAAGCCGTAATAATACCCGATGGACGAGCGGAGGCACTGTCTCGAAATGACCCTGTTATTCTTTTCTATTTCACTCTTCTAAGTGCGCCCCGACAGAGTGCGCAGAATCGTTGCCCTTTCAGGGCAGACAAACAACAGCCGTAGGTTTCAGAAACTGTCTCAAAACTCTGCCATGCGGGAATTCTTGTGTAGGGGCGCTTCGAGAAGCGCCGTGATTTCGGTCGGTTCACGAACCGCCCCTACAGACGAAAGGGTCGAATCGCGGGTTTTGAGACAGTTTCCTGAAACCCACGGCTATTCAAGGATTGCCCCTTCGGGGCACGGTCCCCTTAACGATCGGCACGGAGGCTGGTCGCTACTAAGAAAGGGATGATCCGACGGAGACGCGTGGCGCATGAATACGTGAGCGGCTTTTCCAATAATTCCTATCAGATTGGGGCAATGCCGGCGTGAGGGTATTTTCTTCGTCGCTATTCGAGCGCCCCACAACCATATCCAAGGAGAAGAGAGATGTACGGCGCAATTAAATCCCACCTTTCAGAGCAATTGGAAAAAATCCGCGGGGGCGGTCTCTTCAAGGACGAGCGCATACTCACCTCGGCCCAAAGCTCCCGGGTGACGGTGCGAGGACGTGAGGTCCTCAACATGTGCGCCAACAACTACCTCGGTCTGGCGAGCCATCCAGCGGTCATCGCCGCGGCCCGGGAGGCTCTGGACCGCTGGGGATACGGTCTCTCGTCGGTTCGGTTCATCTGCGGCACCCAGACGATCCACAAGGATCTCGAGGCGGCCGTCGCGGAATTCCTCGGCACCGAGGATACCATCCTCTACACCTCCTGTTTCGATGCGAACGCCGGTCTCTTCGAGACGCTCCTCGACGCGGAAGACGCGGTGATCAGCGATGAGCTGAACCACGCGAGTATCATAGACGGGATCCGGCTCTGCAAAGCGCAACGATTCCGGTACACACACGGGGACATGGAGGACCTGGCGGCGAAGCTTCAAGAAGCCCGCACGGCCCGGTTCAGGCTCGTGGCCACGGACGGAGTCTTCTCCATGGACGGTGACATCGCCAAACTGGACGAGGTTTGCGACCTCGCCGAAAAATACGATGCCCTCGTCATGGTGGACGATTCCCACGCGACGGGCTTCGTGGGCACGACCGGCCGCGGCTCCCACGAGTATCGCGGGGTTATGGGACGCGTGGACATCATCACGGGGACGTTCGGCAAGGCATTGGGCGGCGCGAGCGGCGGTTTCACCAGCGCACGCTCGGAGATCGTGCAGATGCTGCGTCAGCGGTCCCGGCCGTATCTCTTTTCCAATACGGTGGCTCCGGCCATTGTGGCGGGATCGATCGAGGCAATCGAGCTCCTCTCCGCGTCCACTGAGCTCCGGGACCGGCTGGAGGCCAATACGAAGCAATTCCGCTCGGCCATGACTGAACGGGGATTCGACATCCGGCCCGGCGACCATCCCATTGTCCCGATCGTGCTCGGTGACGCCGCGGTCGCGCAGAAGATGGCCGCAAGCCTCCTTGAGAAGGGCATTTACGTGATCGGATTCTCATATCCCGTGGTGCCGATGAACAAAGCCCGCATCCGGGTGCAGATCAGCGCGCTGCACACGAGGGAAGACTTGGATTTCGCGGTGGAGCAGTTCGGCGCCGCCAAGGAGGAGGTCGATGGGCGTAGGATGGGGTGAACGAAGTGAACCCCATCTGCGGCCGGCTTGACTCGACCGATGGGGTTCGAGGACTCACCCCATCCTACTCGGCTGATGCCACGGAAATTGTGAAACGCTATACAAGTCAGCAATACGGTTGGTCTGCTTGCGGGGGCAGTGTTGTGTTGCGAGGATAGGGCCCAGCACCGACGCCCGGCCCTACCTCAACCGTACTAGCTATGCCATAGGATTTCCAGGGAAAAGATTCCCCAGAACCCGCGGGCGGCTAGTCTCACCAGTAACCCGCGACGCTGCGGGCTAGGCAGGTTTACTATTTTCGCCATGCAGTGAACCTCCTTTCTTGGAGCTCACCGGCCACAACGAGGCGTCTTTCAGGTATTGGTTAGTCAGTTATCAAAAGTGATTGACAAATGACTAAGCAGTTGCTAAGAAGCAGCCCACTACATTTAGAGACGCCATCGATGTAACCGGTGGCAATGAGCCCAAGGATTCGCGGTCCTATGGGCTTTTTCTTTGGCCATCCTCGAACAAATGACCGCTACTTGTATGGGAGGCACCTTTATCGCCACAACATATAGTGTGTCAAGGACAAAAATCAGAACGATGTCGATTCGAATCTTAGGCGGGCGAAATTGCGAATCATATTTTTTTATGCCACAAAATTAGCAGCTTAATTATAAAACCTCGAATTCCGAAACACGATCTTAATCTGCCCGACAGTTGCAGTCCCCTCCTTTCACACCATCTCGCGGACACAGGGGGGACTGGCCAATTTAAGTATTTGATATCGCAACTACAGATCCTATTATCAGATATAGCTGTTACCACCTCACCCTGTGAGGCACGGCCTGCGCGCCGCGGAGGTTTCGTCGAGCCTGCGCACCTTGCATCGCGTAGGCGCTTCCTTGAGCAGCTCAGGGTCTTCCTCGGCCTCTTTGGCAATCGCGATAAGTGCGTCGATGAAGAGATCCAGGTCTTCCTTGCACTCCGTCTCCGTCGGCTCGATCATGATGGCCCCGTTTACCACCAGGGGGAAATAGACCGTGGGCGGATGGAAGCCGTAGTCTATGAGCCGTTTGACGATATCGAGCGTCGTCACTTTGTAATCGTGCTGGAGCTTGTCCGAAAAGACGCATTCGTGCATGCACGGCCGGTCGTACGCAAGGTGAAACGTTCCTTTGAGGCGCTCCTTCACATAGTTGGCATTGAGAACCGCGAGGCGGCTCACATTCTTCAGTTCAGCGCCCATGCTGAGAATATAGCTGTACGCTCTGACCAGCACGCCGTAATTACCGTAGAACGAGTGGAGCTTGCCCACGGATTCGGGATAGTCCTCGGAGAGCACATATCCTCCATTGGCTTCAACGATCCTGGGAACGGGCAGGAAGCGCTCCAGGTGTGATTTGACGCAGATCGGGCCCGCGCCGGGACCGCCTCCGCCGTGAGGCGTTGAGAAGGTCTTGTGCAGATTCAGGTGGAGCACGTCCACTCCCATCCTTCCCACATCGAACACGCCCATGCCCGCGTTCATGTTGGCGCCGTCGCAATAAACCAATCCGCCCTTAGCGTGGACAATCTCCGCAATCTCTCGAATATGCTCTTCAAAAAGCCCCAGAGTGTTGGGATTGGTGACCATGATGCCCGCGGTGTCCTCGTCCATGATCTCGGCGATGGCCGACGGGGAGAGAATCCCCTCGTCGTTTGACTTCACGTGCATCGCCCGGAAACCGCAGAGCGCGGCACTGGCGGGATTGGTGCCGTGAGCTGTGTCGGGCACGATGATCTTGGTGCGTCGGGAACCCTGACTGTGGAGGTAGCGGTAGATGATCAGCATCCCCGCAAACTCTCCCTGGGCTCCTGCCGCGGGCTGAAGCGATATAGCGTCCATGCCGGTGATCTCCGCGAGGAGACGCTCCAGCTCGAACATGAGACGCAACGCTCCCTGTGAAAGCTCCGGAGGAAGGAGCGGATGGGCTCCGGCCAATCCCTGCAAACGTGCCTGTTTATCGTTGATCTTGGGATTGTACTTCATGGTGCAGGAACCGAGTGGGTACATGCCCGAGTCAACACCGAAATTCCACTGAGAGAGCCGCGTGTAGTGACGCACCACGTCGATCTCGCTGAGATCGGGGAAGTCGGGGCCTTCGCCCACGAGGGCTTCGTCAAGGGGTGCAGGCTCGACGTCCCTCCGGGGCAGGCTCATGCCGCATCTCCCCTTCTTCCCTTTTTCCCAGAGGAGCGGCTCGTTCAGAATCAGGCCGGTGGCGCCGGGGAACTCTCTCATGATGCGATCTCCTTCACCAGGAGGTCCATGTCGGCCTTGGACGTGGTTTCCGTGGCGCAGAGCAGGTAACACCCAGCGAGCTCTGGATAGTAGGGCTTCAGCGGAAGGCCCGCCACGATCTTTTTCGCCAGAAGTCGTTGATAGACTTCATCGAACCCCTGCGGGGGCTCCATCACGAATTCGTTGAAAGTCGGCGTTTCGAATACGATCCTGTTACCGGCTGAAGCCAATTGCTTCTTGAGGTACTCGCACTTGTCCCGGTTGAGTCTCGCCAATTCCCTGATTCCCGTTCCCCCCAGCGATGCCATATACATCGCGGCGGTAAGGGCGCAAAGGCTGTTGTTGGTGCAGATGTTGGACGTGGCCTTTTCCCTACGGATATGCTGCTCCCTGGTGGCCAGGGTGAGAACGAATCCCCGCTTGCCGTCCCGATCCTTGGTTTGTCCGACCAGACGACCGGGCACGTGACGTACGTACTGCATTTTGCTTGCAAGAATCCCGAGCCCCGGGCCGCCGAAGGTGCGGGGAATTCCGAGACTCTGCCCTTCGCCGCACACGATGTCCGCTCCCTGAGTGCCGGGGCTCTTGAAGAGCCCATAGGCAAGCGGCTCTGAAAATGCAGCGACAAACAAGGCCCCTCGGGCGTGAGCTTCTTGCCCTACCCGCTCCATGTTTTCGATACAACCGAAGAAATTCGGAGATTGGACAGCCACAACGGCGAGGTCGTCGAGCTCATTCAACTTCGTGGTGTCTGTGGTGCCGCTTCCCGTGTATGGCAGCTCCACCAGGACGTAATCGGTGGGCTGAAAGTAAGTCTCCACCACGCGACGGTACAGAGGATGAATCAGACTTGACAGTGCTACAGTCTTGCGGCCGGTGATCCTCACCGCCATCAGCAACGCCTCGGCCAGGGCCGAACCGCCGTCATAGAGTGACGCGTTGGCCGTTTCCATCCCCAGGAGTCTCGACACGAGGGTTTGATATTCGTATATGGCCTGGAGAGTGCCTTGGCTCATTTCCGGCTGGTACGGCGTATAGGCCGTGGTGAGCTCCGAGCGGCCGAGCAGGTACGATACCGACTCCGGGATGTAGTGGTCATAACTGCCCGCACCCATGAAGATCTTGTATTCCGGCGACACGCCCATACCGCGGACAAGAGACGCCATGTGGTCGTTGAGCTCCCATTCGGTGAGGGGGTCCGGCAAGTTGAGCTCCCCGGAACGTCGACAGTCCTGTGGGACGGTCCGGAAGAGCTCGTCAACGTCCCCTGCACCCACTACTTCCAGCATGGAGGCTATATCTTCGGGTGTGTGGGGGAGGTACCGCATCTATTCGCCCCCTTCCAGCATGGCGCCGTACTCGTCCGCGGCCATCAGCGAGTCGAGCTCGGAAGGATCGTCCATCTTGACCTTAACGAGCCACCCCTCGCCGTAGGGGTCTGTGTTGACCAGGCCGGGGGACTCTCCCAGGGCTTCGTTCACCTCGACAACCTCTCCGCTGATGGGCATGAAGACTTCCGACACGGCCTTGGTCGATTCCAGGGTGCCGAACTCTTCACCTTTTTTGTAAATGTCGCCCACAGCCGGAAGCTCGACGTACGTGATGTCACCCAGTTGATCCTGCGCATAATCCGATACGCCTATGGTTGCCACATCTCCGTCAATCTGGGCCCACTCATGGTCCTCCGCGTAACGAGGACCGTCCGGCAGAATAAGCTCCTTCATATCTTTCACGGCAGCGACTCCTTTCTCTGCAACATTTCCCCCATGGGACGACGCGCGGTGCGATCCGGTCTGATGTCGTCAACGATCGTGACCTTGATGCTCCGACGGTGGTCTCTTAATTCAACAACTTCTCCCCGGGTGAGTTTCGATTTCACTTTGACGTATCCGCAACTCAGCCCCAACGGTTTGAATCCTTCCGGCTTGTCGGGGCTCCCCATGCTGTAGATGCGGTCGGAATGGCGCCCGATGGCCATGTCCGCCACACAGGTCAGCACGACCCCTATTTCGCGGCCTTCAGAATCGACTACCACGGCAGGGTCGTGGATCTCAACCTTCCTCGGATCCCGCCCCACAAAGGGAAGGGTGTGATCGGCACTCTCTCGCAGCCCGAGCACCACTTCGCCTACAAAGTCCTTGGTGAAGCCGGTTCTATCATGGTTGAACGGCAATGCAAAATCCCACGGATTATTAATGAACGGCCAAGGGCCCATATCCTGGTGCGAAAGCGGGAGGATCGCCCCCGTCCTGAGTGAATCCCGTGCCGCCAACCCGCAGGGGATCAGTCCGAATTCCTCTCCGCCAACGAGCAAGGACTCCCACACCTCGGCAAGGCGATCGGGGGTCACGAAGATCTCGAATCCGAATTCTCCCGAGAAGCCGGTCCTGGAGACGATCACGGGAATGCCCCGGATCGAGCCGGCATCCCCTCCTATGGATCCCTCAACAAGACTCCCTCTGAAACTGAAACACCTCATATTTCCGAGCACCTCATCGGGGGATTTGAGCACCCTTTGAAGTACTTTGGCGGACATCGGCCCCTGGAGGTCGATCTTTCCGACCTGACCCGTCATATCCGTTGCCTTCACGAGGAAGGCTCCTTTGTGGGCTTCCAGATGCCCCGCAATGGTCGCTCCCATTCCCGCGTTTACAACAACCATATAATTCTCTGCGGTCATCTGAAAGACCACCGAATCGTCCACCGTCTCGCCGGCTTGGCTCAAGAATGCGCCGAACACGCTCCGGCCGGGCTTCAGCGGAACGCCGTCTCTCCCGCAGCAGCATCGGAGGTCCCTGGTGAAGCACCTCTGCAGCAGTTCAAATGCATTCGGTCCCTGTACCATGACCACAGACATGTGGCTCGTGTCAAACATTCCCACGTTGGTGACAACGGAACGGTGCTCGGTTACGGCTCCCGAAGGATACCAGAGAGGCATCCTCCATCCGGAAAAATTCACCATGTCGGCACCGTGCGATTCGTGCCGATCGTGGAGAGGAGTCTTGTAAGATTCAGCTCCCATGGTGCTGCCTCCGTATCTGTTGAGTCGGTAGCTCGCCCAGGATTTACCCGGGCGCGACCGGCGGCGCGTCTTCCCGGTCGGGGTAACCGGGGTTGACTCACACCTACAGCCCGGGTAGAATCATGCTGCCACGTTCCGATGAAATGTCAAAGGCCTTTCTCATCGACTGAAGGGCTGAAAGTTAGGGGGGACGGGCTGTAATGCCCTGTCTCTTGGGTGGTAACACCGAACCCGGTATGAAAACCGCACATTTTCAGTTGGCCCTCACGCAGCAGCTCTACGCGCAGGGAATAGCAGGGGTGAGAGGCTCCCTTGTGGCTGCCGCAGTTCTGACCCTCACACTCCGGGGACAGGTCTCCAATCTCGCGTTGGTTTTGTGGTTTGCATGTTACGCGCTGGCGTGCGCATGGGGAGAGATCCTTTTCTACCGGTTCCTCCGGTCCTCTATTCCGGAGAACGAGGCGCGGATCTGGGGCAGGCGTTTCACTGCAAATGCATTTGTGGGAGGCCTGCTGTGGGCATCTACCCCACTGATTCTGTTTCCCCAGGGTTCCCTGGTCCACCAGGCTTTGCTTGCCTTTGTGATCGGCGGGGTATCCGTGGGAATCGCAATGTCCCACTGTGCTTATAGAGAAGCCCACCTACCGTTCATTCTCATGGTTTTTCTTACACTTATCATACGCTTCTGGTCCGAGCACGACAGCATGCATCTGACCATGGGATTCCTCCTGGCCGTGTTCCTGGTCTATCTCGTGGCAGCGGCCGCTCGCATGAGAACCGCTCTGATACATTCGCTCGCGCTCGGGTTCGAGAATCGAGAGCTTGTCGCAAACCTCAGAAGCGAAAAGAACGGCATGGCAGCCCTCAACGAAAAACTCGCCTCAGAGATTGCCGACCATGCCAAGGCAGCAGCAGCGCTTCGCGAGAGCGAAGAGAAATTCAGGCTCATTTCGGAGCAATCCCTGATGGGCATTGCAGTGATTCAGGACGACAGATTCCGGTATCTCAACAGGGCGACCAAGGAGTTGTCGGGGTATGATCCTGAAGAGCTTATGAAGTGTGAAGCTTCGGAACTGATTGGAAGGCTGCACCCCGACGACCGGGAATTTGTTTTGGATCAGGCAAGGATGAAACAGGCAGGGGAATCGGACACGGCCACAAAGTATGCTTTTCGGATCTTCTCTCCTACCGGTGATGTGAAATGGCTGCTGCTCTATTCCAGAAGCATTGAATTTCGCGGTCGGCCTGCCGATCTCGTTTCCTTCATCGACCTTACCGAGCGTGTACTTTTCGAGCAGGCCTTGAAGGAATCTGAAGAAAAATATCGATTGCTGGTGGACAATGCCAACGAAGGGATCGTTCTATTACAGAACTGTGAAATCATATTCGCAAATCCTAAGGTGAGAGAGCTCATCGAAGGAGTCGAAGAACGACCGACCTTGGAGAGTTTTCTGGAATGCGTGCACCCCGACGATCGCGAAATACTCGTGCAGCGATACCACCGAAGAGCGGAGGGTGAGCCCCTTCAATCCAGACACTTGTTTCGCGTTGTCGACAAGAAAGGTGACGTGCGGTGGATCGAATCCAATGCCGCCGCGGCCACGTGGGATAGTAAGCCGGCATTCTTCTATTTTCTGAGTGATGTCACGGCGAGGCTTCAGATGGAAGATGAGCGCCTCAAGGCCCAAAAAATGGAAACCATTGGAGTCTTGGCGGGAGGAATCGCTCACGATTTCAATAACATCCTGACAGCCATTCACGGCAACATTTCCATGGCAAGCATGGACGTGACCGCCCAGGACAACGTCCGCGATCGACTCGCAAAAGCCGAAGCGGCCTGCCTCCGGGCGGAGAGTCTCACACGTCAGCTTCTCACGTTTTCAAGAGGCAGTTCGTCCTCCAAGAGACTCTGTAATGTGGCCGACGCAGTCAGAGAGGCCTGCCGGTTTGCACTGCGCGGATCTAAGGCCGCATTGGAGTTATCCATTCCCAAGGACCTGTGGCCGGCCGAGGCGGACGAAGGACAGATCAACCAGGTTGTCCACAACTTGATTATTAATGCAGACCAAGCCATGCCGTACGGAGGTGCGGTTCGTGTGTCCGCGACGAATCTGAACGTCACCGGCGAAATGGGGCTTCCTATTGAATCGGGACCCTATTTGCGAATTGACGTTCACGACAGAGGTGTGGGAATCCCCGAGGAAGACCTCCCCCGGATATTCGACCCATATTTCACCACCAAACCGAAAGGCACGGGCTTGGGCCTCGCTTCCTCTTACTCGATAGTAAGGAATCACCACGGTGTAATGACGGTGGAATCCGAACCCGAGGCGGGGACCGCCTTTCAAGTCTATCTACCGGCTTCTCCCGGGGAAATTCTTCCGCCAAGAGAGGCGGATCATTATCTTCGGAAAAGTGACGGCAGGGTGCTGGTGATGGATGACGAGACCGACGTCCGGGAAGTTGCCGGTAAAATGCTCTCTTATCTGGGATTTAAGGTGACGTTCGCTCAGGACGGTGGCCAAGCGCTTGATTTGTACAAACTCGCCATGAGCAGATCAGAGCCCTATGACGCAGTCATTCTCGACTTAACCGTTCCCGGAGGGATGGGAGGAAGTCAAGCCGTCGTCAAACTACGCGAAGTCGATCCGGCAGTAAGGGCCATCGTCGCAAGCGGTTTTGCGACAAATCCCGTTCTATCGAACTTTCAGGCGCACGGCTTTCTTGGAGCTATCACCAAGCCATTCACGTTGCAGTCCATGAGCCGAACCCTGACGAAGGTACTCGCCGGCAGGGACCCGAAGACAGGTCCTCGTTGACGATACAGACCTATCCCTTCATGACGATGGTAACCTCACCCCGGACGCATTCCTCATCTCCCGCATAGATCGAGCATGCAACGGTGCGGCTGGTGTTCCCCGTCTTGACCACTCTGGCTTTCAGGATCAGGTCGGCGTCCAATGGAGTGGGATTGAGGAATTCGACGTGGAGGGCTCTGGTCCACCCTGTGGGGAGATCCGATTGTCCGCCCATGTCAATTCCCTTGTCCCGGCACTCCAGGGCAAAGGCCGTCCACGCGGAATGACAGTCGATGAGGGTGCAGGCTACTCCGCCATTGAGGAATCCCGGGTACGAGCAGTGATGCTCGCTGCCCCGCCATCGGCACACTCCTTCGTTTCCGTCCAGGAAGCTCTTTATTCTTAACCCCTTAGCATTATCGCTTCCGCAGCCGTAGCACGCTCGTATGGGGGTCTCCGGGTGCAGCCGGTCCTGTAAGGGAACACTCTCCGCCATAGTGACGACCTCTCCCGCTTCCGCGATACGATGACCGGAGCGCCGCTCAACACCGGGGCGGCGCTCCGGGAAACGTACTGTATCAGCTCTTCTTCTCCTCGAAATAGCCGGCGGCCTCGTGGGGGAAGATGGCGTGGATCAGTATTTCCTCATCGGTGAGACCGGGGAACTTCTTTTCGAGCTCCGGCCACATCGGGGGCAACAATTCAGCGGGGCGGACCGTGGTCGGCTTTTCCCCCTTGAGGACGCGATCCTGCAGCTCCTTATTCACAGGGGCGGGAGTCTCGCCGTACAGGCCTCTCAAGAGGTTGGCCGTATGGTTGGCAATGATCTTGTATCGACCCAGAAGCACGTTAAAGGTGGCTTGGGAGACGACGATTTGAGATGTGGGCGTGACCAGGGGGATCCATCCCAGGTCTTCTCGCACCCGGGGGATTTCGTCGATAATTTCGTCAAGCCTGTGCAGCGCGTTCTGAAGCCTGAGCTGGCTGGAAAGATTGGACATGACGCCGCCGGGGATCTGGGTCACGAGCATCTTGCAATCGACTCCGCTGTACGGTGCCTCGAAATCGCTGTAACGAGCCCTGACCGCTTTGGCCTCTTCCGCTGCCTTGGTAAGCTTGGCTAGGTCACAGCCGGTATCGTACCCGAACCGTTCCAAAGAATAGACGAGCGACTCGGTACACGGGTGCCCGGTTCCACCGGAAAAGGGACTCAACACGCTGTCTATCATGTCGCATCCGGCTTCAACTGCCTTGAGAGCGGACATCATGCCGAGGCCGCAGTTGTCGTGCGTGTGGAGATGGATGGGCACGGAAACGGCCTTTTTGAGGCTCGAAACCAGCTCGAACGTGGTTTGGGGGTCGATAAGACCGGCCATGTCCTTGATGGCTATCTGATCCACCCCTTTGTCTTCGAGCTGCTTGGCTTTGGCTACGAATTTCTCGACGGTGTGGACCGGGCTGATGGTGAAGCAGACCGCTCCTTCAGCGATTTTACCGACTTGTTTGACCGCCTTGATTACCGTCTCATGGTTCCTGACGTCGTCCAGGGCGTCAAAAATCCTGAATACGTCGATGCCGTTGCGGGCAGCCACCTCGACGAACTTGACCACCACGTCGTCGGAAAAATTCGAATAGGCTACCAGGTTCTGGCCCCTGATGAGCATCATGTTCTTGACGCCCGGCATGGCGGCCTTCAGCTTGCGGGCTCTCTCCCATGGGTCTTCCCGCAGGAAGCGAACGCATACGTCGAAAGTGGCTCCTCCCCATGTCTCGGCACCGTAGATACCACTCTCAGCGAGTCTTTCAGCAACTTGGAGCAGATCGTCAAGCTTGATCCGGGTGGCGACCTTACTTTGGGAGCCGTCCCTCAGCGTAATGTCGAATATTTTTACTTTTTTGGCTCCTTCGGGCTTCATTCATACCTCCGCATTCTTTTTGTGTCCTTGAGCGCCTGTGGGCGGCGACTTCGTCCCGGTCACTGTTGGAGAGGAACTTTCTGTCCGGGATTGCCTCGGACGCTCCGCCCCGGCGGATCAGCCTGCCGAGCTCGTCCGGCGATTTTGTCCCTGCGCCACTCCTGCCGACCGGCTTGAAATCCCAGGATCGACCGTCCTTGCTTCTCTCACACCGGTGCACACGGCATAGCCCCCAAAGGGCGAACAATTTTATAATATAGCATACCGGACGGCTGCCGGAATAGAAGGATCTTACGGAAGTGCGAAATTCGTGCGTCGGTCGGGCGGGGGAAACGGTCCCTCGGCACTCCATAGCCCAAATATGGTAGCGTATTCTCGTCCCACGTCATTCCAAGGACAGGGGCGACGAAGCAATCCCACGTGCCAATAACGTCACTGAATTAATGCCACCCGGTATTTGGGTAGGGCCTCTCCGGTTCTCAGGCTCTAGATGGCCGGAGTCGTGGATTTCCCGAAGAATCACACGCTCTCCGACGTCGATCGCAAACTGCCCGGTGCCGCACAGGGCCCCGTCTCAGCTCAGAAAGGGGCGAAATTCGAACAGGAGCGTGTGCGTAGCATCTTCGCAAAGTCCCCCCAGCCGTCCCGGTCTCCGACTTGGTCACAGAATTTTTCTGCCTCTTGGCAGAAGTCGCCTTCAATCCAGTCCTTCCTCTCCGAGGTTTGGTACTTCCATACCATCTGGACAAGCTCCAAACTTGGACGTGCAAGTGGTGCGCTCCCTTTTGCCTTGATCGCTTCTTTGAGGTGTTCCAGAGCGTCCGGCATCTTGACCGGCTTGGCGTCTGCTCCGGCCAAACAGCACGAGCTCAGCGATTGGCTCGTATCACATCGCGCTCGCTTCCCCAATTCATATCCTGTTTTCCAGAGTCGGCGTGCGGCGTCTGCATCTCCGGAAAGGAACTTGGCAACGCCTCGGCAGGCGAGCGAACAAGCCTCGCCCCCTTGATCGCGTTCCGTTTTGAATATTTCACAGGCCTTCCGGAAGCTCTTGTCTGCGTCAGCGAAGTACCCGGACTTCACCTGGATCATGCCTATTTGTTGGTGTGCTGCAGCCACTCCTCGCTGATCCTTGAGGCGCTTGTTGAGAATGGTCAAAGCCTGCCGAGAACATTTCAGTGCTTCAGCGGTTTCCCCTTGATCGGAGAGTACGCGTCCCATGTACGCGAGCGTTATCGCTTGCCCCTTTGGGCACCCTATCTCCGAGTGCAGCCTTAAGGCACCTCGCAATTCTCCGAGGGGCGAGCGGCCGGATTCACCCAACTCGTGACGGACTATCGCCAATTCAGCCCGAACATCGGCTTCATCCCTCAGGTTGCCCGTCTTTCGTTGGAAGAGTTCATAGGCCAGGGTCAGATCTTTACCAGCCTCCATCAGCTCTCCCCGATCCTTGCGAATGAGTCCCCGGACCTTGTGGAACCGTGCCTGCCACTGTTCATCCTGGTCGCCTTGATATCCGCTATATAGCTGCTCTGCATCTCGAACTCTATCCTCCGCGTGGTCGAGTTCCCCCCTCGCCCTGTAGATCAGGGCCAAATCCAGCATCCGCTCCGCTGCGCATTTCCATTTGGACATACCCTTGTAGATGTTGCCGGATATCCATGCTTTTCTGATTGCCTGCTCGTAGTCACCCTCATCCATGGCGATGAGGGCAAGATAACCCAGCGCACCGGCGGCGGCCGCTTCATCGCTGTTCTTAGTCTCTCTGAACATGCAGAGGGCATCCTGGAAATTGCAGCGGGCTTCGAGGTACTTCCCCATGTTTCTCAGGACAATTCCACTTTCGAAGAGATCCAATGCCTCCCCGCGCTTGTCGTTGATCAAGTTGTGGGCGGATCGCGCTTGGTCAAAGGACTCAAGGGCTTGATGATACAGCCCAATCTTAGTCTTAGTTTTACCCATATGATGCAATACATTGGCTTCCTCGACGTGGTCATCGCTCTCCTTGGCCATCCGCAAGGCCTTCTTCATATATTCCAGACCGGTTTCGCAATTACCTTGTCCACTCAGGATCATCCCGATGTTGAAGTAGATCTGAGCCTCAAGTCCCGTGTCTTTCAGTTTGCCTGCCGATGCCCTGAGCATTTGCAGGGCTTGGCCGGGTTCACCCATATCGATGTAGATGCTCCCCATGCGATACAGCGCTTTGCCTTCCTCTTCCGAGTGCTGTTCGGCGAAGATCTTGCGCGCTTGCCGAAAATAATCCAGAGCCAACTCCCGCTTGTCCTGCCTCCGGTAGATGGTGCCGATCAGAAACAGATCTTTGGCAAGGCTCTTATTGTCCTTGCCGGCCTGGTGCTGTTTGCTTGCCTGTTTCAGCTCAGTTAGAGCCGAGTCCAGGTTTCCCGCGCCCAAGTACGCTTCACCTATGGCCGATTTCATGTCCGCTACTCGATCGAATTCCCCTGACTCTTGATACTGCTTCATAGCTTCTTTCAATACGCCTATTGCCTTCCGATACTCCCGCTTCTTACTGAGGATCTCCCCTAAGAGAGCCAAGTCATTTGCCGTGTCTCCGGTCATCGCCTCCTTCCGGTGTATTTCAAGAACCTTCCCTGCGTTCTTGAGAGCCTCGTCCGGCTCGCCGGTCTTTTCCAGTTGAAGGGATGCCAGATTGAACAGCGCGGCCGCTTCGTTTTTCTCATCCGTCTGTTCGTCCGCTAGTCCCAGCATGCCGAGAAGGCGATAGAGCTTCTTGGAAAACGCGTTCGTCTCATTCTTCCGCTCTTCCGCCCGCTTCAACCCCAGCTCGTAGTAGCGTTTGGCGTCGGCATAGTGTCCAAGAGAGCGCTCCGCGTTACCCAATTGAAGCAGGTATTGTGGCTTCAAGCTCTTCTCGGATTCAATTTCCTTCCGGTTTTTGGTTACCACCGCAATCAGTGCCCTCTGCTGCAATTCGCTTAAATCCAGGGGCTTTCCCTGTGGCCATATTACGGGGATGCCCTCGACGGCCTTCACGAGACCCGGAACGAGCGGGAACACGGTACGCCAGAGATTGGCGGCATGTCCCCCAATCAAAACTACGAGACCCGCAAAGGTGACTATTGCAGTTTTCCATCGGTGACGCTTTATGGCCCTCCATAACCGACGGAACTGGCCTATGATTCTCTTAACCCGTGACTCAGCCTTCTTGTCGGCAGGCTGCTCTTCATGCCGTTCCGGGTCGCTCATGACAAAACCCCCCTGAATTTTGGCACATAGTTGGTTGTTCGGATTGGTGCTTCCCCTACTTTATTAGTAGCGAATTCATGTTGTCTTGGCAATAAAAAAGTGTACGGGGGGAATCATTAATCTGCGTGGGGGACGATTCGCCTCAATCAATTCTATCCTTGCAGGACGGCGTCGGACGAGCGCAATCCTTTCGGGACCGGAATTCGAATCGAGCAGATAGCCGGGGTGGTTCCGATTCAGCTCGCCGAGTCGGAGCCGGCGTCGGTCAAGGGAAAGAGCTTCCTCACCAGTTCGCGTTCGTCGTCCTCTGTGGCCACCCGTCCGTCGAGCCGGGCCTCCCGGAGGGCATCAAAGATGGAGCCGAAAACGGGGCCCGGCTCGTACCCCATCTCGATGAGATCCTTTCCGGTGAGGAGCTGCCTCACATTGCGGAGCGTGTTGACGTACTCCGAGATGGCCATCAATGTGTCGGCTCTTCCGGTTTTTGCCATCATGAAAAGGATTATTTCGGGGGAAAACCGCTCCAGAAGCCGAACGATTTCCGATGCATTTTCGATGCGACCGCGAGCGAAGGACGCCAGAGTAAACCGCATGTCGGTGCGCTCCCTGCGCAGGGTTCTCATCATTGAGCCCACAATTGAGAAACGTTGCATTACCGCGTCAAAATCCTGATCGCCGAGGGTATCGGTAAGAGCAAGAAAATAGACCAGCCATGAATGGAGCTTGTCCTTGAGAAACTGGAACTTCCACCAGGCCAGAACTTCGGAGACCGATTCCACAAGCTCGCTCGTCTTACCGTTGAAGTTCAGTGCCGGATGGAGCCCTTGCCAGATCCCGTACCCCGTCATCATAGTGAGCGGTGCCCGGGGGTTCTTCTCATCCAGTATGTGGATCAGCTCGTTGAGGAGGCGTTTGCCTTCGACCTTGTCGAAAACTCTCATCTTCACGGCACCTTTCATGAGGGTCAAGGTGTGTTTGCCGATCACGAAACCGAAACGACTGCTGAACCGTATGGCTCTGAGAATCCGCGTGGGGTCTTCGACGAAGGCGAGATTGTGCAGAACACGAATGGTCTTCTCTTTCAGGTCCCTCCCTCCGCCGAAGAAATCCTTCACCTGACCGAAGTTGCCGGGGTTAAGACCCACGGCTAGGGTGTTCATCGTGAAGTCGCGACGGTAAAGGTCCCGCTTGATGGAGCTCATCTCCACCGTCGGCAAGGCTCCCGGACTGGCGTAATATTCGTGTCTGGCCGAGGCGGTATCAACTTTGAATCCGTCCGGGAACAAGAGGACCGCGGTACCGAACTTCTCGTGGCTCCTGACCCGACAACCGGGGAACTCCTCAGCCAGCGTACGGGAAAACGGTATCCCTTCCCCTTCCACTACCAGATCGATGTCGAGATTATGATTGCGCAAGAGGAGGTCCCTGACGGCTCCCCCAACGACATATACGGTCTCCCCCCTGCCCTGGGCCACCTCCCCGGCCCGCCGGAGAATGTGAAGCACCCGATCGGGCAGTCTCTCTTCCATCAGTTTACGGACACTCTTGTTTCGCGCTCGGCCGATGGGGAATTCGTCGGGTCCCGCGGAATCGCTCCTTCGCGGAAGCTTCAAATGCTCGAGTAAATCGCTGCGCGAGATCACTCCCACCATCTTTCCCTCGTCGATAACCGGGACCAGCCTGTGACGCCCCTCAACAGTGATCCGCATGACCCGCTCTATGGGTTCGGCCGGAGTCACGAACACCACGCCGGGGTTCATGTAGTCACGGACCTTTTCCTTGTCCAGGCCGTGATGGAGTGCTTTTTCCACGGCATTACGATGGAGGATTCCTTGTACCGTTCCGTCGGCCACCACCGGCAGCGAGCTGACTTGATACCGACTGAGGAACTCGGCCGCCTCTCCGATGGTTTTATCGGGCTCCACGGAAATCACCGGGTAACTCATGATCTCGCCCGCTTTCCTTTTCGGTCTGACTCTCTCCCTCAGCAGCGAGATGACCTTGTCCCTCACCTCGAAAAGCGACATGTTCCGGACGGTCGCGCTTGCCGCGGCCGGATGTCCTCCACCGCCGAATTCCGCCGCGATGTCGCCGGCGTTCACCTCGTCCAGATTGCTTCTGCAGATCAGGTGAATTCGGTCCTCCATGCGCACCACGGCGAAGATGACGTCCAGATTCTCCATTTCCTTGAATTTGTGCACGAGAATGGCAAGGTCCCCGACGTAGTTCTCCGCACCGGCAGTCGTCACCAGCACGTCGATTCCTCCCACGTCGATCATCTCCGATTCCTGAATGAGCTGATGGAGGACCTCAATCTGATCGGTGCTCAGCTCGCTCGTCATCATGTTGGAGATGATATTGAGGTTGGCGCCCCGTTCCAGCAGCCATCCGGCGGCTTCCATATCTTCCGGCGTTGTAGAGGAAAAACTGAACGAACCCGTGTCTTCGTATATTCCCAGGGCGAGGATGGTCGCCTCCTCAGCGTTCACCTCGATGCCCCTTCGGCGAATCTCCTGAATGAGGATGGTTACTGTGGCGCCGACAGTCTTTTTCACCTCCAGTTGCCCGGTTATGTCGTCTTCGGAATCCGGATGGTGATCGTAAAGGTGGATCTCCACATCGGACGAGGAGGCAAGCTCCGAGAATCGGCCTATCCTGCTCTTCTGTCGAGTATCCACCACGATGAGTCTTCGTATCTGTTCCAGATCGATGTCTCTTGCCCTCTCGATAGAGAGGATATAGAGCGTGGAATCTATGAAGAAATCGCGCAGGTTCTTTTCCTGGGAGCCGGGAAAAGCTACCAGGGCATCAGGATAGAGTTTTTTTGCCGCGACCATGGACGCGAATGCGTCGAAATCGGCGTTGAGGTGAGTAGTGATTATCTCCATACGTGTCCTTCCGGAAAACACTCTACCGTCTCATTCCGGGGATTAGGGCCGATCGATCACGAAATCGGTCGGGCCCTGCCGGCGTCGGTTACCATCTTACAGTACCGCGCATTGAAATTCGCGGCATTCTTCCGGTTGAAGGCCAATGACACCAAGACTCTCCGCGTTTCCCGCAATTTTAGAAGCGCTCCACTATAACAACATCTTTGTGGATGAAGAAGAAAATTGGCGGAAATCGTCACGACGGATCTGTCCGATGAATGGCTTGACTTCAAGGTTGGCCTGACTATAATCCGGCCCCATGTCAGGAGACTTGCCGATTCAGAGAATCGTTCACCGGGGTCTGCAGGGTGTTTGTCGGCTACTGGTCACGTGGGCCATTCTGGAGCTTCTTCTGGTCTGCCCCGTTGCAGCCGAGTTCGACTCCACAGGATGGAATCGTTACCGGGACATCCTCATCCCAACGCATCTGACCCAGGGACTCATGGGAATCGCCCTGGAACCGGACGTTCTGGAGCATTGCCATCGAGATCTCAGCGACATTCGCGTCGTCTCCCGCGCCGGGTCCGTGGTAGCCGCTACCCTGACCGGGGCTTCTCCGATGCCCGAATCGGAGACTTTCCCCGTACGAACCTTCCGAGTCGTGGAAAAACCGGGCAAGTATACCGAAATTGTGGTCGACAAGACCGCCAAAGTGGTCAGCAGAGGCATCCTCATCAAGACCTCGTCAAAAGACTTCGTCAGAAGGGTCGAAGTTCGGGGTTCTCACAGCAGCGGCGAATCCTACGTGGTCCGAATGGACGGACTCATTGCGGACATCAGGTCTCCTCTTCCGGTTAGGCAACTGAGCGTCTTCTACCCACTCAACAATTTTCGCTACCTCTATGTGAGAATTCTCAGCGAAAACAAACCACTGCTGAAGATCGACGGGATTGAATGCTTTCCGCCGCATTTGGGAGACCCGCTTTCAAAGCCCCTTTCCACTAAGATAATCGAGAACCGGACAGACCCGGCGGACGGGGTCACCGTCGCGGCAGTCGATCTGGGCGAGCACCGACTCCCTCCGACCAGCCTCTCGATCGGCACACGGACTCACGATTTTATCAAGAAGGCCGTCTTGTACGGAGCGGCATCGGAGACGAGCGATGCTTGGGAAAAAATTCGGGAGGGAGTCATGTTTCGCATCAGGCGAAACGACGCTGTGGCCGAACAGTTGACCGCTGCCATGGACCTGACCCCTTTCCGCTTTATCAAGCTTGAGCTGAGCGGGGGAAGCCGAGGTGCGGTAACCGTCGATAAGATCCAGTCTGTGGGGACGACACGGTTGGTGGTTTTTGAGAAGCTGCCCGGAGAGGTCTACAAACTCTACTATGACAACCCCGGCGCAAAAGCGCCTATCCTCGGAGGAGCAGGGCCGTCCTCGGCGGATATCAGGTCGGTGGCCCGGCTCTCCTCGGAGATCAAGCTGGGCCCGGAGCAAAAGAATGTGGCTCCCCCAAAGTCCTTGCCTGTTGCGAAGCCCGTTACGGAAACGACTCCATCAAGTTTCGGCAAATGGCTGGGAATTGCGATGCTGCTGATGGGTCTGCTCCTGCTGTTCAGCATCATGCTCAGAGCACTATCGGTCCGGCGTGCGTCACGACGTCGGAGGCCCTCTCCCACTATCAACTCCAAAATCTAGGAAATCTCTTCCTTCAGGTTGAACGTCATACGAGTGCTCCCGATGTTGATCAGGTCTCCGTCGTGGAGCTGCACTTGAGTAGTGACGGCCTCGCCGTTGACGTCCGGCTTCTTGAACCCTTCGGCATAAGCCAGAAAGTATCCGTTGGGTCTTTTGTTGATCAGAGCCGCTGTCTTTCCTATCAGGAGCCCGGAGCACTTTACGTCTGCTTCATCCGACTTGCCGAATGTGGTGAGGCGCTTGTCGAGCTCGATGATTTCCGGAGTGCCGCCCGAAAGGATGGTAATCGATCCTTTCAGCTCAATTTTCTTGGGCTTTTCAACAGCGGCATCCGGTGAAACGCCCTTCTCGGCAGCGTGTTTCTCAAGGAGCTCCTGTTGCGCCTTGGTGTCCAAGATGACGGTATCCCGGAATGCCGCAACCGGTTGCTCACCTTTGTCGTCTTGACCTCTGACCGGCCTCTGGTCTTCGGGACGGAGATCGACAAAGGAAAGGATGTGCTTGCCCACGAGCAGCATATCCCCATCATACAAACGCTCTCGCGTTACCTTCTTTTCGTTGAGAAAAGTTCCGTTGAGGGACTCCAGATCGACAAGCACGTAGTAGTTGGGCTCCTCTTCCTCGATCACCACATGGTGACCGGACACCGCCATGTTGTCTATGACGATGTCGTTATCCTCTCGCCTACCGATGCTTACGGGAGTTTTCTCAAATTCACGTTCCTCAACAACCGTATCCTGAAACTTCAGGATCAGCTTGAACATCGATATCCTCCAAGCAGACTTGCTGTTGTCATTTCAAACGTGGACCGGCTCTCCATTCGAGAAGGACGGGGGAGACCGATTACTCACTCTCCGATGTTTCGTCGGTCGGTTCGCGATCGTTCCCGAGAACGGTCAAAACCAGAGTCGTGTTGTCCGGCCCGCCGCGCTCGTTGACCTCTTCAATGAGGCGTCCGAGAACGCCGGGGCCGGGAGGACCGCTCATGATGAAAGTCAGAGTCTCTTCATCGTTCATAACTGCGGTAAGACCGTCGCTGCACAACAGGAACATGTCCCCCGGCGAGAGGACCAATTCGTCCATATGAACCCGTATCCGTGAATCGACCCCGATGACCGATGACAGAATGTGTTTTAACTGGGAGTCCCGCGCTTCTTCCCGGCTCATCATTCCACGTTCCACCTGGTCTTCGGCCAACGTGTGATCTTTGGAAATCTGCTCGATCGTACCGTTACGGATAAGGTAGGTTCTGCTGTCACCCACATTGATGAGGGAAGCGGTGAACTCATGAACGGCCAAACCGGTCAGGGTGCTGCCCATTCCCACCAAGCCTTCTTCCGACATAGACTTTTCCACTACCACTCGATTGGCTATGAACACGGCTTGTCTCAGAAGGTTTGTATGGTAGGTGAACCGATGATCGTAATCATCGAACATCTCCGGACCGAGCCGACTGTTGACCGCGTGAGCCGTATAGAAAGCGGAGATGGTTTCCATAGCCAATTTGGATGCTACCTCTCCCGCACGATGTCCGCCCATACCGTCCAGAACCAGAAGCAGCCCCAGTTCCGTGTCAACGTAATGGCAGTCTTCATTGGCGACGCGCTGCCTTCCCACATCCGATATCGCCCAGGATTGAACCCTCACTTGAGCTCCATTACATCATCAGAAAGATCACTATGACCGGCATCAACTTGTCCGCAACCTGACCCGGAGGTCCGTTTTGGTGACATACTGACTATTTAGCCGATTATGAATATAACGAATTTCGACTGGAAAATCAAGCAATTTCCGCTAAAATCCGACGGAAGTAAAAGGCGAGGCTGGCAGGAGATCGCCCGAGTAGGACCCTCCTACCACGCTTGCGAAGAGCCTTTGCGGTCTCCGGCGCTCATATTGGAAGCAGAAGGCCGGCTTTGAGAACAGCATAGAGCCATGAACCCTATCGGATTACCGGACCGGCAAAGCACCTTCAGAGACAAGGATCTCGCCGGTGCCTTTGAAGGGTCCGACTCATCATCCGATAGACCGAGGTTGAGCAACCGGTATGGGCTCTCTGCGAACAAGAGAGACCTTTCATTTCTTTTGCTTTCCGGGAAGCGATCGGCTCTTGCGATACCGGAGCTGCCGAAATCAGGCCGGCAGTCAACTGAATCCGGACATAAGCATCCCTTCCATTCCCCATAAAACGGAACCGCGTCAAGGACCGCCTTTCTGCTGTCCGTTCACGCTTCGTAGAAGTCCTCCCGGCCCCGAGAAGCAGGATCCGCCCCCTTGGCAGCGCAGGAGAAGCTGGAGTAAGATATGCCCCACTTATTCAAGCCGGGAGCAGGGACAATTTTGAAATCGGCGGCGGAAAGGGTTGCAATTGCCGTCATGAAAAACTATGAAGAATTCCGTGACAGGGGGCACTCTTCGAACCTAGGGAGCTTGTGCCGCGTTGCAGGGTGGCGCTTCATCGTTTCAAAGGGTTGGTGGAGGAATCCGGGAAAGGTCATCGGAGGCTATGTCAATGTGGTGGGATAACAAGGGAAAGCGCGTGACCCGACTCTTCGGTCTGTTCCTCGTTTCGGTCGTGTGCTTGACGGCTGCTGCAGGGTGTCAGGAGTTGGACACGCTGAAGCGGGAGATCATCAAGAAATTCCAAACCGTGATTAAACCGAAAAAGAACCCATTCGTTCCCAGAGACGGCATAACCATACGAGCCTGTTCCCTTCACGAGACCGCCAATCCCAATTCCCCGGTCCTCCAAAGGCTCCCGGCGGAAACGCCGGTCCATCTGAGGGACAAGGTCGGAGATTGGTTCCGCATCCGAACCCGTGACGGCACGGAGGGGTACCTCGAGCAGAAAATGGTGGGAGGAAAGGAGATCATCCTCAAGACTCAGGAACTGAGAAAATCCATTGAGGGAATGCCTGCCCAGGCAGAGGGCGTCATTAAGAACAAAGCCAATTTCAGGCTCGAGCCCGGTCGGGAGCACGAGATCATTGAGGTGTTACCGCCGGGAAAGAAGTTCGAAATGTACGAGCGAGTGGTAACCACAAGATCGAGCAGCACCGCCAAGTCCGTCTCGACCTCCGGCCGCAGCGAAGCCCAGGGCTTGGCTGCCGAAGATGCTTCTCGGGGGGATGAAGCCTCGGATGACGTCAAGAAGGACGTCTGGTACAAAGTGAAGATAGAAGACGGGAGAGTAGGCTATATTTACACCCACAACATGAAGCTCACTCCTCCGGAAGATATCGCCCGCGCCGTCCCTTTCATGCGCATCGTGGCCTGGAGGAGCATCAACATAACCGACGACCCCGACCGAGGAGCCAAAAACAATTACGTGGTTGCGTACGCGCCCATCGGGAAGGATCCGGGGTCCGATTACTCTCGGCTCTATCTTATGAACTGGTCCTCCAGGCTCAATCGCCGGAACATCAACTGGCAAATCCCCATCAGCGGCGTTCTGCCGATCACGGATTACCACTTCGAGGGGAAACCCGGTTTTAGCGTCCGATACCTCCACCCCAGCAAAAAGGGCAAGCTTGTTCTGGCCAGCTATGTATTCTCCGGGGGCAAGGTACGGAAGGTCAGCGAAGAAGAAATCCCCAATCCTTCCGCCCTCCACTGAGGCGAGGCGACCGTTGCCTGTCGGCGCTCATGGAGCGGTTTCTCCGGAAGAGCTCTGCAAGAGCGCCACTATTTAGCCGGATTGAGCGGACGGGGAAGACACAGGTTCGCGTTCCCCGTGACATACGCCCGGCATTGGGCCGACTCCTTCCGCTCGACCTGCCGCCCCACTCCTCGCATACCATTTGGTGCGGGCGTTCATCGGTGCATGTCATCATCGAGGCTCTCTGTTAGAGTCTCTCGCCTACCATGGGAACCATAGGATATTCATTGAGCGGGACAAAGCCGAAGAGCGCGGCGAGCAGATTCTGGGGAAATGGGGCCAGGAGACGATTATACAGCCGGGCGTTCGTGTAATGGGACATCCGAGCGAATGCCACCCGTCGGGAAGCGTTGAGCACCCTTTCCCAGTGCGCAGCAAAGGGAGGGTATGCGACCAGATCCGGCCGGGACCGTGCAAGCTTCTCGATCTGTATCAAGTATCGCTCCATGTCGTCCACAGACGCGACAACGGAATCCGGGTCCGCTGAACGGGAGGAAATGGATCGAGCCTCCAGAAGGCGCTCCAGCATTTTTGCATGCCCCGGCTCAAACCCTTTCACCGCCTCCACAAGACCCGGCACCAGGTCGTTGCGATGGGTCACGGCCCGAACGAAACTGTTCCACGACACTCCGGCCTCACCCCGGACATCCAGCAACGCCGGTCGCAATGTCAAAAAGGAAGCCACGGCAATCACCAGAAAGGCAAGCAGAAAAGAGCAGCAAAACTCGATGAATCGGACCATGGTCATTGAGCGTCTTTCGCCGAGCGAAGGCTGATGACGACCGGTCGGCTGAAGGGGCAGACACGCTTGGGAGGACGGCGTGCCGGCGAGTCTCCATTTGGTTTGCCCCACGATCACCTCAGACAATAAGCTAGTGATTACAGATTGTTAGTATAAATTATTCCAGTCAGGTATCAATAAAACACGGTAATCATTTATAATGAAAATCATTACATGTCAATTCGTTTCTCCACGATGCCGCCGCCATGCGGTATCCGGATCCGCAACAGCATGTACTCCCGGCCCCTGGGAGTCAAGCGGTGTGAGCTCATGGCAGCAACGAAGAGTCTGATGATTTGGAT
>JBGSJS010000135.1:0-18255 GCA_041741735.1 Desulfomonilaceae bacterium | reverse complement strand
AAGGGTGTCTTTGGGGTGGTTTGGGGGGCTTTTTGGGGAGGTAACGGGCAAAGCTATCCCTTTGCGGTGGCATTACTGGCACCAGAGGGGGGTGAGGTAGCCTTTGTCCTACAGGCCGATTACCGTGAGGGCACGGTTGATCGCGAAGGACAGTCCGCGGACCGCCTTGGCAATATTGGCGGCACCACATCTGCGCAGTATCGTGATGACGAGATTCTTCAGGGTGGCTGTTGATTTCCACATTATTTTACCTTGTTCTTCCTGATTATTTTGGACAGCCGGTGGGATTTTCAGAATGTATTGACCGGGCCGGACAGAGGTAATCCGACCCGGTGGGTGGTCGATCAGAAGATCTCCGTGGATGCGAGTCGCACATGCTCGGCAGTGACGGTCATGGATTGAGCGGAAGCTGCTGCGATGAGAGCGCCTCTGGCGAGGTTGTTTGCTTTTCTGAAGAGGCCGCCGGAGCCTTGATGGATGGCAGTGACGGCAGTCTCGTCGAAGAGAGGAGACTTCACTCCGATGATCGAGAGATGATGGGAGAGGTACTCGTTCATGTGACTACGGCTCACCGGCTCCATGTGGCTTCTGGCGACGATTCGTGATGCCAGAGGCATGGATGTCTGGTAGGTGAGGAGGTCCACGAGGTTGGTCTTTCCCGCCAGGATGATGGGAAGCCAGGGTTTGGAGTCCTGCTCGAATTGGGTGATGGTGTGCAGCTCGGCAAAGACCTCCAAGCGCATGAGGGATGCTTCATCGACGATAAGGACGACCTTGAGCTTCTTGCCCAGCACCAGCTCCTGTATCTCCTTTTTGATGAGCCTGATCATAACCGCCCGCGAGGTGCTGGACTTGTCGATATTCAGCTCGGCAAGAAACAAGCGGTAAAATTCCAGTATGGAACCGGAGCAGGCAGTGATGTGGATGGGGCGGTATTCCGAGGGATGGAGGGTGGCAGCCACGTACCGGAGCGCAGTGGACTTGCCCGATCCTATCTCGCCGGTGAGAAGCGCCACGGCTCCCAGTCTCACCGCATAGTCGAAACGCTGTTGAACGGATCGTATATCATCCGTCTCAAAGATCTCCTTGGGGCTCAGATCGCTTGAGAAGGCCTCCTTTTTCATGCCGAAGAAGGTGCGGTAGCTCGTGCTCATCGGTCATCCCCCTTTCCCCAGAGGCTTCCGCCCTTGTAATGCCGTGGAGAATCCGACGACTCTACCTGCAGGTTGTTGTTCCTGTCTCTCTTTGCCCTGCAGTTCACGGCCAGATTGACGGGAACCAAGAATCCGTAGGACTCTCCTTTGAACAGGATTTCCGCACGCTCCGGCTCTTCGGGATGGAATAGGAGGGTCACCTGTTTCCCTATCAAGGGAACGGGAGCCTCAAAGATTTTTCCGTCCAGGCTGACGGTTCTGTCTTTGGCCACCTTTCTGCGTGCGGCTTTGCGAAAATGGTCCTTGAGATCGTCCGGAGCGGGTCTGAGACACTCCATCTTTGAGGTGAATCGGGCAAAGGGAGTCTGTCCCGTAGAGGAATGTTTTCTCTGATGGTAGATCTCGCTCAACCATAGATCAAAAGCCTGATTGATGTCGTCAAGCGACGTTCCTTTAAAGCCGGTAAGAAACTCGGTCCTCACCGTACGAAAGAAACGCTCGATCTTTCCCTTTCCCTGCGGCTTGTAGGGCCGTGCGTGGATGAGGGCAATGCCGAGGGAAGCCGCCGTATGCTCCACATGATGGGAACGGAATGCCGGTCCGTTGTCCGAATAGATCTTCCTGGGAAGCCCTCGACTCATGAGAGCCCCCTGCAAAGCAATAAGAAACGATGTGACCGATTCGGAGAGAAAGAATTCCCCATGAGGCACAAGCCGTGAATGATCGTCCATGAAGGCAATGAGATAGGTTTTCCTTTGTTTGCTCCCATGCTTGACCCGGGGGCCGTGCATACAATCCACCTGCCACAGGTCATTGGGTAATTCAGCCTCGAATTTCCGTCGATCTTCGGGTACGGGCGTGGTCGATTCCATCAGGTCATGGCCGTGCAAAAACCGGTAGAGCGTAGACGGATTCAGTGTCACGCCCGGAGAGACCGATCCGCGCTTGTTCATCTCCGAGATGAGACGAGGCACCGTGGCCTTGGGAAGCTCTTTTCTCAATCTCATCAAGGCCAGGGAGGTCTCCTGATCCATCGCCCGGCTCATACCCCGATCGGATCTGTCCAGGGTGCACAGCGATTCCAACCTGCCTCCCGAGTCTTTGTACACCCTGACCCAGCGCAGTATGGTGCTTCGTGAGATGTACGTCTTCTCGGAAAACGGAATCACCCATTTGCGGCCGCACTTCTCCCGAATCAACCGCTCCCGCTCTCCGGGCTCAAGCTCAATGTGCCCTACCAGGTCATGAATGACCCCGAACCGAAAGGTTGCTATCTGTTGTTTCTTCTCATCGTCCATCGATACACCTCCCATTTTCGTGTTTCCCGTCTCCTAATTCATGATGACGATCAAGGGAACGACACTCTTGGGTAGGGTGTCTCGAAAGCGCTCGGGAGCTTACATTAGATGGACCGGCAGACCGGGACGATCCCCTCCTCCATCAAGCGGTCGAATCCCGCAACAGCCCCGTCGGCCCATTGGTCTTTCAAGTGGCCTTTGATCTTCCGGTACAGAGACCTCAACCAGTGACCCTGTCGAGATCGGGACGATCCCGTGGGCATTGAAGTTCCTAACAGCTTTGCCCATTCCTGGGATGCGTGGTCAAGATTCGACCGGCATGATTGGCCCAATGAAAGCGGATGAAGCAATCAAACTCATACGAGCATTAAGGGCCGATGACGTTCAAGCCCCGCCAGTACCACAAGAGTCGTCCCCGTTGCAGGCCGAGGAAGACGGCGGAGGCGGGCTGGTGCGCCAACCTAAAAGAGATTTATGACACCACACTTGCTCACTATGGGCGGACTCGGTAGCTCCCTCTATCGAGTCTTTTATTTTGCGTACTTGGCTACCCATATCTCCGTACCTCCGAAGTCGAACTGCATAGAATCAATAGCTTGCCTAAGATCGTCGTCGCTCACGCGGGTGTAAACTCCGGCGATGCCCGTGGAGTGCCCGAGGATCGTCTCAGCAATCAAGGGGTGGATTCCAGATCGCATAGCGTTCGTGCTCCAAACGTGCCGGAGGTCGTGAGGTACGGGCCTTGGACGAGTAAAGCCAGCTATGTCCAAGGCCTTGTGCCAAGGATTTTTGATAGAGTCACGGGAAGGGGGATTCCCTCGATTGGTGAGGAAGACTCGGTCGGAGTTCAAAGAACGGACCTTTCCTGCCTGCTCGAAGATAGGGAGTAGGTCTCGGTGGATGGGAACGCGCTTGGGCTTCTTCTCCTTGACTTGATGGGCATGGAACCGGACGATTCGGGCGTCCAAGTTGACGGCATGGGATCAGAATAGGATGGAGGAGCTTCTCGGCATGATTGAGGAGAATGACGACGCCTCTATAGGGGAAACCCTGGAAGCAGCCGTTGCCCGTCACACAAAAGAAATGGACGAGTATCTGAGGAGCCGCAAAGAGAAAGCGGCCAGCAAGAGAGAAGAAACACCGTGAGGCTCGAATCAGGCGTGGCTCTGTCCATCGAGCTCATTTCATGAATCGCTGACCACGCTACGCCATTTACTCTCCCGATGCGTCGGGAGAGTAATCCTCCTTCCGCAACAACCAGATGCCGCCCAGAACAAGCCCCTGGACCTCCAGTGTGACCCCAACCTTGAACCGACATTAGCCCTTGCTCAGTCGATGACGCCTGGAACAGAGATTCTTTGCTTGCGGTAGCCGAGGAACAGGCGTTTCGCAATAGAGATGAGCGACGCTGAAGTCGAGAAGTTGTAGTACCCATGCGGATAACATCCTTGCTCTTTTGGATCGGTGAGGACTTTTTGTAGGCCAGGACCACATGTTTGGTAACTTGCTGAAATTAAAGATAGTATAGGCCTCCCCCACTTTTTGCTGTCCCTGCCTACAAAATCTCCTATTCGGCGACGTTCCGCCATGTGCGGAAATGGCAGATATTCATGTTTGGGCGGGGAAATAGAGACCATTTCGATATCAGAGAACCGTGGCCATTGCGATGAACCATGGTCGGATTTTCGGGTATCAGCCTTTCGTTTCCCAACTCTCTTTCGGTGATCGCCAAGTCCCCTTTGTTGCGCAACGAAGGAGACTTCAGGGCGGAGTCATAGAATCTCCGTGAAAGCATCCTCGGCCTGGGTAGGGAACACGTAGGCCGCCCATGAGACTTTCGACACTTCGGTCATTCTCCCTGGAGGCCGACGAGAATAGCTTCCCTGGAACGAGTCTCGCCGGACTTCCACTCTCATACGTTCCTCGGTTTTCTCGATTCTGCCTACAAGAATAGCCTTTCTTCTTTGTCCTGTTTCTTCTTTCCCCTCTAATTGATGGGTTTGTGGGTAATTCATGAGGGAATTACATCTCCCCTGCACCATAGGTTTACGCGTCGGCCCGCCTGCGCTCGCCCGCAGCATCAAATCCCCTCAGAATCATAAATATATTTAAGGGTTAGAGGGTCAATCCCAGAAGGATAGACCTGATCAAAAGAAAGGAGGCACGGGCCTGTGAATCACCTCACTCAGTATCCACAACCATATCGGACTCCGGCACCGTCAGGAGCTGGAGCAGGGTGGATCATCGTTTTCTGCATCCTTTGGACCCTTCTTGCGCCGGTCCCCGGCCCCATCGACGACCTAGTCGTGTGGGCATTCGGTGCGTATTCCGCTATGCGAGGGCGCTCATCGTAGGCGCAGGCAGTAAATCTGGAGAGAAATGGAATACATCGCATGAAAGGAGAGTTTCAATGAGTACGAACGGATTTCGAGAAGACGAACTCGTTACGCGACGACAGAAGGTAAACGGCGATTGGGTTGAAACGGTCTTTCCTCGCGTTGGTGGGAGGCTGAGACTGGCCCACGACAGCAACGGCAAACTCAGTATCCAGACTGAAGTGGTGCAATTCGACGATACCCTGGCAGCGGTAAGAGCCACCGTTACCACGGACAAGGGAAGCTTCTGCGGCTTCGGTACGGCCTCGGCCCAAAGGGACCAACGGTTGGCCGACTCGCTACTGGAACTTGCAGAAACTCGTTCCATAGCCCGGAGCCTGCGTTTTTCGGGTTACGGTGTCGAATATGCGGGAGCCGAGGAAGTATCCCATGTGATGTCGGAAACGGAGCCTGCCGGAGCACAAAGCGAGAGCAAAGATCGGAAACCGGTATTTGATCCCGACGAAAGCCAGAGCAAACAGGACACAAAAGCGGCGGTACAAGCCAAGAACGGCAACGGTGGAAAAGCAACGGGAGCTCAATGTCGGGCCCTTTATGCCCTTTCCAAGAAAGCCAAGATGGGAGACGAGGACTTGGCGAACCTGCTTGGACCTCTCAATGCGGGCCGCTTCGAGGACCTTACCTTGTCCGATGCAAGCCGCTTGATCCAGTACTTCCAGACCCAGGTCGCTGCCTGACCTTCACCTGACGAATCCATAATCACTGCTGAAATCGTGGCGGGTTTTTACTCGCCGGGAGGAGAACCATGTACGCAATCACCCGCATCTTCTACGATCCGGTCCTGGAGAGAAAACGTCTGAAAAGGAAAATCCGAAAGCTGGCTCGACAGCGCAACAAGCTGGCTTATCGTTTAAGCCGGGCCCGAGGAAGGAGAAGGAGATGAACGAGCAAACCCAAGAGAAGCCTCATCTGAGCTACAGCCAGATCAACACCTATTGCACGTGTCCTCTGAAATACCGCTTCCACTATATCGACAAGATCGAACCGCCCTTTACCGCAGCCCCGCTGGCCTTCGGATCGGCCATTCATGAGGCTGCGGCCGGGTTCTATGAGAGCTGCCTTCAGGGCGATCCTCTCTCCGCAAGCCAGATTCATGACGTGTACCGTCAGGCTTGGAAGAGCCATTACGAGGAACGACAGATCCGTTTCTTCAATGGCGATTCTGAAGAGAGCCTGACCGCAAAGGCAAAGGGAATGCTGGATGTGTTCCACGAGTCGTTCGATCCGTCTGTCCAGATCATCGGCATCGAAGAACCTTTCGAACTCGATCTCGGCAAGCGCATTCCGCCCCTGGTGGGCTTTATTGACGTGGTGGAACAGTCCTTAGACGGGGCGGTCACGGTAGCGGATCTCAAGACCGCGTCGAAACGGTACTCAGACCGGACTGTACATTCCAACGTCCAACTCACCTGCTATTCATTGGGAGCACAGACGCTCGGCTTCAACGGCGACACCAGATTCCGGCTGGACGTGCTCCTCAAGACCCAGAATCCGGAGCTTATACGGTACGAGACCACCCGCACCACTGCCGATCGAGAGCGTTTTCTCAAGCTGGTCAAAGGCGTATGGCAGGGCATCAAGAAGGAAGTATTCTTTCCCAAGGAGGATTGGCAGTGCGGGCAATGTCCCTTTGCCGGTCCTTGTAAGGAATGGTAGGAGGTCCAGATGGCTACCAAAGCGAAACCGGCGTTGCCCCTGGAAGAGGCTGCTTCGGCAGCGGTTGAAAGACACGTGTCCCTGGAGATGGAACGAGGGACCGTAACGGTATCCCGCAAGGGCCTCACCTTCTCCGTTTCCGGCAAGAACGTGCAGTTAAGAAAGCAGTCTCCACTCAATTTGTCCTTTGATTCCGGCGAGGTCGAGTATGACGATGGCGAGATCCGGGTGAAGGCAGAGGGAGAGGCTATCGCGTTGCAACTCGACTGATTCATCATGAGCCCGGCTGGTCTTCGGATCGGTCGGGCTTTTTCTATTTAGGAGGTTACCCATGCGCATAGCAGGTCGCATGAAGATGGGCTATTACCCGACTCCCGCGAGAGTCGTGGACTACATCCGAAGTTGTCTTTCTTTTCCCCCTGCTCCCTTCACTGCATTGGACCCGTGCTGCGGTGAAGGCTTGGCGCTAGAACAGCTTGTGGTGGACACGCAAGCTCTCACCTATGGGGTGGAGTTGGACCGGCATCGAGCCGATGCGGCACAGGCACATATTCAGAACTTTCTGAAGTGTGGAATCGAAGAGACACGCATCGCTCACCAGTCCAGTTCACTCCTCTTTCTCAATCCGCCCTATGATGAGGCTACACGTGAAGAGGATGCAGACACAAAGACCGAACGGCAGGAGAAAGCATTCCTCCGAATGACCCTGCAGTATCTCGTTCCCGGCGGCGTGCTCATCTACATAATCCCCCAGCGACGCATGGCCAGAGATGTCTCACGACTTTTGGCATCTCGCTTTGACACGATACAGGTCTTTCGTTTCCCTGATCCCGAATACGCTGACTTCAAGCAGATCGTGGCTTTCGGGGTGCGCAAGGCAGGAAACTCCTTGGATGAGGCACTCGTTCTGAAGCTGCAGAACGTTCCGAGTCGGAGTCTGGAGCCATTGTCCGAGAATGCTGCTCCACGGTACCAGGTTCCTCCATCCGGTCCCCTGAAGCTCTTCCGCTCCACCCTGATCGATCCCGAAGAGTTGGAAAAGCAGATGGCTCAATCACCTCTGTGGCGCAGGTTCGATGCAATGACGACCAAGAATGAGCTTCAAGTGCCTCGCCCGCCGCTGCCGTTGCACTCGGGACACTTGGGCCTGTTGCTGGCAGCAGGGAAACTCGATGGCGTGATCGGTGAAGGTCCTGACCGACATGTGGTGAAAGGTAAGGTGAGCAAGATCGTCTCCAAGGTCGAGGAGTACAAAGGAGACGTGCTGGAGCAGCGGGAGCTGGATCATTACGTGGTCTCGATCAAAGTTCTAGACCGTAACGGAGAAATCCGTGAGCTGACCTGAAGGGGGGCATCATGTTGGATGAGGTTGTCTTTCAAGAATATTGGGGAGGCATCAAGGTAGCGGCATACACTGACCGGTACGCCTACGACCCGTCGGACGATTCGCTATTGTTCATTTCGTTGGCCGGTACCGAGCAGGCGGTAAAGGCCGTGTCATCAGCCCTGATAGGTCAGCGTATCGTGAGTATCAAACGCCAGGGGAACAAGGAGATCCAAGTGCACGGGAGCCCTGAAGGCCATTTCCGCGTCTTCTCCACGAAGCTCCCCACCGGCGCGGTTCATCAGTTGGTCGTGGATACTCGATTCTTCGGACAGGATACAGCGGAGAACTGCCTCCTCATTCCACAAGGCGACGACTTATCCAAGGTCGTCTATTCTCAGGTGCTCACCCATTTGGCTTCTCCACTGATTCCCGAATGGGCTCCGTGGATATGCGCGAAGCTCAAAGAACAGGTACTCATACAGGAAATGGCAGGAACTATGAGGGTTGTGAAAATCCGGATCGATGAGGCGACGGTGGATGAGATCATATCGGAAGGAATACGGACGGGGCGAATCAGTCTCGACAAACAAGGAGATACCCATGTTGGAATGCATTAATGACGTGAACGGATATTTGCGGCAATTTGGTGGGGCTTTGGCACAAAAGATACAGACCGAAGCCGAGCCTCTTTTCAAACCCGGCAACGATTGGCACCCCCGTATGGATCAGCTTCTGCGAAAGCCGTTTCAAGCACAGGCTGATGCGATCCAAGGGGCTGTTGAAACGTTGCGCACCGACAATCACGTGATGTGTATCGGCGAGATGGGCGTAGGCAAGACGCTCATAGGAGCCGCTGTGCCCTTTATCATGGAGAATGGTCATCCCCCACGAGTCCTGGTCATGTGCCCCGGCCATCTCACTCGGAAATGGGCACGAGAAGTGAGAGAGACCGTGCCGGGTGCCGAGGCAAAGATTCTCAAGAATCTGTCGGATGTGGTGGCCATTGATCCTCAAAAACCGCATAGGGGCCTGCGTTACTATGTGGTGAGTAAAGAGCGTGCAAAGCTCTCCTATGCATGGCGGCCTGCTTTCAATCTCCGTCGCGGGACTCCGATATGCCCTGATTGTGGTTCGGCTGTGGTAGACGGAGACGGAGTAGAGGTCGATGCCGCAACGTTGCGGCACAGGAAAACTTACTGCGGTTCCTGTGGAGCAGCGCTGTGGCAGGCAGACAATACACGATTCCGCAGATTCTCCATCGCAGACTACGTGAAGCGCTACCTGAAAGAATATTTTGATTTCTTCATCTGCGACGAAGTCCACGAGATGAAGGGCGGGAGTACGGCCCAGGGTAATGCCTTCGGTACTCTGGCAAGCTCCTGCAGGAAGACGATCGCGCTCACAGGAACTCTGCTCGGCGGCTATGCGAGCCACATGTTCTATTTGCAATACCGCATGAGCCCGTGGGTCATGGCCAAGGAAGGATTCTCCTACGGCAACCGGATGAACTTTGTCAACCGCTACGGTGTGCTGGAAAGGATTACGAAGCACTACCCCGGCGACGACAATGTCTGTTCCAAAGGGAAGTCGGGTACCACGGTCACGCGGGAGAAGCCCGGAGTGAATCCTGCGATCTTCTCGAATCACCTGATGGGCTCTACGGTATTCCTCCATTTGCAGGACATTGCCGTGGATCTGCCGGGTCTCACGGAAGAAGTGGTTCCGGTTGCAATGGAGGACGATCTGGCAGCAGCGTACAAGAATTTGGAGCACAGGATAGGCTCAGAAATGAAACGACTCCTGGTCCAAGGATCTCGGCGTCTCCTCGGTGCCTATCTCAACACGTTGCTCTGCTATCCTGACCGGCCCTTTCACAATGAACCCGTGGTCGATCCTGCCAACGGAAATGTGATTGCAGAGCCTGCCTCCCTTCCTTTGAATCGCACCTACCCCAAAGAGAAAGAGCTTCTGAGCATTGTTGAGGAAGAGATCTCCCAGGGGCGAAGGTGCTTTGTGTACTGCACCTTCACCAACACCAAGGACGTAACGGCGCGGCTGAGAGACATTCTCGTCAGTCACGGAGTGTCGGCTGAGATACTGAGATCGTCGGTCAAGCCCGAGCAACGCGAGGAGTGGTTGCGTAACAAGGTAACCGAGGATGTGCAGCTGGTGATCGGCAATCCGATGCTCGTGCAGACAGGTTTAGACCTTTTGGATTTCCCCACCATCATCTTCTATCAAACGGGCTACTCGGTCTTCACCCTTCGGCAAGCTTCCCGGCGATCGTGGCGCATCGGACAGGACAAGCCTGTACGGATTCATTACCTGCACTACGCTGGAACCATCCAGGAACGGGCCATAGAGCTTGTCGGCAGGAAGCTCGCGGCTTCATTGGCTATTGAGGGCAAGCTCACTGATGATGGTCTTGCGTCAATGTGTGCGGGAGAGGACATGACGTTGATGCTGGCCAAGGCTCTCGTGGAAGGCACGCATATCCAGGGAGCTGAGTCCGTATGGCGGGCACTCAACCACCCACTGCCGATACCGAGACAAACGAACGTGATCCCCTTTCTTCGTAAGAACTGGCCTTTGGAGTTGTTGGAAGAGCGGTCCGGCATGCTCTGGGACTACTCTCCGGGCATTCAAGCGCACGGATAGCCCACTTTTCTTACCAAAGCTCCATCGATTCTCCTCCCCGTATTCCTCATTTCATTCAAAACATTCGCCACATTCAGATCCGGGACAGGCCGCCATTCGCAACGTTTTGAACGTTCGGAACCGAACGCCTGTCCCGGACTGCACGCGAATCAAGGAGGTACCGGACACTAATGCCTACAGCGGACAAAAACCTGATGACCCGGCTTACCGAGTTGGTGGAGGAACACGGCCACCAATGGAAGAAGATTGCTCCTATCATGACTGCTGAAGGATATCGGGATCGGCGAGGGGAGCCCTACTCGGGCGACTATCTTCGCAAGAGAATGAAGAACCAAGAGCTGGCAACCCAAGGGAAACGTTCAAAACCTTCTCAACATGAAAACTGTTCAGAACCTTCTGACACCGACCTTGGTGGCATGGCCCGCGCTGTTCTCTCCGTCCTGATGCAGAAGCGACTGCTCGAATCAGCCGTAAAGGACGTGCTGGGCAGTCTCGAACGTAATCCTTCGGGACCCGCGCACGAGATGCCCCCACAACCTGAACGAGTCACCGACCGGTGCTGGGAGAAGCTGGCAGGAACCTGCGATCGTGAACTGGTTAAGCTCTTCCACGAAACGCGCCGCAATCTGCGACTCTCAGTCTCTCAGATGCTCGATTACGTGCTGTGGAACTTCTTCGACAAGCCCCACCTTTCCTTTCAATCAAAATGCTCAGAAGAATCTGAAAATCTGGAGAAAGAGTCATGACGGATCATCATCATAGACCCGGTGAAAGAATCTCGTTCATCGAGGTGGCTGAGATCAAAACACTCATGCTCATCAAGGAAGTGCATCCGCAGCAGTTGCAGCGCGTCTTGGACTCCAAAGGTGTCGAGACTCTGGAACAACTGGATACCCTCACTGCGAGGAACTTCCTCCATTACCTCCGCTCTCTCTAATTGCCCGTCTGGGCTCATCTCGCCGCATCTACTATATTTGCGGCTTTCTTTTCCCCGTATCGGTGCCTGCAATTTCGCACTTCTTGCCGTACAGATGCCCCACAAGTCGTCTTCGCAATGGCGGCCCAGGTCAATAGGTATTATTAATATCAGTCTGTTACGGCTTCACGATCCTATCCTTAGATATCCGATAGGCCGTATTTGATTTTGGCGGAACTCGATGGAATCTCGAGTTTTTGGATATTCGGGCATCCCAGCCAAACCAAAAGCACGACCGCTACCGTCAACCGGTCTGCGCATGCGGGCACGTTCTCTTTCAGTCCTCTGATCCGGCTCATCCCAGGAATGCCACATGATTCTAATAGCATACCATTGTCGTGACACATAGGTCAGACAAATGTTGGAATTTGCCCCATGCTGAACCATTGCCGAAACGAGAACGTAGCAGAGAATGGCTTACGTTAAGCCTGAGGGCTTCTCTCATCGGAACTCGTGGCCATGGATCGGTAACCTTAATCGCATGGGAATCGGGGTGGGGATCGACATGGTTGTGAAATAACGGCTCTGGTCCCTCATAAACTCATCAAAGTCTTTCTGGACCAGGATTCCGTATGAACTCTCTTGAACAGGCAGGATAAGCTCAGGATCTCATCGTCTATATACTCATGTATTTAAGGCTGGTAGGGGAATTTTCAGGTTTTGAACTCTGAGACTCGGGTTGAATGAGAAAGGAAGCTCTGGTAATGGTCAGTCTGGTAAAGGGAAGTGTGCCAATCAAACCAGAGAAGCGGGATAGCGGCGGGCAGTGTTGTGTGCTACGGCTCTGGTAGCGTATTACATGCATATGTACTAATTGGTATCACCTTGCCGTTCTTGTAGTACCCATCGGCAAGAAGTGCCTCATACCGCCAAGTTGAAGTATGGAAGGGGAACTTCTCACTTCTGAAATAAATACGAAGTGATGCGCACAAGCTCAGACTCAAGCTTAGCGGTTACCATCACCGTTATCTTGTTGAAGAGAGATGAACAGGTCGGGCTGGGAGGGGGAGGACATAATAAAGGTGGTACCGATTTCCGCAACACGCTTATATAACGCAGAACCTGTATTCGTGTGTGAAGTTGGAAAATTACCACGACAAGTTCCCTTTGGTATAACGGTTTGGCTATTCGAGATCGCGGGTGGCGTCATGTAAGCACGGAGTTTTCGGAGAGAACCATCACGGTGCGCATTGCCATCGACCTGAGCTATTTGTCCTTTCCGAATTGTGGGAGCCGTGATGTGATTCGTCAGGGTCAAATCGAGAGGCGGTTGCTTGCGGGGCCGGCCTCTGCAGATAGGGCGTCCTCACGGTCTCGATACAACGCCACTCGTGCGTCGGACGGGCCTCACCCGGGGGTTTTTCGGGGCAAATCCAGCACCTCTCTAACCTTCTCAGCGAGCTTGTCCAAAGTGAACGGCTTTGGAAGGAAATGAACATCCTTGTCCAGCACACCGTGATGGACGATGAAATTCTCGGTGTAGCCCGATGCGTACAGCACCTTCATGTGGGGCCTAAGAGAAGACAGTCTCTTGTAGAGGCTTCTGCCATCCATTTGAGGGAGGACCACGTCGGTGAGAAGAAGCTCTATCGGCCCACCGAATTGTCCCGCCAACTCGAGAGCCCGTATTGGATCGGCGGCTTCCAATACGTGATATCCCAGCATTTCCAGGAACTCACCTGCCATGAACCGTACAACGTCTTCGTCTTCTACGAAAAGAACTGTCTCACAGCCTTGATAACCGGGTGAAGCGACCTCGGTCTTCTCGATGGGTTCCACTGGTCTTTCAATCCGAGACAGATAGACCTTGAACGTCGTACCGCGACCAGGTTCGCTGTACACCGCAATATGACCTCGATGCTGCTTCACTATGCCATAGACGGTGGACAATCCGAGGCCGGTGCCGGCCCCTTCTCCCTTCGTGGTAAAAAACGGATCGAAAATGCGGGACTTGGTGGCGGCGTCCATTCCGATTCCCGTGTCGGTCACTGCAAGCATGACATACGGGCCTAGCAACACTTCAGGATGAATTAGGGTATAAGATTCGTCAAGATAGACATTGCAGGTTTCCATGGACAGGTGTCCGCCGTTGGGCATGGCATCGCGAGCATTGACGGCCAGGTTCATGAGGATCTGTTCAATCTGAGTCGGGTCCGCCTCCACGCACCAAAGGTCTGGGGCCTGAGCCGTGGTGAGCTCGATGTGCTCACCAATCACGCGCTGAAGGATTCTCGCTATGCTTTCAATGATCGCGTTCAAATCCAGAACTCTGAAATCCAGAATCTGTTTCCTGCTGAAGGCGAGCAGTTGCCGGGTCAACTCGCAAGCCTTCTCAGCAGCCAAAAGGATTTGGGACAGCCGTGAGTGATGCACGCTGTCTTCGCGCAGTTCACTCAACAGCATGTGCGAATATCCCATCATGGCTGTGAGGAGGTTATTGAAGTCGTGCGCTATCCCTCCGGCCAGTTGACCGATCGCTTCCATCTTCTGGGCTTGGCGGAGTTCCTGTTCGAGTCGGACTTCGTTAGTGATGTCCCGGTGGATGCTTACGTAATTGATAATGGCACCCGAATTGTCCCGGACAGGGGAATATGTTACTTCGGCTTCGTAGAAAGTGCCGTCTTTCTTTTTGCTCGTGATGCGTCCCAACCACACGTTGCCTTGACCGAGGGTTTCGCGTATCATTCTGTAGAACGCTTTGTCATGTTCACCACTCTTGAAAAGACCGAGATGCTGACCGACGACCTCGCTTCTATTATAGCCAGATACACGCTCAAGGGCCGGATTGACGTACTGAATGATCCAGTTCGTGTCAGTTATTACAAAAGCTTCCGTGGCTTGCTCGACAGATGTCACGAGGCGCGCCCGGTCTTCTTCAGCCCGCCTTTGCTCGGTAACATCCCTGATGATGCCGACGATATATTTCTCATTCTTCTCATCGATGTACAGTGTTTTCTTCGTCACAATAGTATGAACAATACCTTTCGCATCGGAGAACCTCTCCTCATTCGTATTCTCCATGCCGGTGGCAAAAACGATCTCGTCCTTGGCCCAAAAGACGTCGGCTTCCTCTTTCGGGAAAAAATCATAATCAGCCTTCCCGAGTAGCTCATCCCGCGCGTAACCCAGGAATCGGCAATAGGCATCGTTGAGAAGAACCCATCGATGGTCCCTGTCCTTGACAAAGATTGGATCTGCAATGGTATTGATGATCTTCTCCAGCCAATTCCTGGAGGAGACCATCGCCTCCTCCGCTTCCTTACGGTCAGTCACATCCCTCGCCACTGCCTGGAAACCGACAAATCTGTCCCCTTCGCCGATCAGCTGCACGTTCTGCCCGATCCACCTCTCTTTCCCCTCCTTCGTTAAGGCATGAAATTCATAGTAAGTATTCGGAATTCGCTTGGTCAACTGCATCCTATAGAATTCTTCCACTTCTTCACGACAGTCGGGTCGGACAAGCTGCGAAAAATGCTTGCCGATCAGTTCGTCATCAGAATAGCCCGTGATCTTCACGGCAACGGGATTGCAGAAGGTGAAGCGTCCGTCAAGGCCGGTTCGATAGATTACATCGTTTGCTTGATCGACAAGTCTCCTGTACCGTTCCTCGCTTTCGGTGAGAGCTTCTTCTCGATGCTTCCTTTCCAGTGCTGCCCAAACTATGTGCCCGACTATTTGGAGCATTCTCACAATGCTTTCGGGCCAACTTCTCTCAGAAACCACTGAGTCGAGACCGATGAAGCCTTGGGAATTAAGACCGGCAAGAAATGGAACTACTACCAGTGACTTTGCGTCCTGCAACAACCAGACGCCTTCTTCTGCTGGCGCTTCCGGAGGGAGATCAGCCAATGTGGGCACACGGATAGGGTCGAGTCCTCTGATTCTATCTGCCAGCCAGGGCAAATCATTCAGTCTAAGCCCCCCGAGCTCCTGGAATCGTGGTGCGATACCTGGGGCAGACCATTCCCAGGCAACGTTTTCATCGTGAAAGGTTTTAGATGAGACATAGATGTAACTGCGGTCCGCCCGGGTGTATTCCCCGATCACTTCCAGAGCGTAGTCGATCCCCTCATCGGTCTCGTCGGGAGAGAGGCCGACAAACTCGTCAAACACCAGAACAATAAGCTTCTCCAGTTCACCGTGAGATTGAAGGGCTTCTTCGATGCGCTTGTGCTCCGAGACTTTCATCGTGAGATGGTCGTGGACCTTCAGAGAATCAGCAATGCGCTCAGTACCCTGGTTTTTCTGTCTTTCTTCATCCGCCCGATGTCCAGGCCCTGGCCCTGATTTCGTTCCCGCGTCCGGAACCCACTGGAAATCAGCCTTTGACGCTTCGAGGTCCGCCAGTCTCAGGCGCATGTCCGAGAGTTCCTCCAGGAGCTGTTCTCTTGTCTTATCCTGGTCCGTCATCTTTCATCCCTTCTGGGATAATGACTTTTCTGATTATATTCGCAGAATGTCGTTGCGTTCCCCATGATCCCTATCCGGAATGCTGCGAGGGCTTCAGAGCGCCGTTCGAGTCTCTCTTGCTTAGAGGAACCCCGAAGCAGCAAAGGGACACGGCTAGTTTTCCAGATATGCCTCAGCCTCCAATGGGTCAACAAACTGCTTGACCGTCAATCCTGCGTCTTCGGCTGCGGCATCCATCAGGGTTCTCGCCACAATCCTCTTCGGATTGTATAGACTCGCTGCCTTTCCCAGACCGGCCTCGACCATGACTCGTTGGGCCTGGACGATGAAATCCAGACGAAGGACTCCATGCAACTTGGTGCAGTTGGACAGCAACGTAAAACCAGGAGAAAGCAGTTTGAGACCCGTCTTCACGTCATCCAGCCAGTTGGGCACTTGGTCAGCCCGCACCCATGTCCCGGCCAGAAATAGGTGCAGCCGGTTCAGCGTCGTGTCGACCGAAACTGAATAATACCCGTTCGACGCAATATGGGTTAGCTGCATGGGATTCTCCTTGGCAGAATGTGCCCTGCCGTCAAGGCCGTGGCACGAACGAGCGATCCGTCACCCGAAACAAAACCGGTCGTCAGTTCCTGAAGCGGTCAGACCGTCAAGCCACCTCATCGAGGAAGCCGTAGACCGGTGCCTGCTCACCATCCGGGTAGAATGGCACGTCGGCCCGGAGGATGGGACTGCAACCCATCACAGGCCTCCGAAGAAATCTTTCAAGTCGAAGCACTTCTCCGGGCAGACTCGTTCACAACGCCTGCAGGCCAACCCTTTACACAGCGATTGGTCCAGCACAAACGAGGGTGGATCGCTGCCCTCGACGATCCTTATTGCCTTTTCGGAACATCTCCTGACACACTCTAGGCACTCAACACAGTCGCTATACTGTGTCCGCAGGTCCTGGCCCATGTTCGAGATGGTCATGAGACCGTGCCTGCCCAGGTCATCGATATCCCGCCTCACGGTTCTAATCACTTCAGGCGTCCCTTCAAGATTCAATGGTATCGGGATCTTGTATCTCGCAAGGAATTCCTGATACTGGGAAAATGGCATTCCCTCGGTCCAATAGGCCAGCTCAAGAACGTAGACCTTTGCGAACACCTTGGAGGCAGCAAACATGCAGTGCGTCTGCCGAAGATGCTTGGCCAGCTCGTCCATCATCCCCATTTTCTTGGGGTCGCACGCCAGGTCTCGAGCCATAGCCAATGATGTGTTACCAACTTGATAAATGGTTCGCACACGAGGTGGAATCATTCCGAGTCTCTGGGCTTTCAGGGCATCCACATACGTCCCGGAAGCCCCGCACATATAGGCGACGTCTATGTCCTCAAGTCCGATGTCAGCCTCGTTGCATAAGGTAATATGGCCTGCGCGGACTGAGCCAATGGCCTTTCCCGCTTCTTTCAGGTCATCCTCCGTAAAGACGATGTCCCCCCATATGTGCAATTCAGTGTCTGGAGTGTTGATGCGAGGAAGAGTAATGAGACCGGCTTCCATGCTCTGATTGATAATGGCAACCGTACCCGTACCCGTAATGCCGGTCGGTCGGAGTTCCCCAGTCTCGGTCACTCGGCCGTTCCCAAGGTCTACCAAAGGTCCCGCCGCTGGCAACATCTCGGTGTCAAGCACGGTTAAACGGTGCAAGGTGGCTTCTGGGGTCAAATCAGATATTGCTCCCGGCATGGCAAGCATGCCACAAGTTATCTGTTGACCTTCCAAAGCTGACCCTGCTGCGGCTGAACCGGTGATCACGCGCGCGTCGTGGCAAAGAGCCATCTCAGCATTGGTCCCGTAGTCGGTGGTGATCGAGGTCTCATTCCTTTCCAACACGCCGGTCTGAATTAGCATTGCCAATGCATCAGCGCCCATCACATGCCGTAGAGAGGGGGGTACGAGGACCTCCGTGTGCACGGGAAGATTCAAGCCACGAATACTTGCGGCGCTCAGAACAGCTGCGTTACGTTCCTGACTGATGACGCCGAGAGCCTCAAGCTTTCTCATCCCCGCAAAGGCCAGATCCAGAATCTCCTTGCGCTGAAACAGCGAGAGCTGAACAGGATTCCCGCATACAGCGATACGGACCACTTTGTCAATGGGCACCTTCAGCCTCTCGATTGCCTTATTGATAGCGTTCACCACGATCGTTCCAGCGACTTCAACGCTCATCTCGAGAGCGAAATGGAGATGGTCCCCTAGATTTTGCAAGCTCCGTTTTTGCAAGAGATTCACAGGGTCGGCGTTTCAAACCGAACCCCCTTTTCCAGAAATGGTGCTACGCAGAGCTACGGTGGTGGCACGCAGCGGGTTGACTGTGGTCCCGGATAGCCAGAAT
>JBGSJS010000134.1:0-18965 GCA_041741735.1 Desulfomonilaceae bacterium | reverse complement strand
GCATATAGGAAGAAGTTCAAGGCTATCCCGCCCACCTTCGCTGCAGTGGGATACGATGCGGCATATCTCCTTGCCGAAGCCTTGAAGACTGCCAAGGGTGATAAGAGCAAGCTCTCGGAAGCGATCTACTCAATTGACGGTTTCAAGGGCGTGCAGGGAACCTTCTCGTTCAAAGGCGGCAATTGCAGCGGGCTTCAACCTGGGTGCTACGACATGGCCGTGGTCAAAAGTTGCGACTACTTTCCGGCTGACAAAGTGTATCCCAAGAAATAAGTGTGATGCCCGGAATTCACATACCCGAGTGCTCCCGTGGAGCATGAGGAGCAATAAGAACGCGAGGATAACGCCGGCCTTTACGTAACTTGTATAAATGGAGCTCAAAGGTATGTGGCCTCATACAGTACTATATGACTGTCGGTTCACTGCCGATGACGGCATGTCTCCTCGGCCGCGAGCGGAGGAGCGCAACGTTGTTTTCGAGACGCGTCGGGCCGGCTACACCCATCCTCGCTTCCGGGAGCGAACGTTGTATTCGCCCATGCCGGATCCTTTTCACCAGCGCCCTCTCATTGAAGGAGGCGGAGCGCAATGACCGATCTGTTTCAATTTCTGGTGAGCGGCTTGTCGATCGGGAGCATTTATGCTCTGGTCGGTCTCGGTTATTACTTGGTCTTCATATCCAGCCGAGTAATCAACTTTGCCCACGGTGCGCTTGTTCAGCTCGGAGGAGTGGTTGCGCTTTCGCTGCTGGTTACCCGGCAACTGTCGTATACTTCGGTCTTCCTCATGACGTTGTTTATTATGGCCGCAGTGGGGATTCTGTTCGATCGGCTCCTGGTAGGTCCTGCCCGACGGGGGGACGTCCTGTCGAGTATTCTCATGACCGTGGGCGGGTTCATATTTTTTGAACAGATGATCTACGTCTTCTGGACCAAAGATGAGCTCATGTTCCCTTCGATTTCCGGCGAGCGGCCCCTGGATCTGATGGGGGTCATGGTGGTTCCGCAGGCGATCTGGATACTCGGAATCACCTTGCTCGTCTTGGTAGTCCTCTGGTTGTTCTTCAGCAAATCCCTGTTAGGGTCCGCAATGATGGCGGCCGCGGAGAAACCCGAAGCAGCTCTGCTGATGGGAATCAATGTCCGCACCATGACTTCTCTCGCATGGGGTCTCGCCACGGGCCTTGCCTCGGTGGCGGGCATTCTGATTGCTCCAATCACGTTTGCAGGTGGGAGTCTTTCCACTGAAATGGGAATCAAGGGCTTTGTGGCAGCGGTCCTGGGAGGAATAACCCAGGCGCAGGGGGTTGTGGTAGGGGGTCTTCTGCTGGGAGTTATCGAGGCCCTCACCACAGGATATGTCTCCAGCGGCTGGAAAGACGCGATTTCTTTTGCTCTGCTGATCGTCATATTGGCCGCTCGTCCCCAGGGGCTATTGGGACTGACACAGCGAGAAAAGGTGTAGCAGGCATCATGGAAGGAGCCAAAAGAAAAGTATTTTGGATCGGCATGACTCTAGTCGTTGCAGCGGCCCCTTTCCTGGGTATGGAGGCATACACCATCCAAATTTTTACTCTCGCAGGAATCTATGCAACGGTGGCGTTAGGTTTGAACCTCGTGCTCGGCAATGCGGGCCAGATTTCTCTGGGGCAAGCCGCTTTCTTCGGTATCGGCGCCTATGTTACCGCTCAACTTATGCTGAAAGCAGGACTCTCCTTCGTTATTGCTTTGGCCGCGGGAGGATGCCTTGCGGGTGTGGCGGGGATAAGCCTGGGTTATCTGGCACTGAGGTTCCATGGGCACTACCTCGCGATGGTCACGCTCTGTTTTGGTCTCATCATGCAGACCTTCTTCCTGCAAGTCCCGGATCTCACCGGCGGGGCGGCCGGAGTGACGGACATCCCCAGCCCCCAACTGTTCGGATCTGCAGTGGATAATAGTCCCGGCTCGTGGTGTAAGACATTTCATCTGGCTTGGTTTCTTTTCATGGGGATGGCCTGGTTTTTGAGCAATCTCCTGTCGCTTCAAAGGGGGCGCACACTTGCAGCGCTGCGAGACACCCCAATGAGCATCCTCGAAATTGAAGGCCTATCCAAACAGTTTGGAGGCATTCTCGCTCTTTTTGATGTTTCATTTGAAGTTGAGACCGGAAGCATCTTCGGGGTTATCGGTCCCAACGGGGCAGGCAAGACCACCTTGTTCAATTGCGTCAGCGGCCTGGAGTCTCCTACACAAGGCCGCATTCGCTTCAAGGGCGCCGGCATCGAGGGGTTGCCCCCCACCGGATCGTCAGGAAGGGAATCGCACGAACATTCCAGACCGTGAGGCTTTTCTGCCGACTCAGCGTGCTCCAAAACGTTATGGTCGCCCGACACATCAATTCGCGGAGCACGATATTCTATGACCTGGTCCGGTCACCGAGGGCGCGGAGAGAAGAACAAGCGTGTCGCGATAATGCGTTGAAGTACCTGGAGATGGTCGGATTGCTCGACTTGGCCGACACGAAAGCAGAGCAGTTGACCCTGTCACAGGCCAGACACCTGGAGCTCGCCAGAGCCCTGGCAACGGAACCGGAGCTGCTCCTGCTCGACGAGCCTTGCGCGGGCATGGATGAATCCGAGCGGGGAGCCCTCCGTAATCTTCTTACGGGCATTCAACGTTTGGGCGTCACCTTGATGGTGATCGAGCACGATATTGAGTTTGTGGTAAACTTGTGCACGGATCTCCTCGTGCTGAACTTCGGCATGCCCATCGGGCATGGGAGGCCCGAAGAGGTGCAACTTGACGAGAAAGTCCTTGCGGCGTACTTAGGGGACGAAATTGGCTGAATCGACCCAGATGCTGAAAGTGAATGCTCTGCGAGCTGGATATGGCAAGATTGTCGTGCTCGCCGGGGTAGACTTGAACGTAGATGTACATGAAATCGTCGCGCTGGTCGGTACCAACGGAAGCGGCATGAGCACCCTTTTGCGCTGTATTTGCGGTCTCATTCCGGCAACGGCGGGGACGATCCATTTCCGGGACGAGGAGATCACGGGATATCCTCCTCAAAAGAGAGTGCCTCTCGGTATTGTTATGGTACCGGAATCACGTGATATGTTCACTCAACAGACGGTGACGGCCAACCTCATGCTCGGCGCATATCCGCGCATGAAAAGGCTGCGCATCGCCGACTATCAAAGGGATCTTGAATTCGTCATCTCTCTGTTCCCGGTTCTCGGTGTGCGCTCCAAACAGCTTGCGGCAACACTATCGGGCGGGGAACAGCAAATGCTGGCCATCGGCAGAGCCCTCATGAGTCGGCCGCGGCTACTGATTCTCGACGAGCCATCCACCGGCCTCGCACCTTTGATGGTCCGTGAGATTTTTGATGCCCTCCGGAAGCTTAACAAAGAGATGGATCTCACCATTCTCCTCGTTGAACAGAATAGCAGGCAGGCGCTTAGGATGGCTGACCGAGGCTTCATTATGGCCAAAGGACGGATTGTCCGGACCGGGGAAGCCCTTGCTTTGCTCAAGCTGATGGACCGCGAAGGCCTCACCTACGAACCGTCAAACACGGATGAAGGATCGGATTGGAGAACACTCGGAGGAGTCGAGTAATGGCTGTAACAGGTTTTGAGTCTCGCCGTGAGCGGGGAGTGAGTACCATAACATTGAAAGCAGGCGGCAGCCCCGTGATTTCCATGGCCCACTACCTCCAGCTCATTCACACCATGACCGAAGAAGCTCTCAGAAAGGATGTGGGAGCTGTGCTGCTCACAGGTGGGACCGGCACGTTCCTGTTCGGAATGGACATCAGCGAAATCATCCGCCTGGAAACAGCCGAGGCAGTACGTGGACAGACCGCACGGGTCCACGACCTGCTCAAACAATTGGAGGCATCAGGGGCCCCGATTGTCTGCGCAGTCGATGGCGCATGCTACGGCGGAGGGTTGGAACTGGTTCTTTCGTGCCATGTTGTATTTGCCACACCTGACGCTTCATTCGCTCTGCCGGAAATCACTCATGGGACCATACCTTCGTTCGGCGGCACCCAGAGACTGACCAGAATTATCGGTCGAAATCGGGCGCTGCAGGTGATGCTTTCAGGTAAGCCGTTTTCCGCGCAGGATGCCCTCGAATGGGGGCTGGTCGGCCGCGTCTGTCCTCGCGGTGAGCTTATGGAGGCGGCTTCCGAATTTTGTGGGCTTGTTGCCTCGTTTTCTCGTCCGGCAGTTTCTTCGCTGCTGTCGGCGACTCTTCAAGGAATGGACGGGCCGCTGGAGAGCGGTTTGAGTCTCGAGAGCGCCCGATGGTCAGATTTGGCAGGGGGAGCCGACCTTCGGGAAGGAATCAGTGCCTTTTTTGAGAAACGTAGGCCGAAATTCCCCTCGGCCGCAACCTCGTGAAGGCTGGTCGCAGACTATGTCTGAAATCCAAGAAGGAAGCAAGGAGCCGGAAAGCCGAATCAAGATCCTGGAGGCTGCCACAAGGCTGTTTGGGCGCAAGGGATATCACGCGTCGACCATCGAGAACATTACCCACGCAGTAGGCATTTCTCGTGGGGCACTCTATTGGCATTTCAAAGGCAAGTCCGAGGTACTGGCAGCGGTAGTGGAGCGTCTTCAGCGAGAATACCTTGACCGCTTTATGGAGGAGACAATGCAAAGTGGTCCGTCGGCTGCGGAAAGGTTGAGCCACATATTCAAGTTCAACGCACGATTTGCTGTGGATAATGTGGAACTGGTCCACTGTTTGCGCACACTTTCGATAGCGCCGTCAAATCCGGTAAATTAGCCGCGAAAAAGTCCTCACAGTGGATGGATCGTTTGGTCACAGGTGCCGACATCTCCAGCCTCGGGGACTGTGATTTTGTTATCGAGACCGTCCCTGAAGATCTTGAGCTCAAGAGAAGAGTTCTGGCTTCGATTGAACAAAGTATTCGTTCGGATACAGTTATCGGCTCAAATACGAGCGCCCTGCCGATCACCGCTCTGGCTGCAACGCTCGCTTCGCCCGGACGTTTTGCGGGTACGCACTTCTTCAACCCGCCGCAGGTGATGCCGCTGGTGGAGGTGGTCCGCGGTGCGGACACCGCTCCCGAACCGCTACAACGATTAGTGGATTTTCTCTCGAGTACGGGCAAGCGTCCGATTCCGATCAAGGACTGTCCCGGCTTCCTGGTGAACCGCATATTGGGGGCTTACATGAACGAGGCACTCCGCCTCCTTGGACAAGATACGGGGATCATGGACTTGGATGGAGCCGCGGAAGCCATGGGCTTCCCCATGGGACCCGCCAAGCTGGGCGATATGGTCGGGTGGGACGTGATCTACGCGTCGAATAAGACATTGGCAACTTCATATGGGCCACGATTTGCGATTCCGGACCTGCTGGTTCAACTGGATCGGGAGAAGCGTCTTGGTGCGAAGACCGGCAAAGGCCTGCTGGATCACACAACGGCACCACCGAGTCCCACGGCCGACCTGGTTCCCTCCGGCAAGAGCCTGGGGCCTGAGGCAATCAACCTACTGCAGAAGCGAATGATATACGCGATTATCGCGGAAGCGCGAACGCTATGGGAGGATCAGACTGCAGTTCATCCGGGTCATTGATCACGGCTCGAGTGAGAGGAGCACGGGAGCGTACCAGGTGCGCTCGGAAAACTCAAGTTCTGGAGCTGTTATTCTGGGTAAGATAGGTAACGTTGCCGATGGAAGGCAAGACGCTCAAGTTGCCTCCGTTCAAATGATGTAGCCATCGGCTCCCACGAGAAAGAAGAAGCCCGTAGTCCCAATAAGGGAAAACGGGCGGAAGGGTACGGAGGTTTCAGGTACCAACTCAGGTCACGGGAATCAAGCTTACAAACGTATCATAGAAACTGACGCTGCCTCCGACCGGATCGAGCATGCACGTATTCTTCAAAGCGGGATCGACCCACATTGCGGCGTTCGCGTGAATTCCGGCTCCTCGTCTCGCTTCACCCTTGATGGTTTTGCCGTCGATGGTTACGTCAACAGCTCCTGTGGCCCAATGGCCGAACCCCAGAACAAAGCTGACTACTCCGGGTCGCATGGTCTCCGTCGCTATGATCTTCCCGATCATCGGCTTCTTGTTTCCAGCCCCAAGATCCCATTCTCCTTCCTTGTTGGTGGCGCTCACCACTCTTACCTTTTGTTCATCCGTGAGGCCCAACCGCTTCATGTCCGCAGGATTTATCATGATGCCGTTTTCGGGCATCAGAGGCGTCAGCCACGCATCCACTATTGTGCGGCTCTTGCAGTGGACGATCGTTCTGTTTGTTATCAGATGGAGGTCAAAACCCTTACGAAAATCGGTCGGCTCGTTTCCGTGGAAATCCATTATGGGGAGGTGAGTTGCGTAACCCAGGTTCTTCTTGCCGGTACCCGCATGAACGGTGGATGCAGTCTTTTCCTGGTAGAGATTCATGAGCTTGCTCCATGGATGCGCCACCCACTCGCCCTTGTATCCTTTTGCGTAGTCCTCGAATCGGCCCCCTCGGTTGAGGACATACACGACCTTGGGCCACATCTTGTCGCCTGCAATCTTTTTCCACCGCTCTTCGTCGTACACCGATCTGGTGAGGTGTTTTCTTGCTTCCCGAAAGATCTTCATCTCACGCTCGTCGGCATTCGGAACCTGCTGCGACCCGTCAGGCTTCTCACCAAAGGCGAGATTGGCTACCCCTCGGATGTACAGATCGTCCGGGTGATTGAGATCCAATCCTTTGCCGAATCCGTCTTTACCGTAGCCCGGTAGTTTCATGTACTCTGCGATCCCCATCATCATGGACTCGAAGCAGATCGGCACAGCAGCGCCAAAGACGGTAACGTCCTCGGGAATCGGGGCCATGGCCGGCTGCCGTACAGGCTGAACCTTGTTGGGCATGCTTGGATGACTCCCCTGGAATTCCCAGCGCTCCAAGTGAGAAAGATCCGGAAAGATGTAGTCCGCATACATCGACGTGGTCCCGATGAGAATATCATTTGCCACGAATAGCGGAACCTTCTCGGTATCGCACAGGATCTTAATGTTGGTGTGACCCGCAGGAAGGGAATAGGTGGGCGCTCCTTTGTACATGAACAACGCTTTGACCGGATAGGGATACTGGTCCCCGATGGAAGGGATGATCTCCTCGTACACGTCGCTGCTCAAAGGATACCAGTTTCGTTTTGCCGGATAGCCCGAAAAGAGGGTCGTGTCCTCGTACTTTACTCCGTGCCGGATGGAGCTTATTCCGAAACGCTTGATTGTGCCGGAGTGTTTGCCTATGTCGTAAAGCTTACTTTTTTTTCCCGTGATGTCATACTTGCTGGCCACAATCATGCCGCCTTTTGCATCAATGTTACCGAGCAGCATGTTGACTGTCATCCAGGCCAGAACGTTGTAGAAGCCGTTGGTATGCTGTGCGGGACCACGGTGAAGGTCTACGGCTCCCTGTTTCCCGTAGCTTGTGAGCTCCCTCGCCACGGCCACGAGTGCATCGGATTCCACGCCGGCGATTTTCGCCCACTCCTCAATACTGTGCTCTTTGGAAGACTCGTAGACGATTTGGAGTCCGCTTTTGACTTTGGTCCCGTCCGGGAGTTGGCTGTCCACCAGCAGATCTCCCGTGGCCGGCTTTTCTTTGTCGTTCGGATCGAAGGCAACCGGCTTGCCATCAGAGAAGACGACGAGAAACTTCTCTTTATACTCCTTCCCATCCTTGGTTTTTCTCGTTTCCTCAGTTACAAGACCGTGGTCAGCTGCTCGCACAAGCTTGCCCGGTTCTCCGTCTTTTATCTCGACGAGCCAGGTTGCATTGGTCCAGCTTGACTCTCCCGATTTCTTGGCGGCCGCTTGGTTGGCGTTCCTTAAGAATTTTTCGTCATAACGTTTGTTCTCGATGATCCAGCGTGTCATTCCCAGAGCGAGAGCTGCATCGGTACCGGGTTTTAACGGTAGCCATTTCCAAGCTTTGGAAGCGAGTTTGCTGAATCTTGGATCAGCTACCGCTATCTTCGTACGGCCCGAGACCAAGTTACCCGTCAGACGGACGGCCCTGTTGGGAGGCCCGTAATTGGCCTCGAAGAGGTTGGCGCCGACAAAAAGGATAAATCGGCTGTTCTCTGTGTCCGCCTGCCAATAGAATTTTTTTCCGCCCCCGAATTTTCCTTCCTGGTACTGCTCGCTGATGGCTTTGCAGGTGAAATAGAGTGAACCTTGACATACCGTCGTATGTCCGTGAGCGTTTGTCGTTCCCAGCGCCGCGGCAAACCGCTTATACAGGTCGCCTCTTCCGTCCTTCAATCGACCCCAGGCACAGACTATCTGGTTGTTCTTGGGCCCCAAATCCGGATGGTTCGGATCGATAAGCTTGTCGAGATGGTCCGCGTACTCCTTCTTGAATGCCTCGATAAGCTCCTTCTTCTTTTCTTTGTCCTTTTCTTTCAGAAGGTGCTTTACGTCGTCGGCCATGGCCTTGGATAACGCGGGATCTTTCAATACTGCAATCGTTTTCAGGCCTTCGACCTGCCGATTTTCCTCGCCCGGGACATTGGCGAAGAGCTTCCCGCCTTCACAAATCTCCTTTACCGCCTGTTCGAACGGTATTGCCGTCCACTTGTTTTCACCGCGCTTGCCCGCTCGCTTGAGAACCTTTCGAATGCGATAGGGATCGTAGGCCGTCTGAAGGCCGGCCTGACCCTTGGGACATATGGAACCTTCAATTGCTGCAGCGTCATCGATCGGGGTTTCGTAAGCGAGATGAGGGAGGAGAGTCCACGGATTGTACGGGTTCCCGTCAACCTTGGTTATGATCCCGTCCTGATGTTTACACCGAATGCCGCAGCCGGTGTTGCATTGCAGGCACACAGTGTGAATCATGTTCTCGGGCTTTACGAGCTCGTACGGAGCGTCAGGCCTCTTGCTGTTGAGGACCGCACTGTCCTGTTTGCCTTCTGCCGCGGCTGAAGCACTTCCGGGCGAAACGAGCAGGCCCGCACCGAGAAGGGCGCCTCCTGCCAGGAAATCCCGCCTTGATGAGGTCTTTTTATCTTGGGGTTCGCTCATGGTTCACCTCACGCCTTCTGCTCTGAATTGACGGCTAGTGCTGCAGTCAGTCTTCGGCCAATGTAGAATACGGCCATACCCACAGCGATCATGAGTGCGCCGATGAGATACTCCATTTGCGTGGGATGATAGGCATAGGTCAGACGGCTGTCCTGAAACGCAGCCTGAAGTCCCTGAATCTGGCCGACAACCTGTCCCGGAACCAGGATACCCATTCGGGCAGCAACAAATCCCACGATCAAGAGCACTGACGCCAGGCCCCATGCCGACCTGCTTGTACTAAGAAGGTACAGCGCCAAGGGGACCAGAGCCCCGATAAGGAGCTGGACGACCCAAAAGACCCACCAGTAGTCACCCCGGATGAGGAAATCCACCGACCGTGATTCCGCGGACGGTCTCCAGACTGCTATGGACAGCTCGGCGAATTCGAAGGCTAGATAGACGAGGAGAGCGGCCACAGTGATGAAACGCAGAGTACGGATCCCTTTGTCACTCTCTCGTGCGGGGCTTCCAGTGCTTGCTTCGGCCGATGTCTGAAGCGTCCGAACCAGGAGGAGGGATCCGGCGCCGGCTGCAAGTGCTGAGGAGAGAAACATCATCGACAGCAGGGGGCTGTTCCAATACTGTTTCGTGCCCACTGCCTCGAAGAATACCCCGCTCTGGCTGGGAAAAAGGACGGACAGAAAGGCGCCCAGACAGAGGAGCGGCCTGAGCCATAGGGATTCGTCTTTGAAGCTCAACAACCAGCAGATCAATGCCACAACGAGAAACGAGTTGTACATCCATGCATTGAAGGCTATCATGCTGGTGAAGGTCGCCGAAGTGAAGACCGATAGCAGTCGATCCATGCGCCCCAGGTCGAGCCAAATCACCATGAACGCAGGAAGAATTGCGGCAACACTCAGGATTATGGCGGTACGGAGATCCGCTTTCTTCTCAAAGCCCTCCCAGCCGAGGATGTACCCGAGGGCTCCGAACACGAATGCACCGCCGCCTATTGCCACTCCCATGAAATAGAGGGCTATCCACAGACCCCAGGGGACATACGATCCGTAGCCCGCAGCGTTATGTCCGTAACTGAATCGTTGCCACAGACCGACAATACCAGCCGCCATGAGCGCCAGCCAGAGTATCCGGAGAAGCGTACGGCCGCCGGCCTTCGACATCTCCCCACTTCTCGAATCTTCGGTATTCGAGAGAGCGGATGATTGAGTGATCATTGTCTCTCCTCCCGTTACACTATGTAGAAACATTGGGGTTTCGTCCCCCAATGCTCCAGCAGGACCTGGACGTTATGTTTGCTCGCAAGCTCGACAACCAGACTCTTCGGGTCGTTGGAGTCGCCGAAATAGGTGGCCCGCCCAATGCACGTGGTTACGCACATGGGAAGCTGACCAACCTCCAATCGGTGGAGGCAAAAATGACACTTACGGGCGTTGCCCACCGGTGACTCGTGCCCTTCTCGTTTCCAATTTTTGGAGTATTCGTTACTCGGCTGATGTTCGTAAGGGGACCGAGGACCGTCCAGGGCCCTGTCCGCTCCGGTAGGGGCACCTTCTGCAGCCCCGTCGGAGTAATATCTTCCGAAATCACTTGTCCGCGATCCGTACGGGCATGCATTGAGACAGGATCGACACCCGATACACTTGTCGTAATCGATGACCACTATCCCGTCGGGGCGTTTCCAGGTGGCTCGGACGGGACATACGGGAACGCAGGGCGGTGCGTCGCAATGCATGCACGGTCGGGGGAGAAATTCGATCCGCAGGTTCGGGTAGGTGCCGAACTCTTGAGTGGTCACGGGCCGATACACCACGCCCGGCGGGAGCTTGTTCTCTGCTACGCAACCTATGGTGCAGGACTGACACCCAATACACTTCCGTATATCGATTACCATCATCCAGTGACGATGTTCGGCCGGTTTGGCCATGGCACGAACCAGTTCCCGCTGCATTCGCACGTGGTCGTCTTCGTTTGGGTGCTCCTTAACTTTTTGGAGTACGGACAGTTTTCTGACGGTCCCCTCACCAGTCGGATCCTGTGGCGGGCCGGGAGTCCGATCTTTGACGACGCTTACTGCCGCCACGGCAACTCCCGCACCCACCAGTCCGCCGGCGAGAATGAATTCTCTCCGATCCATGGGTTTCTTTTCCGTCTTCATCATATGATCTCCTTGGGGTTCAAGTTCCGAACCTATGTGGTACGCATGAATTGCTCGCATCATCTATGAGGAAGGTCGGTCGGGTCTCGGTCACGAGGTTCCCGAGAAACCGCCTTGAGCCAATAGAGGATCTCATCCACATCCAAAGGCCTCTTAAAGCATGCACAGATATGGGTAGACATGGCTTCTTTAAGCTCGGGATGGAATGGGCGGCTGGAAACAACAAAAATGCTCGAATCAGGCTTGGCCGTTTTCAGGGACCTAAAGAACCGATTGTCCGCAGGAAAGAAATCCAGGTCGAGCAGCACCACCCGACAGTCGGTTTCATGCAAGAGAGCTTCCAACCTTTCTAAAGATTCAACCGTGCAGATCGAATAACCGTTGCGAGACAATAGCAGAGCCAATTTCGTCCATTCCTCGCTCGGTGCTTCGATCACCGCTGTCACGCTCTCCATGACGGACCGCCTCAGACGGATTCGCCTGCATCTCGTTGCCTGAGCTCCTACGACTCAATTGGCCGAGATGCCCGGGCAGCATGGTGCCATCAGTTTTGGTTTCGGGGTTCGACGCACCTTGGAGGATTGCTGCCTCGTGCATCCGGCCGCCCCACCACTGGTCGGCAACCGTTCGCGCCGGGTGGTGTTACCCTGATACAAGCAATTTACATGCCAAGGTTCGGCCAATCGTCTCGATTAGTCGTGCCGAGACGCGTCCTCGGAGCGAGGATCAGGGGTAACCATGGGAAATAATCCGTGTTATCTAATCTTGGTGCGGCAAGGATATTGAAGGTTGGATGCCTGGCGATGCAGCGGGTCGCCGCGAGAAAGCGGTCGTCCTCCCTCCTCGGGTGTTCAGGATCGGAACACAATGATATGAGGTGGAGTATTGTTAAGTAATAGCAATTCCTTACAATGTGCTATTTGTGAACGGACGAGCCGGAATATTCCGGCCTTCGGGACAAGGGAGGCTTCCTTTCACGAACGAACGACCCATGGTTGACTCTCACAAGACATGTGACTGAACCTCCGCGTTATCTACTGCATCAGCGGCTTGGCGATGCGGTACTTCCTCAATTTCGCATACAACGTAGTCCGCCCTATCCCGAGACGCTTGGCGGCCTCCTTCTTGTTCCAGCCGCATTGCTCGAGGACCCGTTGGAGGGCCGACTTCTCGCTCTCTTCGAGAACGGACATGCCGCGACTCGGCAGCAACGCCTGACGGCCGGACACCGTAGTAGGGAGGTCGGATACCTCTATCTGCGATCCTTTAGCAAGGACGACCGCATGCTCAATACTGTTTTCCAGCTCTCGAACATTTCCGGGCCATGTATAATCGAGAACGAGCCTCATTGTGTCCGCGCTCATACCCTGAATGTCTTTGCCTTGTTCGTGAGCGTACCGTCGCAGGAAATGGTCTGCGAGGGCGGGGATGTCGTTCCGTCGCTCTCGCAGCGGAGGCAACACCATGGGAATAACATTCAACCGAAAGAAAAGATCTTCCCTGAAGGTTCCGTTTTCGACCTCTCTTGCCAAATCCTTATTGGTTGCGGCGATGACTCGCACGTTCACTCGCACCGTCTCTTCACCCCCAACTCGCTCAAAGCTCTGAGTTTGAAGGACTCTCAGGAGCTTGACCTGGGCCTGCAGGGAGATTTCTCCGATCTCGTCAAGGAACACGGTGCCTCCGTCTGCCTGCTCAAAGCGCCCGATTCGTCTGCGGATGGCCCCAGTGAAGGCCCCTTTTTCATGACCGAAGAGCTCGCTTTCCAGGAGTGCTTCCGGATAGGCGGAGCAATTGATAACAACAAAGGTGCCGTCTTTTCGCTCACTCTCCAGATGAATGGCATGCGCTACCAGTTCCTTGCCGGTTCCGCTCTCTCCCTGTATGAGCACGGTGGCGTCGGTCCGAGCAATATCGCTGATAAGCCGATAAATGGTCTGCATCTTGGGGTCTTTTCCTATCAACCCGTAGAATCCTGTGGGCTGTTCAAGTCGCCGTTGAAGGTCCTCGGCTGTTTCTTCCTGGAGCAGCGCACGTCTTACGACTCCGGCGCTCTGTGCCAGAATAAGGCGCACCCAGTCGAGCTGGGAGAAATCGCAGTCGCATTGCCCCGGGCACGCAATGACCAATGCCCCCTGTACTTGGTGTTCATTCTCCAATTTGACGATCGCCTGCCGCGGGGAAGATGCGAAGAAATCCGGCACTAGGGGAGCCGTGAGGACCTGTCGTTCGAACAGAACCTGTGATCCCAACACCTCAAGAGTCTCAAGAAGAGATTCGATGAGACGAGAGTCTCGTACCACCTCGGCGTTGTTCTTGGAAACGACGTAAAGCTTGTCCCGTTTTTCGCTCAAGACCACGAGTGCCATTTCGCTGCACCTGAGAATCCCGGCGATTCTGTGGACAAGAGTAGACCCGACTTCCCCGAGCGTCGGCAACGATCCAATCTCTCTCACAATTTCACAGAAGGCCCGCGTCTGGTCGTGGCTCCGTTCCAGTTCATGAGTCTTAATCTCGAGTCGTTTGGTAAAGTCCTTCACCCGGGATACCATGTTGTTAAATGCGGAAGCCAATGCAGCCACTTCGTCATTCCCCTGGGGTCGGACCGTCAGATCCAACGTCCCCTCATCGAGGCGCTGGGCTGCCTCAGCGAGCTCTCCCAAGGGCCGGGTGATCCTTCGGACGTAAAGAAGACTCGCTGCCACTGCCAGCACGAGTATTCCCGCGGTTAGGGCTATCATTTCCAGCCAGAGCATACGGACCTGTTTTGCAAAAGGCTTCTCTGAAATCCCCAGGCGCAATGTTCCTGCTTTTCCTTCAAAGATCGGCCACGCTATGTCGATGTACCGGTCCCCCTGAGTCGATGCCAGTTCTTCAGCTCTCCCCTTCGTAGCGCTGATAGGGGCATTGGCATCCAGCAGGCCTACGGGAACCCCTTTGGGAAATGTGTGAGCCAATATGCGTCCGCCTCTCACGACAAACATATACGAAATGGACGGACTGCTCCGCATCTGGTTTTCCAAGAGCTTCTGGAGCGAAACCACGTCGTTAATGAGAATTCGTTCGGCCGCCTCAAGCGAGGCAGCGTAGGCGAGACTCTCTGCTTGAATCTTCAAAGACGCGTAGAGGCTGGAGCTGTAATAATGGGTGACGAGTACGGAAAGGACGAGACCGCTCCCAATGACGAGGGCGGCGACTCCTGCCAGGAGCTTACCTTTGAGGCTTCTTATGGTCATTTCACTGCCCCGCGTGAACGTTCAAGCCTTTGATCAACGCGCGTATGGAATCATACCATTCGTCCCGGGGTACTATGAAACGGTCTATTTTCAGACCGTCGAGAATCTTTCTTCCTTTCCGGTCCTCATGAGCGGTCAGGAGTATGTTTCGGATCTTATCCTTCTCGGCTGGGGAAAGGGAGGACGAGGCAACCACGGGAGGAACACCGTACGGTTCCGACTTCCTGATCACCCGAGTCTCAGATGTCACTTCAGGATTCGTTTGATTGAAGTACTCCCAGACGAGACCATCCACGGCGGCACCATCCACAAGGCCTTTGGCAACCGCCAAGATCGAATTGTCGTGGCTGTAGGTGAAGACGGATTTTCCAAAGAAAGTCTCCGGCTTTTCTCCTGTGAGTGCCAGCCAGTGCAGGGGAACCAGTCGTCCCGTGTTGGACTCTCTGTCGGTGAACGCAAACGTCTTGCCCTTCAAGTCATTGAGATCCTGGTACGGGCTTGCAGTATTCACGATCAGGTAGGCCCTGTAAAAATGGCTCCCGCCGACCTCGGGCGCGGCAAGAAGCTCGAAGCCGTACTGCTCTTTGGTGGCCGCGTACGGCCCCGAACAGATGAACGCGATGTCGATGGAGCCGTTGCCGAGAAGTTGATTGATCTCCTGATACGTTTTACGTTGAACGAGATGGATCTTTCTGTCGAGCTTCTCCCCCAAGAAGTCCAGCAGCTCCCGATAGTAGACGAAGCTCTCTTTGGGGGATACCATTGCAGCGACGGCAACCCTCAGCGCGTCCGGGCCAGGACGAGATGTGTCGGGCCTGGAAATCTTCAGCGTATTGGAGAAGTCCACCACCTTCGTCTCCGCGTCTCGTTCGCAGCCGGCCGTCACGACACAGACCAAAGCGGCCAGTGCCAAACACAGAGACGTCTGCACAAATGACCTTCGGTACTTTCTCATGGGACGCACCGGGCGATGTCGGAATTCCTCTGAACGGAAATAACAAATAATCTCTAGTATAAAGATAATGTTATGACTCTTGAGCTTTTAGGTCAAGAGTTTCTTGCCGCCCGGGACCAGTCGACAGCATTTTACCAAATGGGAAAATTATTTTGACTCGGGCGAAAAAAGACCTTGACAAAGAATCGGATGGAGTTTACCATTTGGTTGAATGGTCGAATGGAGAAATACCATGGCGTCTGAAATCAATGAGCGGCTCCGATTGAAGGCCGAGGTCTTCAAGGCCATGGGGCACCCCCTCCGCCTTGGGGTCATTGAACTGCTGAGAGAAGGCGAAAAATGCGTGTGCGACATCGTCGAGAATCTTGGCACGGGAATGTCGAACATCTCCAAGCATTTGTCGGTGCTGAAAAAAGCCGGCATCGTCACCGACCGAAGAGACGGCCTCAAGATCATGTACAGCCTGACCATGTCTTGCGCGTTGGATTTCATGAAGTGCGTGGAAGGCACCGTAATCAAGAGGCTGGAAGATCAACGATCGGTCATGGTGGCGTGAGCCGCACAGTCACCCTGATTGATGCGCAAGGCGTGTCCGGAGAAACCGACGGGTGGGATCTTTTCTTTTCAATATATTTGAGGATTCGGCGAAAGCCTCAAATAAAACTGAGAAGCGAAACACGCCGCATAACTCTCGATCGGGATTTTCATGCCGTGGCCCACGTCTTCGAATTTAACGGAGCGGATAATACCGCCTGATTGTCTCGAAGCGCTTACGAAATGGAGCTAAGACGTAATGAGAGAAAGCATTTCCGCTGAAGCCATCCAGATCCTCATTCTGTTGGCAGGCCTTCTGCTGACTATTCTGGTGTCCTGTCTCCGAGGTACGTGTTGAAGAGTCCCGAAAAGCGAGTGCGAATGCTATCGGAAGTCTTCAGTGCCTTGGGCCATCCAACACGCCTGGGGATCATAGAACTGCTGCAAGAAAGGGAGCTCACAGTGAGTGAGATCGCAGATCGGCTCGACGCCGGCGTGACAAGCGTTTCCAGACATCTTTCCCTCCTGAGGGGGCTCGGCATGGTGCGTGGACGCAAAGTCGGGCTAACCATGTGCTGCACCCTGTCACTTTTCCGGTTGAGCCCCTTTATTCGATGCGTTGAAAAACGCGTCAACCGGGGCGCCGGGGATGAAGAGCCGGCTGTTGAGACCGGTAAGGAACGCCGGGACGGCGCGGGATACCAATTAACCGTGCCTCACGAGTAATTTTGTCTGAGGACCTTGTGGGCCACCCAGGCAAAGCCAAGAGAGGAAGATATGTCCAGCAAGAGCAATTTGTCGGTAGCGGAAGGGCGGGTGGCGGAGGAGACCATCTCCGGTCATTCACAATCAATTATGGAGACCCTTAAAGAGAGCCGGCTCGTCTCGTACTGGCAGGACGAATGGAAGGCTTTGGCGCTTATTGTCAGCGTTTTTTTGGCCTGTTATTACATTCCCATAGGGAACGCTCGGTTTGACAACGCCGTGATGGAAGCCTTCCATCTGGTGAAATGGTACGCCCAGGAACATGTGCTGCTCTGTCTCGTACCGGCTTTCTTCATAGCAGGAGCTATTGCGGTCTTTGTCAGCCAGGAAAGCGTCATGAAGTACCTGGGACCGACGGCTTCCAAATGGATAGCCTATCCCGTAGCTTCCGTGTCCGGAACCGTGCTGGCGGTCTGCTCCTGCACGATCCTTCCGTTGTTTGCAGGAATTTGGCAACGGGGCGCAGGTTTGGGGCCCGCCTCCGCGTTTCTCTACTCCGGCCCGGCAATCAATGTTTTGGCGATCATTCTCACAGCCAGAATCCTGGGGACGGATATCGGAATCGCCCGCGCGGTTGGAGCCGTGGTTTTCAGCGTGGTCATTGGGCTGCTGATGCATCTCATCTTCCGCAAAGATGAGGAAGCACGCACTGAAGCAACCGTTGCGGCTATGGGGCAGATTTCTACCGATGGACGACCGCTCTGGCAGACCGCTGTTTACTTTGCCCTGATGGTGGGGATTCTCGTGTTCGCCAACTGGGGCAAGCCCGATGTAGAAGCCGGCCTCTGGTTCACCATTTATTCTGCAAAGTGGACGATTGCCGCTCTGCTTGGGCTTGGGTTCGCAGCAGTCCTTGTACTCTGGTTTGAGGTACCGCTGAAGAAGATGGTCATTTCCGGGTCCGCGGTTGCCCTCATCGGTTGGGCCTTCCCTCACAATCCGCTCGTTCCGTTTACAGCCGGGGTCATAGCCCTTACGGTCATGACCACCACGGCCGAGGGAGAAGCTCAGGACTGGTTCAACGAGTCATGGACGTTCGCCAAGCAGATCATGCCTCTGTTGCTGATCGGAGTATTGGTAGCGGGGCTGTTACTCGGACGTCCGGACAAGGAAGGTCTCATTCCGAACGCCTGGGTTGCCTGGGCGCTCGGGGGCAACTCCATCTGGGCCAACGCGATAGCTTCCGTTGCCGGAGCATTCATGTATTTCGCCACCCTGACGGAGGTGCCCATTATACAGGGTCTCATCGGTAGCGGAATGGGAAAGGGACCTGCGCTCAGTCTGCTTCTGGCCGGTCCGTCATTGTCTTTGCCCAGCATGCTGGTCATCAACAGCGTAATGGGCTTTAGGAAGACTTTCGTCTTCGTGATACTCGTCTGCGCGCTGTCAACCATTGCAGGGATGATTTTTGGAGCGTTCGTCAGTTAATTCCGCGGGAATTGCACGTCACGCTTGTAGGTTCTATTAGGGGCAAGTCAAAGAATACGTGTGAAAGGGATCTTGACGCCATGGTCAATAACCTCCTTAGAACCGAGTCCTTGAAGTCAAAACTCGGACTGAAGATTGCCGCTTGCTTCATCGTTGTCTCAGTCGCAGTCTTTCTCTTTGTCACATACAATTTTCGAGAGAAGACGCCTACAGACAAATTGACTCAGGCGGCAGGAGTCGGAGACGTCCAACAGGTGTTGGCGCTGATGGGTCAAGGAGTTGACCCCACAGCGAGGGACAGCGAGGGTAAGACGGCTCTGGGACGTGCTTCATTCCAAGGGCAAAAGGAGATGGTAGAAGTGCTCCTCGCTCAAGGCTTGGATCCGAATACCACAGGAAAATATGGCAAGACCGCCTTGATGGCTGCTTCGTCTAAGGGCCATCTGGAGGTAGTCGAGACACTCGTGTCTAGTGGGGCCGATGTCAATGCAAAGGACGTATATCAGCAGACTCCGCTAATGTGTGCAGCGCTCAAGGGTCGCAAAGAGGTCGTAGAGTTCCTTTTGGAAAGTGGGGCGGACATCAATGTCAAGACCAAGAAAGGATATACGGCGCTCAGCATAGCATCAGATCAAGGGCACGGTCAACTGGTTGATCTCATTCTGGAAAAGAAGCCGGAGCTTAACGCTTGTGTTTGTCAATCAGGGCGTTCAAAGTATGAATGACTCCGCGGACGAGCAAGTGCTCATGCGAACAATGTAGTCTTCTGCAGACGATCTCCATAAACGGGAGGATTCGATGAAAGTGGAAGTTTTGGGCGTAGGATGTGCCAA
>JBGSJS010000133.1:0-2526 GCA_041741735.1 Desulfomonilaceae bacterium | reverse complement strand
CTTGAGGTAGAATTCTCTCATGATGTGGAGGAGGTTGTAAGCCAATACACCCATGAGCAACCGAGCTTGGTTGGCGGCAAATCGATGGCAACTGGTCTTATCCCAGCGAAGCGTGATCTTGCCTTCCTTGATTCGGTTCTCCACGTCCCCTCGCCCGTTGTAGACCTTGACTACTTTTCCCGCAGGCAGCCTCGAATTTGTGACAATGAATCCTATCCTGGGAAAGAGCTCTCCTACATGCCACTCAATCCTGGCCACCACGCGGCGGTCTCTATCCCAAGTCTGCGCCTGATACCGGAAATCAACGAGCTTGACCTGAACCCCACTCTTGGGCGGCCGCCCAACCGGACGAGTCAGATGAGACTCAATCATTCTGTTCAACACCTTGTTTGCCGGGAGCCGAATGAAGTAGGTCGTCCGGTTTGCTTCGCAGTACTCATAGACCTCGGGCCTGGCAAATGCCGCATCACCCCGAAGCCAGAATAGCACGAACCGTGACCTGTAGCTCTTCACGATGGGGTCGAGGAGCTCGAGAATCCCGTCCGCTGAATGAACGTTACCCGGTCTGAGCTTGGCCCCCAGACAGTCTCCGTCGCTCGTGAACGCAAACAAGGGATGGAAGCAGTTCTTCCCGAAGTGGCCGTTGTAGGCAACCTGCTCTTGCTTGCCGTGAGCGGGGTCTTCTGAGGAATCAACGTCCACAATGACCTTAGACTTCTTCTTTCTCTTCATCAGCGGATCATTTGACCTCTTAAGAGCGTCCTCCAAGACCCTCAATCCAGCATCGTTTCCGAGGACCTCATTCTCCAGCCGGGACAACATCGGCTGGCTGGCCCCTGCTTCGTGGTCCTTACCGATCGCGAGCCGAAGAGCAGGATCGATCCGCAAAAGCTCGGCGTCGTTGCAATCCTCATACCCGGCGGCTATCTGATACACCCTTTGCCGAACCATCTGAAGAAAGGAGTGCTTGGTGTGCACGGGCGACCTGGAGTCATCCAGATCGTTCCCAATCGGCGCGAGGATGACAAAGCGCTCATCGATCTGACGGAGCAGCAAGAAGCCTGTGTCGGAAGTGATCTTGGCTCCCAGAAAATCCAGTTGAATTGACCGATTGAAATCCGGCCGAATTGTCTCTCCTCGGCCCTCACCATTCCCGTGCATCCGATAGCTCCCAATGTAAGTTGATTTCACTCAATATATCAAAAGGATGACCTGCAGAACATACTTTTTATTGTCATTCTTCCGAATAATCCGGGATTAAGAGTGTCACTTCACCACACGGACGGCATGTCTCTGAAGCGAAGTCAGGTCGGGCCGTTCGCAGCGGAAGAGCCCCAATGGGAACCAGGGATCCGGTTTCGACCTCCCATCGAAGAACTCCCTCCGTCACGATCCAGCATCTCTCTGTAGCCACCTTAACCCCACCTATGACGCGTAAAACCGACGGGAATCGGCCCACAGCCCAATAAATGGAGACGGATGAATAAGGGTGAGAAGTTCGTGAAAGGTTTCACCTCTGATTTCGTCACCCTGAAACTGTCAAAAGAACAGAGGGTCGGGTGATACACTCCATGGAATCAACTGTCACTCTGAATCCAAGACCTTACGAACGGTTTGCAGCATCTCTTTCAGATTATACGGCTTGCCGACGAAGCCTCTAGCTCCCGTCTCCATCGCTTCCTTAGTCTGTCTGTTTGCAGCGAACCCACTGGCTATGAGAACTCGTGCCTTTGGCTCAATCTTCAGGAGCTCCTCCAGACACTGCTTTCCACCCATTTCCGGCATAATGAGATCAAGAATCACCAATGAAATCTTATCTCTTTCCTTCTTGTACAGGTCCAAAGCCTCTTTCCCGTTGGCTGAGATCAGCACCGTGTAGCCGGATCGCTCCAGAATTCTTTTTCCCAAGTCTTGTACGAATTCTTCGTCGTCCACCAACAGAATGGTCTCCGTGCCGCCTCTGGGCATGGCTTCATGTGTAGGCGTTTCCAATATACCTCTTTCTGCCACCAATGCCGGGAGGTAAATTTTGAAGGTCGTCCCAAGTCCTGGCTCGCTGTAACAGCGAACTTGACCACCGTGCTGCTGAACGATTCCGTAGACCATGGCCAGCCCCAGACCCGTTCCTTTCCCCACCTCCTTGGTCGTGTAGAAAGGCTCGAATATGTGATCCAGGGTTTCCTTGTTCATACCGTGACCGGTATCTGATACGCTCAGAACGACGTATTCACCTGGTTTGCCTCCGAGGTACGTCCGTGCGAATTCCTCATCCAGAAACACATTTGCGGTTTCAATGGTCAATTTGCCTCCGTCATGTATGGCATCCTTGGCGTTCATGGCAAGGTTCATAAGGATCTGATCCATCTGGGTAGGGTCGGCATTCACTGGCAACTGAGGTGGACCCCTTTGTCAAGACAAAATTTGAACTTTTTTAAGGTTGAAAAGTACACCTCGGTACTGGGTGAATGTCCCTGGTTTCCGGCTCTTGGGTACCGGTACCCGTGTACAGCTGGTACGGGGTCTGGT
>JBGSJS010000132.1:0-18899 GCA_041741735.1 Desulfomonilaceae bacterium | reverse complement strand
GCGGCGGTGGCGGCGGCAGAGGTTGCGGCGGTGGAGGCGGCAGAGGTTGTCGCCACCGCGGCAGAGGATGCGCTCGAGGATGCGCTCGAGGTTGCGGCACCGGCTGTTCGAAGTGGGTCTGGGATGATTTCTTTAAAGAGTGGGTGTGCGGAGATTAACTCTGGTTCATGGCAAGGACTTGCACGTGGGGTGTAAGCATGTAGTTGGCCCCCACGTGCAGGTTTACCCGAAGAATTTCCGTAAGTACGGCGCCGCCGAGGGTGGCCGGTTCGGCCATTAAGCATGGAGGCACACCCCGGGGCTTATTCGCCGACCTCCATCGGATGAGGCAACATGGAACTCAAGCAATTGAATTTGGTGATTAAACCTACCCTCCTGTGTAACGCAAAGTGCATATATTGCCATTCCTTGAAACCCTCCACAATTCTCTCGAAAGAGCGACTCGAAAACCTTATTGTGAAATACGGGGATTTCACCAAGAAACACGGTTTTACGAAAGGGTATATTTATTGGCACGGCGGCGAGCCGATGCTTCCCGGCGAACCGTTTTACTCCTATTTTCTGGAACTCAAAGACAAATACTTACGTCATCTCGATATCGAGAACGGGATGCAATCGAACATGTGCTTATACAAGAATGAAAGGACTCGAGAGATTGTAATGAGAGTCCTTCCGGACAGGCATATCAACGGCTGTATCGATCCCTTCCATTCCACGAGGATTCTCAATAACGGGGGCAGCTATTTGAACGATGCGCTCCAATCTTTGAAGCTCCTTCGAAAAGACGGATTTCACATAGGCATGGTCTATGTCATCCACAAGAAATCTTTGGATGTGATTGAAGGCACATACTATTACTTCAGGAATATCGGAGCGGGGGACGTTCTTTATCATCCCCTGGAAGATTTCGATAACGACGAATACAGACTGACCCCTGAGGACCTGGGAGAGTATTTCAAAGGCCTGTGGGACGTATGGGAGGCGGACGGATACTCCTTGCCGATAACTCCTTTTGAAGACTGGTATATTCACCTGACCCAAGGTCGCCCGACAACAATGTGCGAGTATAGCGTACGCCCGGACAAGGTGCGCTCCGTAACCGTCTCTCCGGAAGGCGACCTGTATCCTTGCCCCAGATTTCAAGACAGGGACAGTCATCGAATCGGCAACATTGAGGAGATGACTTTTGACGAGGTTGTGGCACATCCTTCGAGCAGAATCATCGCGGCTCTTAAAGAGAATCAGCCGGCGGAGTGTCTGGCATGCGAATTCCAAGGCTTCTGCAATTCAGGATGTGTCATAACTCATGACGAAAGCGGCAGAACCCAGTGGTGTAAGGGGCTGAAGAGTTTTTTCGAGTATTTGAAATCCCGGAGCATCAGGCCCATAGGGCGTCCTCTCAAAACGTCTCCCTGCGAATGCTGAATATCTCAATGGTGAATACTCATGCCGACCTATAACATTCCTGCATCGTTAATATCGAGCTACAGCGACGAGATGGTCATTATTCGCTCGGAGGACCCCTCGGAGTTGCTTCGAGCCGTTGAAAAAGTCGATCGGAAGCGACTCGAGTGCGTACAACTCATTGGAGCGCATCCCGAGCCTGCTCCCCTTTCACATCTCGATCCAACCATACCTATCGAGATTCTTATGAAAGATTGGGAAAGAGAAGCCGAGCACCTCCCCCTTTATTCCAACGCGGCCTTCCGCAATCCCGTCAGCGTCTTGATCGATGCATCACCGGGCTTCATGCGCGCCGTCAATACGGCCGTATCATTGCGTATTGAGACCGAGCTGATTGTACATCAACCCGACGAGGCCCTTGTTCGGGAACTTGAGTCCGCTCTGGACTTGTATTTGTATAACGCCGAAGTTGAAGTCCCCATAGAGTTTTTCCATAGTCTTCTGTTGGCCTTCTGCCGAAATCAACTCGATGATTCCCTGTGGACGATTCAACATGAAGATCCCGCACGAGACAGGTACGTACGAGATGACGGCGCTATAGTCATTTCTCCGCGCCTGCCCGTCGAGATTTCCGGGAGCTCCGTGGATTTTCTCGAAGATTACAGATTCGATTTAATGGCCCAACAGGGCGAATGCAGCATATGCCGGTATTTTACCCAGTGCATAGGGTATTTCAAGTTTCCTGATGAAGCATATTCCTGCAAAGGGATGCAAAGAGTCTTTTCCAAGCTCAAAGGAGCAGCGAACGAAATCAAGGCATTCCAGGTTGAAAATTCTCAGGAAGCGCACGGACATTGCTGCGCCGATGAAGAGTGCGGATGCTCGTAAGACGAATCCTTGCCGTCTTGGTGGCTCAATGTCTCTCAAGAGTAAGATTCTATAATGTATATGTGGTCTCCCTCAAAAGTGGGCCTGGCCCCTAAACATCCCGTAGCCCCCGATCATTTCATTCCAATTCCGAACGCAAGGCGGAAAATTCCGGCGAGTTTCTGACCGCATCAAGTTTTGGATCGCTCCGGAATTTATCGATATCGGAAAAACCCTTTTGAAGAGCCTGCCGAAGGAATCGGACGGCCTCCCTACTATTTCCTGACCTTGAATACACGGTTGCCAGCATATAATCATAATAATGGTCCGCCGGGTCGATCTCCATCATTTGCTTCAGTGGGGAGATCGCCTCGGAAAATCTGCCGTTTTCGGCAAGCACAGCACCGTAGATGCCCATTAGGTCGTCTGCTTCAGGAAACAGACGGAGCGCCTCCTCGATAACGTCCAGGGCATCCTTCGGCCTATCTTGCAGCACGTACAGGTGAGCCGTGTCGGCGAAGGCCTGCGGCGTATCTTTTGACTTGACGAGACCTTGCAGAATAATGCCGGCCTCGGCGAGATTATTGAGCTGCACATAGGCATTTGCCAATGATAATTTCGGATCTGAGCTCTCTTTTCCTATCTTGACCGCCTTTTTCAATATTTCGATTGCTTGGTCCTTCCGGGCCTTATCGTCTTGAGCGATTCCCACCGCAAGCATCATATTCCCGCAATATTCCAGTCGCTCGTCATCGTCTCCACAGTGATGCATAAAGGTATTCAGCTCCCGTACGACGCGATCAAAATTGCCCGCTTTGAAATACAGATCGATCAATAACCGTTGATCTTCGGAACCCTCCCTTATTTTATCGGCTGCTTTTTCCAGGAACATTAATGCTTCTCTATGCTTACCGAACCAATTGAAATTATATGCCAGACTTAGATTTACGTCGCCTAACCGTTCAAAATATGCACTACCCAAATCGGCCATTCTCTTGTGGAAGACCTGTTTACGCTGTTCCGGCGATAAGACTCTCTCTACCTGGATGAGGTTGTTTTGAATCAATTGCTCGAGAATCAATTCTCCAATGAAAAGATGGAGCTCGATCTTTGGATGCACCTGGTCGACAAAGCAATCATCGCCCGGGATTCCGGAACCGTCCTTGGTTTTCGTCTTCAAGGCCTCTTTGAATCTTACCAGCGGGACACCACGCTCCGACGTGACTGAGTCCAGCGCCGCTTCTATAGCAGAAACAGCACGAATGGGACAAACATCAAGGTCTTTTGCACGAAGAAATGCATCGGCGGCTTCCTTCATACGGCCCATGCCGAGTAAAGCTTTTCCCCTCCAGAAATACAAATTTGCATACAGCGGATCTCTCGACACTCCCGCGTCCAGTATTTCCAGGGCCTGTGCATATGAGGAAGCATGAATCAAGTCGATCGCTTCCCTGATTCGACTCTCAATGGTTTTCTTTTGAGACCATGTCATATGCGGGCTGTGCTGGGACTTGAAGGGTGACATATCTTTGAGATTTGAGGCCGGCTCCACGAATACTATCGGGACTCCGATACTTCTACAAAATGAAATCATCTCGTTGAGATTGTATGTAAAATGCTTTACCACCGCTTTGGAGAAGTCTTCATCCCTGAAGAAAAGATTCATTCCGTGTCGGGTGTCATGAAGTATTTCATGTGCTTCCTCGTACATGATGAACTTGGTCCGGTCGGTTGGGGGTACCCTTTGCGGAGTCCCGGTCCGGTTCTGCTCTTCCCGTAAAGTCCGGCCCTTGAGAACCGGCTGCCATAGATGCTCCAACAGGTGATAAATACGAAGCGTCTGCAGCCATGACCTCAATGTAACGAGAAAACGACCTTGGGTGAAAAGATTATGGTATGTACGTCTTTCCAAGAATTCGTTTTGACCGGTATATACTACCATCAGATCCGGCTCGAACCGGGCGGTCTCCTGAATCAATGGGACTATTCTGTATGATGCGTATGAGATTCCTCCTGCATTAATGACTTCGAAGTTGCGGTGAGGTGAGGATGCCTTGAGCAGATCCTCGAGCCATCCGGAAAATGCGACTTTATCATTGTACGGCTGCCCCTGAGTGGTCGATCCTCCAAAGCAGAAGACACGAAAGGTATTTGGAGTCTTCTTGACCGGGAAGGAAACTTTGTTGAACATGGAAAACTTGAGGCCGGAAGTGGAGGCCGTACCATCTTTGATCACGTACAAAGGGTTTAGGCTTGAAAAGCCCACATACGGATCACTCCTCAATGGGACTTTGGGGGTCCACACCAGGCGAAGGACCGTCTCCACCACCAGAAAGAATAGGAAGCATATGAGCAATCCACCGAGCAAATTTCTAAAGAACCGCACCTTACCCATAACGCACCTCAGGAACTGAATTGTCGCATCCGGGAGGACGTACGTATACGGCCATTAGGCGCATTAACTGGGCTATTCGTTTCCGTCGGGGTTATCGGACGGGCGCTTTTGTGGTTGAGTGGCATAATTATACTATCCGGAATTATGCGACGGGATTGCCATTGAGCGTTTTCCAGATCCTGCTGAGGGACCATAAAATAGCTCCGTTTGCCCCAAAAGGTCGCCATACGGAGTCCTACACGACCCGATGCGGATAAGAAGTGCCATCAAATCGCCGTAAAGGCCGGATTCTTGCTGTTGTTGAGCGTACCTGACAGCGTGCCCCTCTGTCAACCGGAATCTTCCGGCCGGCCCCCGCCGCTATTAAGTCCGAGGGCCTGATTACGTGATTTTAGTCCGTAAGAGGCCGAGTTGCCCTCTTGATTCACCATATTGAGGATGCCTTACGTGTGATCCTTATCTAAGGCGATCCTTATGGCACCGAGAATATCCTTTGCATCGTAGGGCTTGCCGATGAAGCCGACCGACCCCATCCCCTTGTCGTCTTCGCTGAGACAGGCCGACGAATAGCCGCTCGCAACCAAGGCTCTCACATTGGGATCGATCCGTAGAAGCTCCTCGAGACACTTCCAGCCGCCCATTCCAGGCATGATCAGGTCGAGGATGACCAACGAGATGTCGTCTTTGTGGGCGGCATAGACCGCCAGTGCTTCCTCTCCGTTGCGTGCGGCGAGTACCTGATATCCGCGCTCTCGGATCATCTCCCGGGCCATGTCACGAACTCGATCGTCATCGTCAACCAGGAGGATGGTCTCATTACCGGACGCCGGCATCTCTCGGGTCTCATCCGACTCCCTTAGTCGCTCAGTGGCGGAGACCGGGAAATAGATCTTGAAAGAAGTTCCGATACCGGGTTCACTGTAACATCTGACATATCCTCCGTGCTGTGAGACAATGCCATGGACCATGGCCAACCCCAGTCCGGTTCCTTCTCCATTAGTTTTGGTGGTAAAAAACGGTTCGAATATACGGTCTTGCACGTCCGGAGCTATCCCCACGCCGGTGTCGGAGACGGATAGAAGAACATAGTTGCCTGCTTTGGCGTCCAGGTGGGCCCTCAAGTATTCATCGCTCACCGATACGTTGCTTGTTTCTATGACAAGTTGTCCGCCATCCGGCATCGCATGTTGGGCGTTAACGACGAGATTGAGCAGGACCTGTTCGACCTGGGCAGGGTCGGCGTCAATGATTGCGAGGTTCTCTGCCGGAACAAGTTTGATCTCTATCATCCTTGGTACGGTTCGGCCCACCAGTTTCTGCGCCTCAAGGATTTCTTCGTTCAAGTCGATGGGACGCTTTCGCGACTCAGCCCTCCTGCTGAACGTGAGTATTCTTGAAACGAGATCGGCGCCGTCGCGTGCAGCGTGTTGGATGACTTCGAGCTTCTTGCGATCAGGGTCTCCCGGGTCCTTCTTCATAAGGAGAAGGTCCGAAAAGCCGAGAATAGCCTGTAGCAAGTTGTTGAAGTCGTGGGCCATACCTCCGGCAAGAGTGCCGATCGCTTCCATCTTCTGGGCCTGAAGGAGTTGTCTCTGAAGCCCTTTGCGTAAGGTCAGGTCTCGTATGATGCCTCGGTGGCCGGCAATGCTTCTATCTGGTCCAAAATGCACGGATGAGGTGAGCAGGCAGTCAAACTCCGTTCCGTCTTTCTTGCGAAACTTGACTTCATAGTCTTTCACAAACCCTTTCTCCTCTATTTCCTTCACAAACTTCAGGCGATCGGCCGGATCGAAGTGCAGTTCGCGAACGTCCTTCCCGATCATTTCCTCTCTCGTATATCCGAAGAGCTCATAGAAAGATGCGTTGGCATCCGTTATGGTTCCATCTCTTAGAACAGAAAATACCCCATCTATCGAATCTTCAAAGAGAGTGCGGTAACGTTGTTCGCTCTCTCGGAGGGCCTCCTGGGTTCTTATCCAGTCCTCAATATTTCTGGTAATGGAAACAATGTGAGGCTCCCCCTTCAGCATAATGACTCGTGCGGACATCAGTCCGGTGATGACCGTGCCGTCTTTGAGTCTAAATTTGGCCTCCATGTTGTTAACATAGCCTGTTTCTTGAAGAGACCGGATCAAACGCCGTCGATCTTGCGGGTTATGCCAGATGTTTAGCTCAGGGACCGTTTTTCCGATGACTTCTTCCCTGGAATAGCCTGTTATCCGGGCAAATCCGTCATTAATATCAAGATACAAACCATCACCAAGCCTATTAATGCTGATTGAGTCGGGACTGGTTTGGAAAGTGAGTCGGAAGCGCTCCTCGCTCTCCAGTAAAGCTTTCTCTCTGGCCTTTCGCTCTGTGATGTCCTCGTATACTCCCAGGACACCATAGACGTTGTTGTCCTGGTCCACCAGGAGGACTTTGGTGGTGTCAATCAAGAGCCTCGTGCCGTCGGCTTGTTGGAGTGGCTCCACGATATGGCGTTTTGCGTTTTCACTCTCCATAACCTCCTGGTCGTCCGCACGGTACGCTTCAGCCTCATCGCGAGGCCACGGGAGGTCGAAGTCCGTCTTGCCGACAATCTGATCCGGACTATCCAGCCCTACGGCTGCGGCAAACACTTCATTACATCCCAGGTACACGCCGTCCCGATCCTTCCAGAAAATGGACTGCGGAACCGAGTTCAAAATAGAAGCGATCATACCCCTGCTTTTCTTAACTTCCTCCTCCGCCCTTTTGCGGTCCGTCAGGTCACGGACCATACTCAGGAAGCCTATTGGTTCGCCGTCAGCGCTTCTGACGGTTGAAGAGTTGACTTCAACCGGAAAAGTGCTGCCATCATTGCGAATGACATTATATTCTGCTTTCCGTGAAACGCCTTTTGCAAGTGTCTGCCTCATGTTCTCATACGCTTTGTCCTGATCCTCCGCATCCAGAATTTGGGAGATCTTCTTGACTTCTGCGAGAAGTTTCACGGGCGAGTCGACGCCGTATGTGACGGCGGCCTGTTGATTGACCGTGATCAGGTTCCCTTCGAGGTCATACATGAGGATTGGATCCGGCGAAGCCTCCACGAGACTCCGATACCTGTTTTCGCTTTCCCTCCTCTCCTTCTCCGACAACTTGCGGTCAGTGATGTCGCGAGCTACCGACAGCACAACTCTTGTGTCGCCATATTCGATAGGTCCCAGCCGGATCTCGACCGGGAATGTCGTCCCGTCTTTTCGTCTGTGTGTTGCTTCAAAGGTGGCGGGAAGATTTGCCCAACAGTTGGAGCTGTCTCCCCTGATAAGGGTATCGGGATCAATTTCGTTCACGGACATCGATAGGAATTCATCCCGTGAATAACCCAGCGCATTGACGGCCTGTCGGTTGACCTCCAGGAATCTTCCGTCGAAGTCATGGACGAAGATGGCATCCGGTGCTTGGTCAATGAGGCTGCGGAAGCGTTCTTCACTTCTTCTTAGATCCTCTTCAGCCTTCTTGCGCTCGGTAACGTCCTCTATGATGCCCACCAACCCGTCGAGACCACCGTCGGATCGCAAAAGTCTGCGACCCGAGAGATGCCCCAAGAAGTCACTGCCATCCGCTCTTATGTAACGCCGCTCCAGGTTGACGTGGTCAATTTCTCCGCACATCAAGGATTTCATCTTGCCGTAGCCGACGGATCGCGACTCCGGATGCACGAGCTCGACATATGGGGTGCCCGGCAGGTCCTCGGTGCGTCGAGAAAAGAGGTCGCCCATTCTTCGGTTGGCGAACGTGATGTTGCCTTCAGGGTTGACGAGGAACATAGCTGCCGGAGAAGTCTCAAAAATCGTCTTCAGTTGCTCTTGACTCTGCTGCAGTGCCTCCTCGGCCTTATTGCGGGCGGTGATGTCCCGGCAAAGTGTTACAATGCAGGTTCCCCCGCTCATGCTTACGACGGTGGCATTGATTTCTATTGGCGTAACAGCCCCGCTCTTGTCAACGTAATCGATTTCAAGATTCCTCACGAATCCCCGGCGAAAACACTCCTTAACCTCTTCCGCATTTCGATTTCTGTCGTGTTCGGCGGTCCATTCCACCACGGATCTGCCCCGTATCTCCTCAATGTCAATGTGACCCGACAACCTCAGGTACTCCGAGTTGGCGTCCAATACTTTGCCTTCATGATCGAGGATGACGTATCCGGTATCCGTGGTTTCTACTAATGCCCTATAGAGCTCCTCACCGTCTCTGACCCGCTTGTCCGCCCTATGTCTGTAAAGCGCCGTCTCTACGGTGCTCCTGAGATCGGACAAACCGATAGGCTTGCCCAGATACCCATAAGGCTGTGTCCTCTTGGCTCTCTCCAGGAAAGTCTTTTCGTTATACGCAGTGAGGTAGACCAAAGGAATATCCCTGCGTGAGCGAATCTGCGCGGCAGCCTCTATCCCGTCCATCTCGCCTGCCAGTTTGATGTCCATGATAATTAAGTCAGGTTTGGTATCTTCTGCCGCTCGAACGGCTGCGTCGCCGTTTGTGACAATCCCCGCGATTTTGTAGCCGAGGGATCTCAGTATCTCGGCAATATCCTCGGCGAGTATACCTTCGTCTTCACAGATGAGGATCCTTGAGGCCCCTGGATTCTCGGATTCGTCGGTCATGGGAAGGCCCCCTCTTTCGAGTCTGCTCTGAGTCGTCTCATGGGCAAAAACGGCTCACTATTCCGCTATGATAACGGTACGCTTAGACCGGCGGGCGGTCAAGCTAATTTCTGCGGGAAGGCTTCCGAGTCAAGAAGGGGCCTTGTCTTCGGCGTCTACCCGATTCCGGCGATCGGTGCCGCACGGAAATTCTGAAATCGAGAGAAGGTGCGTGTCCTGCCGAGGAATCGTCCCTCATCCGATCTGACGTCTTTCAGCAGTGCAAGGATATCCGACTTGACTGCGATGGACAATTGTGGTTGCTTTTTCCCCGGCATGATTGAGAAATCGCGTTGAAACGAGGAACGACGCATGAGGACCGTATACTTGGCATCCCCTCTCGGCTTCTCCCCGGAAGGCAAGTCGTACAGGGACAAAATCAGAGAGCGGTTGCACGAAATGGGTTGCGTGGTCTTGGACCCTTGGGAAGGGGAGTACGGGACGGCTATTGCGGAAGCAGGCACGATTACCGATTGGTCGGCCCGTGTACGAGCCTTCAAGGAAATAGCCGTGCAGATCGGGAAGGCCAACGAGGATATGATACGCTCCTGCGATATTGTCTTGGGCGTTCTCGACGGGGCGGAATTGGATTCAGGTACCGTCAGTGAAATCGGATTTGCCGCCGCACGGGGAAAGAAGTGTTACGGACTCCGGACTGACTTCAGAAACTGCGGAGAATTTGACGGGCAGCCGTTCAACCTGCAGGTCCTGTATTGGATCGAGTCGAGTGGAGGGAAGCTCTTCCGAAGCATAGATGAGATCGTTCCGGACCAAACCGGTAAGACCGATTCATCCAAGGAGGCATGAGTTGTGGAGACCGTAAACGCCAAAACTGCCGTCACCCTCGTTTGCGTCGGGATCATCCTCCTCGCCGTAAGCATCCCGCTCTACTTAGGCTGGATCAAGATGAACTCCTTCTACGGATTTCGTATTCGGAAGGCTTTTGAGTCCGACGAGAATTGGTACTCGATCAACCGGTACGGAGCCGGGGCGCTTATGTGCTGGTCGGCGGTCATCATGGCTGCGGGGCTAGCCTGTCTTTACATCGACCCCCGGCATGTGCTCACCGTGGCGAACGCTGCCTTCCTATCGTTGGTGATCCCCGTAGTCCAAACGCTCTCTTACGCCAAGCGACTGTAAGCAGGAAGGTCTGATATCAACTCCCATAGCTGAGAAGCTACAACGAAAGATAGAAATCTTGGAGAATGCAGCCCGTGGATGCGCCTCGGGTGAATCAGAGGCCCTTATAAGATAAGCTGTTCTTTCTTCATTATGGAGGGAGAGACTCTTCTCTCCCTCCAAACCTCCCCCATACGTTGGCTCACGCGGTGGAGAACTCTTACCCGAGATCGTTATATGATTTCGCGGTTCAACGGGTAATTCGGACGGAGCTGTCGGACGAACCGAGACAATCTCCACTCATTCATCACACTAATATCATGGATATTTTCAGAATAATCCCCCAAGATTCGGAGGAAGGGGTGATGAATGCAGAGAAGGACTGCCAACCGTTCCCCAAATGGTGGCTATAAGGCTCCTTTGTCCAACAGGCTCCTGATCGCAATAAGAATTTCCTTGGCATCATAAGGTTTGCTGACGAATCCTCGTGCGCCTCTTCCCTTTGCGTCTTGGGATAGGCCGTTCGAAGAATACCCGCTTGCGACGAGGACTCTAACATCCGGGTCGATACGCAGCAGTTCTTCGAGACAACGGTTTCCTCCCATCCCCGGCATGATAAGGTCGAGGATAATGAGCGAGATTTCCTCTCTGTGGCTTACGTACACTTCCAAGGCCTCTTCTCCGCTGTCGGCGGTCAGTACTATATAGCCGCCCATCTCGATCATTTCCTTGCCCATCTCTCGCACTCGGTCATCGTCGTCCACCAGAAGAATGGTCTCTGTGCCAAATGCGGGCATTTCCCGAGTCGATGCCATGCCCGTTTTTCGCACGCTGGAAGAGACAGGGAAATAAATCTTGAAAGACGTCCCCATGCCGGGTTCGCTGTAGCACTTGATGATCCCACCGTGCTGCAAAACAATACCGTGGACCATGGCCAAACCTAGACCGGTACCCAGTCCGTTAGTCTTGGTAGTGAAGAACGGCTCGAATATGCGGTCTAGAACCTCTGCTTCGATGCCGAAGCCGGTGTCCGAGACGGTGAGAAGAACGTACTTGCCCGCTTTAGCACCCAAGTGGGCCCTTAGGTATTCATCCCTGAGGGAAACGTTCTTGGTCTCTATCAGTAGTCGCCCCCCATCTGGCATGGCATGTTGGGCATTGACTCCCAGATTGAGTATTACCTGCTCCAATTGTGCGGGGTCGGCGTCGATAATTGCTATGTCATCCGCCAACAACAGTTCAATCTGAATCATTTTCGGGAGCGTCCGTTTTAGAAGCTCTTCCGACTTCCGTATCTCACTATTCAAGTCTACGGGACGGGTCTTGGACTCTCCTTTCCTGCTAAAGGTAAGTATCCTCGACACGAGATCGGCCCCGTCTCGGGCCGCTTGCTGAATGACCCCCAATTTCTTGCGATCAGGGTCGCCCGGCGCCTTCTTGATGAGGAGAAGGTCTGCGTACCCCAATACGGCCTGGAGCAAGTTATTGACATCATGCGCAATCCCGCCTGCCAGGGTACCGATGGCTTCCATCTTCTGGGAATGGAAAAGCTGCTTCTGAAGCAACTTTTGCTCGGTAACGTCCCGAGCAATACCTTGGTAGCCAACAATTGTTCCATCCTTGTCCAGTCTTAGCGTCGAGCTAACTAGGCACTCGATCACTGTGCCGTCTTTTCTCCGAAATTTCACCTCATAGTCCTTGAGCGATCCGTCTCTTTCTATGTCCTCCTGGAAGCGCTTGCGATCGGCTGGAACAGCGTATATGGCGAGAATGCCCATATTCTCCGCCTCTTCTCTCGTCAATCCGAACAGATTCAGAAAGGCTTGATTTGCATCAACCAGCCTACCGTCCCGGGTGGTCATATACACTGCATCTCGGGATTCCTCGAACAGGGTGCGGTACCTTTGCTCGCTTTCACGAAGTGCCTCATCACCACGCTTGCGCTGCACGATTTCTTGTTCAAGCTGCTGGTTGATACCCACGAGTTCGGAGGTCCGTTCCTGAACGCGATGTTCAAGCTCGTCGTGCGCTTTCTGTAGTGCCTCCTCCGTCCTTTTGCGATCAGTAATGTCAAGACTGGTTCCCACTATTCGTACTGGATGGGACTGCTCGTTCCAGTCCAAAACTCTTCCACGAGCCAAAATCCATATGTATTGGCCCGATTTGTGGCGGAGCCGATGTTCACACTCATATAAGGGAGTGCGCCCTGCCAAGTGATTGTTGAAAGCTTCCAATACCTTACGTATGTCTTCAGGATGAACTTGCTTTCCCCACCACGTGAAGTGAGGCTCAACTTCGTCAAGTTCGTATCCGACCATTTCCGCCCGGCGCGCATTTACAAACGCCTCACCGGTCTGAAGGTTGTAATCCCATAGACCGAGGTCGGCTCCCTTCAACGCAAGCTCCAACCTCTCCTCACTCTTTCGCAGCGCCTCCTCCGCCTTCTTGCGCTCGGTGATGTCCTGCGCGAGTTTCTTGTTTAAGACCGACAGCTCCGCTGTGCGTTCGTCGACTCGCTGTGCCATTTCATCGTGAGCTTTTGTTAGAGCTTCCTCCGCCTTCTTGCGCTCGGTTATATCCAGCATGGTTAAGAGGTTCGCAGGCGTGCCTTTGTATTGAATGGTCTTCGAATAGATTTCCACCCACTTGGTCACTCCGGATTTGGGGATTATACGAAAAGTGTAGTGTGTCTTATGGCGTGGGTCACCCTCCTGTTTCTTCCTGGCCTGATCCATTACCAACGACCGATCATCTGGATGAGCCACTTCTAGGAATTCCTCAGGTTTCCAGTTCAGAATTTGTTCAACAGAGTATTCACACAGGTCCGACATGGCTTGATTAGCGTATTTGTAGACCCCATCCTGAAGGACTGCCACCGACATTAACGACTGCTCTGAAAATAGACGAAACATCTGTTCGCTTTCAAACAGCGCTTCTTTTTGTCGTTTGTTCTCTGTTACGTCAAGAAAGGTGTGTATTACCCAGTTGTCTATCACGGTTTTTCTCACGTCTATCACACGAGTAGCCCCATCCTTGCATCTTATTTCCCGCACAACTGGTAAAGCTTCCGTAGCCTTTTTGTCACCCTCTCTGATCGCGTTGAGCCATTCAGACCTGACTTGACCTGCATATTGTAGATCGGGATATGCCAATTGCCACCAATGATCGAGCGTTGGTATGTCTTCCAAAGTGTAACCGAATAACTCAGTGAATTTCTGATTCAAATATCTTACCTCATCCTTCATATCGGTCACTGATATCGCCATCGGGGAGCGCTCCATGAGTTTTCGGAAGCGGTCCTCACTCTCCCTCAGTGACAATTCCGCTTGCTTCCTTTCGCTAATCTCCCGTATTAGCTGGTCATTGATTGCCTGAAGCTTGGCTGCTCGATCCTGAACTCGTCGGTCGAGTTCCTCATGCTCCTGGCGCATCAGTTCCCCATCGTGCACCTGCTGGTTCACGTCCCGAATCATGGACAGGACTGCTGGTTGTCCATTCCAGATTATGGAGGCGGACCAAGATTCGACCCACGTTACCACTCCCGCTTTCGTGATGATCCGAAAACGATGCCCTGGAGGAACGTATTCTTTACGCAGTCTCATCATATAGATACGGACCAACTCTTCCAGGTCTTCGGGGTGCACGAGGGCGGCGAAGGCCATCGAGAGGAGCTCTTCTTCCGAATAGCCCGTCAGTTCTGTGCCCGCTCGATTGGCGAATTTCAGAAAACCGTTCTGAGTAATGCATATGGCTTCGCTGGCGTTCCGGACCACTGAACGATAGTCCTCTAGAATTCCACCAGGTTCCATACTATCTGACCGTAAAGCATCTTCTTCTTGGTCCGTGGCCATCGCCAGACGCCTTTGCCCAGCTTCTGCTTCAGACGTGCCCGGACAGTTCAGTCTGGCTTCCAATTCTGCAACCCTGTGGCGAAGAACCGCCAGTACTGCCACTAAATCGTTTCGAGTGAGATCTTCGTCGTTCATATCAAATCCCCGAAAGAGGAACCTTCTGGGAAACACCCGGCACTCGCAGCGATCCCAAGTAAGAATTGAATCTATATCAAGAACATGTGCGAGTCAAATCTTGTCCCTTCCCGGTCCGAGATAAGGAGCAGTAAAGGTAACGACCTGCACGGCAAGTTCCGCCTGACCCTTTTGAGCAGAGTGTCAGCCTATTTCCATTTGCCTCGGTGTCGTACTGATCACTCTGGCCTGACTTCGGCGCTGGGACGAGATCAAAAGTAGCTCGGCTACGGCTTTCTTATTCGGAAGGCTCTTGAGTCTGAAGGGAATTGGTACTTGATCAGCCGACACGGACGCAAGGCCTGGATGTGTTGGTCTGTGATCAACATGGTTGTCCGGATAGCCCATCTCTAAATGGACCCCCGGCGTGTGTTCACCGTAGTCAAAGTCGCCTTCCTACCGTTGCTGATCCCGGTGGTCCAAACTCTCTATTACGCCAAGAGACTGTGAGCCTTAATGCCTGAGAATTTGAAGGAGACCGGGCTCGTCTTCCTCTCTCGACGCATCGGGAGGGTAAACCGCGCGGAGCCGTCGGACGGGCCGAGACAATCTCCACTCATTCATCACAATAATATCATGGACATTTTCAGAACAATCCCCCAAGAATTCGGAGGAAGGGGTGATGAATGCAGAGAAGGACTGCCAACCGTTCCCCAAATGGTGGCTATAAGGCTCCTTTGTCCAACAGGCTCCTGATCGCAATAAGAATTCCCTTGGCATCATAAGGCTTGTTAATGAATCCTCCGGCGCCTCCGCCCTTTTCGGCCTGGGTAACACCGTTTGGAGAATAGCCGCTGGCGACAAGGACTCTCACCTCGGGATCGATGCGGACTAATTCTTCGAGACAACGGTTGCCGCCCATCCCCGGCATGATGAGGTCGAGAATGACCAGGGAAATGTCGGCCTTCTGAGAACCATAGATTTTCAGGGCCTCCTCCCCGCTTCGTGCCGTAACGACGCGATATCCGGCCATTTCGATCATTTGGGTGCCCATTGCTCGAATCCGGTCATCGTCATCAACCAGAAGAATGGTTTCAGTTCCAAAAGCGGGCATTTCTCTTGTCACGGTCACATCGGAGTAAAGCTCACCGGCGGCCACGGGGAAGTAGATCTTGAACGATGTACCCCTGCCGGGCTCACTGTAGCATCTGATATAGCCGCCGTGCTGAGATACGATGCCGTGGACCATTGACAGGCCAAGGCCGGTGCCTTCTCCGTTCGTCTTTGTCGTGAAGAAAGGCTCGAATATTCGGTCCACCACATCAGGTTCCATGCCTGCTCCCGTATCCGAGACGGTCAAGAGGACATAATGCCCGGCTCTTGCCCCCAAATGGGTCAGGAGGTATTCATCGTCCAGCGACACGTTGCAGGTTTCTATAAGGAGCCTTCCGCCATCCGGCATTGCATGATGAGCGTTAATGGCAAGGTTTAGCAGGACCTGCACCACCTGGGCAGGGTCGGCATCGATGACTTTGAGGTTCTCGGCCAGCTTAAGCCTTATATCGATCATCCTTGGTACCGTTCGACCAAGAAGCTTCTGCGCCTTTCGGATTTCTTGATTCAACTCCACGGGACGGGTCTTGGATTCCCTCTTCCTGCCAAAGGTCAGTATTCGGGAAACGAGATCCGCTCCGTCCCTCGCGGCGTGTCGAATGATCTCCAATTTCTTTCGTTCGGGATCCCCCAGCCGCTTCTTCATCAGAAGTAAATCCGTATACCCAAGAACAGCCTGGAGGATGTTGTTAAAATCATGCGCTATTCCTCCCGCCAGAGTGCCGATCGCTTCCATCTTCTGTGCCTGATTCAACTGCTTCTGGAGCATTGTTTCCGAGGTGACGTCGCGGCCCACCATCACGAAGTTGAGGATCTTACCCGTCTCATCCTTAATGGGTGCGATAGAAGCTGATTCTTCATACAGGGTGCCGTCCTTCTTCTTGTTCGTGAAGCGGCCACGCCGGATCTCTCCTCGTTGGACTCCGGACCATATGTCTCGGTGAAAGGACTCGTCATGTTTGCCGCTTCTCAAGATTCCCGCCGTCTGTCCAAGAGCCTCGTCAAGCGAATAGCCGGTCGTTTCCGTGAAGGAGGGGTTAGCGTAGAGAATTCTCCCTGACGGATCGGTAATCAGAATACTCTCGCCGGCCTGCTCAATTGCCGAAACCAAGCGCAGACGGTCTTCCTCCACCCGCTTGCGATCGATTTCCGCTGCCGTCCGTGCTGCAAATATTTGAAGAACGGACTCTGCGAACTGCAGGTCCGTAATTGGAGACCTGTACAATGCTGCCATGATTCCGAGCGGCCGGCCACTACTATCGGACAACCTTACTCCCACGTATCCTTCCGCGTCCAATCTCACCATTCTATTATCAGCCGGAAATACCTTCCGAACGGACCGAGGGCAAGAATAGAGACCTTTCCTGAGAGCCATCTCACAGGGCGATCCTTCAATGGGGTACTCGATATTCTCCGAGACTCGCCCATCGAGACAATAAGCCACAGTCTTTATGTATCCTTCCTCCTGTTGATCGATTCGCTCACCAATGAGCGTGCAGTCTGCGCCCAGTGTAGAAGCGAAATGGGTCGCGATGGAATCGAAAAACCTCGAGCCGATCTCGAAAGATACTCCCGCAACGATGTTCCTTATGGCATTTTCAGTCCGCCTACGCTCGGTGATGTCCGTGCCTACGCTAAAGACCTCTACCAATTGGGATTGTTCGTCGAAGACGGCTTTATTGGTCCATTCAACCCAAACGCGACTTCCATCCCGAAGCATGTTCTCGTTCACATTGTGTTCAAAGGCTCGGGGGTTTGAACAGATCTGCTCCATGAGAGGCCGAAGGTCGCGGCCGCTGCTTTCCGTCGGGGGAACGATCGTTCCGATAACGTGTTGCCCCACAATATCTTCCTCGGAATATCCGAAGAATTTCTGTCCGTATTCATTGAGAAACTTGATATCACCTTTGCGGTTCCAACGCAGAATGATGCTGTTGGCATTCTGAACCAATTCCCGGTACTTCCGTTCGCTTTGCCGGAGGGCTTCTTCGGTCTTCTTGCGCTCTGTGATATCAATGAGCTGTCCGATGCGACGCGGCGATCCCGATGCGTCCGTGACTACCGCAACGAGCATTTCCACACTTCGTATCCGGCCGTCGGCACGCACCACGTTGATTTCGTAACGAGACCTACTTTCTTCTCCGCGTTGTCGCCTTATGTACCTGTCTACCACCAAAGCTCGGCAATCATCGGCCAAGACCTCCCTGAAGTCCATTCCCAGCAGACTCCGGCGCGAATGTCCCAATATGCGGCATAACTCATCATTGACGTAAATGAACCTGTAAGCGTCATCAACCGTGAAAATTCCGGCCAAAGAATTCTCCACTATAGATTGGAACTTCTCCATACTTTCGAGAAGAGCCTGCTCTGATTCTTTTCGTTCCGTAATGTCGACGGCGAAGCTACAGTGGTATTCTTGGCCCTCAAATTCAACATAATTTATCCTGACCTCCACCGGGAACAATCGACCATCTTTCCTCTTGTGACGAGTCTCGATAATGCAACTGCCCGCCTGCTTGGTCTCATTCCAGTGTTCTTCCCACTTTTCCGGCGGGCAGTCAGGGTCAATGTCAGGTAATGAAAGACCTAATAATTCCTCTCGGGAATACCCGAGCGACCGACACGCAGCATCGTTGACATAAATGTGCCTCCCGTCAGACCTTATCCAGAAGGCTGCCTCAGCACTGTTATCAATGGCAAATTGAGTGAAGCGCAGCTTCTCTTCTGCTCGTTTCTGTTCAGTAATGTCAATACCGACGGTCATAATACCGCTTATGTTGCCTTGGACATCATGTAACGGAGCCGTCGAAATACTTAAATCAATCGTCGAGCCGTCCTTTCTCCGACTCCGAACTACAACCCCTCTGATTGCCTCACCGCGGAGAACGCCTTCTCTCAGGGGCTGCCACTCGTCAAAGTTCTCTTCGGGGAGGGATGACAAGGATTTCCCCAGCACCTCTGCCTCGCTCCAACCGAGCATACTTTCGGCTGCAGGGTTCCAAAGCTTTACTTGTCCATTGGTATCGAGCGCAATAACAGCGGCCGGCGCACCCTTAATCAATGCTTCGAGAGCGGCATTCGTCTGCCGCAAATTCTCTTCGGCCATCTTACGCTCGGAAATGTCTCGAATTGCCGTTATGCGAACTTCACGGTCCTCCAGATGTACCCTGCGAGCGCGAACCTCCACCGGGAATTTGGCCTCTTCTTTTCGCAACATGAGATGCTCATATCCCACATTCCGCGTATGGTAGTGGGCAAATTCGGGTCTATTTGCTCGTCTGGGCTTTGATAGGCTATTTGTGACGGCCCGAGCCAGTGATGTGCGGCGTCCGGCAGGGTATTTCTTGCCGAGGTCTGCCGTCGTGGCCA
>JBGSJS010000131.1:0-31683 GCA_041741735.1 Desulfomonilaceae bacterium | reverse complement strand
TGGCCACGACGGCAGACCTCGGCAAGAAATACCCTGCCGGACGCCGCACATCACTGGCTCGGGCCGTCACAAATAGCCTATCAAAGCCCAGACGAGCAAATAGACCCGAATTTGCCCACTACCATACGCGGAATGTGGGATCAGTACCCTGAGCTCGTTCAATACGATTCCTCAGTCGCGCGGCCCTTGCAGTATGCAGCCGTTACTAACTGGTCCATAGACTCAGCAAGCCATTCATATTAATCAACGAGAGATCCATTAACCCTTACGATAAGCGGAGCATTTTTTGTGCCAAGTGTGGGAAACGGAGAAGTGTTCTTGGAAGAGCTGAGATATCGCTCGGTTCGCCACTATCACGCTGCCTAGGGTGAGAAATGAGAGTTGGGCAGGAAAGGGGCGAGTGTCTCAATAACGGGCCATAAAATTCCTGGTCTTAGTCTTTATGAAGGGTTACGAATTTGCCTAGTGTCTTAATGTCGGTCAATCACATCGGCTTTTGAAGTCACCGTGGTGTTTTGTCATAGTTCTCTCTCAAGCGGGTCAGACCGCGCCATTGTCTCCGGGCTTTTGGGGAATGTCGGAGAAACCCTGCTATCCACCTCACTTGAACGTCCCACAGGATCAACCCTGACACCTCCGATTCCAGCGTTCAGTTCCGGCATGCCGGTAAACCCGTGCCCGGGGGCTGGACCGGTTCGGTATCCATCGCCATCACGGGATATTGTCCGCAGTTGAGGCCGGAATGGGTTGCGCCCTCGCGGCCCCCGGCCACGAGCGCGAGTAAACAGGATGCGAGCGTAGAGGAGGAGTTGGAAGGGTGCTTCCGGCAGCGTCCCTGGGAGATGACGCCGACCCGGCCGTGACCGGGATTGGGCCGTGCTGATTGGGGACGTATGTTGCCTCATAGGGACTGCCGGCCATAACTCTCTGTTCCCTCGCCTGCTCGGCTTCGGCTAGAGCAACCTGGATGGCCTCAAGACTGTCGAGAGGAGAAAAGGTCAATGTTTTCCCTGACAAAGGAGCATACACAGGTTCCATGGCGGTACCGATGACGGTTCCGGTTCCTTTGTTGACGACAACCGTAGGCATGCTTCTTCTTACGAGTTTCTCAGGCACCGGATACTTTTTTTGCGGACTACCCTGCAGCAGTCCGTTCATGAAGTAGCCCCAAATGGGAAGGGCAGCCCGGGCACCGGTTTCCTCCCGTCCTAAGGTTCTGTTGTCGTCGAATCCTACCCAGACCCCGGTGGTGTAGTGTGGGTTGTACCCTATGAACCAAGCGTCATCCGAGTTGTCCGTAGTTCCGGTCTTACCGCACAAATCCTGCCTCTTAGTGTATTTGGCCAGCCTGGACCCGGTTCCGCGCCGTACCACTCCCTGGAGAAGAGACGTCATGATGAACGCCGTCTGCGGTGAGAGCGCCGGGTGCTCCAACCTTGGACTGGGCGGACATGCATTGGGAACAGGTGTCGCATTCGGCAACTGATGTGGTCTCTTGTCATGAGAAGATCTCGAGAAACTGTTCCGGACATTAGGCCACTCCTGCATCGGGTCCTCCGGGGAGGGGCACTCAACTTGGAGAGGCCGGGCCTTCCCCAAGGTTTTGAAGCTCTTCGGCACGACTACTATTTGCCCCGGTTTTTTGCGAAGTGACGGCTCCGGCACGAACCCCTTACCGAGCTTGGTGATTCGAGTATTGTCTTCCAGAAGGTTTCCATAGCGGTCCTCGATCTTCTTCACCAGTACAGGCTCCAGGTAAACTCCACCGTTGGGAAAGACCGTATAAGCGGTTGTCAGTTCGAACAAGGATGCCTCGGAAGTCCCCAAACAGAGGGAGAGGTTTCTCTCAAGCTTTGATCGAATACCCATTCGTCCTGCAAGTTGGATTACCGGATCAAAACCGACGTCCATGAGTATCTTGATCGTGCAAATGTTCCGGGAGCTCTCCAAAGCGCTCCGCAGAGAAATGGGGCCAAGAAAGGATCGGTCGGCATTGTTTGGAGCCCAGTCTTCTTCCCGTCCTTTCAGTTCGATCACCACCGGCTCATCGACAATAACGGTAGCAGGCGTGTATCCAAACTGCTCGAGGGCCGCGGCGTAAACGATCGGCTTGAAAACACTCCCAGGCTGGCGCTTCGCCTGCGTCGCCCTGTTGAATTGAAAGTGGTCGCGGGATGACCCTCCAACAAGTGCTCGGACGAACCCCGTTCCATTCTCTATACACACAAGCGCTCCTTGTAATGGAGGGTCCTCAGCCTGCACGAAGACAGGTAGACTATTCTCGTACTTCTCGAATGTTAACGACAGGAGCTGGCCGACTGTGTAAGCTGATGAGCGTTTGCGTAAGTCGAGATGTCCGTGGACGAGCTTATCCAACGATACGTGTAGCCGAGTAGTACCTTTTGGGGATTGGGAAACGCCGGTCACCAGTCCTTGATAATTATGACCTACGACCAGTTTGAGTGTAGAGCGGCCGCCAAGAAATCCGGCCACATCCTCCTTCTTGATTTTGCGAAGCACTGTGTGCCGTTTTTCTCGATTTTTCAGCTCGTCAAGCCCCTTCCTCATGGCCTGGGTTGCTCTTTGCTGATCCTCGAGTCTGCACGTTGTGTATACTTTCAACCCCTCTTGATAGACTCTTGATTCTCCGTATTTCTTTATCACATAGCGACGCACCGCTTCCGTGAAGTCGGGCACTATGTCGAAAGGCCGATCCGCCTTGGTTCGGAATTGCAGTTTCTCTCTTAACGCCTTTTCGTACTCCTCCTTGGTAATGACCCCGCATGTCAGCATGTTCCCGAGAACCAGTCGCTGTTTGACCATTGACATATGCCGGTTCTTGAACGGGTTGTACTTTGATGGACTGGGAACGATGCCCGCTAATAATGCAGCTTCCGCTATGCTCAGTTCCGTCACGTGCTTGTCGAAGTAGGTGCGGGCGGCTGCCTCTATCCCGTAACACTGATCACCCAGATAGATCTCGTTGAGATACACGTAAAGGATCTTCTGCTTTCCCCAAAGCTGCTCAATTTTCCGTGCCAGCAGCATTTCCTTGATTTTTCGGGTGATTTTCCTATCGTTAGTCAACAAAATGTGTCGAGCCACCTGTTGCGTTATGGTGCTTGCCCCTTGCTGAAATTTGAACGCTATGGCATTCTTGTATGCTGCACGGGCAAATCCCTGCCAATCTATGCCATAATGACCGAAGAAACGTCTATCCTCAGCAGCGATAAATGCATGCGAAACGTGAAAAGGGGTGCGGTCGAGATCGACGACAAATCTCTTCTGCTTGTAGAATACTCCAATGATCGTCCCATCGTCCGCATAGAACGTGCTGACGGTTTTCGGTCTATAGTAAGCTAACTCAGGAATCTCAGGCAGTTCATCGGTACACCAAGCAATTACGCCCGTGACGCCTCCTGCAAGAAAACTGAACGGGGCAAGCCCGATCAGCACCAGAGCTGAAACGACGAACCGCAAAAGACCGGCTGCTGATATCATTTGTCCTGACTCCCAACCAATAACGCCTCTGTGATTATTGACGGCGGAATCCGATCGTTGGTGCTGCAATGACCATGTCAACGCAATGGATAGTCGGAAGAGTTCCAACTGCCGTTAGAAGGGATCGCGTCGGATCCCGCGATTCCCAATTGGAGGCGCCGGCAACGCGGGTGCATGTTCGAGGGCCGAGGGATAGCACGTCATCGATGTATCGACCAACGGTCTCGGAATTGACGACCGGTCAATATTAATTGCAGGAATGCGGAAGGGCTTAACCGCCTCCAAGAAGGACCGTTTCGCCTCTGCATTCCCAGGCAGGAGAGTACCCCCGAACAGCGCAATGTAGGTCACGGCCAACCACGCTAAGACAAACACGAACAACAATCGAGTAGATTTCATGCCCCTAACCTCCCGCGATTTGATAACCCCCAATTGGATCTGGTATGGGCGCCGGAAAGGTCAAATCCTGCGAGTTGTGTCTATGCACCACGATATTCATCAGGAGTCCGGTTTCCGAATCCATCGCCATTTGATTCGGGACAATGTCTTGAATCCATTGTCTGTTGTGTTGTTGTGGGTCCGCGGAGAGCAGCTTCGGGTCGAAGAACCCTTTCAGCTCAGGATTCAGGTGATTGGAGTCAACCACGACATGGCCGTGACGACTCCCTTTGAAGGCCTTGAAGATTAGAGAAGCGTACAGGTCTGATATGACCTGGTCCGCCATGTAGGAGAAAACCGCACTCACGGATTGAAAGCCCAACGCATGACTGAATTGAGTCCGGTACGTCGCTGCCGGAGTATTCATGAACGGACTTCCCTGTCTTGCGATTCATCACAGGTCGGAATCTGTGGAGCTCTCGGGTACCCGAATCCAAAAGTTCTTTGCCAGGACGGTGCAGCTACGAATCCATTCTTGAGCGTCTTTGTCGCCCAGGCCGGCCTTCTCCTTGAAGTGGGACCAATGGGTGTGAACGAGCTTGTAACAGGTGTTTTGAGTTTTCCAGAGATTGACCTCGAACGGCCATGTCCGGACCAGTTTTGCAGCCTTATTCAACGTCTCCATGCGAGAAAGGTCGTCGGGTTGTTCGAGAAGTTGCTCGGCCAGATGCTCAATGTTGACTGCCAGTAGCAATCCTAGAGCAGTTGCATCCAGCGTTGCGCCCGCCAAACGAGCTTCTTCCAGAAGAGGTCTAACGACTTCGGCCTCAAGCCCCTCGCCTTGAAGCGACCCACGAAGCTTGGCATTCAAGCATAACTCCGCTGCCAAAGCTAGACCCTTGGGCAGTGGCGCTCCGGCTCCTTTCAGAAAGCGAATCAAGGGAGCATGGTGCTCGTATAGCGAGCCATATACAGATTCAGCCTCTCTCAGAGTCGGCTCCATGATCATGTCCAGGACTTTTCGTCGCTCGTCGGCAAACAGAGAGGTCAGAGAGTACGTAGACGTCCCAAAGTGCTTACCCAACAAAAGTATGGTCTTCGGGAAGTCAGCCCTGGCGAAAGCCTCGGAAATTTCTTTCACAAGGGCTTCATATTTTTGCGCTCCTTGATATTCACCCGTGCCGCAGGCGATATTGTGATCGCCAAGGTGTAAAACGCCAAAGCATAATCTTGTGGATACGCGCGTGACCATTGAAGTGACCTTTGCTCGGCCTATTACGCACTTTGCGCTTCCCACTTGAAAATTGCGGTAATCTTCCATAACAGCAGAGTACGAATAGATCGAGCTTCGTTCACCGTTGTCCTGGAACAACGAGCTTATGGCATAGTGCGCGCCGACATTTTTCAAGTCGAGCATGGCGGGCCTGACGAATTTCTCATAAATTGTGCGGCCGTCCCCCTGTTCAGGTATGTTGCTCTTGGCAAGCTCAAGACGTTCGAGAAACCCGGGTTCGAAGGGCGGGCTAAAAAGCTTGTCGGCCAACTGAAGAACCCTGCCGGCATACTGTATGACCTGAACCGTCTCAATCCCGGAAAGCTCGTCAAAAAACCAGCCACAACTTGTGTACATGAGCATTGCGTGCCGTTGCAGCTCCATGAGCTCCAGGATCTTGGCCTCATCCCCGGCGTCGAATGGTCGAATTGCGTGGCGCTGCAGAAACGCACTGATTCGCTCAGGAGATCGATCCACTATGACGTCGATATAGTCGTCTCGCGCGCCCCACGGATCGGTCAGCAGCCGTCGGGCCAATTTTTCATAAGCCGGATTCACGGCATCTCGGAGCCAGTCCAGTGCCGCACGCAGAGGGGCCCGCCAAGCCTGGTTCCAATCCGGGCGGCCACCGCTGTTACACCCGCAATCCGACCGCCACCGCTCTATTCCGTGAATGCAGCTCCACGAACTGTTCTCAAAAATCTCTACTTCATGCGTCGGCGGCTGATGCTCCAGGTACTGGGCGTAATTCGTCAGTTTGGCATACCCATTGGATTCAATATAGTGGAGTGCGTACGCGAGCGCCATGTCACCACCGCGATGATGATGTCCATAGCTTTCGCCATCCGTTGCGATGTGAACCAGGCGAGGACACGACTGGTCGTCGGGGAACGCGTAGAGCAATCTTTGGGCGAACGCTTCTCCGTTGTCGAGCAATCCTTCAAATGCCAGGGCCTGTGAAATGGGACCATCATAAAAGAACACGTTCATGACGCGGCCTGAGGGCAGTGATACTTGGTAAGCCATGGTGTGATCGATTCTTACACCACTGACATCTTGCCATTCGCCACCGTCAATGGACCGAACCCGCCGTGCCTGACCGGGGGAGAGAATGACAAATCCGATTTCATGTTGTGCCATTATGTCAAGGGTTTCAAGATCCACGGCCGTCTCCGGTAGCCATAGCCCTTCGGGCTTGCGCCCGAATCGATACTCAAAATCCTTTATTCCCCAGATAATCTGGGTTGTCTTGTCACGGCTGTCGGCCAGCGGTAGGATCATGTGATTGTAAGCTTGAGCTAAAGCGGAGCCATGGCCTGAGAATTTCTCCACGCTACGCTTGTCTCCCTCCAGAACTGCCTCATATGCGTCGGTGGCGTACTTCTCCATCCAGAGTAAGAGAGTTGGACCAAAGTTGAAGCTTATGCCGGCATAATTGTTCACCAGTTGGACGATCCTTCCCTCGGAGTCCAGGATTCTCGACATCGCGTTTGCAGCGTAGCATTCAGCTGAAATCCGCTCGTTCCAATCGTGGTACGGAAACGCTGAATCTTGAATCTCAATCGCCTCCAGCCAAGGGCTTTCCCGGGGAGGTTGATAAAAATGCGCATGAATACATATAAATCGGTCCATTATCTTAGCCTTCCATTCGAGATGGGGGGGACAATAGGACTTTCGGATCACTGTTCTTCAGGATCGTCCTCGGCGCAGGTCTTGACCCAACATCTGAGAACTTCCGCCACGCTCCACGCCTGTGCAATACAACCTCTCGGCGTATGCGGCTCCTCGGCGTCAAAGATCTCGCTGATGAAGCCGATGCCGGCGTGGTCCAATTCCGGTGCGAACCTGCGCACCAACTTCCGTGCACCCGCTTTGTCTTCAGGATGCAATTTCAACAATGCGTCAATGTATGGGCCGATAAGCCAGGCCCAGATGGTGCCTTGATGGTAGGCTGCATCTCGAGACCGAAGGTCACCGCTGTAGGTTTGCTTGTATTCCGGATGATCCCCAGAAAGCGATTTGAGTCCGAAAGGAGTGAGCAGCCGTTCCGCGACCACATTCATAACGCTCTCCCAGCGTGTGCGCGCAAGAATGGGATAAAGTAGGGAAATTGAGAGGACCTGGTTGGGACGGCATGCCGGATCGTCGCCATCACGACCGTCTACCAGGTCATACAGGTAACCGCCCTTCGAATGCCAGAAGCGATCGTTGAAAGAGGCATAGGCCCGATCGGCATAGTCCGTCAAATGAGCTGCCGCTTGACTTCCTTGCTCTTCGGTAACCCACGCTGCCAGCAATTTCAACGCGTTATACCACAGTGCGTTAATCTCCACGGCTTTGCCGGCTCTCGGCGTTACGACCCAATCGTCAACCTTCGCGTCCATCCAGGTAAGCTGATAACCTCCTTCTCCTTGAGAAAGAAGGCCGTCGGCGGGATCCACTCTAATATTGAAGCAGGTGCCTCGAATATGATGATCCACTATGTCCAACAGCTTGGGAATGAGCAGCCGCAGGATGGCACGGTCGTTCGTAATTTCGATGTATCGCCCGATTGCATGGAAGAACCAGAGAGTCGCATCGGCAGTGTGGTACAAGCCCTGTTTTTCACCTTCCGGGAACATGTTGGGTATGAGGCCGTCCCGAATGTAATGGGCGAAGGTGCGTACAATGGAACCTGCCTCGAAATACCGGCCCGTAGTCAAGGTGAGGCCTTCGAGGCTGATCATGGTGTCGCGGCCCCAGTCTGTGAACCAGTGGTACCCGGCTATGACGCTGACGATGTCGTACCCGGCGGCTTGTGCGCGTGCAGCATCTTCCTTACGTCCCGCCGGCTTAATGACGAATTGATCCGCTGCAAGGACCAGTTCCGCGGCTCTCCCCTTCCGGGCTGCCGGATGAGCCAACCTGACGAGATGCTCACGGCGCCGCTTCTCAGCCTGGAAAGCTTCGTCGGGCGTCAACGCAAACATGGTCTCCCAACTGTGACTCGACGCGACCAGCGCTGCACTCTCATTCTCTTGGAGATCAAGGTTGAAACGTCCGGGACTCCAAAGATTGCCCTTGCTATTGTAACCACGGCGTTCTTCCATCCAAAAAACGACCGGCTGAATCGTTCTGGTGTCCACGTCGAAAGCCGGACCTCGTCCATGAAGGGCGATCCGGAGAGGCGGTATGCCGCCACCTGAAGAAATTTCGTAACGATTGCCGCCGAAGAGCGTAATTGAATAATCTTCTCCGATGGGAGTATCCGGAGGAGCTTCGTGCTTGCGGAAGTTTACTACCGGACACAGCCCCAATCTCACCGGACCGTCGCCGGACAGCATGCGGTACATGATGTGCACGCTATTTTGCATATGGGGTAGCATCAATCTTTTCTCAAGGACGAAATCACCTCTTGTGAAAAGCCAGACAGGCAAACCTAATTCCAGCCGGAATTCAGACAGGATCGGTGGTCCGCAAAACTGCGGCTCGCTGCCGACTTTGCTTTCACCTCCGAGCCGTACACATGCTCCATCCGGAAAGACAATTTCCTCTGCCAGATCGTTTAACATTACCACTCGCCCCCAGGGAGCCGGAAGCGCAGAGACCAGGAGCCCGTGATATCGCCACGTTTGGACACCCGACACCGTGCCTGAAGCATAGCCACCCAGTCCGTTTGCCACAAGCCATTCGCGTGTGAGCAACATTTCAGTTTCGGACACATCTTCCTTACGCCAGGGAATTCTGCGTACCAAATCGGTCATAAAGAGTCTTCTCCAGTTTTCCTTGGTCCCAAGACGACTGCTGCGTGACCTGGAATATACCAGTTGTCGAGGGTGTCCATGGAGGGGGTTCCGGAGCCCCCGTATTTCGGGTCCTCGCTCGACCAAATGATTTCCCAACGCATGGCTTCCGGTGGAGCCAGTAGAGGTTCCGGCGCGGGATTGAGGTGCAAATCCAAGCCAAAATTCACCACCAGTAATCTGTCATCTCCATTTTCTCCGAAGAAGCGCAGGATGAAGGCCTCCGGTCCCAGGACAGCGCCGTCCAGTCCGCGATGTCGCTGAGCACGAAACACGGGTTCAGCGTGTCGCAATTTTATCAAGTCGCGATGGAGCGCGTAAATTCGGGCGTGGCGCTGCCGTTCGGACGTATCGAGCTTTGATTGTCTGAACAGGGCGGGGTCCGAGGGATCGGGAAGGAGAGCCTCCATGTCGGGTGCGGCAAGGCTTTCAAATTGGTGAAGGAATTCGATCCTCCCTTGATGGACTTTCCCGGACAATCCCGTCTCATGGTCGGCAAAATAATGAAAAGGACTTGATGCCGCGAACTCCTGTCCTTGAAACAACATCGGGGTGCCCGGACCCAACAGCAGGAGAGCGGTCATGGCCCGGCAGCGCCCCGGGCTTGCGAGCATATGGCATCGCAACCCCCCGGCGGAATTGGCTATCTGGTCGTGATTCTGAATAAACGTGACGAACGCCTGCGGCTTGAGATCCAGACAGGGCGTGCCGCGTCGTTTCTTTTGATGTTTGTACCACTGGCCCTGAAACAGGTAGCCCCATTTGGCAGCGGAAATGAATTCCTGTGGAGATCCGAGGTAATCCGTATAATACGCTTGGTTACGCCCCGTAAGAACCACCATGGCGCTGTGGTGGAAATCATCGTTCCATAGGGCGTCCATACCGTAACCACCCGAATCGCATGGTCGCACCAGCTTCACCTCTTGCGATTCATTTTCCGCCACCAAAATAACGGAGCGCTTGCCCGCAGCTATTCGCACATGCCGAGTTATGGCGGCGAGGATATGGTCCGCTGATCGGTCATAGATATTCTGAGTGGCATCCAGACGCAACCCGTCCAGGTGGAATTCTTCGATCCAGTAGCACGCATTGGAAATAAAATAATCTCTCACGGGCCGGGCCTCGTTTCCGTCAAAATTGATTGCCCTGCCCCAATCCGTTTCATGACCATCGGTAAAATAGTCATCGGAGTATTTGGACAGATAATTCCCGTCCGGACCGAGGTGGTTGTACACAACGTCAAGGATCACCCCCATTCCCAAGGAATGGGCCTTGTCCACGAATCCGCGAAAATCGTCAGGCCGTCCGTAAAGGTGCGTCGGAGCAAAGAGATCGACGCCGTCGTATCCCCAGCCAAACTTGCCGGGAAACTCAGCCACGGGCATAACTTCCAGTAGGGTTATACCGAGGGCCGCAAGCTCCGGTAGCTCTCGTACAGCGCTCTCCCACGTGCCTTCCCGGGTAAAGGTTCCGACGTGCATCTCGTACAGGACCCGGCCATGCATGGAAACACCCGGCCACGCCTGGTCCGTCCAGGTGAACAGCCCCAGGTCTACAATCTCTGACGGACCGTGTGGTCCCGTTGGCTGGAAACGCGACGCCGGATCCGGGTAAGCTTCGGCCCGTCCGTCCAGACGATAGCGGTACAAATCACCGTTTTCTGCTGTAGCAACCAGCCCGGAGAAGTACCCGTTCGCTTCTCGAGCCAGATCGAAATTCTCTTGCGAATCGGTGGAATTCGATGATCTCCTCTCGAGCACAGCCTGCACCGTTTGACAAAGAGGGGCCCAGACACGGAAGTGCACTCCGCCCGTGGTCTGAACTTCGGCCCCCGCGGGGAGCCGCCTCTTCACTTCCTTCACCATTCGGCAATCACCTTTTCGGTCACGTCTGCTCATTCTCTGAACAGCTTTCGATAGTGGTAGCCGAAAATCATCAGTGTGACCGCTTCCCGCAAAGACCGACGATAGAACAGTAATGCCTTCAGCAGTACCTTCCAGTAGTAGATTTTGTTATTCCATTTGTCGAGAATGCCCAGGTAAAGAATGGAATTGAGAAAAGCAGTTGTTCCCACCAGCGTCATTCTGCGACGTCTCGCAGGCTTGTAAGTCCTCAGAAACTCCGAAACCCGGAGGTAGTATTCTCTCGGGGAGTAAAGATAACTCAAAACCGCGCTATATTTCTCCCGAACGATCTGTGGATCCATTTTGGGAATGAAATTCATGGCCCCGTCGCAATTATCGCCGGAGCAATCCTCAAGAAGTCGCCCCTCCTCTTTGAGCCGCCGGTGAAGTCGGGTTCCCGGCAATGCTTCGAGCAGGCCGATCATCGCTCTTACCACGCCGCTGTTTTGAATGAACTCAATCTGGCGCTCAAAAATGTTCGGCGGATCGTTGTCAAAACCTATTATGAAGCCGCCCATCACTTCCATTCCGTTTCGCTGTATCGTCTTGACGGCTTCCACCAAGTCAATCGAACGGTTCTGCTGCTTGCCGCATTCTGCAAGACATTGATCCTCCGGGGTCTCCAGCCCAAGGAAGACGGAGTCAAAGCCTGCTGCGGTCATCAGATTCATGAGCTCTTCATCGCAAGCCAAGTTCACCGATGCTTCGGTGTAGAGCACGAAAGGAAAATTTCTAGCCTCCTGCCACGGTTTGAGCACCCTAAGGAGCGATTTCACTTTCGATTGATTCCCGATGAAATTGTCGTCCACGACAAACAAGCTTCCACGCCACCCCATGTTGTAGAGTTTCTCAAACTCCCGTATCATCTGTTCATTCGATTTCACCCTGGGACGCCGGCCGTTCAGGTTGACAATGTCACAAAACTCACAATCGTACGGGCATCCTCGGGAATACTGAACGGACATGGAAGCGTAGAGATTCATGTCTATAAGGTCCCATCTGGGCAGGGGAGTCAACGAGATGTCGGGCTTCTCTTCAGTGGTATAGACACGGAGGGGATTTCCTGCGATGAAATCTTTCAGGAACTGCGGGAGCGTTATCTCAGCTTCATTGAGGACCAGATAATCGACGTCGTCAAAACCTTCGGGACAACCCGTAAACAGCGGCCCTCCACCCACTATGGGCCTGTCCAAAGCTCGGCATCTGGCAACAATCTGTCGCACTGACTCCTTTTGAACGATCATAGCTCCTATGAAGACGATGTCGGCCCACTGGATCACTTCATCCGAGAGGCTTTCAACGTTCGTGTCAACAAGCCTTAGATGCCAGTCCTCGGGAAACATGCCGGCGACCGTCAGCAGCCCCAGGGGCACATGCGCCGCTTTCTTGCGGATGAACTTCATAATGTGCTTGAAGCTCCAAAAGGTGTCGGGTATCGAAGGGTATATGAAAAGTGCTTTCATGAATAACCTCTTTAAGAGCGAAAGTCGGCGCTCCCGGGAATGCATGCTAACGCATAGACGAGATAGCACGCTTCTCTTTCGCTCAGGTTTTGTCATTCCGGAGTCGTTGGTTTGTGCCTTCCGAGGAACGGCTCCAGAAGGTCTATGGGAATCGGAAAGATGATCGTCGAATTCTTCTCCGCGGAGACCTCTACCAGGGTCTGGAGAAACCTCAGTTGCAGCGCCGTCGGCTCTTTGGCGATGATCACCGCTGCTTCGGCCAGGCGTGCGGCAGCTTGGTATTCGCCTTCAGCGTTGATGACTTTGGCTCTCCTCTCCCTTTCGGCTTCTGCCTGACGGGCGATTGCTCGCTGCATCTCCAACGGCAGGTCTATCTGCTTTACTTCCACCATGCTGACCTTGACGCCCCATGGCTCCGTGTGGCTGTCCAGTATTCCCTGGATCTGCAGGTTTAGCTTGTCGCGCTGAGCCAGCAATTCGTCGAGCTCGGACTGGCCGCAAACGCTCCTCAACGTGGTCTGAGCGAGCTGGGAAGTTGCATACAGGTAGTTCTCAACGTCAATGACGGCTTTGGTAGGATCCATGACTCGGAAGTAAATAACCGCACTCACCTTTACGGAAACATTGTCCCGTGTGATCACGTCCTGAGGAGGAACGTCCAGGGCAACGGTCCGCAGGCCCACTCTGACCATCCGGTCAACAACAGGAATCAGTATAATTATACCCGGCCCTTTGTGATCTATGACCCTGCCAAGCCGAAATATAACTGCTCTCTCGTACTCGTTGAGCACCTTGATGGCCATGAACAGGAAAACGAGTACCAACAGAATTACGATCCCAAACGCATACATCCGGACCCTCCTTCATTCACAAGGCTGTATTCCTGCAACTCGACCCGTTCCGATCTCATCGGCTCAGGCATTCCTATTAACAGACGGAAAGGGGCTCTTGTCATTTTTTCAGTGCTGTGGCCGGCCGGGGACCTCCTGCTTCCGTTGTTGCGGGTGTGGGGCCTGCTTTTGCTGCTTTTGCTGCTGTTGTTGCTGCTGTTGTTGCTGCCTTTGCTGTTGTTGGTGCTGAACGGCCTGCTTCTGCTGCTGTTGGTGTTGTTGCTGCTGTTGCTGTTTATGGACCTGCTCGGCCTGCTTCTGCTTCTGCTGCTGTTGGTGTTGCTGCTGCTGTTGCTGTTTATGGACCTGCTCGGCCTGCTTCTGCTTCTGCTGCTGTTGGTGCTGTTGCTGCTGTTGCTGTTTATGGACCTGCTCGGCCTGCTTCTGCTGCTGTTGGTGTTGCTGCTGCTGTTGCTGTTTATGGACCTGCTCGGCCTGTTCTTTCTGGTGGCGCTGTTGCTCGACCTGTTTTAATCGTCTCTGATCAAGTTGCCTCTGTTGGTCTTGTTGTTGCAAATGTCTCTGTTCAGCCTGGTCTTGTTGCTGAAGACTCTGTTGTCTCTTCTGCTCGGTTTGCTGTTTTTGCACTCCAAGCTGTTGCCGACGTTCCTGCTCCGTCTTCTTCTGACGGTCTTGCTCGATGTGTTGGCGGTTAGCCTGGTTTTTGACGTCTTCCTTGTGTCCGGTTAACGTTTCAGGCTGCTTTCCTCGTTCCGGTTGCCGGGGGAGAATGTCTGCGTGTTTTCCTCGTTGATCCTCCAGGGCTTTTTCCAGCCCGGCCCGTTTTTGCTTGTCCCGTTCGATGGATAGCCGGCTCTCGAGGTTCCGGCGTTGCCCGAGTAAGTCCAACTTACCGGCCGGGCCGGACCCCGCCGGTCTATCTCCCAACTCCTTGAGTTTACCGAGAAGCTCATTGCGTTTCCCGACATCCCCCTCTTTTGCTGCCTGATTCGTTATCGAGTCGATCTTTTCCCTTGTGAGCTCAGCGCGTTTTCTGTCCTCGACCGATTGACCGAGTTGTGCAACCTTTGCTTCCAGATCGGGCCGCTTTTGTGCGTTCGGGAATTTCGCGAGATCTTGCTTCAAGGAATTGAGTTTGTCCTGACTCAGGATGGCCTCAGAGCCGGGTGCCTGGGTCTTTGTCAATTGGCCCAATTGCTTTTGAAGCTCCCGGGCCTTCTTGGGGTCCTGTTCTTTTGCCAGCCGCTCCACGACCTGTTTGACTTGAGACTGTTTTCCGTGGATAGGGAGTTTCCCCTCAGCCACACCTTGGTTAAGTTTGGCAAGTCCGTCTCGCAGAGCCAAGCGCTTTTGGGGGTCCGGCTCTCGGGCAACCTTAGATCGCAGATCGTTCAATTCCTTGCCGGCCAGTCCCGCCATCCGGCTCTGGACGTTCAAGTCGGTTTTCATTCTGTCGCGGAAATTTTGTGCCACACCAAGATTCCTGGGAGAATGGAAGGAATTTGAGACAGCCTGGAACAGATTCTTGCCTTGCGGTACCTTGCGGGCAAACTTTTGCTGTTCCCGCTCCAGACCGGCCGCGTGTTTTTCGAGACGGTTCAGTCGCCTATTAGCCCAATTCTCTTGAATATTGACGTTGGCCAGTTGGCGCTGTGCGTCCCACAGCATACCCCTGTTGCCGGAAAGTTGAGCCAGTTGGACCAGATTACGGAACTGTCTTTGCTGAAGCCTCAAATCAGCTAGATAATACCGATCGCGATAGATTATGTTGTCTAGAATGATGTGCCGGCAGTAGACCCTGATGACGGCAGGATCGAACCTCCAGCCGGTAAATACGTCAACAGGTATGATCCAACGTCCCACGCCCGGCAGTATAACCACGCTGCCCACTCCCGGTTCAGGCGAGAGAACACTGATGTCGTCGTACGGATAGGTATCGTAAGATTCCCAGTCTTCAAATTCGTAGTCCGAATATGGGGAGGCTTCGGCGTACCTACGGTCAGGAGGTCCTGTAGCACGCTGCGGCGAAGACGTCACGGGGCAGGCGTCCAGGTTTGCGACTATGGTTCCGGGAATGGTCGTTCCATCAACCAGCTTGGTAAGATACTCCGAAGACGAGGCCTGGGGCTCCAATTTCGCCTTTCCTTCCTCCACGTTAACGGTTTGGCAGGCAGAAAGGACTGTCTCCGTAGGCCTACTTGAGGTCAAATTCTTGACCCGGACATTACCGGAAATAACTGTGATGGCGGCTGACACCGGTGCGTAAACCTCTACGATGAAATCCGCCGGCTCATTGTAATTAGCGGGCTCAATCGAAGCCGCAGGGGTTACTACCATGTACGGAGTTCCGGCCCCTCCTCCGCCCTGTTCGGTCACTCGAAGGAGACCCTCCGTTATTTCAATCGTATCGACCGGGCCGCGTTCATTTTCTCTTGAGGCAAGGAAAAGGGAGGAAGACCCGCCGACCGAGCTCGTTATGCCCGTTTTCCACTTGAGGAGCAGTTTGCCGTTTTCATTCGTGCTTACCGTGCTCCACGCCTCCACCATGCTCCCCACTGCCAGTTTTTTCGGCTCCTGTTCGCTGTCCGCGGCTATGTACGCTTCTCCCTGAACGGCTTGGACTGCGGCACGAGGTGGGGCCGCAATCTCTGCGTCGGACAACGTCGGGCCGCCCCATGCGATACACGCCACGGCAAGGACTATTGACAATTTCAGGGTTCCGGTTCTTCTCATATGCGTTTTCATAGCTCTTGCTCACACTTATTCCTTATTGAGGTTGAAGGTTGATTTGCACGACCAAGCCTGAAATTAGACCGATGGGGCATGCCCAATAATAGTCCGGTCACAAAGCTCAATCGCGTAATCCTATTTGCCGAGCAGACCCATGGCGCCCACTACGATCAAATAAATCCCGATGATCCATGACAGGAATCGCGGCGCGACGAGCACCAGGATGCCGGCTATCAATGACACCATCGGCTGAAGTTGCAGATTTATGTTCATGTCTTCCTCCATGTAATAGTCGCCGGGGAGAAGCTGAATTTGTTTTGATTCACGGCACCGAGCCCTCACACGCGTTAAAGACTCCCTCTCTAATGGCGTCCAAGAGCCTTGGCCCAGTTCTTCCAACCTTGCCACCCGGATTTCTGCGGAAGGAGCATGGTTGTGACCAGTCCGAGCAGGACCAGGAGTACCACCGCCCCAAGCGTGGCGCTCATCAGGGGTCCGATGAGTCCGTGAAAGGACAGCCTCAAGAAGCCGAACAGTGAGCCGCCGATGAAGGCGCCTACGACGCCTACGATCATGTTGACAACCAGACCCGATCCTCTTCCTTTTACAATTTGCTCGGCCAGAAAACCGGCGACAAGTCCTACGACCAAAAACCCTATCAACGGCTCAATCGGCATATTTATTCTCATGTTGTCCTCCTGCCACGATTAGTCTGAAAACAAGGCCCATCAGGGGACTGACCCGGGCTTCTCCGGGAAGTGCTGCGAGGCCTCCTGTCCAAGTCATTTTTTCACTCTTCCATACAGTGATTGTATCTTGCCGGCCAGTTGACCGATCTTCCCGCTGAAGACGCTGGAATAGCGATGCGTCCACCATCCCCATTTTTCCCGGGCCTTACCCTTCAACTGCTTCAGATTTCCTGCAATCCGATCACGATTCATAGGATCACTCCTCGCTGCAAAATTAATTTGCTCTTTAAGGAATCAAAGCACATTTCATTTTCTTCTCTTCCGAATCCGTAGACTCCGGACAATCCATATATGAGATCTTATTCCAGCCTACTTTTGTGACCCGAAGAACTCTCGGATCTTCCCGTACCAGTCGGAGTCCGTCAGGTTAGGCCATTTCTTGCTTTCAAAGTTGGGAGCTTTCTCAAGTTGGCTTTTGTCCATGTCGATAATGATCGTGTCCGCTTCAGCACCCGTCTTCACGGCTTTCCACGGAATCGGGATCAATCGGTCACCGGTCCCAAGCAAACCTCCGGGTGCCAAAATTATGTAGTCGAGACATCCATCCTTGGTCAGCACGAGATCTTCGACCTTTCCAAGATCCTCCCCTTTCTGACTCACTACTCTTTTTCCCAGTATCCCGCTGACTCGCTCAGCCTTCTGCATAGCGCTCTTTTCGCTTGGTTGACTCTTTTCCGTAGTCGTAGCCGGTTTTTCATCGGTTTGAGCCTTTACGCCGGGGGCTTTTCCAACCCCTGTTTCAGCCGCGACTGCATGGGTAAGAATAAACGTAGAGATTATAAGAAACAGCGCTATAAGATTTCTCGATTTCTTCATCGAGTTTCTCCTTCCCGCTACAGAATCATCTGAGAGGTGCCGGAGCCGTTAATCCTGGGTCCTATCGGCAGCGGCTAAAAAGAAAAACGCAATTTCTATCACCGGTGCTGTTGACATGCCCATAATCGGTGAAGCCGGGCAGTCTACCGACCCAGCACAATGAACACGCCGGCAGCGATAGCGAGCAGAGCCAGCAAGACATGAACGATCGGATTGCCGACCGATAAGGCCGTCAGCACGCCCGTCACGATGAGCCAGATGCCAAGCAACAGCATCCCCAGACTCTTTGTCAGGTTCAGTCGCATGTTCCTCACCTCCTTGTGTGAGAATTGAAATTCGTACAACTGCAGGTCCGGCGTGCCCAATTGTTCCGCGGCATTGACCGAGACATGCGGATGTCCGCCCGTGAAAACTGCTGGAATGAGGCCGGATCTTGAGCTCACGTACGTTCCTTCTTTTCTTCACTGCTCAGCTTAAGTCACGTGATCGCGGGAACACGGCCTCACATTGCTGCATAAATCCGCTGCTGGATTGCTAAATGGCTCTTCGACCTTGAATGAGATTGATCGCTATCACCACAATCGCGATGACAAGGAGAACGTGGACCACTCCGCCCAGTGTGTACGAGGTGACCAACCCGAGCAACCAAAGTACCAACAGTATTATGACTATGGTCCAAAGCATTTTTGCTCCTCTTCTTTTCGCATTTTGAGACCATCCGTCTCGTTACGTGGGGAAGGCCCTCCTGCGGGCTAACGCCCAAGCTGACCCGCCTGCACACAACCTCATAGTTAGGAGGCCGGGAAACCCGTGTCGAGCCGGAGGACACTTTTGGTTACAAACGCTGAGCGAGAAGGCCCGAAGGACTGAATTCGCATCCTCCGGGAGACGGAAGAACATTTCTCGAACGGTTGTCTTTGCTTCTCGCTCTTGCGACCTAATTCTTTGGCAAGACCTTAATGAGCGGGGCTCCCTTTCTTCGGTTTTTCCGGTTCCTTCTGTTCGGAACGTCCTTCGTTCCCTCTGGGGCCGGCCGGAGCTACCACTTGCCCAGATGCTCATCGAGCTGCTTCTCCGCTTCCTCGCGTTTAATGCCGTATTTCTCCTGGAGCTTCCCTACGAATTGGTCACGTGTTCCGTGCAGGACATCCAATTCGTCGTCGGTGAATTTGCCCCATGTTTCTCTTATCTTGCCTTTGAACTGTTTCCAGTTGCCTTCGACCTGATCCCAATTCATGATTCCTCCTTGTTGTGTGCGGCGTTCATTCGCCGATGTTTTCCTGTTTCACGGTTTTCAGATACGACCCATCAAAAGAAGCACGATCACCACAACCAGTACCAGCCCCAGGGCACCGCTGGGGCCACGGCCCCAGCTACGACTGTATCCCCAGCTCGGCAGGGCCCCGATGAGCAGAAGGACCAGAATGACCACCAAAATGGTTCCCATCATTTTTCTCCTTCCAGACAAGAGTGCGGTCGGGAACATCGCCGGCAGCGGAAACGCCGCTTAAGGACGGCCCTCTTTGTCTTCATTTTCAGTTCGCCGGAGTGCGCCTTGTGCCGCTGCTCTACCATTTGTTACCGTGCCTGAGCCCAACAGTATCGCAAATTCCCCGTGCTTTACCTGAGCATCTACCGGCAGCAGGGCTTCCCTGACCTTTTGTTCCGGGATCCCCGCTTCAGGGGAACCTTGGGCAAACGGGGACACGGGCAGCGCAAGCCGCCAAGGGGTAGGAATGGGTCCGGTACTACGATCGACCGAGGAGTTTCTTTGTTGTTCATCCCATGCCCCTACTGCCTCTACACTCTTCTCAACTGCGTTTGAGAATTTAGGATTCGTACGGGCTCCCAACCGCACGCTCCGGTCCAAGCCGCTGTAGTGGCCCATCGAATTCTTTTCCGAAGACACAACTCGTTCCTGCCTAACAGGGGTATTGAGCTCCGCCATGTCGATCGCGGGAGCCTCGGAGCTTGGCAAAGGAGACTGATCCATCCAAGGAACGACGACGAGACTTGAAACGACTTCTTGGCCTCCAGTAGAAGGTGCAAAGCCACTCAAGGGCATTTGCGCTTGTAACCGTATGGCCGCCGGCACTAATCGCCTGCTTCCGGTTTTCTGTGAAGCTCGCAGGTTCCCAAACGTGACCGTCATTGGGGCGGTCTGATCCGGCCTTTCATGTGTTTGAGCCGCACACCTTTCTCCCGAACCGGCTTGCCACGCCTTCAACTGAGTCAAAAATCGTATCCGCCCTGATTCCAGTAGGCGCAGGTATTCGGCAAACAGTTCGTCCGTATGGAGTCGCCTGTAATCCGGACGTTGTATAAGTTTTCGGTACTCCGTGACAAACCTTTCGTATTCCGGGGTGCCGGCGAGATGCCCGAACACTCGATTGAGGAGAGCGCCGTCCAACCCAGCGAGATTCGGCCCGGATAGCCGCACTATGCGCGCCTCCGAAGTGATTCCCTTCTCCCGGTGATAACACGCCTCAATATTACGCCGCAGCAATTCGAGGTCTTGTATCTGCTCGACAATCTTCTTACCCTTATCACCCAGCGGCACTGCCGACTCGGCTCCGACGGTTGCCGGCAAAATAACAAGGTGCGAGAGCACCAAGGATAAGCCAAAGAGTTTTAGTTTCGTCTTCATGTCGCTGGTTCCCCTGTTTCCTGTCATTGCAGAAGTCAAACAGGCCCCATTTAGACGAGATGGAGCGTCATATCATCCGAACAGATCTTCACGCCTGATGGGCTATCAATTGACAGGCGTCCATCTCGTCCTCGTAAACTCAGCCCAATTTTCATCCGGCGGCTCTCGGTAATAAGTGACCGAGCAACTAATTCAAATGGCTCCCCATTCGTAGGCCCTCCGATCTCTTCAGTCGGAGGAACGGGCGTCCCGTTCTCACTGCCTCCTGCCGAATCCAGCCTGTTGCCGGCTCCCTCTATCGAAATTGTCGCCGACGGTTGATACCGGTAAAAACCCTTTACCTCGGTTCAGCGTGAATCATACCTGCAGCGTAGGCCGCAAAGTATCTATCGATTTTTTCCTCCCATTCGGAGGCAGTGAAGTCCGGCCATGTCTTGCTGTCAAAACTCAGGGCTCTTTCCAAGGTCTGTTTGTCAATGTCGAGCACCGCTGTCCCCTTTTCAGCACCCGCTATCAGAGCGTCAAACGGAATCGGAATCAACACGTCACCTATACCGAGGAAGCCTCCATGAGAGAGGATGGCGTATTTTAGGTGCCCGTCCACGCACACAATGACGTCCTCTACCGTACCAAGTCTTTCCCTGTGACGATTCTCCACAGAAATTCTCAGTATGTCGCTCAGCCTCCTAGTCACTGGAATTTCAATCATTTTCCCTACTCCTTTTTCGCTCCTCGGCGACCGGAATTCCCGGAAAATCCTGAATGGAGGTGATCCGACCCTTGCGCCTCCGTCATGTAATCACCGGCCCTTTAAAGCACGCGCCAGGACGACGAAGCCGCCAATCGCTGCCATGACTATAAACACAGCTATGATGAGGCTGTGATCCATGTGACGTCACCTCCTCTGTCAAAATCCCTTAATTGCCTTCAAGGTTCTGGGGAGCCGCGGATCTTCTCGGTTAAGGGCGACGCCGACTTCAGGCTACCATGCCCCTCGGATGGTTGACGCCCGTTGCAAGGCATCTGTTGCGGAGCCGAGCTCACTTGCAACCGCTGCAATCAAGTCATCGACTAGCGTCACGGCCGGCATCGCTGCTCTCGCTATGTCCAGGTGACTAACCCGGCGATTTCCACTAACCGGGCATCTGCAACTGACGCCACAACTAGTTATGTGAACTTCAGCGGGGTCAATCGGTTAAATTGAAACTTTGTGACTAATCTTGTGCATCCGCTCCTGTTACCGGATGAGGTATACAATTAAGATAATCACGAGGATGGTTCCGATGCCTACTCCGAAAATACTCATGGTAGTGTCCTCCGTCTCTCTGTTTGTTATGGGCGGGAATTAATTTCGTTCCGGTAACCCACCGTGACACCACCGGAGCCGGCTGGAATTGCCGCTCTTGGTCTAGAGCCTCATGAGGCGTTTCGGATTATTGAGTGGTGATGCTTTTAACCCTTGCCGTAATCTTACGCATTTTTTGTGCCAAGTGACGAGACCGGCAAGGTCTACCTTAAAACGGTCGGTCTATTAGATAGTTGGCTACAGTGGACGCATGGGAGGAGTTTATGGGAGGGGACGGTAAGAAAAGGAAATGTGTCCTACAATCGTGCCACCCGATTCGCGCAACCTGTCTTATCAAGAGGTTACGAGATCGATCGATGCCCGGAACTAAGTCAATCGGGTTCATCCTTGGACTGACTTTCGCCATCAATGCCGAAACGCTTCCTGTGCCGATAGAGTGTAGCCGTCCACCGGGATGATGGTAAGGCATCGTAATCACGACGAGGCGAATCAGCCTTCGGATGCCCACTCTTCGTGATTGAGGGGAGTTGTGGCCGTCCCGGTTGACGCTTAACGCAAATGAAAAGCGGTTAGGGCAACGCGGGTATTTTATTACGGGTCTACCGATAGAAATCGCAATCTTCATCTGTGGCGTTGTCGACCAAGAGATAGACTGTTTGTGGACCTCCAATTACATCATTTCCAACCGCATAAATATTCCCATCTTCCCCCGCGATGGTTGACATACTGTGTCCACTCCAAGGCACCACGATTTCCCGCATAAAAGTTCCTTTTGGGATTTCGGGGACATTTCCGGTGATATTTGTCGCCTTTTGAATTTCTTTTGAAACAATCGGGGGAAACGGTACATCCTGTCTGTGAACTTTTCGCGTCTTCATCGTCCTCTCCTTTCTCCGGCTCGTCCGACAAATGCGTATTTCAAATTAGAAAGGCCTATTTACTTTTCTCATCCGCGTGGCCGGTTCCCGCCGGAACTTCGACTCGGCCGGAAGCCCTTCATGTGGAGACCAAAAGTGTGCCCGGTCTTCGAAGGTTGTCCGGATGAGGATCTGCCGATCCATTTGGCAAGTGTCCGCTGTTTCAACCGTTTTGTAAACGCCTCCGGGTTGGGGACTTGCAGTTCTTGATCAGCATGAGGCCGGGGCCGGCCGGCAGTGAACGTAATGTCGTCCCAGTTTGTCAAGAGCTGCCCGCTCTATTTGCCTAGCTCTTTCTCTTGTGATTCCGAAATGCTTGCCCAGTTGATTGAGCGTCATTCCATCTTCAGCGAGAATTCGTTTCTTGATAATGTACTTCTCCCTACTACTGAGCGTTGCAAGGGCTTGTCTCGTCCATGCCCGGAGGTTTTTCAGCTCTTCAAGCTCGATGAGGCTCTGCTCTTGATTGGGCCCGTCATATGGCATCGTATCGGCAAAAGAGTCTTGTGATGTCTCCCGAACTCGCCGGTCCAGGGAAAGGTCGTGAGCTTTCATCCGACCTGCCATTTCTATGACCTCGGTTTCCTTCACTCCGACTCTCTTCGCAAGTTTGGCAACATTGATCATGTGGTCATCATGGTCGGTTGCCTCAGGTAAATCCGCAATCCGGTAGAATAGCTTCCGTTGCGCCTGAGTGGTGCCGATCTTCACCAGTGACCGGGAGCGAATTAAGTAATTCTGGATATATGCCCTGATCCACCATACGGCATAGGATACGAGGCGGTATCCTTTCTCGGGATCAAACCCTTCTACGGCCTTCATAAGGCCTATATTGCCTTCCTGAATCACATCCTGCATTCTCACACCATAGGCTCTGTAGCCAAAGGAAACCTTTATGACGAATCGAAGATTGGCCGTCACAAGGATCCACGCGGCCTCAACGTCTTGGAAATCTCTGTAGCGCACAGCAAGGCGATACTCGTCCTCGCGATTCAATACCGGGCACTTATCAAGTTGTGAAAGGTAGAACCTGAGTCCATCCGTCTCAGATGATTGCCTCATGTCTTCATCTCCTCGGTTAGTACCTATCAAGTGTGCTGTGACATCGATGAAAGATCTGATGATGAGCTCAACCATTTTGGCCGATCCCTTTGCCTCGGACTCAGCTTTGATGATCAAAGGCGACGCGTCCCGTTTCTGTAGTCTGCCTTAACCTTGTCATCTTGAACCGTACAAAGCAATCCGGACGAGCGACAAAAGATTCCGCCCACCTTTAGAATGGATCTCGTTGGATCCGGCTATGCCTAACCGGAGGCTCCGGCAAGGCAGGAGCACATTCCAGCGCCGCTGGATACAAGGTTATTGCTTGTTTAACCATCCTTATCGGTACTGACGACCGGTCGATTTTATTCACTTGGATGCGCAACGGCTTAGCAGGCTGCACGGCAGGATCTTTCGTCTCTGCGACCCCTGCTGGAACACCGCCCTTGAGATGTGCAATGCAGATCATGGCCAAAAACGCTGATATAAAAAGCAATAATAGTGCTGTTGATTTCATTCCTCTGCCTTCCCGCAATTTCTGTGAAGCCCCTCCATTTCCCGCTCACTGCCACGTCATTATCGTGTCTTGTTCGGGTCCGGAAGGTGCCATATCTGTTATGGGAACAAGAAAGGCCATAGATATCCAGGCGCACTGATCTCCATTCGTGCGGTAACCCCCACAGTATGCTTGCATTGTGCCCGCAGGGTCCGGCTCAGCGGCCGCATGACACGTACAAGCCGGACGCAGCCGCACAATGCGTGGGGATTACCTTACTGTTTGATGCCTACTTCACTATTTGCATTCGCGTCGAAATAACTCCCTTAGTGTCATTCCTGGTTTTGACGGCGCCTTCACAAGCATGCCGGCGTGGCCGGGATCTTCTTCCGCCCCCATCATCGGCCTTTGTGAAATATCACCGGGGTCCAATCAGGTAGATGGAGTGTCATGTCATCCGCACAGCGCTTCACGCAGGACGGAATATGAATTGACAGGCCTCCATCTCGTCCCGGACGGCACAGCACAATTTTCAGCCTGCCGGATCTCGGCAACAAGTGACCGTTCAACTAATCATTCATACGGCTTTCCCATTTATTAAGCCTCCGATCTTTCAGTCAGGAAGAAACTTCAGGCCCCCGTTAGCTCCGCTCGATTCAAGTCCGTTACCGGCGATCCTTTGTCGGGCGGCGCTCGGTATGCCGCAGGCGGCAAGAAGGTCCGTTTCCCCGCCTTGTCGAAGAAAACTTTCAAAACGTCTTGTGTACACATGATCCGGCCCAACCATTGCGGTGAGGCAATCGAAAGCGCTTCGCCTCCATTGGAGAAACGCTACCGGATCAAAGTCAGAGTCAAGCACGCGCCAACCAGCCCTTATCAGAACGTCGATTCGGCTTTCCATCGACATTGTTTCCTCCTGATAGCAATAATCTCTTCGCGTAATTGCGTACGTGGAAAGACAGGGATGAGTAATGCCGCGATGCGCCCCGGCGCCCGAAAGCCTTTTTCTTCCAGCCGCTGAGACTATATCTCCAAGACTGTGATGTACGCACTTACGCGATGAACCACAATCTGTGGTAATGAAACCGCTAATCACTGCTCGTCCGTCTTGTTACCGCCGGACTCTTTAGCTGTACTAACCCGTCCGGAGACTCAACAAGCTTTTTAGATTGTTCAACTGGAGATCCATTAACCCTTGCCTTAAAGCTATGCAGTTTTCGTGCCAATTGATGAGGCCGGCGAGGCTTACCTTAAAACGATCGATTTATTCAGTGGTTAGCTGCGGGGGACGCCTGGGAGGAGTTGATGGGAGGGGACGGTAAGAAAAGGAGGCGTGTCCTAAAATCGAGCCATCTGATTCGTGCCGGCTGTCTTATCAGGGGGTTACGAGATCGATCGATGCCCTTAACTAAGTCAATCGGGTTCATCCTTGGACTGACTTTCGCCACCAATACCGAAACGCTTCATGTGCCGATAAAGAGAGTCCCGGGCAATGCCCAGTGTGCGGGCGGCTTTCCTTATGTTCCCGCCGGAGCGCCGCAGGGCCTCCAAGCACAGTGACTTGATCACCTCATCGGTCACCTGGTGAAGCGTGCGCTCGTGCTCCGGAAAAGTTGACAGGTGAGACCAGCCTTGGTCGCTTGCCTCAGTCGAGGGGAGTCCAACGTTCACACTCTGCCCGCCGCTTATGATGAGTGAGCGCTCGACCACGTTTCGCAATTCCCTGACGTTTCCCGGCCAATGGTACCCGGAAAGTGCCGTGACTGACGCTGAGTCGAGAGCAGGGAGCGAGGTCAGGTGCAGATCGTTAGCCAGCCTCGACACGATCTCTTCGACCAGCACGGGAATGTCCTCGATCCGCTCACGCAGCGGCGGCACGTGTATCGCAAAGACGTTCAGACGGTAGAGTAAGGCGGGAAGGAATCGGCCTTCAGCCTCTTCCGTCTCAAGACTCCTGTTCGTCGCTGCAATAATTCGGGCATTCACGGTAATGCTCTTCTGACCCCCAACACGAAGGAATGACCTTGTGTCCAGAAAGGTCAAGAGCTTGGACTGCAAGGAGAGGGTGAGCTCTCCAATTTCGTTGAGCAGGAGGGTCCCGCCCTCGGCCAATTCCAGGAGCCCTCGCTTCCGGGCATGCGCTCCTGTGAATGAGCCTCGCTCGTGCCCGAAAAGCTCCGACTCCGCCAGTTCTTTGGATATGGCGGCGCAATTAAGCGCAAAGTAGGGTCCCGGAGCACGCCTGGAATGGTCGTGAATCCAACGTGCCACATAGTCCTTTCCACTCCCACTCTCCCCCAGGAGAAGAACCATGCTGTCAGTGGCGGCAGCGAGACGGGCTTCTTTCAGAGCAGCTCTCATGGCCTGCGAGGGGTACGCCTCGGCGATCGGTTTTAGAGTGGGCGCGGTTTTCTTGCGTTCGGTGACATCACGAGAGATACCATAGATACCGACGATGGTGCCCGCCGCGTCTTGAAGCGGCGTGAGCACCGTATTCAAGGTGAATTGAACGCCCTTTATGGAAGCGGTATATTCTTCTTCGATAGACTCTCCTGCCAGCACGCGCAGGTCCAATTGTTTGTTATGTTTGCCGGTGTCCTCACCGTAGAGATCCTCATCCTTGCGGCCGATGATTTCAGACACCTCCATTCCGAACATTCTTGCCATCGCGGGGTTTGCGTGCGTGTAGGTGAGATGCCGATCCTTCATGTAAATTAGGTCTTGTGCACCCTCGACGAGTGCTCGAAATCGTTCCTCACTGAGGCGCAGGGCCAGCTCGGCCCGCTTGCGGCCGGTAACATTAAGATTCGTGCCCGCAGCCCGCAATGGTTTGCCGTCCCCATCCCGTTCAACGACCCTGCCGCGTGTCAGTATCCACAGCCATTCTCCCGACTTGGCCTGAAGTCGGTACTCGGCCTCGAACAAAGGTGTACGGCCTTCCAGGTGTTCACGTAAGAGCTCCATAACCCGAGGTTTATCCTCTCCATGGACAAGTCTCTCCCACCCACTGATATGTGGCTCAATTTCCTCGGCGAAGAACCCCAACATCTCAGCCCAGCGCTGGTCGAAAAAAGCCTTCCGGGTCTTAAGGTCCCAGTCCCATGAGCCGAGCCCCGCACCGCTCAATGCCAGATCCAGCCTCTGCCGGCTCTCGCTCAGCGCATCTTCCGCCCTCTTGCGCTCCGCAATTTCATGCTCGAGCTCCTGATTCGTCTCTCGTAGCTCGGACGTGCGTTCTTCGACCCGGCGCTCAAGTTCATCGCGAGCCCCCCGTACTGCTTCCTCTGCCAGCTTGCGGTCGGTGATGTCCGCTATGAGTGTTCTCAATCGGCGGAATTCACCGTCCGAATCCGCCATTCCGAGGCTTTCCAGTTGAGCGTGGAACCAACCGCCGTCCGGTCTCATCAATTTGATTTCGCACACGTGCCGGGTTCCGGTCTGCAGGACCTGGCTCCGGTGGAAGTAGAATGTGTCCTGGCTCTCCTTATGGACAAAATTCGTCAACGGCTTGCCGATAAGAGAATCTCTCTGAATTCCCAGGAGGCCTGCGCCTGAAAGATTGACTTCCAAAACAAGGGTATTTTCATCTAAGGTGAAATATCCGACCGGTGCGTAGTCGTACAAATCCAGATACCTGTCTCTGGATTCCTCAGCCTCCAGATGGGCCTTACGCAGCTCGTCATTCTGCATCTCAAGCTCGATCTGGTGGACCTGCAATTCATGCACGAGCTTGTGAACATCCTCCTGCAAGAGTCCGGAGATGTCCTCTCTATCAGCAACCTTGCGACGGAGCGATTCCTCAGCCCGTGTCCTCAGCTCGCCCGGTCCGGCATTCAGATTCTCGTCTTGAGTCATCTCCAACCGCCTTTCATCCGCGTTAATAGGACCGGCTATCCTGGCCCGTGTATCGCGGAATTGCACCCCATTTCGTCCGGTAGATCCTTGAGAGCTCCATTGCCACCACGAGCAACATTCAAGTTATTTGCCCGCCCGTGACGTCCTCAAAGGACAGGAGGATCTTTTCAGGCTTTCCAGCTTCCGTCTGCAACTGCCGAGCGTTCAGCAACATTGTCCGGTTCCCGATAGTCTCGAACTTATGCTCCACTCTGAAATCCTCAATGCTCCTCTTCTCAGGAAGGATCTTCTCCAAAAGTTCACGGAGTGCGGGAATGTCCCACTGCCGGTTGGCCGGCTTGTAGAGCGACATACCCTTGATCTCATGCGGCTTGACCTTGAAGGTGCGACAGAATGATTCGTTAGCTGCTTCAATCCGAAGGTCCCGGTCCAGCAAGAGCAGAGGCTCTCGTACCGTATTGATGATACTCACCTCATGCCTTTCGGCATCCTCGGAAGCAGCCTTCATCGCCCTTCTCAATAGGGAAGTATCCACGAAGGTAATCACTACGCCGTCGATCACGTTTTCAACGGTTCGATAAGGAAAAATCCGCATCGAGTACCAGCGGTCGTCATTGGTCTGGATTTCTTGTTCTTTAGGGACGAGCGTCCTCAGAACCTCTTGTGCGTCTCCTACCAATCTCGCATACTTGAGCTTGGTAACTATGTGGGCCAAGGGGCGACCCACGTCCGTCTGTATCAAATTAATGAAATCGGTCATGGTAGGAGTGAAACGTTGGACTTTCAGACGGGTGTCCAGGAAAATGGTGCCGATGTTGGTGCTGGCAAGAAGGTTGTTCAAATCGTTACTTGTCCTCGTGAGCTCGTCAATCTTCTGCTGTAATTCCGAGTTCACCGTATTCAGCTCTTCGTTGACCGATTGCAGCTCTTCCTTCGACGTCTCCAACTCCTCATTGGTACTCTGCAACTCTTCGTTGGACGACTGTAGCTCCTCGTTGGTGGACTGGAGCTCCTCGTTGGAGGTCTCCAGTTCTTCAACAGCGGACTGCAGGTATTCCCTTGTGGATAGAAGCTCGTGCTCCAACTGCCTGATTCGAGGATGTTCTTCCCCTTCTGTGGAGACTCTGGGCTCAGCTTCCGTCTCGTTCGCCTCTTCAGACGGGACATCCTCAAAGAGCACCAATAAAACCCCTTTCATGGATGCGGGCTCCGATATTGGCTTCACCACGAGATTGACGAGTAATTCCCCTCTCTCCGCCTTAACCCGCAAGCGTTCAGATCGGATCTCCGTCTTCTGGGTAACGGCCCTTCGGATGCAACGAGCCAATTCGAATTTCAAGCCCTCGCCTGTTGATTCTGATGAACCGAGGAAGAGAAAGCCGTCCGGGTTCAAGGCATAGTGGAAAAGTGGCAGTACCTTGTTCTGCAACTCGGCGCGGAGGTAAATGAGCAGATTCCTACATGTTACGAGGTCTATCCTGGAAAAGGGCGGATCGGTGATTACGTTCTGCAGTGCGAACACCACCATGTCGCGTATTTCCTTCTTAACACGGTAGAGAGCACCCTCCTTTGTAAAGTAACGTTCGATAAATTGTGGAGGAACATCCGTGGAAATGCTTTCGGGATAGTTGCCCAGCCGGGCCGTCTCGATAGCCTCATTATTCAGATCGGTGGCGAAAATCTGGACTAAGAAGCGATTTTTCAGGCTATACATGAAATCCCGACAGAGTATGGCGATCGTGTACGGTTCTTCCCCCGTGGCACAACCAGGAACCCAGATCCGTACCGGCCGATCCGCGCTGCTGTTTTCGAACAGTCTAGGGATCACTTTTTCCCGTAAGACATCGAAAGCCTCCTTGTCCCGAAAGAAGTTGGTGACCCCGATGAGCAGGTCTTTGAAAAGGTTGTGTGCTTCTCCGGGCTGCGCCTGGACATAGCGAACGTAGCGAGAGAGCTCGGTGATGCGGTTTACCGCCATTCTTCTCTCGATGCGGCGGAGGACTGTGTTCTGTTTGTAATCCGAAAAATCGTGGCCCGTTTGAGACCTCACGATCATGAATATCTTGCCCAAATGATCCGCTTCCTTGGAGGTCACCTCGACGGGTCTACCTAATACTTTGATAATGGCCTGTCGGGCGTACGCAATGAGCTGCTCCGGCATCTCTTCGGCCGGCAGGACATAATCGGCCAGTCCTGTGGAAATTGCGTTTCGAGGCATCCCGTCGTACTTGGCAGACTCGGGGTTTTGCACCATTCCCATACCGCCCTCGCCCTTGACCGTCCTCAAGCCAAGAGTCCCTTCCGTCCCGGTTCCCGAAAGTACGATGCAGATGGCGTTTTCTTTCTGATCTTCTGCCAAAGTCCGAAAGAAGTAATCAATCGGAGCTCGATGCCCGGGCAGTGCAGTCGGTTCCAGGAGGTGCAGTTTACCGTGGAGGATACCCATGTACCGGTTGGGAGGAATAACGAATACGGAATTGGGCTCCACCAGCATGCCGTCCTCCACCTCCACGACCTTCATGCTGGTGTAGCGCTTGATCAGCTCACTCAGGATGCTCTTGTGGGTGGGGTCCAGATGCTGAACCAGAACAAAGGCCATTCCCGTGTCCGGCGGCAGGTTGGTAAAGAACTTCTCGAACGCCTCCAGGCCGCCCGCGGAAGCTCCGATACCCACGATGGGAAAGAGGACCTTTGTTTCCGGGCCCGAGGCATCTTTTTGCGAGCTCCTCGGCTTACCGGCCTTCCTGGGCCTGGAAGTGGTTTGGTCTTTACGGCCGCCCTCGGATCTGTTTCTCGGCATTCTTGGTCTCTCCCGTCTTGGTTCGGTAGTCTCCAACGGTAGAGCTGTCAACGCCACAGGACTCGACCTGGAGCAATTCTACCCGTAAATTCCTCTACTCAGAGTCCTTTAACCCAGGTTCATGCTCACGTGTCCCGACTCTCAGGAGCCGACAGGAGACGGCAATCCGGTGCTATATGGAAATGTTACCATAAGTGGAGTCGGGGGGAAACCGTTTTGGAGCCTGTGACCCCTTTCTTGGTAAAGCCGGTTAAGGCCAAGGCAGGAGCCTGAAATGCTCGGATCGATACGACATGGAAATCGGTACCACGGAGCTCCGGTCTTAACCCCGCTTTCTTGAGGATCATCCGAATTCGTGTATTTCCATCCGATCGGCTGTAATGAAAACGCGCACTCTAGAACCTCGGGGCAGATATCGTGCCAAACAGCCGGCGGTGTTTACCTGTATCGGTCTCGTGAAGAAGCCGAAAAAATTTACACGGAAGACTGGAGGGCGTTCATCGTAGAGAAGTAGGGCTCGGAACCGTCTGTCCACTATTTCGCCACGCAAGTGGTCGTTGACAATGTGATTGGCGAAATCATTACTGACGCCTGGCGGGCAAATCTTGTCGAACGGAGGATGCGCATTGTTTGGGCAGGACGGACCGACAAGCTTGAGGGACAGGGAATGGTTTCGAGAGGACGAAGAGTGTTGCAGAATGTCCCCGGAAAAGCGCATAGGCGGATTTCAGGGGGATCGATCGGGATCGAAAAGCGGCCGTAGGCTGAAATGATGAGCACGTCAAACCGTGAGGTTGTGACGGAAAAGCAGGAGGGGCTGCCGCATTGGGGAATGGAGGAGGCAGTAGGGTGGGTGAGCCTGATACCGCTCTGTAACGCCTAAGGGCGGGGAGCAGTCGGGCGAGGCGAATCTTGTACGCATCTTGTACGCAAATTGAGGGACTCCGAGGGACCGAAACGGACTGAAAAGGATCGATGGGGCTCGAAATGACCGGGGTTACCGGATATGTGGTTGATATTGTTGTGCTGACGACGCCCTCTCACGGCGGAGACACCGGTTCGAAACCGGTTGGGACTGCCAAAGATTACAAGAGGTTACGGTTTTCGTAACCAGGGTCAGAATGGGAAGTGTCCCCAAACTGTCCCCACTTTCTCCCGGCAGCTCGCAACTGTC
>JBGSJS010000130.1:0-4435 GCA_041741735.1 Desulfomonilaceae bacterium | reverse complement strand
CTTCGAGCCCCGCCTCCATGGAACACCTCCCAAGTCAGGTGTCCATGCTCTATCACACGAAAACAGCTCGTACAATACCTTTCTCGAACCCACACAAAAATGACCCAGGAAATCCTTCTATCCATGTGCGGAACGCGAGCTACAAGGTGAATCGGCATTGCCCACGCATTGCGTACCAGCGGTTCGTGAACCCCCCGAATTGTGAATCACAATGATACCGTGCATATGGTTCGGCATTATTACCCATTCGTCCAAAATTACGCGGGCGTATCGCTCCTCCAGCCATTGCCAACATTCGCCGGCGACATGTCCGTAATCATGCAACCTCATCACTTCCCCTACAATCTCACCGAGAAGGCATGCCCGATTCTGAACGCAGATCGTCACAAAATAGGCACCCTCGGAAGCATAATCGTAATCACCGACACGAATTGAACGCCTGTGATGTTTGGATGAATCGTATTTCATGAACCACCTCAAGGAACACGTCACATCGGCAAGGTTCCGAGAACCGACATCACACAGGGATACCGCACCGTAGGCCGTTTGCGTAGGGGCTATTCGAGAATCGCCCCTACTATATCCCAAGATATGCCGCTCGAATCCCCGGGTCGTTGAGCAATTCCTCTCCCGTTCCTTCACGCGCCACACGGCCGGCTTCCAGCAAATAGGCCCGGTGTGCGGTTCGCAGGCTGCGCTCGAGGTTCTGCTCGACGAGGAGCACGGCTATTCCTTCAAGATTGATTGTACGAATGGTCCGGAAGAGCTCGGCTGTCACCAGTGGAGCAAGCCCCAGTGACGGTTCGTCGAGCATGAGCAGCGCGGGTTTGGCCATCAAGGCTCTACCAATGGCGAGCATCTGTTGCTCACCGCCTGAGAGTGTGTGCACCTTCTGTCCGGCACGCAATTCGAGGATGGGAAAGAGCCCATAAACCCACGCGAGGGTCTCGGCCAAGGCTCGCCGGGCCCGTTCGGGGAACGCACCCATGTAAAGGTTTTCCAGAACCGTCATCTCACGGAAGAGCATACGCTCCTCGGGGACCAGACTTAGGCCGCGGGCGACAACGTTGTGGGAGGCCATGCGGTGCACGTCCGCCCCGAGAAATCGCACCGTGCCCGAAAGGGGTTGAACAAGGCCTTGAGCGGTTTTCAGCAGAGTGCTCTTCCCGGCTGCGTTGGCGCCCACAAGGGCCACGATCTCGCCGACCCCGACGGTGAGGGAGACGTCCCACAATACCTGTACAGGGCCGTACCCGACGTTGATACGATTGACCTCAAGCATCCGCGCCTCCGGGAAGGGATTCTCCGGGCCCGAGATATGCCTCGATCACCTCGGGGTGGGCGACCACTTCCGCGGGCGAGCCGCACGCGATCCGGCGACCGAAGTTGAGCACGCATACGGACTGACAAAGCTCCATTACCGCCCGCATCACGTGCTCTATCATGATAACGGTGATGCCTCGGGCCTGAATCCCACGGACAACATCCAGCAGCCGTGCCGATTCCCGGGGAATCAGACCCGAGACCACTTCATCCAGGAGAATCACGGCCGGGTCCGTGGCCAGTGCGCGGGCAATCTCCAACAGCCTCTTCTCCGCAAGGGTAAGGCTCTCGGCGGGAGAATCAACCCTGCCGGCCAAACCGACGAACTTCACCTCGTCCAGGGCGCAAGCGGCAGCCTCGCGGCGGGGAAGGGAGGAGCTCCTCCCGAAGCATGCCCCCACCATGGCATTCTCCATAACCGTCAACGATGGAAAGGGTCTTACAAGTTGGTACGTTCGAGCTATACCCAGTCTGCACACCCGACCGGAGCCGAGGCCCGTGATGTCGTTGCCCCGAAAGCTGATATGGCCGCGGTCGGGGCAAACGGCACCGGAGATGATGTTGAACAGCGTGGTCTTCCCCGCGCCGTTAGGCCCGATGACTCCAAAGACCTCGCCTTCCCGTACCCGGAGCGTAACCCCCGAAAGTGCGGGGAGCTTACCAAAATTATGCGAAACATCCTGGCATTGAAGGATATGCGTCATCTTAGCCGAAACGGTCCTTTGTCCCGATGGGGGTGATCTTCGCCCTCCACACCGGTGTCACGGAGGAAAAGTCGTGCCATGCTTCTGAAGAAAGCGGTTCTCGCCAAGCCTCCTGGCATGAACAACCCCACAACAATCATGATGATGCCGTACATGGTCAGGTGGAGATAAGGCATCTTGGTCCAGAGCACTTCCTGCAGCGCCGTGAGGACGAAGGCTCCTGCAATGGGCCCGAACAACGTGCCCGTGCCTCCCAACAGGGCCATGACGATGGGGCTTAATGCCGTCTCCAGGCCGAATACTGAGGACGGGCTGATGTAGGTGACGTTCCAGACGTAAATCCCTCCGGCGAGGCCGGCCGGAACCGCGCTCACCACTAATGCCAGGTTTTTGTAAAGAGTCACCGGCGTGCCGAACGCCCGGCTCGCCTCTTCGTCTTCACGGATGCTCAAGATGCCGAGACCGAATCGGGATCGGACCAGTGCTCCGCTGAGAAGTATCGTTCCCGCTGCCAGAGCCACCGAAAGAAAATACGCCGCGACGCTGTGATCGCCGGCGGGAGTGGAGAGTCCACCCGCTCCGCCTGTTATGTCACGAAGGTTTCTGCACAGCACTTCCATAAGACCGACGAGCCCGAAGGTTCCCAGGGCGAAATACGGTCCCCGCAGGCGAAATAACGGAAAGCCCGCCAGCGCGGCAAATGTGGCGGCAACCAGTCCTGCACAACAGAGGGAAAGAGAAAGATGTGCGCCCTGATTGAGCGCGAGTCCCGTGGTGTAGGCGCCCAGGCCGAAGAAAACCGCGTGGCCGAGATTCATGTATCCCATGTATCCGCCCACGATGTCGTAACTCACCGCAAGTGTCAGGGAAATTGAAAAGAGAAACATCCACACGGTGAGGTACGGGACGGAGAGCCACGGCAGAATCAGCAGAACCACCGCGAGGGGAAAGAGGGCGGCCATGGCTCTGCCGACCCTGATCTTGCCCGTCATGCACGTGACCCCATGAGCCCCGACGGTCTGACGATCAGGATCGTCACCAGCAGAACAAAGGCAATGCAGGGAGACCACTCGGCACCGACATAGTAGGCGGTCATGACCTCGGCAAATCCCAACAGGAGCCCGCCGGCCACGGACCCCACAAGGCTCCCGAGGCCTCCCAGCACCACGACGCAGAGGTACTTCACGGTGAGAGGAATCCCCATGCTCGGGCTCACCGTAAACAGCGTCACGTAGAACACCCCGGCGCTGGCTGCAAGGGCCGTCCCCATGCCGAAAGTGAAGGCCGACACCCTCGATAGAGGCACGCCGACTATAACGGCACCTTCATGACATTGGGTGACGGCTCGGATGGCCCGACCGGTGAACGAGCGCTTGAGAAAAAGCTGCAAGGCCACGGCAAGGAGCGATACAAAGAAGAGGATAGCGAGCCGCACGGAGGAGATGACCACACCGCCCACTTCCAGGGGCGGCAACGAGTAGGGTATTCCCGTCACCGGCCTCGGCCAAAGGAAAGCGGTAAGGTCTTCAATGGCCAGGGCAGCCCCCAATGTGACGAGAATGGAAGCGACGAGAAGCTCCCGAGGCGGCTTGGCCGACACGGGTTTGAGGAGGAGCAGGTGAAACCCGGCCCCCACGGCAAAGAAAAGAGGAATCACCGCGGCCGCACAAATAATCGGGTTAAGGCCCAAAGCCTCGAATGCCGCATAGGCCGCTAATGCTCCCAACATGAGGAATTCCCCATGGGCAAGATTCAGGACGTTGAGAACGCCGAAACTGATCGACAGTCCGAACGCGGCGAGGCCGTAAATGCCGCCGAGCAGGAGGCCTCCCACGAGAAGCTGGATCAATTCTGAGAACATGGTTCACCTATGTGTTCCCGGGCACAAATGCGGTGACGAATCCTCAGACCCCACCTCGGCCCTCAATGTCGTTGACTCAAGCCATTGCAACCCAGTCATGAACTGATCGCAGTCATTCCGGCGAGGGCCGGAATCCAGGCTTTTTGAGCACTCCTGGACCCCGGCTTTCGCTCAGGGTGACGACTCTCCGGGCGGAGCGTCATGCTAAATCACCGGCATTGGCCGCGGCCCTCCCGGTGGACGGGAAGCGGCGGGGCTGCTTATTCGTCACAATATTCCGGGCCGCTAAGACTGTTTTGCTTCGCTCGTAATCACAGGTGCCGAGTGTCATTGCGAGAATCGGACCGGCGTTACAAACCGATCTGCTCGTGAATCCCAACTCTGCCCCATTCAACGGAGGCATCAAGCCCATCTTCTACAGTGCATCGAGAAAAGTTGTTACGTTTCAAGATGTTATTAGGGCCTGACAAATCTGTGGCACCAGGAATTTGATTTCGAGCAACTCGAATCAGGTCACTGAGTCGCGTCGAACGGTACATTCCGAATA
>JBGSJS010000129.1:0-46370 GCA_041741735.1 Desulfomonilaceae bacterium | reverse complement strand
GAGCTGCTCGAACCGGAAGAAGATGCCGACCAAGGCGAAAGATCCTCACTGGACCCTTCCGAGTACCTGGATACCGCCCGAGCCATCTTGGAAAAGATACTGGCGCTTATTCCCGTTGAGGCCGAGGTGCAAGCCTCAGTGTCCGAAGGGGCCGTATGCCTCGACATCAAAGGGGACGGCTCAGGACTCCTGATAGGGAAGAAGGGGCAAACGCTCGACGCGCTGCAGTTCATCGTAAGCAAGATTATCAACAGAGACACTCCTCCGGGAAGTAAGGTGGACATTGTCGTAGACACCGAGAACTACCGGATGCGGAAGATGGAAAACCTGCGTGAAATGGCTCTCAAGATGAGCCAGAAAGCCAGAAAGACGCTCAAACCGGTTTCCTTGAGCCCCATGGCGCCTCACGAGCGAAGGATCATCCACCTCATCTTGGCAGAGGACAGAGAAGTCTATACAAAGAGTTATGGGGAAGGCCCTCTCCGCAGGATTATCGTCTATCCGCGCCGCGGCGCCACCAACCGGCGGCGAAGGCGTTAGCCGGCAACGAGCCCCATACTTTCGTCCGTCTTTGTTCTCGCGTCGGTGACGTATTGAGCCCGTCATAGCTGCAGATGCGTCAATCCTGTATGTTGGGAATGTTCCCGACCCCGGCCATTACCCGGGAGACGCCGCAAGTATGCGGCTTCCCTCCCGGTCAACTCCATTGCCGTCAATCCGCGTCCGTGTCGGCGCAATTGATACCATTTCGGTGTTCAACAGCTCATTCGGACGGCATGTCTCTTCCGCTGCGAACGGCAAGCCTGCCTTCGCTTCAGAGACATTCCGCCCGTGTCGTGAAGTCACATTGTTAATAGCTAAATGGTATGAGTACCAAGCTTCCCCAGGCCCCCGAGTGCCATGTCCTCCCCCAGCCCACAATTCGGCGCCACTATTGTAGCTCAGGCCACCCCGCCCGGTTATTCGGGAATCGGAGTGATCCGGATGAGCGGTCCGGACTCCCTTCCCATAGTGAAGAAGGTGTTCCGGGGACCGCAGGGGGCGATGGAGCTCCCCGAACGGCACGCCGTGTACGGCCGCATCCTAGACCCGGACACCGGCGAGGTCGTTGACGAAGGGATAGCCCTGGCCATGAGAGCCCCCTTTTCATACACCGGTGAGGACGTGGTGGAGCTCAGTCTCCACGGCAGCCCGGTGATCCTCGACACCGTCATTCAAATCTTCGTGAGGCTCGGGGCGCGCATGGCCAATCGAGGCGAATTCACCCGGCGCGCTTACCTCAACGGCAGATTGAGCCTGATCCAAGCGGAAGCGGTCATAGACCTCATCGAAGCCGCCGGCCTGTCGGGGGTGAAAGAGGCCGGAGCCCGACTGAGAGGCGGACTGTCCGACGAGATCCGGGAGCTCTCGAACCGACTCAAGGACATCGTGGTGGAGCTGGAGGCGTACATCGATTTCGATGAAGACGAAGAGGGTCCCGTCCCGATGCCCCAAGCCGCAGTCCGAAAAACGCTGGAGAAGATGGAAGCTCTCGTGAGGAATGCGGAAAACGGTCGAGTCCAAAGGGAAGGGATACGCGTCGTTATTGCAGGCAAGCCCAATGTAGGGAAATCGACCCTCTTCAATGCGTTGCTGAAGTCGGACAGGATGATCGTCACCCCCCATCCCGGGACCACGCGAGACCCCGTAGACGAGCGGCTCATACTCGACGGCATTCCCTTCATTGTCAGCGATACCGCAGGAATCAGGGACAACCCGGAACCGATAGAGGAAGAGGGTATTCGGCGAACCACAGAGAGAATCGATACGGCCGATCTTGTGGTCGCAGTGCTGGACGGGTCCGCCAGGTCGGACTCACAGGACGAGGAGGTCCTGAAGGTCTGCAGAGCAAAACCCACTGTGGTAGTTCTGAACAAGGCAGATCTGGGGCTCGTGCTGCAAACCAACGATCCGTTCTTGGGACAAGATGACACTCCCCGACTGGCCTTGAGTGCCAAGACCGGTGCAGGGCTGGCGGACCTGGAGCACGTCATGGCGAGGCTGGGCAGGGACATCATGGATCTGTCGGCGCCGGCGAGTCCCGCTGCCCTGAACCGGAGGTGCTCGATGCTCGTCGAGGCAGCGGCCATACCGCTGAGAGATCTCCTTCACCGATGGGAGGAGAATGAGCCTACAGGGCCGGAAATCGTCTCTCTTGAGCTCCGAAGAGCCTTGGAAAACCTCGAAGAGGTAACCGGAGAACGAGCGGACGAAGGGGTATTGGAAAGGATTTTCGAGAGATTTTGCGTGGGCAAATGAGCCGAGGGAAGATCGAGCAGCCGGCCGCAGGCTCCCTTACGAGCGAAAGGCCCGCTTCGTTTTCCCGCAATCTTCAAAGCGCTCCACGATAGGTCCCCGGAGGGGTGGTTGGGGACTATGTCTCGGAATTATTTGAGGGATTTTTGGTGTCGATTCTTAAATTGTTGGAGCAGGCGAATGGTCAGTAATCATCAGGTTATACTTGAACTTCTTGCGATAACAGACTAAAATTCAAAGCATAACAGAACAGAAACATCTTGACTTTCCTCGCCGTTTGGGATAGGCATCTGGAGCATCATGTGAGGACCCGTCGATTCGGGCCCTCCGCCCATCGGGGAAAATCCGGTGTGCTCCGGGGAAAGTTCGGTCCATTGATAAAGATGAACGTCGATTGTCTCAACGAGGGATTTGACACTCCGGTTAACCACCGTCTGGAGGTAGACTTATGGTAGCAAGGGGCCCGATGAGAACTCCCTGTGCTCTTTTCATCCTTGTGGTACTTCTGGTGGCGGCCGGACCGGCTATTGCGTGGGATAAGCCCTACAGATTTCCCATCAAGGTGAAAGTCTCGGGGGCGGAAACCCCGGACGCGGGGATTGGAGGTATTCGCAGCCGGTCTCGGACTGCTTACGGGGATTGGGAGCTTGCTGCCGGACAGTCGCGCAGGGAGATACTCTGCCCGAAGAGAGGATATTCCTTTGCCGTAGGCATGCAGCCCTTCTTTTCAACGTTGAGCGGTTCGGCCAAGGCGGTCAGCCGCGGAGGGGAGGGGACCTACATGAATTTCCACGGTCACCTCCGGCTTCCGGTTGAAAAGACCCTGTGGGATTTTTACGGCGATTTCCGGATGTGGGACAAGATATCCGCTCGAATCCAATACGCGTCCTGGCAATGGGGCGGACCCGGCCATGCGCGCACGGACGGCAATTTCGCCGGCCTGCTCATTAGCAAGGACGACAAGATCAGTGCTCAACTGAATCTGACGATGCTTACCGCCGGAGCGGATTACGAAGTCTCCTTCGGTCCGGATGTGATCTTCGGTCCCAATGCGGATCTGAATATCATCAAGTGGAACCAGCAGGTGAGCAAAGAGGGTGGAGCATCGGCAGATTTCGCGCAGACGATTCTTCAACCGTCCATCGGAGCCCATGTGCGCTACGAGCCTTCCAATACGGGTTATTTCTCTTGGTTCAAGCCGTACTTGGAGGGTCGGTTCACCTGGATGAATTTCAATGGCCTTGGCCTGTCCACGTGGGACATGGCCGCGGGTATAGCTCCCCCTGCCAGCAGAAACGTCGACGCGGCGTTGAAGCTCGGATACAAGCAGTGGAAGCTTGACGGAAACAGGAACAGACTGTTTGTGGACATGGCGGTGGAAGGTCCTTATCTGGATTTTGCCCTCCACTTCTAAGCTCTCTCGCCCCTTGACCGATAGAAAACCCGCGTGGCCACGCGCCTCGCGGGCTTTTTCTTTTTGGTAATTTCCCTTGACAGTTAATTTCGATAAAAATAAACTTACTGTTGAACTGCGGAGCGGACGGAGGTCCGTAACGCCGGTCGGAAACAAGGGATTGTCCGCCATCGGGTGGTAACCGTTCCGGTTATCGGGAGCACTATGAAGACTTTCGGCACGTTTGCCCGGGAGAGAATACGTCTGCTGGCCAAGAGCCAGAAGGCTTTTGCCAAAGAGCTCGGGGTTTCCCCCGCGTATATTTCCCAGGTTCTGACGGGAAAGAAGAACCCTCCGGATCTTGGAAGGCCCAAGAATCGGCAGCAGTTAAAGGCCTGGGCCGAATTCCTGGAAGTCTCTGAAGAGGAGATCCTTGAGCTTGTAAGGTTCGAGCTTCACCGGGTCCCGCCGAGGCCCGATCCGAAATATCGCTCCATGCGCGAACTTCTGGTGAGATATCTGGACAAAAGAGAGAAGAGGCTCATCGACGAGATCCGGGCCATGGAGGTCCATCCTGCGGAAAGCATGGCCATTCGGGCTTTGGTTCAGGTGTACATGGTTTTGCAGGAGGAGTGGCACGACGCGCCGGCCTACGCGGCCACGAGATTTCGAGACTTTTGTTGCCGGGCCGTGGCCGACAAAGGGTTTGTCGAGGGTGAGCTGGCAGGTTTTTTCCGGGACCAGCCGCTGTCATGGAGTTGGGACGCTGAAGCCAATGACGTCCGTCTCTACCCGGAATCCGGCGAGATCAGGAATGCCATGGAGAGAATCCGAGCCCTGATGCATGAGGTCCCCAATCTGCGATATCCTTTGACGGTTCCCGTGGTGGGACACGTCAGCGCGGGCCAAGGATTTGAGTACACTGACGGCGGGTTTTGCGCGGGGGACGGGTTCGAGCAGGTTCCTCTTCCCCCGGGCTTGGATCAGTCACTTGCGCAAGTCCTGTACTGTGTGAGGGTAAGAGGAGACAGTCTCCGGGAGTTCTTCGGCGACGGTACCCTGCTGTTCATCAAACCGGAGTCCTGGGAAGAGATAAAGGACGGAGATCTTGTCATTTTCAAGGATAGGGACGGAAACAGGGCCTTTGTGAAAAAAATCGAATTTGCCGGTGAGAATCTCATACTCAAGCCCATGAACCAGTACTATAAAAACATGGTCCTTCAAAAGTCGGACCTCATGCTCCTCGAGCGGGTCACTGCCATAGTGCTTTAGGAGGGGAGACGGTGAAGCAGAACATCAATCGCCTGATGAAATGTGCCATCGGGATCGCAATGCTGATGGCGGCGACGGTCACCGATGCCGGTTCGTCGGTGCAATGCTTGGCTCCCCATTTCGGGAGCGTGAAGGACGGCTTCCGCTACGGTTTTCCTCCCCAGATAGAGAAAGAGGGCTTGCGCTACGCTTCCGTCAAGGTACCGATCTCCCGACGAGACGTGAGGCAGCGTATCCTGCGTGAGATCAATTACCTGCTCCTGGACAGGCGTTCCCGCATATTGCTTTGGTTGGGGATGGGGGACTATTTCAAGCCGATCATATTACCGATCCTGAAGAAGTACAAGCTCCCTCCGGAGTTTCTTTACCTTGCCGCCATCGAAAGCAGCTACAACGGGAGGGCCATGTCCAGCGCCGGGGCTTTCGGCTATTGGCAATTCATCAAGTCCACGGCTAAGTGCGGTCCCACCGGGTGTCCGGAGTTGGATTGGACCATGCTGGTCAGCTCGGTGCACGACGAACGGGGGGACATCGTGAAGTCCACCCATGCTGCGGCTCGGTACCTTGCCTGGATGAATCGCATCAAGAAGGTCAGCCTGGAAGGTAAGGGGGATCGGGAAGGCTTTCACGATTGGCTCCTGTCGGCCGCGGCCTACAATGCGGGTCCGACCAGAGTCACCCAACGGCTCAACTCGTTCGGGGCGCGATCCTACTGGGATGTGCCGTTACCTCCGGAGACCGAGCGGTACGTGCCTCGATGGATCGCTGTGGGGCTCATAAGTAAGTACCGTGATTTTTACGGCGTCCAGGTCCCTTCCCGCGGGACGATGAGCTTCGACACCCTCAACGACGTGCGGCTGAAGAAAGACCTCTCCTTTGCGGCCATGGCGAAACTGCTCGGCACCACACCCCGCGTGGTCTGGGAGCTCAACGCGCATGTACCGCCCGATAAGGCCGTGTTCACCGCCCGTGCGGGCAAGAAGTCGGTCAATTACACCATTCGAGTTCCGAAAGGAAAGGCTGCCAAGTTCCGTGCCCAACTGGTCGCACACGGGTACACCAAGAAGTGAGACGTGGGGCGCAGGCTGGATGCTTTGGGGTGGAGCTCTCCCGCGCTTGGGACAGGGATCGTGCCCCGAAGGGGCAAACCGTGAATAGCCGTGGGTTTCAACCCACGGGGCAGGACCGGGGCCCAATTCTCGAAAACGACCCTGAACGGGTCGTCCGACATGCTGCTTCCGGACGACCGTCGGTGGACCCCGTCAGGGTCCAAATCCCCTTATCACTGCCCGTTTCCGTAGGTTGAAACCTACGGCTAGTGTTGGTCTGCCCTTTCAGGGCACGAATCTTCCGCGTCCTGAGGCCGCATTGACGACCCCCATACGGGCCGACTCGCTGCCTGTCAGGTGCCGACCTCACGTGCCACAGGTCGAAAAGGAATCCGCTACCATATTTCCGAAAAAGAGTACTAAGCGAAGCGACCTGATTCAGAAGTGCCGACCACGAGGATGGACGCGGGATTGCGGTCGTCAGCAAGAAACTCTGCCGACGCTTCGGGAAGCAGGTACAGGCCGTCTCCGCTCCTTAGCTCATACGTTTCGTCGTCCACCCGGACCTTGACCACGCCGGTCAGGCAATAGAGGAACCGATCGGTTCCTCGGGGATGCACCGAAAACGGCGGACAAGGTCCGGCAATACTCATCAGGCGTGCGTCAATGTCGTTGAGGCTGACTCCCCCCGTGAGACGGTGAACGGAGACCGCGGCATCGAGATCCCCCTGCTGTTCGGCTTCCTCTTTTGGGCAGTACACGGCCTTCCGGTAGAGCGCCCCGTCGAGAAAGGCCCCCACACGAACCCTGAAAGCCGTTGCGATTTTCACCAAGGTCGCAAGGGTGGGCGAGGTTTTGTCGAGCTCGATGGAGCTAAGGTTTGAAGCGGCAATGCCGGTAAGCTCGGAAAGGGTGGTGAGAGAGAGCCCCTTCTTGAGTCTGTACGCCCTGATTTTGGCTCCCACACGGATATCGGCCTCCTTCGCCGCGGGGTGCGCGCTCTTTCGTCTCGATAGGTTTTCCCGTTTGGCCATGATGCCTTACCCCTGATTTCACTCGAAGAGAAGGGGGATCAAGTCTTTGATATGGGAGATGCCCCGGACAGCGACATCTGTCGCCGGCGAGGATGCCTCCGCATTGGAGGCCGGGGCGATGATGCGATGAAATCCGAGTCTGGCGGCTTCGTTGATGCGTGCTTCAGCGCGGGAAACCCGGCGGACTTCCCCGGCCAATCCCACTTCCCCGAACACCAGGGTTCGGGCAGGTACCGGACGATCCATGTACGACGACAGCAGGGCCGCTGCCACCGCCAGATCCGCTGCCGGCTCGGTGGCTCTCACCCCGCCCACCGCGTTGAGGAAGATGTCCTGGTCGCTCATGGTGAGTCCCAGTTTCTTTTCGATTACCGCGATCATAAGTGCCAAACGCTGCGCGTCGATGCCGAGGCAGGTTCGCCTCCCCTGACCGAGGACGGGACCGGTGACGAGGGCCTGAATCTCCGCCAAAATAGGGCGCGATCCTTCGACAAGGGCCGTGACTGTGGAGCCGGATACCCCCTGCGGTCGTTCGGAGAGAAAGAGCTCCGAGGGGTTGGACACTTCAACGAGGCCGGCATCCCCCATTTCAAATACCCCGATCTCACTGGCAGAGCCGAACCGGTTCTTGACGGCGCGAAGTATCCGATACGGATGCCCTCGTTCTCCTTCAAAGTAAAGAACCGTGTCCACCATGTGCTCGAGCACCTTGGGGCCGGCCAATGCCCCGTCCTTTGTGACGTGACCCACCAGGAAACATGCTGCGGAGCCTTTCTTGATCGATTCCAGCACGCGTCCGGCCACAAGGCGAACCTGGGAGACGCTCCCGGCCTGCGCTTCAAAGGATTGGCCGTACACGGACTGAACCGAGTCGAGAACGATCACCCCAGCCTCCGATACTTCGATGCGCTCCAGAATGGCCTCCAGTTGGTTCTCCACCAGGATGAGGAAGCTCGGTGCACGCAATCCCAAACGGTCTGCTCTGAGCTTGAGCTGTTCGGCCGATTCCTCGCCGGAGACGTAAAGAACCGTTTCTCCCGACCGGGCCATTTTCCCGAGGGCCTGCATGAGAAGAGTGCTCTTGCCGATGCCCGGGTCTCCTCCTACAAGGATGACGCTGCGTGGGACCAAGCCCCCTCCCAGCACCCGATCGAGCTCCTCGATGGCACTCTTGAGCCTCGGTCTCGCATCACCCGCCACCTCCATCAGCGGTACCACTCCTACGGCGTCCTCCACGTACACCCGCGATTTGCCGCTTCTCGAAGCGGTCGCCTGCCTTTCGACGATACAATTCCATTCGCCGCATCCCGGACAGCGCCCCATCCATTTGACGAGCTGTTTTCCGCATTCGCTACATACAAAGACCGTGTCGGTTTTCATCTGCCCCTCTCATATAGGGCTGTTTCCGGGAGAATCTCGCGGCCGGGTCGGACACGCCGTTCGTTCGGAAGGCCGCGGAAGACCGATGCCGGGTTAACGGAGGTTGGAGGGGATTCTATCCGAAAGTGTATCGGTCTACAAATTTCTCCGGAACGAGCGCGCCGATTCGTTTTGTAAATCGAGGTCGGGCTTTGCCGCAAACAACAATCGCGGTACCCCCCATTTCACCAATCCGGTCGGACAATTCACCTGTGGTAGTCGCCCCAAGGTATCTGTTCATGATCCGGCACTCTCTTCGTCATACCTGCGCAGGCAGGAAACCAAGCGCTTCCGAACACTCCGGAGCCCGGCTTTCGCTCGGGGTGACTACTTGGGATAATTCGCGATCATCCTGAAATCGGTCGCCTTCCAGGACAACGTTCAAGAAACGGAATACAAGAGCTTGGCTCGGCTCAGGGCCTTGAACGAGTCTTTCGGTCGTGCGAGAATCGTCTCATGTCGGCACAAGAACCCAGGTACCGTTCCCTTGCATCCTGGCTCAAAGAGCTGTTCGGAACCCGCGTGCGCAAGATAACCGTCGATGCCGGGCTGGGTTGCCCGAACCGGGACGGGACAAAAGGAGTCGCCGGGTGCATCTACTGCAATCCCCGAGGCTCGGGAACCGGTGCGGCTTCTCAAGGACTCGGAATCCGTGAGCAGGTGGAGCGCGGTATCAGTTTCCTCTCCCGAAGGTACCAGTGTACCAAATTCATTGCCTATTTTCAGTCTTTTACCAATACGTACGCGAATTCTTCCCATTTGGCCGAGCTCTATGGTGAGGCCTTGGAGAGACCCGAGATTGTCGGCTTGGCAATTGGAACGAGACCGGACTGCGTGCCCGATAGCGTGCTGGATCTCCTGGTGGAGCTCGGTCGCGACCGGTTGATTTGGGTGGAGTACGGCCTGCAGTCCGTACACGGGAGAACTCTGGAGCTCATCAACCGAGGACACGGACCCGAGGCCTTTTTCGATGCAGCGAAGAGGACGAAGGCACGCGGTATCGGCGTCGTGGCTCACCTCATCCTGGGTCTGCCCGGTGAATCCGTGGGTCACATGGTCGAGACCGCCCGGGCAGTATCAGACTCAGGGGTGGACGGGGTGAAGCTCCATCCCCTCTATGTGATACGAGGAACCGCGTTGGAAAGTATGTTCCGTGAGGGGCAATATACCCCCATGACTCTTGAAGAATCGATACGGGCCACCCTGGCGGTGATGAGGGTGCTCTCCGGCAACGTGGTAATCCACCGGATGACGTCGGACCCCCATCCGGAGGAGCTCGTAGCCCCCCTGTGGATGCTCGATCGGAAAGAAGTGAGAAAAAGTCTCGATGCCGCAATGGCTGCGTCGGATTTCAGACAAGGGATGGAGGACCGGCTCGACTCGGCTGCCGGTTCCCCTCTGATTCAGGAAGAGTGAGGCAACGCCGAAAAGACTTGTAAGTCTGGTTTAGGATCTATTCGAGAACGAAGATGACCTCAAGTCTGACACGATACTCCTGGATTTCTCCAGCTTCGACCATTACACGTTGTTCGATCACTTTCATGCCGGTGATGTTTCTCAAGGTCTTGTTGGCGCGATCGAAGGCGACCTTCACAGCCTCATCAAAACCGTTGGGTGACCCCGCGACAACTTCGGTCACACGGGCTACTCTTCCGTCTGCCATAACACACCTCCATGACCTGGGTTGCCTCACATCACTACACTAGAAGATGCGCCGGACTTTTGTCAATAATTCTTCCCGCCGTTTCCCGGTCTTCCCGCGGTTTTCATCCATCGTCCCACATTTCAATCAATCGAGAATGGAAGCCAGCTTGGCCGTCTCGGATTCGGTGAGACTGCGCCACTGGCCGACGGGAAGTTTGCCGAGAGTGAAAGGACCAAAGCTGATTCGACGGATTTTCCGGACAGGGTGGTTGATGCGGAAGAATATTCTTTTGAGCTCGTTCTTTTTCCCCTCAAAGAGGACCACTTTTATCCACGTGGTAGTCTTCTGTCTCTTGATGACCGCCCATGAAACCTCTCCCACGCGCTCACCTTCTCCGATGCTCATCCCTTTCCGAATGGCTCCGAGGAATTTGTCGTCAGGGGTACCGCGCACTTTGACCAGATAAGTCCGGGGAATCTTTCCCGAAGGGTGACTGAGCTTCTGGGCCAATTGCCCGTCGTTGGTAAGAATCATGAGCCCTTCCGCGTCAAAATCGAGGCGTCCGATGGTGAAGAGTCCCTTTCTAATGGGCTTGATCAGATCTCCCAGGCACGGCCTGCCCTCCGGATCGCGCATGGTGGAGACCACATGGCGGGGTTTATTGTACAGAAAATAATGTTTCGTCGAGTCCGCGGGCCGCAGCAACTTGCCGTCCACTTTGATGTGATCCTTTTCCGGGTCGGCTTTTGTCGCGGGGTCTTCCACAACGGCACCATTGAGGGTGATCCGTCCTGCAAGGATCATCTCTTCGGCTTTCCTCCGTGAGGCCAGACCTGTGTCACGAAGGATCAACTGAATTCTCTTGAGGGGCATTGAAATCTTCTCCTTCTTCCCGGTGCGGATCAGACCACGTGCTGGAAAAGAACCTTGAGCGTTTTACCCGAGTGGCGGTTCTCTATGGCGGAAAAGGCCTTGCGATACTCTTCCTGCTTGAAGCGGTGCGTCACCATGTCTCCCAAAGACAGATCCTTTCGTTGTACCACATCCATTGCCACATCAAAGAGATTCCTCTCGGTCCCCTCATAGATAGCGGTTCCGGAAAATCCGACGCCTTCCAATTTGACCCCTTTAAGCCACAGGGGTGTCAGGTCAAAGCCGGTGACATCCTTCAGTCCCATAAGGACGGCTCTCTTACCCTCGCCGGCAAAGCGAAGGGCTTCTTCTATGTGCTCCTTGGACCCCGTGGTTTCATATATCAGGTCCGCTCCGCCGGCCAGGGTGATCCTCCCGGTGGACGGGTACTGGACTTTGCCTCCCACGAACTCCGCCACTTCGTCGTACGCCGTTCCCGGTCCATGAGAGAGGACCACCCGTGCATTGGTCAAGCGTCGCGCCATATCGGCCTCAAAGGCGTGCTCCGTCACCACAGCGAGGGGAGGATAGTGCCCCAATGCCCGCAAGACCAGAAGGGTCAACAAACCCAAGGGTCCGGCACCTACCACAATGACTCGATCGTTGGGAGCCGGCGGATGCTTCAACACCGCTTTGAGAGCGCGCACCAATTCCGGCACCATGACCGCGTGATCGGTCTCCAGGTTGTGCGGCAGCACCCGCAACTGGCTTTCATGGGCGACGAAGTAATCACCCCACCCACCGCCGGTATCGCGACATCCTCCGATCAACAGACCGGGTCCCGGCAATCCTACGGCGAAGTTGGTGCAGTGGGTCGGTTCGCCCGCGGAGCATCCCGGACAGAGCTGCTTGATACCCCGAGGGACGCATGAGAGCAGGGGATCGACCACGACTCGCTCGCCGAGCTCCAGCCCTTTGACTTCTTTACCGGTTTCGGTGATGATCCCGACGTTTTCGTTTCCCGGTACGAAAGGGAAGGTGAGAAAAGCGCCAAAACAGGCCGGATCGTGGCTCACCACCAGACTTTCATCCATGAGGGAAATGCCCGACAGGACGCTTCGGATCTTTACCCAACGCGGACCGGGAAGGTCGGGCTCGGGCATTTCGGTCAGCTCCACGGTAAGGCCGCGAGGATCGTCTCCTCGCTGAAAAATCGACGCCTTGACGCGATCCCAGGCTTCTCTGCCGAGACTGAAATTGACCGTGATGGCCTTCATGTTCTCCACCCTCCGGGCCGTTCTTTTCGTAGCATGTGTTAGTGATATTGTGAGATTTTGTCAAACCGTTTTCGACTGCCGACGCCCCGGCGAGCCGGGGAGGGGGGAGGTGAAGAATCGCCTTTATTGATGCCGAAAATGTGCACGCGTACGCTTGACAAGGCGAAAAGGGTAACCCATGTTATGGAAATAGAGAAGCATTAATTGCCCGGTGGGGTGTTTCGTGCTATATTTACTTTGAGAATTTGTCGAATTTTAGCGATCGGAGCGTTTCTTGAACAGCGTCTACAAGAACCTGGGCCTTTGGCTCGTTATCTTCCTGGTTATGATATTTCTCTTCCACCTGTTTAACCAGACCAAATCGCCACAGACGGAAATCAGTTACAGCAAGTTTCGTCAAAGCCTCGATCAGGGGGAAGTGCAAACGGTAACCCTGCAAGGGAGCCGGATCCGTGGGACGTACGCCGACGGTCGCGGCAACTTCAAGACCTTGACTCCCCACGACCCGGGACTGATACCGGCATTGATGAAGCAGAAGGTGGATATCCAGGTCTTGCCCGAGGACGACAACCCGTGGTACCTGACGGCCATCATTTCATGGCTGCCGATGATTTTCCTCATTGCTATTTTCGTCTTTTTCATGCGGCAAATGCAGGCGGGTGGCGGAAAAGCCATGAGTTTCGGCAAGAGCCGTGCCCGGTTGATCTCCGAGTCGCAGAACAAGGTGACCTTCCAGGACGTGGCCGGGGTTGAAGAGGCGAAAGAGGAACTGGAAGAGATCATAGAGTTTCTGCGGGACCCGAAGAAGTTTACTCGCCTCGGCGGCAAGATTCCCAAGGGCGTGCTGCTCATGGGAGGCCCCGGAACCGGCAAGACGCTCCTCGCAAAGGCAGTTGCCGGAGAGGCGAACGTCCCCTTCTTTTCCATATCGGGATCGGATTTCGTCGAGATGTTTGTCGGCGTGGGAGCCTCCCGCGTCCGGGATCTCTTCATTCAGGGCAAGAAGCACGCGCCGTGCATCATCTTCATCGATGAAATCGATGCCGTGGGCAGGCATAGGGGAGCAGGTCTCGGAGGCGGTCATGACGAGCGTGAGCAGACCCTGAACCAGCTCCTGGTGGAAATGGACGGGTTTGAAACCAATGAAGGGGTGATCCTGGTCAGTGCCACCAACAGACCGGACGTCCTCGATCCGGCCCTTTTGAGGCCGGGACGTTTCGATCGCCAGGTGGTGGTTCCTCCGCCCGACGTACGGGGGAGGAGGGCCATCCTCGAAGTGCACACGCGCAAGGCACCGGTGAGCTCCGATGTGGAGTTGGAGACCATCAGCCGGGGGACGCCGGGATTTTCCGGCGCTGATTTGGCCAATCTGGTCAACGAGGCGGCTCTTAGTGCGGCCCGGAACAATAAGAGCCAGATCGAGATGACGGATTTCGAGTTTGCCAAGGACAAGGTTCTTATGGGCAGCGAACGCCGGAGCCTCGTCATCAGCCTTGAAGAGCGACGTAACACGGCCTTCCATGAAGCAGGGCACACCTACGTGGCACGGAAAATCCCCCACACCGATCCGATTCACAAGGTGACCATTATTCCGAGAGGTCGGGCCCTGGGCGTTACCCAGCAATTGCCCCTTGACGACCGGCACACGTACTCCAAGGATTACCTCCTCGCTCAGATAGCCGTGCTCATGGGCGGAAGGGCGGCCGAAGAGATATTCCTCAGCCACATGACCACCGGAGCGGGGAACGACATTGAACGAGCCACGGATATCGCCCGAAAGATGGTCTGCGCATGGGGCATGAGTGAGAAACTGGGGCCGTTGACGTTCGGCCAGAAGGAAGAGCAGATATTTCTCGGCAAGGAGTTCGCACGGCACAAGGACTATTCCGAGAAGACGGCCATGGACATAGACGAGGAGATCCGGTCGATCGTGACGGATCACTACCGGTTGGCCAAGACCGTCATTGAGGAGAATAGAGAAGTGGTGGAACGGATGGCCGCGGCACTCCTCGAAAGAGAGACTCTGGACGCATCCCAAATCGAGGCCATTATCGAGGGTCGCAAGCTGCCCGACATCGAGCCTCCCGAGCCGAAGGTCGACAAAGAGCCGATTGACCTGGCACCCATCAATGATGAGGCTCCCCTGGTGGGGACCACGCCGAGGACTCCGGACCCGGAAAAGGTATAACACAAGGCCAAGACCGAGGTGTGGCGGTTCGGCAGGCCATTCCCACAATATTCGTCCCAATGCAACCGGCCGCACCAAACGGCCGGTTGTTGTGTTTTTTGCAGCATTCCACCCGTACCCCCCGGAGCTTTGCCGACAACAAGGTAAATAGGACGAAACGATGCCCCAATCCAGCTCACGACCGGTCCCGATTTTGGGTCTGCCGACGAAAACCCTGGTCATGGGGGTTGTGAACACCACTCCCGATTCGTTTTCCGACGGAGGAAAAAACCTCGACCCCGACATCGCCATTGCCGCCGGGTTGCAGATGCTTGGGGACGGTGCCGACATCATCGACGTCGGCGGTGAATCCACACGGCCCGGGTCGGATTACGTGGAACAAGAGGAAGAGTTACGGCGCACCATCCCCGTGATCGAGGCGATCTGCAAGGAAGAGCCCGGTGCCATGGTCTCCATCGACACCAGACGGAAAGTGGTGGCTGAGAAAGCGATCGAAGCCGGAGCCTGCATCATTAATGATATCTCGGGTTTTCGGGACGACCCGACGCTGGTGGAATTGGCTCGCGAAACCGACGCGGGCCTCATTGTAATGCACATGCTCGGCAAGCCGCGGACCATGCAAACCGAGATCCGGTATAATTCCTTTCCCGGGGACATTCTCGAGTTCTTTCAAGAGCGCATTCGCTTCCTGGAGGATGCAGGGATCAAACCGGAGCGAATTTCCATTGACCCGGGTGTAGGCTTCGGCAAGACATTCGACCAGAACCTGATTCTCATCAACCGCGTCGATTTCTTCGAATCCCTGGGGAAACCCGTTCTCATCGGACCTTCGAGGAAGGCTTTTCTCGGGAGGATTCTCGACGAGCCCGTTCCGCAGGCTCGCGGCATCGGCACCCTTGCTGCAATCATTGTCGCGGTCCTACGCGGAGCCGCCATCGTCCGTGTCCATGACGTCCGTGAAGCCGTCCAGGCGTGCAAAGTTGCGGATGCCATCGTGAGGGAACGGGTGGCGCCTTGATTCTCGGAGTGGGAGTTGACGTGGTGGACGTTGCCCGGATGGAGCGCACCTTGAGCCGACGGTGGGCCGACAGATTTGTTGCCCGCGTTTTTTCTCCCGAAGAGATCGAAGTGTGCGGGAAATCTCCTGCTCCCGCAGAATCCTTCGCCGTGCGATTCGCTGCCAAAGAAGCTGTGGCAAAGGCATTGGGAACGGGGTTTTCGCGAGGAATCACCCCCGCATCGATACACGTCCGGGGCGGAGAGCGGAGCCGCCCTACCATCGAATTAGTTGCTGCTGCCCTGGATGTTGCCCGATCCATGAGCGTGGGAAGGATTCACGTCTCTCTCACCCACTCTCCCACGACGGCCTGCGCTTTCGTCGTCGTAGAAAAGGCGGATTAAGGGGCAGCTTTCAGGGTCTGCCTTCCGGACCGCATGCAAACACAGCGCCCTGAAGGGGCGCACCCTGAATAGCCGCAGGTTTCAACCTGCGGGACACGAGCCGCCATCATCGCTAATTAAAACTACCCTGAAGGGGTCGTCCAAAATGCTTCTTCCTGAACGACCGTTGGTGGACCCCTTCAGGGCATGAATCTTCCGCGTCCCGAGGCCGCGTTGACCACCCCAATGCCGGCTGACTCACACCCCATCAGTTACCGCTCTCACTTGCCGCCGGAAAGAAGAATCCGCTACCGCATTTCGGAACTTGGTAATCCTTTTCTGAAATACGGTGTCGGAAGGCAATCGATTTCAGGATGGCCCCGAATGGTCTCAAGTCGTCACCCCGCGCGAAAGCCGGGGACCAGGATGTTCGGAAGAGCCTGGATTCCTGCCTCCGCAGGAATGACGGGTGATAAGGGCGGAAGCGGGTGGCAAAAGATGGATAGCCCTTTCATTCCGGATTGCTCCGTTCGCCGCGAAAGGGACATTATGTATGGTAGCGGCTATACGCTTTGTTCCCCTCCACTACAACGCCTGTGCCACGATCACTTTGAGGTATCGAGTCTCCGGCATGCTCAACAGCGCGGGGTGATCGGGACTCTGTCCTCTGATGTCAAGTATCCTCAGCTCTTTGCCGCTCTGTCTCGACGCGCTGAGCAGGCTCTCCTCGAAGAGGGAGAGAGGCAGGTGATGCGAGCAGGAGCAGGTGACGAGAATACCCCCCCGGTTCAATTTGTTCAACGCGCGGCGATTGACGTCGATGTACCCCTTTTGTCCCTCTTTCACCGCAGCCCTGCTCTTGATGAATGCCGGAGGATCGATCACGACCACGTCCCAGTTCTCGTGTGTTTTTTTCAGAAAGTCGATGACCGAGTCCTTCACCGTTATCACCTGTTCCCGGAGCCCGTTAAGCTCGGCGTTGCTCGCAGCCAGAGCCAGAGCACTTCGGGATGAATCCACTGCAGTGACTTCGGAAGCGCCCGCGGCAGCTGCATGAATACCCCACGCGGCCGTGTAACTGTACAGATCGAGCACCTTACTCCCGGGAGTCACATACTGTTTCATGAGTGGCCGGTTGGACTCCTGGTCAAGGAAGTAGCCCGTCTTCTGGCCGTTGGGAATGTCCACCCGGAACGTGAGTCCCCAGGAGTCAATGGTCACCGTCTCCGGCACCGAGCCGTGCAGAACCTTCTGCTCCAAGGGAAGTCCTTCAAGGCTTCGCATGGGGGAGTCGTTCCTGAGGTAGATTCCCTCAGGATTCAGCTCTTCAACCAGTGCTTCAACCACAAGGTCCAGGAGTCTGTCCATTCCCGCGGTAAGGCACTGAACGGCCAGAACCGAGCCGTATCGATCCACCACAAGGCCGGGCATGAGATCGGCCTCGCCGTACACGAGCCGATACGATTCTCGAGTCGGGAAAAGGCGCTTCCTCTGTTGGACGGCCTGCTGTATGCGCTCGGAGATGAAAGCGCCGTCAATCTCAACTTTACGACGGGAGAGAATGCGGCCGGCGATGAGGCTGTTGGGGTTTGCATAGACCATCGCAATGAATTCACCGGTTGCGTCGACGAGATCGTGGACGGAGCCGGGCTCCAGCTCCGAAACGGGCGGCTGGGCTATCTCGTTGGAGAAAACCCACAAATGCCCCTTTCGAATGCGGCGATCCGAGTTCTTTTTCAATGTAATCATAGCAATTTGTTCCAAAAAAAAGACCTCCACGGAAGAGGCTTCCGGGAGGGTTTGGGGCTCTGACGTTGCCGGATGACGCTCGACTACCGACTCTTGGGCTCGATGCGCTCCATGCCGTTCATGAGGGGGCGCAGCACTTCGGGTATGGTGACGCTGCCGTCCTCATTCTGGAAATTCTCCAGGAGCGGAATGAGTATGCGGGGAGACGCCACGGCCGTGTTGTTCAGGGTGTGGCAATACTGGGTTTTGCCGTCCTTGCCTCGCCACCTGATCTTGAGTCGCCGGGACTGGAACTCGTGCAGAGTGGAGCAGGAATGGGTCTCGGAGTACTTGCCGCGGCTGGGCATCCATGTCTCGATTTCGTGCTTGAGCACCTGCCCCTGGCCGATCTCCGCGCCGCAGGCGAGTGCCACCCGGTGCGGGAGTCCCAGGGCTTGCATGATACTCTCGGCGTTGCCCAGGAGGATCTGGTGCTCCTGCCGGGAAACCTCCGGATCGTTGACGCAGATAACCACCTGTTCCACCTTGTTGAACTGATGGAGCCGGTAGAATCCCTTGGTGTCACGACCGTACGAGCCGGCTTCTCTCCGGAAGCAGGTCGAATACCCGCAGTAATGTTTGGGGAGGTCCTTCTCGTTGAGGATTTCATCCAGGTGATACGAGACGAGGGGCACTTCCGACGTCCCGATGAGATAGAGACCGTCCTTTTCCACGTAAAAGGTATCTTCTTCGCCCAACGGGAAGAAACCCGTGCCCACCATGGCTTCCCGCCGCACCAGTTGAGGGACGATCATGGGTTGAAAACCACGGGAATAGAGGTGATCCAGGGCGAATTTGAAGAGGGCGAATTCGAGCAGTGCCCCTTCGTTTTTGAGGAAATACATTCTTGCGCCCGCGAATTTCACCGCACGGGGCATATCGACGATGTCCAGGGATTCGGCCAGCTCCAGATGATCCTTGGGCGTAAAATCGAATCTTGTCGGCTCGCCGAAGGTCCGCACCAGGACGTTGTCGTCGTCGGATTCGCCTTCGGGAACTTCGGGCAGCGGCGGGTTGGGAACCATGAGCATCAGGTCCTCGAACTGTTGCTCCCGTTCCCGGAGAAGCCCTTCTCTTGCACCAAGTCCGTCCTTTATGGCCCTGACGTCGGCCACGGCCCGGTCTTTTTCCTCTCCTTTGAGCTTGGGCATCTCTTTGGAGAGGCGATTGCGGTCTGCGCGGAGGTTCTCCACTTCGGATTTGAGTCGTCTCAACTCTTCATCTACGGCGAGGAGCTCGTCAATATCCATCTTCATCCGCTTCTTGCGGATACCTTCTTTTATCAGATCGGGATTGCTGCGAATAAACGCGATGTCCAGCATGAACGTCTCCTTGTGATCGGCCTGGAAGCTATGGATCAGGACTTGTCCTCGGGCGGCTTTTGACCCCGAGCCTGTGATTTGGCCAGGGCGGAAACCAGTCCTGACGAAGGCGGATTCCAGACTTTGCTCTCCATGCGCACCGTCGGCTCAACTTCTCCGGGTTCTTTACCGTCCTCTTTTTTCCCGAATTTGGCCTGGATATAGTCGCCAAGCTCCTGCTGTTCCAGCGGGAGCATGTCCGCGTAGAGCCGTTCGAGGGATTCCCGTTCGGTCCTCGTCATTGCGCCGGGCCCGATCTTACGGGAGGCTTCCAGCCACTTCTTTTGCTTCGGGGTCAATTCGTGCTCTTCCACAACTGCCGTCCTTCTCTTACGCTATTAACGCGTGACGTTGGCGTCTCGATTCAAGCCGAAGTCAGTCGGCCACCTGTCTTTCGGGATCGTTCCAAGCCCTCTTTATGCTATCCCTTGGAGGTTTGCCGACGACGGGGATACCGGCTGAAAATTGAGCCGGTATGAAAGGTAATACGTCACCGAGGGGATAAAGTCAACGGGGGTCCCTCTCGGCGAACCGCGGATGCATCGTGACTGAACTTCATCGCTGAGCCAGTCCGATCCGGACTTGCAAACATGACCGGTACCTAATTAATCCACAAGAAAGTGCGCAACCTGTGCCGACACACGAGGACAAGACGAAACCCACGCCGACTCTACAACTCAACCTAAGCGAAAATGACCTCATCCTGGCCGCTGACATGATGCGGTTTGATCCAGGCGAGACGGAGATGTGGTGGTGGAGGCGTTGATGGCTGGCTGATCACAACAAGACGAGAAGAAAAGATCTCCCTTTCTGTGTCTGATGCCCAAGGAATCCGTTTCTTATCGCCTAGCACACACGTATATCTCGAATGGAGACCGGTCTCTGCATTGAACTTCCTTGAAATTCAGAATACGTAGAAGCTCCGCAATGCGATTGACCATCTCCCGTGCGTACTCCATACTTGGTTCCCTCTGATGAGGAGGCATGAGCAATCCCGGTAAGACATCGTATCGCGCTTCTCCGTCAGCACGGATGAACATTGTTGGAATTGAAATAACGATAAATCCCGCCCGCCTGAGGACCCTGTAGCCTTCGAGCAAGGCTGCCCGCCTATCAAAGAGAGTGGACTGATATGTTCGGAATGATAGATAAAGATCTATGGAGGCCGTCTTAATACTCTTGAGATCTTCAGCCTCATCATTAAATACGCGGGTCGAGGGTAGTTCTTTTTCACATTTGCGTAAAGCTTCTAAGGAAATGTCGACCGCCTGAAGTCTGTGCAAGCCCCTATATAGCTGTTTACAAGAGCAACCGTTTCCGATGCCTACATCAAGTATATCTAATGATTCAAGTCCGTTGGCACCAATATCGTTCAATACTTCCTTAATGTAGGAATCCCAGCTTCTAAGTCCTGGCAGTTTTATTGCCTTGAAATTTACCATCTTTTCGTCTTCTCTTGATTCGGCATATTTGGTCGTAAATGCTGCTGCTCTAGCTCGCCTGAGTTCCTCTCTTACATCTGATTCTGACTTGTGTCGGTAGTAGACTCTAGTGCAAAAGAATTCGAGGTCGGCAAGAGTAAGCTGGTCCCCAAAAACCAACGCATCAATATTCATTCCTTGTGCCCCAAGGCAGTCCTTAATAAGATCAGAGATCCTCTGATAATATTTCGAATTTGTTGGTAGTTGAGAGCGATGTTCATGGTCTTGCATGTCTTCTGAAGCTCTGTGCCGAGCCGGAGACTCGGGCAAGGGCACGCGGCATTCGGATTTTGGCACACAGAAGTGCTTGTCATGTGGTAGCCTCTTGTCGAACGCCCGTAAAGTTTGCCAAGACCACTGGTCCGGGTCCAAGTCAGCACTGGGACCGGTTCGTGTCAAACCACGAGTGACGATCTGCACTCTCGCTTGGCGTTTGTCCGGATCCCATTTCAGGGTGATGAAGTTGTATGTGTTACACCTATTGATTCCCGGTGGAAGAAGGCTACTACCGCAGGAACCACCAGCAACAATAAGCTGTGGTATGACTGTTTGGGGGGTTTCCCAGGCCGATTCGGGATCATAGTAAAAGACCTGTGGGTAATGCTTGTGTCCATGGAGAAGAAGGTGGAAACCTTGGTCACGAAGAAGACGCAACAGGGATTTAGCGTTGAGGACTGAGTCAACACCACGCCCTGGTTCAAGGAAGGATGGAAACAGAACTGGATGATGATGCATCAGAGCGATCTTGATCCATTCGTTACACTCAGGGTTACAACGCTCCAGGCTGCTTCTGAGTGCGGCAATGGTTCTAAGATCTACTTGTCCCCTGCTTTCGTCAAGGGTCTCCCTCTCAACATAATAGCAAGAATTGACTTCAGCAACGAGGAAACGGGAATCAGGGAATGTATGAATACGGCTTAGACCGTGACTTTCCTCGGGCCTTGTGTATGGCCGGCCGTTCGGCTGGATAGATTTGTACAACTTGTTATAAAATTGACAGTATGGTGCGAATCGATGTTCCGGGTTCGGTTCACTGAATAGAACATCGTGGTTTCCCGGGACAACGAAAACATGTTTGAGGTCGATCTTGGTACCCAACAGAGTTTGCCCGGCCAAAGAATTAAGTAGATCACAAGCTTGATCAAATTCATTCGGAGCAGCACGCTCGGTTAGGTCACCTGTTGCAAGGACTAACAAAGGGGCAGATGAGTTTGTGCCAGTCTCAATCGGCCACACGGAACTGCTGCAATCGTTGTTCGCAAGATCCTCTCGAATAAGGTCCTTCAGTAGGGGGATACCACGGGCAGCACCTGAAACATCTTCCGGAGCGCAAATGTGTTTTTCTCCGAAGTGGAGATCCGACAGGTGGATCAATCTTATCTCGGTCAGGCTGGTCATAATAGCAACTCTCCACGAAAGTGACTGAAAACTAATGCTGTACCAAGTTCCCTGTTGTTGAGCCACCTGGGTCCCTCGGTTTGATCCCCACCTGTATCAGGGAGATTATGCCCTCCCAACTCCCCTGTCTCTAGCGCTTCTTTTGGCTCATCAGGCGAATTCGCCCCCCTGTCGCCGGTGGGCGCATAGATCTCCGACAATGTTCGGAATGACTAGCCGGAGACTATCGCACATCTGGATCATCCAACCCGACCCCTTGAGCGATTTCGCGCTCCAATTCGTCCAACGGCGGGAGAATAGCTGAAATCGTTTGTTTCAATCCCGGAAGGTCTTTTTCTATGACTCTCCACACTTCTTCCAGGTTGACCCCCTCGTACTGATGTATGAGCACGTCCCGGAGGCCCGACAGCCCTTTCCAGGGAATTGATGGGTGAGCTCGACGGAATTCTTCCGGCACGCGTTTCGCCGCCTCACCGATGATCTCGAAATTGCGGATAACCGCGTCTTGAATCAAGGCGCTGTCCAAGAAAGCCGTTCTGCCTCCCGCGGTAAATTGCAGGATTCTTTCCACACGCTCCAGGATCTGAACGAGGTACACCCTCGGGTCCTTCTTCATAAAGGTCTAGCCTCTTTCAGAATGCGGCGACGGATCAGCCAATAAAGCCCTTTCTCACTCACCACATCAACCCTGTGCCCCAGAAGATTCCGCATATCCTCACGAAAAGCCGTCACATCGAGGAGGCTACGGTCGGAATCCATGTCTATCAACAGGTCGATATCGCTTGACGTTTCGGCTTCCCCCCTCGCCACAGACCCGAACACCCTGATGTTGCGAGCGCCATGTCTTGCAGCGATCTCCAGAATTTCCGCACGCTTTTCTTTGAGGAGTGCTTCGATACCCATATGACAATCCTGGGATACTCAGTCATTGCTATGACAGATGCCGGCCTTGTTGGAGAAAGAATTGGCGTCCTAATCGTTTTGGCCTTGGACGGCCGACACGTCGCGTCTCCGAGCTACGTTGTCCCCCTGTAAACCGTGACCGTTTGATTTTCCGGAATCCCGTACTCAACGCCGGTTGAGGCTCTCGGAGGGACTATAGATTATTCCTAACGTGAACTATAGGACTCTGTCAAGGTTCTTTCGGAAAGCAGTATTGGCCCCGGACTTGACGCTCCGCATCTCCTCACGTACGATATCGGGATAGTCGAAGAGCCGTGACAGGAAGGAGTCCTGACATGAATAGCGATCTGAGCGGCCGCGTGGCCCTGGTCACCGGCGCGAATCGGGGAATCGGCCGGGCAATTGCCCTCGCTTTAGCAGGGGCGGGTATCGACGTTGCCGTGAACTTTCGGACGCGGCAGACAGAAGCCGAAGAGGTTCAATCCCAGATCCGGGCCTTGGGAAGGCGCAGCGTGATTGAAGGAGCGGATGTCTCACAATCGGCCGAGGTCTCGCGCATGGTGGAAACCGTGCAGAAAGAGCTCGGTCCCGTGACCGTCCTCGTGAACAATGCCGGGATTGCCCGAGTCGAACCGGTTGAGACGATCACGGAGCAGAGTTGGGACGAAGTGCTTGCCTGCAATCTTAAATCCCAATTCCTCCTGATTCAGGCCGTGCTGCCCGCCATGAGGAGCCGGCGATGGGGACGCATCATCAACCTTTCTTCCGTTGCGGCGCAGCTCGGCGGCGTGGTGGGCCCCCATTACGCGGCATCAAAAGCGGGAATTCTCGGTTTGACCCACTATTACGCGGCCCTGTCCGCCAAGGAAGGGATTACCGTCAATGCCATTGCCCCGGCGCTCATAAGCACGGAGATGGTTACCCACAATCCCAAGGCCCGGCCGGACCTCATCCCGGTGGGTCGCTTCGGGACGGCCGAGGAAGTGGCGGAGGCGGCGCTGATGCTCGTGCGAAACGGCTACGTGACTGGGCAGACGATCAACGTGAATGGCGGATGGTACATGAGCTGAGGAATCGGGCCGCGTGCCCGGGCACGCGTGCTCTTCCCATGAGTTTGAATCAGATGCCGGTGCCGGCCGGCACGAATTGCCGGATTTCCCGAATGCGGTATCGCATCAAAGGACCCCTCCCCGCCCTCCCCGTAGACGGAGAGGGAGAGCTTCCCCCCGTTCACGGGTGGACAAGAGGGCAATGTCGGTGATTTAACAAGACGCTCCGCCCGGAGCGTCGTCACCCCGAGCGAAAGCCGGGGTCCAGGGTGTTCGGAAGAGCCTGGATTCCTGCCTCCGCAGGAATGACGGAGAGAAGGTTCGATCCCGAATAAATACCTTGGTAGCGCCGCCAGGGGTGAAACCGCGGCCGCGGAGACCACTTCTTTGACTACACTTCGACATGGTGGGGGTTCCAAGTAATTGTCACCCCCCATAGTTGTTCCAAAATGTAGGCATGTATTACATATTTGTAAGATATGAATGGTAGAGAATATCCTCTATGGCTCTCAAATCCCCATTGTTTGTAATTGGCATGTAATTTGCTTTCCTTCCCCGAAGGGACCGCTTCGGCAGTCCGGCGGTTGCGAGAGATCGGGTTGGAAGGAGTGCCTATCCATGACGGACAAAGGGATCGATCTGAACATGCTCCTGGCATTTTTGGTATCCGCTGTGGCCACGATACTTTTCGGCTGATTAGCTGGAAGATTTTCAAGAAGAAGACCAAGAAACTACAAGGAGACAAAGGTCATGAGTGACATTGGCTCGGCAACGCCCGAGGAATCGATGGTCAAGCCCGTTGAAGGATATGTTCGCAAGCATCTCGACCTTCTGGCGTACGCTGCCTGTCAATTCAAACCGACGTTCAAAGAGTATGTTGACGTGGTGCTGGGCCAATATGCCAGAGAAAAGGGCATTACGCTCAACACCCACATCCCCATGGGATGCGGCCATTATGAAGACACCTACGACGACATCTGGAAAGTTGAAAACATAGACGATTTCCCGGACATCGTCGCGTCGATGGGATTCGGCGACTTTTTCAGGCAGGAGTTTGTCGAGCGATTTGTGCGAAAAGGCTATTTCACAACCGCGTGGACCGGAACGGTCAACGAGCCGTTTGAACAGGCCGGGTTCCGCGATCCCGACGGATGGTACACCATCTACTCCGTCTTTGCGTACGTCATGCTCGTGGATACTCGAAAGCTCGGAGACGTCCCTGTGCCACGCCGTTGGAGCGATCTCCTGGACCCGCGGCTCAAGGACAACATCATGGTGAATGGAGGCGACGGCCTGGTCGCTGAAGTGCCATTGCTCTATTTCTTCAGGGAACACGGGGAGCCGGGATTGATCCAACTTGCACAAAACATCAAGCAATCCGGTCATCCCGCACAGTTGGCAAAGGCAGCCGCTTCTCCTCATGCGGCAGGCGCTGCGGTGTACATCATGCCGTGGTTTTTCGCTCAGGCTCGGACCATGTCCGCGGAAGTTCAACTCGTCTGGCCGGAGGACGGCGCGATCACCAACCCCATTTACCTCCTCGTCAAAGAGTCCAAAATGGAGGAGCTTAAGCCCATCGTGGACTGCATCACCGGCCCCGAGATGGGAGCGGGCAGTGCTGAAGCGTGCTTTCCCTCTCTCAATCCCCTGGTGGACAACAAATTGCCGCAGGGCGCGACGTTCAAATGGCTCGGGTGGGACTACATCAAATCGAATAACATCGAACAGATTAAGACCTATGCCACGGAGACGTTCCTCAACGCGTGGCGTGAAAAAAGAAAGGAATGATCCGTGATCCGGTTGACCACCGTTTCCGGCCCGCCCTCCTCGGGAAAGACGTCGGTGATATTGAAGACGATCGAGTCGTTGCGGGCAAAGGGCCATTCCGCTGGTGTGGTGAAATTCGATTGCCTCTCCTCCACTGACGAGGGTCTCTACGAAAGGGCAGGGATTCCCGCCAGGACAGGGCTGTCGGGAAACCTGTGCCCTGACCATTTCTACATCAGCAATGTGGAAGAGTGCCTCGCCTGGGGCATGGAAGAGGGCCTCGATTTCGTGATCGTTGAAAGCGCGGGTCTATGCAATCGCTGTTCGCCTCATATCAAGGGTGTGTTGTCCGTTTGCGTCATCGACAGCCTATCCGGGGTGAACACTCCGCAAAAGATAGGGCCCATGCTCAAGCTTGCGGACATCATCGTCATAACCAAAGGGGATATTGTTTCCCAGGCCGAGCGGGAGATCTTCATTTTCCGGGTGAAAAGGGCAAATCCCAAGGCAACGATTCTGAGCATGAACGGCATCACCGGTCAAGGGGGCCATCAACTTGCCATGATGGTTGAGACAGCGTCTCAACAAGAGAGCCTGACCGGGCAGCGTCTCAGGTTTTCGATGCCCGCGGCCCTTTGCTCGTATTGTCTCGGAGAGATGAAGATCGGGGAAACCTATCAGAGGGGAAACGTCAAAAAGATACATTGGGAAACGTGATGCACAAGAACGGTGAGACATGAAGAAGAACCTCACGACCATTTCCCTCAATGACATCCTCTTCACCTACCCCCATGCCGAGGATTTTCTCCTCTCCCTGGGATTGGAGGATGTCGAAAGAGATCAGACATTCCGGGAGCTTGTCGATAGCCTCCAGGAAGACCGTTTCGAGGATCTCGGCCTGGACAGGGTGCAGCTCCTGGATCGGTACGTCGTCTTTCTCGAGAAGATGGGGCGCTTGGCAGCCGAGCCTGCAAAACAGATCGATTCGATCACCATCGTCGGCGGACGAAACAAGCTGGGAGAAGAAGAACGGGTGCAGCTCGAGCTGAACCGGGGCGAGGTGATCAGCGTCGTCGGCCCGACCGGCGCGGGGAAGAGCAGGCTCCTCGCGGACATTGAATGCCTTGCCCAGAAGGATACCCCCACGGGGAGGCAAATCCTGGTGAACGGAGTCGTCCCCGACCAGGACAAGCGATTTTCCGCAGAGCATAAGCTCGTCGCCCAGTTGTCCCAGAACATGAATTTTGTCATCGACTTGACCGTCGGTGAGTTCATCGCGACCCACGCGGAAAGCAGAATGATGGATCAACCCCTGGAAATAGCCCGACGCGTGGCATTGTGCGCGAACGAATTGGCCGGCGAGCCGTTCACCATGGACGTGCCGGTGACACAATTGAGCGGCGGCCAATCGAGAGCATTGATGATCGCGGACACGGCACTGCTCAGTCCGCTTCCTATCGTGCTCATAGATGAAATCGAGAACGCCGGAGTGGATCGAAAGAAGGCTCTGAGCCTTCTCGTCAAAGAGGAGAAAATTGTCCTCATATCCACCCACGATCCTTTACTGGCCCTTATGGGAGACAAACGGGTGGTAGTCATGAATGGCGGCATCGCGTCGATACTTCCCATGAACGATCGAGAACGGGCCAATTTGGCCGAGCTGGAACGGATCGATGCAAAGATGACCGAATTGAGAAATCTCATACGGTCCGGCGGCACCATTGATTTTGACATGCGAAGCCATTTCGGATTCGACGACACAAAAGAACATTGAGAATCAGCTCGGAATTACGGTAGCGGATTCCTTTTCGACCGGCTGAAATTAAGCGAACCAGCCAATTTATATCCTGAAAGGGGCCACCAAAGGTCGTTCAGAAAGAAGAATTTTGAACAGCCCCTCCAGGGGCTTTTTTGTTAGTGGAAATCATCGCCTGCGTCCCGCAGCACGAGACCCTAATTGAACAATCGCGGGTCAGGTCCGGCTTCGCCTTCTCCTGCTCTCTGACAGGCATATTTTACCCTTGACAAGTCATGGGGCTTCTGGTACTTGTTCTGTATGAAGAACCCGTTCGCTCCACAGAACGATATGCCCGCTCCGGCCGTCACCCGAGCCTTTGCGATTCTCCGTCTTCTCAGTCGGACAAAAGAACCGCAGGGCGTGTCCGGCCTGGCGCGAGCCCTCGGTGTCGGGAAAAGCACTGTCCACGGAATTCTCCAGGCCCTGCTGGCTGTGGGGGCCGTTGAAGACGCGGGCGGCAGGCAGTTTCGGCTGGGGCCGTTCCTTGAGGAGCTTGCCCTCAGCAGACGGGGCAAGCGCGACCTGTCCGACATTTGCCGACCTCATCTTGTGGAGCTCGTCGATCAACTGGGCCAGACCAGCATGTTCGGGCGGCCCGAGTACGATCGCTTTCGAATCGTGATTGCCGTTGAGGGACGTGACCCGCTGACAGTAAAAGCGGTACAAGGCGGGTCAATTCCCCTTTTGGCAGGGGTTGTGGGAAAGATTGCGCTGGCCTGGAAGGCTGCGCCCATGCCGGAGGTTCTTCCCAGCTTCACCGAAGAGACCGTGGTGGACGCCAATGCACTGAAAAAAGAATTGAAACAGGTCAGGGCGGCAGGCCTGGCACTGGATCGGGGAGAGTACCTGCGTGGGGTCTACGCTGCTGCTTCGCCGGTTCTGGATGGCAACCGCCTGGAAGGGATCATCTTTGCTGCCGGTTTTCAAGATCAGTTGGGAGAAGAAGGTCTCACGGCACTGGGGGAAGGAGTGGCGCGGACGGCCCGAGCGGTATCGAACGAATTAGCGCGATGGAAGGTTGAAGAATGAAAGTAATCCGATTCACGCTCAATGGCGATCCCATAGAGATAGGAGTGCGGTGCGAGGAGATCCTGGTTCAGACCCTACGCGAGCGCCTCGGGCTCACCGGGACGAAGCAGGGATGCGACCTGGGAGATTGCGGCTCCTGCACGGTCCTCATGGATGGGCTGCCCGTGCTCTCATGCCTGGTATTGGCGGCCGATGCGGAAGGCCATGACATCGTCACCATCGAGGGGCTCGCTGTGGGAGAAGAGCTCCACCCTGTCCAGCAGGCTTTCCACGAGGAAGGTGCCATACAATGCGGTTTCTGCACTCCGGGAATGGTGCTCGCGTCAAAAGCCCTTCTCGATCGCAATCCCGACCCGACCGAAAATGAAATACGACATGCCCTCTCCGGAAACCTCTGCCGATGCACCGGGTACACGAAGATAGTCCGGGCAGTAGAGCGGGCTGCAAAATCAAACCAAGTCTGTTCCTGCGGTGACAAGCCATGAGCAGGGACTTCCGGTGGATAGGCAAACCCGTGCTCCGTGTTGACGGCGTGGCCAAAGTCACGGGTGCCGCGCTTTACACGGACGACATGCAGCTTCCCGGGATGCTCGTTGGCAAGATCCTCCGATCTCCCCATGCCCATGCACGCATACGCGGCATCGACACTTCACGGGCCGAAGCTCTGCCCGGCGTCAAGGCAGTGGTCACGGGACCGGATGCTCCGGTACGCTACGGCATTCTTCCGGTGGCCGAGGATGAGTATCCCCTTGCTGTGGACAAAGTTCGTTTTGTGGGGGACGAAGTCGCGGCCGTAGCCGCCGTGGACGAGGCCACAGCAAACCGCGCCCTGTCCTTGATCGATGTGGATTACGAGATCCTGCCTGCCATCTTCGATCCTTACGAAGCTTTGACCAGGGATGACGTCAAGATTCATGAAGAGGCGCGAAAAGCCAATATAGAACGTCAAGTGAGCCTTACTTTCGGCGATGTGGAAGGCGGATTCGCTGCAGCGGACTATGTGCGAGAAGACAAATTCTTCAAGGCCGCTGCAAGTCATGCTCCCATCGAGCCGCATTCGGCTCTCGCTCAATATCGGGACGGGAAGCTCACGCTCTGGACATCCACCCAGGTTCCGCACTATGTGCACCGAACGCTTGCCAAGGTTCTCGGCTTGCCCGCGGAACAGATTCGGGTGATCAAACCTGCCCTGGGCGGAGGCTTCGGCGGCAAGGGCGAGCCGTTCCCTCTTGAGTTTGCCGCTTGTCTCCTGGCTCGCAAGACAGGACGCCCGGTAAAGTTCACCTATACCCGGGAGGAGGTGTTCCTCACTCACCGGGGCCGCCACCCCATGCACATGAAGGTGAAGACCGGCGTACGGAAAGACGGGACCATCACGGCACTCCATTTTGAGAGCCTTCTGGACGGAGGGGCTCATGGTTCGTACGGCGTTGTGACCCTCTACTATTCCGGTCAGCTCCTCACCGGACCTTATGTCATTCCCGCGTACCGGTTCGACGGCGCGCGGGTGTACACCAACAAGCCTCCCTGTGGAGCACAGAGAGGGCACGGCGGTGTTCAGCCCCGGTACGCCTTCGAAGTCCATTTGGATAGAATAGCAACGGATCTTGGTATCGACCCCCTCGAAATTCGGTTCCGAAATGCGGTGGAGCCCAACACCAGGACGGTGAATGAGCTGAGGATCACTTCCTGCGGGTTCAAAGAGTGTTTGGAGCGATCTTCACGGAAGCTCCAGTGGACCGAGCGGCGGGGCAGGCTTCCCCGCGGGCGCGGGATTGGGATTGCCGGAGGCTTCTACGTGTCCGGCGCGGCCCTTCCTATCTACTTCAACCCCATGCCGCATTCCAGCGTTCGAATGGAGGCCGACCGGAGCGGGAGGGTGACGGTCTTTTGCGGGGCATCGGATATCGGCCAGGGATCGGACACCATGCTTGCCCTGGTAGCCGCGGAAACCCTTGGAATACCTCCTGAGGTGGTGAGGGTGGTCTCCGCGGATACCGACACAACGCCGGTAGATCTGGGATCGTACTCCAGCCGGGTCACCTTCATGGCGGGCAACGCGTGTCGGGCAGCAGCCGAGGAAGTGCGCAACCGGGTGCTTGCCGCAGTGGCCGAGGTGCATGAAGTGCCCGCGGATCAGCTGGACATTCGCGACAGGATGGTGTGTGTGCCCGGAAATGAGGGCAAGACGCTCCCATTCTCCGCAGCGGTGGTGCTGGCCGAAGCCCGGGGAGGGCCTGTGTGCGGCTCGGGAAGTTATACGCCGCCAAAGTTGGCCGGCTCGTACAAAGGCGCTGGAGTGGGTCCTAGCCCTGCCTACTCCTTTGGAGCCTATGCAGCGGAGGTGGAAGTGGACGAGGAGACCGGCGTGGTAAAGATTCTCCGTCTGGCCGCGGCCCACGACCTGGGCTTGGCCCTTAATCCACCTGCAGCGGAGGGACAGGTGGAAGGAGCGACGGTGATGGGGCTGGGCGAAACGTTGTGGGAAGACCATGCGTTCCTGGACAGGGGGCAGCACGCGAGCCCAAATCTACTTGAATATAAGATCCCCACGGCTCTGGATGTGCCTCATGTCGAGTCGATCCTGGTGGAGAGCGTCGATCCCGAGGGCCCCTATGGGGCCAAGGAAGTTGGTGAAGGCAGTCTCCATCCCTCGATTCCGGCCGTGGTCAATGCGGTGTACGACGCTGTGGGGATATGGCTCCACGAGGTGCCCATCACTCCGGAATCCGTGCTCAAGGCATTGAAGAAGAGGGACAAACCATGATGGTCTTACCTGAGTTCCATCTGATGCGGCCTTGTTCTCTGTCTGAAGCCCTCAGAGCCCTGAAGGAGAATCCGGGCGCTCTCCCCGTTGCGGGAGGTACCGATCTCCTGGTATCCATGAAGCAGGGTCTGTTCGATCCCTCTCTCCTGGTTGAGCTCAAGGGAATGGACGAGCTCAAGCGCAAGGATATCACCGATGAAGGGGCCTGGCTGGGTGCGGGCCTGTATTTGTCCGAGCTGAGAGACGACTCGACGATCCGTCAACGCTATCCTGCATTAAGCGAGGCAGCGGGACTCGTGGCGAGCCCGCTTTTGCAGAATCGGGGCACGCTCGGCGGCAACATCTGCCTGGATACCCGGTGCTGGTACTACAATCAGAGTGCCTTCTGGAGGCAGAGTCGCGGTTACTGTCTGAAGCGACAGGGGAGCATCTGTCAGGCTGCTCCCGCATCGAAACGCTGCTATGCATCGTTCTCATCCGACACGGTTCCGGCTCTGATCGCTCTCCGGGCCCGCGTGAAAACGGCTCGCTGGCAAGCAGGAAAGATAAAGGAGAGCGAGCTCCCGCTGGAGGAGTTCTTTGTCGAGGACGGAATCAAGCGCAACGTTCTCTCCTCCGGCGAATTGGTGGTGGGCCTGGAATTACCGCGAGCGGACGGTTGCCGCTCAGGTTACCGCAAGTATCGGCAGCGGGCATCCATCGACTACCCTCTCGTCTCCATGGCTGTTGCACTGCGTCTCAAGGAAGGGAGTATGCAGGGTGTGCGTGTTGTGGTGGGCGCGCTTGCGTCGGCCCCGATTTTGGCTCTGGAGACCATGGCAGAGCTCGAGGGTTCTCCTCCAACCCGGGATGTTCTGGACCGTGCTGCGGAGCTCGTCACCGAGGGGACCAGACCTGTGAGGAACCAGGCCGGAAGCCCCGCGCATCGCCGTCACATGGCTCGGGTGATGTGTCGCAGGCTGTTGGGAGACCTGACGGACGGCCTTCACCCATAAGTTCCCGATCGCGTACATACTGTCTTGCATTGCTGTAGGGTACGAGATTGATGGTTTCGTGAACGCCGATCCCCCCGTAAGCCTCCTCTTGCCCCATCGCCCATGGTGAGAAGGCCCTATCTCCGGCAATACCCGATCTGCGAGCTCATATTGTTACGCAATTAAGAATGTGACTTCACTATACGGGCGGTATTCTGCAAGGTTTTTGTCTTTCATTGTAGCTTCTCGACCATGGGAGTCGGTATAAGAAGCCACGAAAATCGGGGCAACTGCAGTCGAAAAATGTTAGAATTCGCGGCACCGCATTTCTTTCACTTATTGTCGACGCGAGCAGCATGAAACAAAAGGCCTTGAAGGATTTGGCGATCGTGATCAAAGGAGCCGGAGAGATGGCCACAGGAGTGGCATCAAGGCTCTTTCGCGCTTATTTCAGACAGATTCTTATGCTTGAAATCCCTTCTCCCATGGCCATCCGAAGACGTGTTTCTTTCTGTGAGGCAATCCATGATCGTACGAAAGTTGTGGAGGGGATCGAAGCGATCAGGGTTGTCGACACCCACGAAGTTCTCGAGGCCTGGAGAGCAGGAAAGATAGCCGTCCGAGCGGACCCGAAGGGCGACAGTGTCCGGGAGCTCAAGCCGAAGGTTCTCATAGACGCCACGTTGGCCAAGCGAAACCTCGGCATCTCCATGGCGGATGCTCCCCTGGTCGTGGCCCTGGGGCCGGGCTTCGTCGCGGGAAAAGATTGTCACGTCGTGGTGGAAACCAATCGCGGGCATAACCTCGGTCGCGTGATCGTGGAGGGAACGGCGGAGGCCAATACGGGAGTCCCCGGGAACATAGGCGGATACACCAAAGAGCGAGTTCTGCGCTCCCCCGGCAACGGCCTGTTCGTCGGGGTAAAGCAACTGGGAGAAGCCGTTTGCAAGGGAGAGGTGATCGGCCGTGTAGGCGATGCCGAAGTCAGGGCGGAAATCGACGGAATCTTGCGCGGCCTCATCAGGGCAAACTTTCCTGTCACCCTCGGCCTGAAGATTGGAGACATCGACCCCCGAGGCCATGGAGACTATTGTGAAACCATTTCCGACAAGGCCCGGGCGATCGGTGGTGCGGTTCTTGAGACTATTCTCGCAGCCTTTAACAGGTGATGGGCTCGGCTAACCGGGCCGTGGAGCAGAGGGCGGCTCCGGAATGCGGAGCTTACTTTTTCTCGTCAGATCCGTTTGCATTGCCGCGAGTAATGGCCACACTCTTCACAAGGGCGTACACCTGACTGCCGGGTACGAGTTTCAGGTCCGCCTTGGCTGCCGGAGTAATCCTCGACAACAAAGGGCGGCCTATGTTCAATCGGACCTCCACGAGGGATTCAGTGGTGTCCACAACATCCTCCACGATCGCGGGAAAGATATTCTGAACGCTGATCTTTTCGGGTCGGCTCAACGCAATTGCCACGTCTCTCGCTCGAATGCGGACTCGGACCCGTTCTCCTATGGCAGCGCTGAAGCAAGGAACCTTGAGTACCCCTCCTCCGAACCGCAGTGTGGTCAATCCTTCTACGCGGTCATGTGCCTCAACCTCCGTCCCAACCACAACCCCCGCATCAAATGATCCGGCGAAGTGTTGGAGATCGGGTCGGCTCATCACGTCTTCCACGGTCCCCTGCGCAATGGCCTTTCCGGATTCCAGAAGCACTACCATGTCTGCGAGGTTGAGGATTTCATCCAGGGAGTGTGTCACGTAGAGAATAGGGATGGAAATCTCCCGAGACATCTTGGAAATGAACGGAAGCACCTCGCCCTTACGGGCAACATCCAGGGAAGCAAGGGGCTCATCCATGAGCAGAAGATTGGGATTCGTCAGCAATGCCCGCCCAATGGCCACCCTTTGCTTTTCACCGCCGGAAAGCCTTGCCGGCCTGCGGGAGAGGAGATGATCGATACCCAGCATTTCCACGACCTGATCGTAGCTCACATAGCGCTCGGAGCGGGGCACGAGCCTCATACCATAGGTGAGATTCGATTTGACCGTGAGGTGGGGAAACAGGCGGCCGTCCTGAAAGATGTACCCGCATCGTCTCTTTTCCGGCTGAATGTCTATGGACTTCGCGGAATCGAATAATTTGCGTCCTTTGACCGTTATACTGCCTTCATCGGGAGCGATCAGGCCGGCAACCATGCTAATTACGGAAGTCTTGCCGGCTCCGGAACGGCCAAACAGCGCGGTAACTCCGTAATCCCCCGCGGAGACGGCCAGATCCACCGTGAAGTTGCCGAGTTTCTTCTTAACGTTGATGTCGAGCAATTGTCAGCCTTTCATTTTCTAGGTCACCGGTCTTACCGGCATCCCACGAGCCATAAGGCCTATCCGGGGCTCTCAAAGGGTTGACCCTCAGTACAAGCCTCCTGTCTCCCCGAGGGAGCCTCGTGCGGATTCCCAAGCGGCATCTGTCCACATTCGTATGTCCTCGTCCACCGATCCGGTTTTGCGGCTTAAGCGTCGGCAGGGTATGGCAAAACCGTCGCAGGTCGAGTCACTCGCTAATCTTTCCCCAGCATCACGCTGCTGGCCTTAATGAGTACGCTGACCTCGTCGCCGACCTTGATTCCCAATTCCTTGACGGCTTCCACGGTCACGGTGGATGTGATTGCATTGCCTCCGCCGATATCCACCTTCACCTTGGCGGCCACCATACCCTCTTGCACATCTACGACCTTTCCCTTGATGATGTTTCTGGTGCTCAGTTTCATGATCTTTACTCCTTCGGCATCCATAATTTCATTACACTGCCATTATACCCGGTCGGGTCCATGGTTTCCACCGGCAGACTTTTCCGCTGCGCAAAAATTCCGATTACGCGTGGTGCATCTCGCGGCAATCCTCCAATTCCCTTAGGTTAAAATATTTTTTTGCTTCACTCAAGTTCACGATGAACACTCGGCCATTTTGATAGAATCCTCTAATGATTTCACCGTCCGGTCCTTCGGTAACGGCCGAAAAGATGCCGAAAGCCGGTATAGAGCCGGAGAAATTCCACAAGGCTCCATTCTCATCTACAATGGCTTCCGAGTCCGCGTCCGCCGGCGTTGTCTTCAGTTTTATTTCCATGAAACACGCTTCTCCTTCCTTGTCGCCGAGCTGCAATCTTGATTCCGGTATTCAGGACAATGAATTGGGCAGATGTTTGACCTTTTGCACAATGTGCTTAAGAACCGAAAGAGCTTCCTCGGCCCGGAATAGGCACCCATATTTACGCCATAAAGCACTAAGGCTCTGTTAAGCCGAATCTGAGGTTACGGAAACGTGTCGCATCCGTTTTCGAAACCCGGGACCCTATGCGGGCCATGAAGAGATTCTCTCGCTTTATGGCTACGTTCGGTTCATTCGTGTAAAATTCCTGGAAACCGTAGCCTTCCATGAGACTTGCCATCATCTTTCGGTAACGTGCGGAAGTCAGGCCCGTGCCGTCAAGGTCCCAATGCCAAACAAAGCTGCTAATATAGCTTATCTTGTCCTCGAAGAAGTCTTCGGAAAGCACAATCGCGATCATCCTCCGTGCAACCCCGAGGCGACGAAAATTCCTGCTTACTTCTATTGCCGCCATCTCGTAGACCAATTCGCCGAGTCCACTCCACCTCTCTCCACGGTCGGGATACCAGCACGCGATATAGCCCACTATTGCCTCTCCGTCTCCAATGGCGAGCACCACTTTCCCATCTTTACCGGCAGCAACCTTTTGGAAGGTATCCAGCTTCCGGATAATGGAGGAATAATGCATGAAAGTGCCCATGCCCGCGTCGAACCTGAGATGTGAGAGAAATTCCGGTGGGTGTTTTACGGAGAAGGACAGTATTCCCCGTACTGTTTCGTATGTCACGTACGATATCATTCTGTTGCGGTCTCCCGACAAAAAACGGCTTTCCGAAGGACTCAGGAGTGCGGGCTCCTCAACTTTCCGTAACCGCTGCTCCATTGAGCTCTCCCTCCAACCGTTCAGGTGCAGCAATCAATCTCTGCAGCGAAATCGGTAAAGCGCTTCGAAACCGAGAGCACGCGACCGCCCTTCCACTGCCTCTTAAAACCCACAGCCAAAAGAGCAGCCTGGAAATCTGCCCCGCGCGCCTTCATCGGTACGGCCAACACAATGGCACCGCCGGCATGCTTTTCCATGTAGCCGACAACCTTGTCTTCCCGCCCCTGTACGACCGCTTCCCGGACGTCTGCCATTTGATAGAGAGCATTGGAGGCAGATTTCAGGAATCCGGCCTTACGGAGAATATGCGCATGCTCCGCACGGGAAATCTGACAGAGCAACGCTTTGCCGGGGGCTCCCACAAGAAGAGGCAGTCGCGTCCCTATGCGGTAAGACATTGTTGTCTCGGCATCGTCTACCTTATCGACAACCACGGCGTACATCCCCCGACGTATGACAAGAAGGCAGGAGAGTCCTGATTCGCAAAATACTGCAAGTAAGTGCGGATGCACAATGTCCGCAAGGCCTGCACCGACAGTACCGACCTTATCCAAGACCGAGAGACGTGTCCGATCCGTAGAGTTTTCGTCGGGTCCGGCTTCGACGGACTCCCGATCGCCTACGGCCAGTACGAGGTTAAGAGCAGAAGCCTCTATCAACGCTATCCGCTTCGGCATCTCGCCAACCCTCCCGGACTGCCCTGCCGCACAGGCAAGGTCCCGAAAGGCAAAGCGCTTCCCGGGACGGAGGGCTTTTCGGAAAGTCTCCACCTTGCTCTCTCCATGATCTATCTCTCTTCCTGACGGCCGATCTATTTTCAATTCTACCTCGCTGAACGCCGTTGATGTTTCAAGGACCGGAAGCCTCTTGTTTCCCCGGAGATTCGTGATACTCTCGTCTGACGGGGAATGCCGTCGCTTGCCCATCCGATGGGATGCTCCCGGCTTTCCCCTGCATGAGCGTCACGGTCTCGACTGTGAGTAGCTCGGGCAATCGAGATCGCCTGAGGAGCCTGCACGGTCGGTCCTAGTTACTCACTCCGTGAGTATTCCATATGTGATTAGGTGTAGCACGTGACCCCCTGTACGTCAAAATAAAAAAATCCCCATGGAATCCCTCTTCACGAGAGCCGTACCGTGCAGTTTTCCCGGCTCCGGATGTGGGAGGCTCGTCCGGGCTTATGATGGGAGGGACGCCTGCACCCGTTATATGCGGATGGTAGAGACCGAAAGCAGACCCTGTCGAAGTCGGTGCTTCACCGTGATGCCCCTCTTTTGAGTGGACCGTGACTCAGGACCAAGTTCATGCTTGACCGAGAGGTCCGGGTGAGCTACGCTCGCGCACGTTACCGGATAAGCTGTTTCAGCAACGTGACGAGGGTTTTGTACCTGTGGGGTCTTGTGGTTGACCGCACTGGGGCCTTCTGAAGATCCGAGTCGCCATCCTCCGCCCCTTCACCGGAACCTGGATGCCAAAAAAAAGCGTGACCGCCGCACAATGAAGGGTCAAGGCCCGGCTCTTGAGAAGAAAGATGAGACCAAAGGCATGAACCATTCCGGAATTCCCGCCTCGCAATCCGCCATCACGAGCCAAGGGCTCGACCTCGGGATCGTAATACCGTTCCTGGAAAAGTATGGAGGAGCCGAACGATATCTCATAGAGTGCGTTCGTTATTGGCAGGGAAAACATCGGATCACCTTGTATGCGTCAAGCATAAACGAGGAGCTCCTCGCCGAGCACGGCATCGGCGACAAGGTGAAGCGAACGGTCATCCGGGAATACTTTACAGGCGAGCACTCAATCCTGCTCAATGCTCTTCTCCTCCCCAAGATTTGGCGGGAGGAGATCGGGCGTCACGATCTGTACCATACCCATCTTTGGCCGACGCACTTGATTGACCTGCGTCCCATGGTCTGGTTTCCCCACGAGCCCCTCCGTATGCTCCATGATTTGAGCTACGAACAACCGGTGGAGGACGTTGCCCGGGGTGCCGGTCGTATTATCCACACCTATCCCAAATATCGCTATGACGACGTGGACCAACACCTTGGTCGGGCATACCTCGCTGCGATCGATGCAACCGATCAGGCCTCGAAACCGGACCGCATCGTTGCCAACAGCATGTATAGCGCCCGGTACCTGGAAGAGGTCTACAAAGTCCCGGTGAAAGACGTAGTGTACCCCGGCGTAGAACCGGGACTCTTTACGGACTTGCCCGTCGATCCGAACCTGTTCGTGACTATCAGCCAGTTATGGCTCCATAAACGCATACATCTGCTCATTGAGGCAATCGCACTGACCGACGACACTCAATTGGCAGTCATCGGCTCCGGCCCGGAGCAGGAGCGGCTTCAAAATCTTTGCAGAAAACTGGGGATTGAGGACCGCGTGTTTTTCCTCTCAGGGCTTACCAACAAGGAGCTTAGTCTCCTTTTGTCCCGTGCTTGCGCTTTTCTTTTTGCCGCAATCAGAGAGCCTTTCGGCATAGTGCTCCTTGAAGCCATGGCAGCGGGAAAACCGTTGATAGCAGTGAATGAAGGCGGGTACGTAGAAGTCTGCGACCCCGGCTTTAGTTTCCTTTTACCGCCCTTTCCGGCTGAATTTGCAAACAAGATTACCTATCTGCAACGGCATCCGGAAATAGCTCGCAAAATGGGTTTGGAAGGCCGAAACAAGGTCATGGATTACACGTGGAAGCGAGCAGCCGATCAAATGGAAGGCCTGTTGCTCGATACGTGGGGCAACTCCCTTTCCCGTCGGCCGGTCAGAGAAAACGTGGACCGACGAAGGACCCTTTTCGGCATTCAGTACTACCTCTGGTACGGCGACGGGTTCGGAGAAGCGCACTGGAACGACGACCTGCGAACCGGGTACGTCGACGACAAGCCTTTCATTGGTTACTATCGGTCGGACAAAGGTCAGACCATCGAGTATCACTTTGATCTCTTGTCCAAGATGGGAATGGATTGTGCAATCCTGAACCTTCATATTGGAGAGGATGGGGCAAATTACCGGGAGCTCAAAGGGATACGGAACGTATTCGACATCGCCCGAAAAACAAACAGCCCACTGCATTTTGCCTTGCAGCTTGTTCCCGGCTCCGAGGATTTCAGCCAGATCGAGAACGTTCTCCGGATGATTCGCAGCGATTTCTTTGGGCACCCCAATTACCTGCATATGGACGACGCTCCGGTGCTTTTCTGGTTCTGGTCAGGGGCTTACGATGCCGACCGCGGCCTGTTTTCAGTTATCTCCGACACGGTCGCTCCGGTGAGGAACATCGCTGTGAGTCTGCGGTTGCCGAGCGAAACCGACGAACAGAAACTTTCCTTCCGGTTTTTCGAGGGATTTACCCTTTTCTCGCCGTTGGAGGTGACCGAGGAGGGTCATTGGTCCCGAGTCTGGTCGTCTGCCTACAAGGCCGCGGAGAAAGCGGGTATGCGCTACAGGGTCGCGACCGTTTCGCCGGGATACGATGACAGGAATTTGCGGGACGAACTGCGGGCTCGAAACCCCCACAGGTTCGTGCCCAGGAAAGATGGCTCAACCTATCGCGATTGCATGGAGTTTGTCGAGAACTTGCACGAACAGCCTCACCTGGTCGTCATCTCCACTTTCAACGAGTTCCATGAGAACACCCATATTGAGCCGACCTTGCGCCATGGAGAGCTTTACGTGGACATGACCAAGGAATTTGTTGAACGAATGAAACGTAAGTGGGGTGATGCATGAACGGGACGGCGAAGAATGATGCGTCACCTCCCACGGTCTATTTCGATTCCTCCCATGTGGTGTCGGAAACGGGGGGGACGTTTTCCCTCCGCCTCTCTTCCGAGGCCCTCATGGCTGATGTTTTCCTATCCCTGGACATCTATGATCTTGACAATCGCGTTCATCCCGCCGGCCATTTGGGATGGTGGAGCTTTCGCGTGGACTCGGTCGGCGATCCTCTGCGAGGAGAGTTATCCATCGAGGGAAACAGGGTCTCGGTCGGGATGGAAGCGATGGAGTGCTTCAACCACTGGATCAACGAAGAGGAAGTACCTTTTCGGCGACTGGTTGCCATAGCTGTTTTACGATCCAATACGACCAACGCCATCGTCCACCTGGACGAGATTCCGGCATTCCGCACTGAGAGCGACCATGAAGTATATCGGGCGGTACTTGACAGGAATTGGGATTCGCCTGCATTTGCGGACGCGTGGTTTGTCTTCCCCCGACGATCTACAATCAGGATTGTGGCGCCGAACGTCTTTCCGGGGGATGCCGTGGGAAATTTCTGCTTGGACGTCTACAGGCTGTGCAAGCAGAACGATATTTCCGTAGAGCTGTACGCCGGTCGCTGCCATCTTGCCCTGAACGACATCGTGCGCAAAACCGATGCCCTGAAAGGGGAGTCAACTCCGGATGACACTCTCCTCTATTTTTTCTCGATATACGATCCTCGGCTCGATGAGATCGTCGGTCTTTTGTTTAACAGGAAGATCGTATACTTCCATGGCGTCACCAACCCTAAGCTTTTGCAGGTCTTCGATCTGGAGCTGAGCAAGAGTTGCGCCCAAGGGTTGCGGCAATTGCCGACCCTTGGAGAATTTGACTTGATGGCTGCCAATTCAACGGCATCGGCTCGCGTATTGGCTCGGGAGACGCAGCAAGAACTCCGCAACATCAAAGTGGTACCTCCCGGCTTGATCGGTGCCGAACAGCCAAAGGGGCGGCTTCGGAGCGACACGAGCCGAAGGGAGCACTCGGGAGCACACTTTTTGTCCGTCGGCCGGATGAAAAGCCACAAGAAAATCGAAGACCTCATCGAGTTGTTCGCAGCTTATCTGGAGCTCGATCCGGCCGCGGAATGCCGGATCGTCGGCGGTCAGGCCGACAGGGCCTATCGAGACTACCTCGATTGGGTGGTTGACCATCGCCTTGGAGCAAGGAGCAAGAAACTCCGCCGGCTCGAAAACGTGACGGACGAACAACTGCGCCGCATATATGACGAAGCGGATGTCTACCTCTCGATGAGCGAAGACGAAGGATTCTGCCTTCCGCTGGTCGAGGCCATGGTCGCGGGCGTTCCGGTGTTTGCTTACGGAGTGGAAGCGGTTAGAGAGGTGTTGGGGAAAGTAGGTATTGTCTTTTGCGAAAAGGACTTCACAGCGATCGCTGCTTCTATCCACAGCCTGCTGACAAACCGGAAACGCCTTGACCGAGTCATCGAGCGTCAGTATGAACGAGGCCGCCATTGGCTGGCCGCCATGGACGGGAGAGCAGTCCTCAGCCTTTTCGATCCAACGGAGTAAGGGCCGACGGTGCGCGTGAGGTTTTCCTGCGCTGAGCACACATTCGTACAACAGGCGGTCGTCAGGTGATATGCGGATCGGTCACTGAAGGTTCTCTTCAAACCATTGCACTCAAACCTCTCTACCGGCGGATGGTCAGGGACCTTTTCCAAAGCACCGGCCTATTACGAACCGGTCATCCTCAATGGATGAACGACTCTTTCTTTCCATGTACCGCCAAACCTGCCCCAAAAGGATTTGCTTCTGCCTTCACAGAGGTAATGGCGAGAGTGGTGGGAATCTGACAAAATCCGTAACAAAAGTTCTGATAAGTTGAGACAGAGCCATGAACATGGGGAGCCGGGCCGAAGTGCTCGAGCGTCCCCGGTTTTCTGGGTCGTGGTAAAATGCTGGACATGCTCTCACGATGAACAAGGTCGGAGGCTGCACGAGAGAGCTCTCGTGTCTCGGGGAACTTCTCGATCTGTGATGCAAAACCCTGAGGGTTGGTCCGGAGCCGAAGAGAGAGGTATGGGAAAATCTTGGTCACGTTTCAGCTCTGTCTGCCATTTACCGTTTGACAGAAACGGATCCCGAGAAAGGGAAGACCTATCTTTATTGCCCGGATCGCCATCAGGAGCCGGCGCGGATGATCCTTTTGTTATCAAAAGGGCTCCGGACAGCCCGACCGATTCTCTATAGAGCCGGTATGATTCGACCCAACAATTCCCGGCTCTTCTTTTTGCGCTACCGTCTTGTTGCCCCTTGGAGAAGCAGATGATCAGAAGAAGATTTTCGGGAAGGCCTGGGCACGATTCTGTAAACCTTGACCTGAAAGCTGCTTCGAAGTACAGTCTGCAGCGGGTCATTCTTTTCGTTTCTCCGTCAGACCTTGAGAGCAGACAAGATTGATCGAGATCGTCGACCGTGAGGAGTCCCATGAAAAGAGCATTTCTTATTGCGCTCTGCTTGTCACTTGCGATTGCACAAACAGTTTTAGGAGCCGAGATCAAAGACTCGGAATCGGCAACACACGGATCGAGCTCAGCAACACACAGAATTGTGGACACGTACACCTTTCCGGGGTTCAAAGTAATCCAGTTCGAGCTGCCTGTCCTCTCGGTGTACTCCTACCTCCTGATAAGTGGCGGGGAAGCCTTGCTGGTAGACCCCGTCAGAGACGTATCCTTCTACCTGAAAACCGCGAAGAAAGAGGGCGTAAAGATCAATGGCGTCTATTTGACCCATTCCCACGCGGATTTTGTGGCGGGGCATACGGAAATCAAGAATGCCCTCCATGTGCCGATTTACCAGAGCCATAAGTCCGGCGTGAAATATCCCTTTGAGGCAATGGATGAGACGTCGGCAGTGAAGGTCGGCAAAGCCACCCTGAAATTCATGGACACCCCGGGCCACACCCCCGATGGCCAGTGCTGCGCGGTTTACTCCCATGAAGACCGGGACAAGCCCAAACTCCTTTTCACCGGCGACGTGCTTTTCGTGGGAAGCGTAGGGCGACCGGATCTTATGGGAGGGACCGTTCCCGCGGCCTGGTTGGCATCGGCAATGTATGATTCATGGACCAATAAGCTCTCCAAGCTCCCGGACAGCGTCACCATCTTTCCCGCGCACGGAGCAGGCTCCCTTTGCGGTGCCCATCTCAGCGATGAGCCAAAATCTACTATCGGGCATGAAAAGGCGTCCAATCCCTACCTCAAAGCCAAAGGGAGAGGCGAGTTTGTCGCTCTGGTTCTTCAGGGCCTCCCGGAAGCACCCCAATATTTCAAGCACAACGCAAAGATCAACCGAGACGGGCCGCCACCGGTGGATTGGAACGCTCCAATGCCTCAAGAGGTCAAGGCGAGTGCCGAGCTCACCGAGCCCAAGAAATTCTTCGTGGTGGACCTGAGAGACGCTGCAACTTATGCCGCGGGGCATATTCCCAATTCAGTCAATATTGCAGCCAGGGGAAGACTTGAGAACTGGGTGGGGACGATGGTTCCCTGGGGCTCCAAGCTCGTGTTGGTGGGGGAGCAGGACCTGCTCAAGGAAGCTCGTCATCGCCTTCATCGGGTAGGGTACAAGGCAGACGTGATAACTCCGGCAACCTGGAAGAGCTCGAACCTCCCCATGAAAAAAGGGAATCCCATCTCACCCAAGGACCTCTACGCACTCATGAACAAAGGGGAATCTCCCCTCGTGGTTGACGTACGTCTACCTGCCGAGTGGATGGCTCTCCGCATCGGGACGGTCCTCAACTTGCCTCTCAGCCATCTGGCCGAGCTCTCCTCAAAGCTTGACCCCGCTCTGCCCGTGGTTGTCGTCTGCAATTCGGCCTATCGTTCGAGCATGGCCACAGGAATCCTCGAACGTCAAGGCATCGAGAAGGCCCGCAATTTGGAAGGTGGAAGTAAGGCTTGGATGGAGGCCGATCTTCCGGTCTATGAGGGAGAGAAACCTCCTGGAAGCGGTATAGTGCCCAGCAAGGCCGTGCCCAAAGGATCACCAACCGAAAAACCCCGGGGGGCTGCTGTGAAACGTGCTCCCAGACCCGCTGTTCCCGATGAAGGATGCTGACTTCATGAAGGTGCATCCTCCCGGGCCTGTAGAACAGCTCAGCAACGCATGTAGGTGAAGCAGAAGGATGTAAGTTATTTCGGCGGTTCTTTTGCTTTCGAGGAGTTGTCGAAGAAAGCGCTTCCCAAGCTTGGAAAGAAGTGACGCACAGTATGCTGCCGCTCATTGGCCTTCAACTCGAAGAATGCCGCGAATTTCAGTGAGCAGCACCATACTTTTTCAACACCTTGACGAAGGTCCTACCGGTGTCGAGTTTTCCGGGGATGAGATGCGTAGGCTTTTCTCGATCGGAAAAACCACCCTGCGGCCCCCTTTACAATTGACGGGAGTGCCGCATAATTCCCATTGGTTGGTCGAAAGGAAAAGGCAAATCTGCTGAAAGGAGCTTCATATGTTTGAAGTAAGTGAGGAAGCATCGGAAAAGATCAAACAGTTCCTGGAAGGACGCGAAGGACTTCAGGCTATCAGAGTCCTGATGACCGAAGGTGGGTGGAAAGGTCCATATCTCGTGATGGCTCTGGATGAGCAAAAGGAAGATGATGAGGTTTTCACTGAAAGAGGTGTGACATTTGTCATCGAAAAAGAGCTTTTCGAAAGGGTGAGAGCCATACGTATCGGCTATACGCACTCGACTGTAGGTTCGGGTTATACGCTGGAATCGGAGCTCATGAGGGGTGTGAAGGGCGTAAGCGTAGGATGTCACGAAATTTGCAACAGTTGCGATACAGCCACGAGTTAAATGTGGACCTCAGACAAACCACGCCGCCGGCGATCCGAGTGAAGCGGGACTGCTTTGAAATCGGTTGAATCTCGTTAATAGATCGTTTTTTGTGCTTTACGTTCACTGAGGTGGCGATTATGGGTAGATGTTTCTTGTATCCTTCCTGAATACACTCCTGAACTCAACGCTCGGGAGCGTATTCAGGAAGGAATTTTTATCATATCGGTCTTGTTTCTTCCCGGAGCGCTTTTCCAACAGTACATGATACCGGTTCGCGATTCCGTCCGGAATACGATACCAGCTTGCGCCACGTAGCTCTTTGAGTGGTTCCGACTCATTTTCGAAAGTACCCCGCAACCGGCACTCTCCGAAACGAGACAGATCCTCCGATACCATTTCGCAGTTAACAATGTGACGACTTCACGACACGGACGGCATGTCTCTGAAGCGAAGTCAAGTCGTGCCGTTGGCAGCGGAAGAGACATGCTGTCCGTGTTACCCGTTGAACCGCGAAATGCCACGAAAACTCCAGCTTGGTCCAGCCTGAAAAGATCGTTTGACTTGGAGTCGTTACCGAGATAGGGTGTCTTCATGTGGCATAATTGAGTGGTTCGAAGGACGTGTGGAGCTTGTCACTCCCGGAGATTTCCCATGCAGGACAGAGATTGGGGCCGAGAGCAATTGCAGGCCGAATTAGAGGAGCTTCGACGAAAAGTCGAGGAGTTGGAATCTGAAAACGCCTCTCTACGGAAACATAGACTTGGAGGCTGTAAGGGACCTCTTGGTGACTCTTTGGCCGCAGTGGAGGGATGTTCGTTTCCCTCCCGCCCTGAACCGGAGGAAACCGGAGAGGACTGTTTTGCGGCAGTTCAGACAGCAAGCGAAGCCATCTGTATTATTCAAGACGGACTTTTGAAGTTTGTCAATTCGGCCGGCACTCAACTTACCGGATACTCTGAAGACGAACTGCTGTCCAAGCCATTCTCCGAATTGACGCATCCCGAGGACCTGGAAGATGTGACCAAGATCTATATGATGAGGATTCGCGGAGAAGAAGTCCCTCCCGGTCATCGTTTTCGGATCATTGCCAAAGACGGAAACGTGAGGTGGGTACAGTCTTGGTCTGCGTCTACATTCCGGCAAGGACAACCGGCCGTCCTGTCCATGATTCGGGACGTGACCGGGGAGGTGCAAGAGGAGGAGCGTCTTCTCGCGGTGCGTGCCGAGCTTGATAGACGAGTTCAGGAGAGAACGGTCGAACTGCAACAGATGAATAAGAAATTCAAGGCGGAGATAACCCAAAGAGGGCTGGCAGAAGACGCTTTGCGCTACAGCGAGCAACGCTTCCGGACTCTCGCAGAAGCCTCATTTGAAGGAATTGCTGTAAGCGAGAACGGAACGTTACTGGACGTCAACCATCAATTGGCCGCCATGCTGGGCTACGAGTCGAGAGAGCTCATAGGAAGGGCAGTGATAGAGTTTATCGCCCCGGAGCACCGGGATCTGGTGGCAAACGCGCAGAAGACAGGACGACTGGAGCCATATGACTCGCGTTCCGCACATGGATAGAAGGATTTCCTGGGTCATTTTTGTGTGGGTTCGAGAAAGGTATTGTACGAGCTGTTTTCGTGTGATAGAGCATGGACACCTGACTTGGGAGGTGTTCCATGGAGGCGGGGCTCGAAG
>JBGSJS010000128.1:0-6268 GCA_041741735.1 Desulfomonilaceae bacterium | reverse complement strand
TCCTATTACAAGCAGAACACCATCCTGCGCCGCATTGAACGGAGAATGGCGGTCAACCAGATCGCCCGCTTGTCCGATTATGTGCGGTACATGCAGGACGACCACAAAGAGGCGGGCATTCTCTTCAAGGAACTCCTGATAGGGGTCACCAATTTCTTCCGAGATAAGGAGGCTTTTGAAGCTCTCCGAGACAAAGCGATCCACAAACTCTTTGAAAACAGATCACCGGACAATCCCGTACGCATTTGGGTACCCGGCTGCGCCACGGGTGAAGAAGCCTATTCAATAGCCTTGCTCTGTCAGGATGTTATCCGTACCACCGGCAAGAATCAAAGTGTTCAGGTATTTGCCACGGATATTGACAGTGATGCCATTGAAGTCGCCCGTCTCGGACTTTACCCGGACAGCATATCCGTGGATGTCCCCCCTGACTACTTGGATCGTTTCTTCAAGCGTGAGGACAGTTCCTTCAGGATCAACAAGGAAATTCGTGACAGGGTTGTATTCGCCCTGCAAAACGTGATCAGTGATCCGCCGTTTTCCAAGATAGACCTCATAAGTTGCAGGAATCTCCTGATCTACCTCGGTTCTGAACTCCAGAAAAAGGTACTGCCACTTTTTCATTATTCCTTGAAAAAAGAGGGATTCCTGTTTCTCGGCTCTTCCGAGACCATCGGAGAGTTCTCGGACTATTTTTCGGTCGTGGACAGGAAATGGAAATTGTTCAAGCGCAAGGATACCGGTCTGGCCCAAAGGCAAGTTTTGGATTTTCACGCACCCACCGCAACAGATCGCAGGGTTGACGCACAAACGGCAATGCATTTAGCGCCGGTCAGAGTAATTAATTATCGGGAAGTAGCGGAAAAGGTCATCCTGGAGAGTTACGGACCCACTGGAGTGTTAATCAATGAAAAGAGCGAAGTGCTCTACATTCAAGGTAGGGCCGGAAAGTACCTTGAACCCCCGTCAGGTGAATACACCGGTAACATCATAGCCTTGGCACGGGAGGGCTTGAAACTCGAACTGGCCACATCAATCCGAAAGGTCCTTGCACAGAAGACCGAAGTCCGCATTGACCACTTGCGGGTAAAGACAAACGGGGACTATCAACTCGTCAATCTGGTCGTAAAGCCTATTTCTCAACCGGCGTCTTTGGAAGGTACGCTGATGGTGATTTTCGAAGACCTACCATATGATGAACGGTCCCAAGCAAGGCCCGAGTCTCAAGGCGGCATTGATGAGCCCGACCCCCGTGTTGAGCAACTGGAACACGAACTCAGATCCACCAAGGAATACCTTCAGACCACGATTGAAGAGCTTGAAACCTCCAACGAGGAACTCAAGTCAACCAACGAGGAGTTGCAGTCGTCGAATGAGGAGCTGCAGAGCACCAACGAGGAACTGGAGACTTCCAAGGAGGAACTGCAATCCATCAATGAGGAATTGACCACCGTAAATTCCGAACTCCAGCAGAAGATCGAGGAACTGTCCAAGACCGGCAGCGATCTCAATAACCTGCTTGCCAGTACGGAAATAGCGACGATCTTCCTGGATACAAGCCTGAACATTCGACGTTTCACACCCGCTGCCACAGAATTTTTCAGTCTCTTGCAAACCGACATCGGGCGTCCCGTGAGCCACCTCGCCTCACATATGTTCTACGACTGTCTGGTTGAGGACGCAAAGGCGGTTCTCAAGACCCTGGTACCCAAAGAGATGGAAGTCGAGACCAAGCAGGGTCGGTGGTTCAAAATGCGCATTCTCCCATACTGCACCATCGAAAACGTCATAGACGGCGTTGTGATTACCTTCGTGGACATCACTCCGCTGCGGAGCATGGAGAAAAATCTGCGGCAGGAGATATCCGAGCGGGAAAGAGCCGAACAAAGTGTCCAAAGGGCATTAGATTATGCCGAAGGCATTGTGAACACCGTGCGTGAGCCTCTGGTTGTAATGGACGCAGACTTGCGAGTGGTATCAGCCAACAGCTCTTTTTACCGTACCTTCGGTGTAACGCCGGAGGAGACCCAAGGGAATCTGCTTTATGAATTAGGGAACCGTCAATGGCAAATTCCCAAGTTACGTGAACTCCTGGAGGATTTGCTGCCACAGAAGACGGAAGTGAGTGATTTCGAGGTTGATCATGTCTTCCCTGAGATCGGACATAAGGTCATGGTTCTCAATGCACGTCAGATAGCTTCCAAAGAGGGAGTAGACGAAAATAAACTTATCCTCCTGGCTATCGAGGACCGCACTATTCACGACCACGACCATTAGGTATGTCGGCGGACCGGCAAAGTGTTCCGACACGGCGCTCTTTTTCCGATGAGAGGCAGAAGATGACACAAGAGAAGGATTCCAAAGACAAATTTTCTAGGCTGAGAAAGCGGGCGGAAGAGTCCCGTGATCGTAATGCATCGGATATGGAAAATATTACCGCTCTTTCCCCCGACGAAGTCCAGCGTATGGTCCATGAGTTGAGAGTCCACCAGATCGAGCTGGAGATGCAGAATGAGGATTTGCGCCAAGCTCAGGTCAAGTTGGAAGAATTGAAGGACCGGTACCTGGACCTCTACGACTTTGCCCCCGTGGGCTACCTCACGCTCAATGAGAAGGGGCTTATTCTGGAAGCCAATCTCACCGCTGTGAGACTCCTTGGTGTACAGAGACAGACATTGATCAAGAGACCCTTTTCTCGGTTTGTCTGTCAGGACTTCGGGGATGCCTATTACTTCCATCTTCAACAGGTCTTTGAGGCTCAATCCAAGCAGACTTGCGAAATCGAGCTGACAAAACCAGACGGTACTCAATTCTATGCCCAACTGGATTCTGTGGCAGTACAGGACGAAAACGGGCAATTCAGCCGTTGTCGGACAATTGTGATAGACATCTCCGAACGTAAGAGAGCGGAAGGGAAGCAGAGAGAAAGTGAGGAGCGCTACCGCGATCTGGTGGAAAACATCCAAGACCTCATCTGCACACACGATCTGCAGGGCAACCTCCTTTTTGTGAACCAAGCCTCAGCGACAGTGGTGGGATATTCTCCCGCTGAACTTGTCGGAACAGATATGCGAAACTTTTTGGCCCCCGAAGGCCGAGACCAGTTTGACGCTTATCTGGCTGCCATACAGAGGGATGGGCAAGCGAGTGGCTTGATGCTTGTCCAGACAAAGAGTGGAGAGAAGCGGATCTGGGAATACCGCAACACGTTGCGAACGGAAGGTTCGGGAGAGCCAATTGTTCGCGGCTTAGCGCACGACATCACCGAACGCAAGAAGATGGAGGAAGGCCTCCGAGAGGCAGAGCAGCGTTATCGACGCTTGTTTGAACGAGCGCCTTCGATGTATGTCGTCACGCGGAGTGAACGGGGCGTGCCCTTCATCAGCGACTGTAACCAGTTATTTCTGACTTCCATAGGCTACACGCGAGAAGAGGTTCAGGGAAAACCCTTGGCGGACTTTTACTCGCCTGAATCCCGTACGGAAATGCTCGAACATGACGGATACGCACGGGCACTAGCAGGAGAATTCTTTATCGGCGAACGACAACTGCTGAGAAGCGACGGCGGGCTTATCCCGACTCTCTTGTACACAGCACCTGAAGCAAATTCTTCGGGGCAGGTCATTGGTACACGTGCTATGTTCGTTGATATTACCAAACTCAAGCAAGCTGAGCAGGGTTTGCATGAGAGCCAGCGGAAGTACCAAGAACTGGTCGATAATGCCAACAGCGCAATCATCCGCTGGAGCAGGGACGGCACGATCAAGTTCTGCAACGAGTTCGCCCAGACCTTCTTCGGGTACACGGCTGATGAGGTAATCGACAGGCACGTGAACATTCTGGTGCCCGAAAAGGATTCCACGGGAAGAGACCTGAGCACCTTGGTCCAGGACATAGTCAACCATCCCGACCGTTACGTCAACACCGTCAATGAAAACATCTGTCGTGACGGTCGCCGCGTCTGGATGACGTGGACCAATAAGCCGATCCTCGATGACAAAGGACAGGTGGTCCAAATACTCGCCGTGGGATCGGACATCACCGATCAGAAGCGATTTGAGGTGGCGCTGCGGGAGAGTGAAAAGCGATTCAAGTCCATGTTTCAGCTTCATGACGCCGTCATGCTCCTCATCGAACCGGAGACCGGTCAGATTGTTGATGCGAACCTTTCCGCTCAGCGTTTCTATGGTTATCAAGTGCCGGGATTGCTCGGCATGAGTATTCAGCAAATCAATGCCTTGACGCCTGATGAAATAGTTAGGGAACGACAGAAGGCCCTGTCTCGGGAACGTAATCATTTCATTTTCCCGCACCGTTTGGCCAATGGGGAAGTCCGTACCGTAGAGGTGCATTCCTCTCCCATCGACTATGAGGGCCAGCGAATACTGTTTTCGATCGTATACGACATAACCGATCGCAAGAAGGCGGAAGAGGCACTGAAAGAAAGCGAGCAAAGGTATCGAGCGGTTATTGACAACGTCGAGATCGGAATTTCGTTGTTAAATTCTAAAATGGAAATCGTTGCAGTCAACAATGCAATGAAGAAATATTTCCCTCACGTTCGACCTGGATGCGGACAGATCTGTTACGAGCAATACAACGATCCTCCGAATCCAGAACCTTGCTCGTACTGTCCCTGTGTCCTTACTCTCCAAGATGGTGAAGCACACGAGGCGATCACAGAAACCCCATTAGGTCAAGAAATCCGTTACTATCACCTCGTCTCGTCTCCGGTCAAGGATTCCGACGGTCGGGTTCAATACGTTATTGAACTGACTCAGGACATTACGGACCGCAAGATTTCAGAGGCACTTCTCCTTGTCCGTATGAACTTACTGGAATACGCTTCAACTCATTCTCTCGATGAATTGCTACAGAAAACACTGGATGAAATAGGCACTTTGACCAACAGTCCGATAGGGTTCTACCACTTTATCAGTGAGGATGAGAAGACCATTTATCTTCAAATGTGGTCATCCAGGACGATGCAGGAGTTCTGCAAGGCAGAAGGAAAAGGGCAGCATTATAAGGTCGATCAGGGGGGAGTGTGGGTGGATGCCGTAAGGGAAAGACGCCCCGTAATCCACAATGATTACTCCACACTTTCTCACCGCAAAGGATTGCCGGAAGGACACGCCCCTCTTATTAGGGAACTTGTTGTGCCTATCATGAGATCCGACAGGATCGTAGCCATCCTCGGTATTGGGAACAAGCCTACGGATTACAGCGAAAAAGACATTGAAGTCGTCTCCTACCTTGCAGATGTAGCGTGGGAAATTGCCACACGCAAGCGAGCCGAAGAGGCTCTGAAGGAAAGTGCGATACAATACCGTACCCTCTTTGAAGAATCGATCGATGGGGTGTACTCTGTTCTCAGGGATGGAACCATGACCGATGCCAACCAATCTTTCTGTGAACTCTTTGGCTATACGAAGGAGGGGATGATCGGCAAGGACATTCGAGAATTGTACCTTGATCCGGCTGACCGTCCTAGGTTTCAGAAGGAAATAGAAAGAAAAGGGTTCGTAAAAGAATATGAAGTCAGGTGGCGAAAGAGAGACGGAACAGAGGTTGACTGCGTGCTCACTTCATCTGTGCATTTTGCGAAAGACGGAAGCATTGTCGGATACAGGGGCATCGTACGAGACATGACCGAACGCAAAACACTACGGGGGCAACTCTTCCAGGCCCAGAAGATGGAAGCGGTCGGCACCTTAGCCGGTGGTATTGCCCACGATTTCAATAACATCTTGCAGGTGGTCTTGGGGTACTCCGAGTTGGTCCTTGCTGACGAGGTTCTTCCTGATGGCTTGAAGAATGACTTGGGAAAAGTAATTCTGGCAGCCAGAAACGGTGCCGACCTGGTTCAAAGGTTGCTCACGTTCAGCAGGAAAGCCGAGACGAAGCCGCTCAACCTCGACCTCAATAAGCGTATTCGTCAGACACAAAAATTCCTGGAACGAACCATCCCCAAAATGATCCAGATTGAGCTGGTTCTCTCTGACGACTTGAACCGTATCCATGCCGATCCCATTCAGATAGATCAAATATTGATGAACCTCGCAGTCAATGCCAGAGACGCCATGGCTGAAGGCGGACGTCTTGTTATTGAAACCACGAATGTGTTTCTAGGAGGCTGTCGGACTGGGAATTGGAATCATCCAGAATTCCCGCCCGGATTTTTTCAAAAGACTGTTTCAGTGGACCCGTTCGTGTCAGTTGAGCGTTGAACGGGCCGAGGTTCTAGCCAGAAAGGACGTACGGAGTG
>JBGSJS010000127.1:0-108321 GCA_041741735.1 Desulfomonilaceae bacterium | reverse complement strand
GCGAGTATCCCGATAGGCGCGAGCCGGTTCACCCCCACGTGTGTGGGGACAATTCAAAAGGCACCTATGCTCGTGCCGTCCGGGCCGGTTCACCCCCACGTGTGTGGGGACAATAACCTCCACGGCACACCAATCAAGTCTTTAGGCGGTTCACCCCCACGTGTGTGGGGACAATGCTGTTTTGTCCTTCTCTTGCCGAAGTTGACCTGGTTCACCCCCACGTGTGTGGGGACAATGCTTACCCGGTTCCTTGGCCATACTTAAACTCCGGTTCACCCCCACGTGTGTGGGGACAATGGCTCTCAAGGGCGATACGCTCTCGGCCGACACGGTTCACCCCCACGTGTGTGGGGACAATGTCCAGTGGAATCAGACCTATGTGAAATATCACGGTTCACCCCCACGTGTGTGGGGACAATGCCTTGGTGTAGGCGAGAAGGATGCCCATTGCCGGTTCACCCCCACGTGTGTGGGGACAATCCTGCCGGAGAGAAGTTTTTGGAAGAGGACTGCGGTTCACCCCCACGTGTGTGGGGACAATGCCATCTGTTCCTTTGTGACCTTCTTACCGAACGGTTCACCCCCACGTGTGTGGGGACAATGGAGGCCAACGATCCGGCTTTCCGAGGGGAGATCGGTTCACCCCAACGTGTGTGGGGACAATTTATTGCACTATAAGAACGAAGACAGAGAACCCGGTTCACCCCCACGTGTGTGGGGACAATACTGACGAAAACCGCTTCACTTGGGCACTCGTACCAAAAACAACCCCTCGAAGTCAACAACCTCTCGACTCGGCTCCCCTGAAATCCGTATGGAGAACCCCTGCTCCGTGTTGTCACTGTGGATCATCATACAGGAACCGCCTCGCGATTCGTCGCAGAGCTTCTGCCATAGCCGCTCCCTGACCATTCCCGATACGCTCCCCACAAACACGCCGGCTTTGGGCTCGAGCATCCATCGCGTCAGCTCGCCCCTCAGTCCCGTCGGAACCTTTTCAAGTATCACCAGCACCATCTTCCCCTCCTGCCGCAGGCTCGTCGAAGAAGTTTCTCCCGCCCGCCTCATCCTGCCCCGTCGAATCCCAGAGGTTGCCGGGCAACGCCGGGTCCGCATCGAAATCGATCCCTTCGGGTTGGATCCGGCCCCTGCTGCGAAGATCCAGGACCGACTGAATGTCCGCCACGATGGTCTTGAGCAATCGAGTCTCCCGCAGCTTGTCCCGGACGGCTTTTCTTACCCGGCTTTCGAGCCGGCCGTCGCCCTCGCCGGCTTCCCGGAAAGCAATGGGAATCGATACGTCGGTCTTGTAGAGGTCGGCTATGTCGTAAACGAACGACAGCATCTTCCCCGTGTGGATGAAGCCCAGGGCCGGGGACAGCCCCAGAGCGAGTATCCCTGCCTGACATACGCCGTACAAGCAACTGTTGGCCGCCGAAAGGGCACGATTCACCGGATCGGCGGTGCTCCAGCTCCCTCGATCGTACGAACGGCCCTGCCACGGAACGCCCGTTTCACGGGAAGCCTGTGCGTATGACTCTCGCACCCGTATTCCTTCCTTGCCTCGAATCTGGCGTAACGTAAGAGAGTCGTCGAGTTGGGAATCGAACCTCATGCAATACATCTTTCTTACGACCGCGAGGTGCAGTTCCGCGTCCGCCCACAGTCGTGCCTGCAGCAACAGGTTGTGGGCGTGTCTGGTCTTCCCTTGCCCGTACGCGTAAAATCGCACGCCTTCTTCGCCGCACCAGCACAAGAGACAACCGTTGTCCGACAATGCGGTGACCGCCGCATGGGTAATGTTGGTTCCCGGTCCCATCATCAATAGACAGAGCGTGGAGCACGGCACCGGGGTTTTTCCTTCGAGGTCGAGCACGGCGATGGATTTGTCTTCCTGCTCGATTTTGCAGTGCTCGACATAGAGATAGCTCCAACCGTCTCTGAATTTAGGCAAAATGTGAAGATCCTGAATTCTCATGTCATTCCCCCCTGATCTCATGATTTCCGGATCGAAGTTGTATGCCGGGGACGGTCTCGTCAGGCCCGTCGGAATTTCCGATCGGGCTCAGGCGATTATCCCGCGGCCGAGCACCTTCCTTTCTTGTTTAATGCCGTTTCTTTCACGGACGCGCAGGCGCCACGGACAAGAGCCCGAATCCGAAGGCCTTGGCCGGCCCGATGCCGCGAACAAGCGTTTCGCGAAAAGCGTCGGCGTCGGTCACTTCGAGCACGCCTTCGTATCTTGCAGATCGAATGCGACGGCCTTTGTCCTTTGCCGGGGACTTGTTCACGTAGACATATCCGCTTTGAATTTCACTTATTTCAACCAGTCGGAAACCAGGTGCGGACTGTTTACCTTTGGAGTCCTTCTGTCCGGACCATGCCGGTTCTGCACGGCGCTCCAGCCATTTTGCGAGATCGGTGGTCGGTACCGGCACGTCTTTGCCGATCCATTTTTTCTCAAAAGGCTTACCTGCAAAATCGAGGGATCTTGGACTGACTTTTCTCACGGGGTTGGCGAGGATGCGGAATCTGAGGCGCCGGTTTGGACTGAAGCCGGGATCGAAGGGCCTCACTTCTACCGGGGCGGCCAACAGGTGATCGGCGTTTTGGAAGGCGTAGCTCCAATCGGGCCTCCCGGCCGACTGCACCAGAATCACTGCTCTTCCCGTGCCCGGTTGAGGGTCGATGCGGAAGAGGAATCCCCGGTTCACGTTCCGTGGAGCGTGAACATCTTTGAGCACATTTCTTTCGACCTCATTTGCGGACTTCTCGGCCAAGTGCCCCTGTTCGGGGAAATCCTCCGGTCTGTACGGAGCCAGGAATTGCCCGTCCGTTTCTTTGCGTGAATCAGTAGGAAACGCCATGCACAGGCGCTGGTGGACCCGATAGAGATTCCTGAGCCAGAGGCGGCCCGGCCGGGGACGGTCGGGGTTGGTTCCCAAGTCGACCAAAATGCTGGAAAGATACATGTCTATTCGACCTCCTCCGGCAGCAGACGCCGACGACGGGTCTCCAGCGATCGGAATCGCACGATCTCGTTGCGTTTCTCGACGATGGCATTTCGCCAACGGGAATCGCACGGATCGATTCGATCCAGCCCCATACCCATACCGTATTCGAGCATGGTCACTGCGTCGTGACAAAGGCGGCACAAGGCCCTCAGGTCGTCATGCTCTTCGCCTCCGCCGGCTCGACGGTAGGTGACGTGTTGCACTGTAGTAGCGGGGGATTTGCAGAACACACAGAGGCCATGGTCGGCTTCCAAGCGTGCAGACCGAGCACTGCGATACTCGGTGTTCCTATAGTTAGCCCGCGGCCTTAACGACCGGGGAGTCGATCGCTGCGACGGACTTGCCGCGACGCCCAGCTCACCCCCGGAGCCCAAGCACAATTCTCTACAAATTACGAATCTCGGGAGATGGACCGGCGGATCGAAGGTTATAGGAATATCGTACCACACCTGCGCATCCGAAGGAGCCTCAGGCTCGCCAGGGGTCGGTTGCCAGTCAAGAAGGCAATCCACTCTTTCCGGTACCTTCTCTGCTTTCAGTCGCGGTCGCCAGGCAACCAATTTCAGAGCCGATTCCAGATCCGCGGCACATCCCGGTGGTTGCTCCAGTAAGGGTCTGGACGGCGGACAGCATTTTCTGCCCAGATAGGGGGTCCACCTGGGCGAGTGCAATGCCTTGGCCAGCTCGTCGATCAGCGTCGGTTCCCCTTGCAAGACCACCAGGAAGGAGGCGTCGCAAAGGTATTCGCGCCTCGTCAGAATAGGACCGATCTTGGTCTTTCCTTCACCTTCAGCTATGCGCATCTCCATCTCTGCCCCGACCGTGTGATAGTCCCACCAGCGGACACCGGGAACATCCACACGCACCGCCATGTGCAATGCGGATAGCTTTGGCAGCCATGCATCACCGGCCGACGAACGAGGAACCCCAAGGGCTGCACAGAGCGTTCCGAGCACTCCCGATTTAGTCGGTGCCCGAGCCGTGCGCCGGATTACAAACTTAGATTGCTGGTCCCCCCAGGCCTGAAGAGGTCCCTCCAGCCGAAGAAGCAGTGTGTTGGCGCTCATGGAGTGGACTCCTCATTCACGACGACCTTCCGCACCGACTCCCAGTCATGTCCAAGGGCGCCAATGACGGCAGAGATGAGCTCTTCCAATGATGCGACCTCATTGTCGGCTATGCTCATCTGACGTTCCTTTTCGATGACGCTCAGAGCGTGTCTCTTGTTGGGGGAAAACCAGAACCGCTGCAGCGGCTTGCCATATCCAATGTCCAAATCGTGAACGTACTGTCCCAGTTGGGCTATGCTCTGGGAGACGAGATCTCTCTCTCCTTGAGTGACCGGCTTGGCAAAAGCATTGGCATAGCTAATGGGCGAGTCTTTTATTTCAACAAGCATCCCGTCGGGGGGATTATGGGCTGCGAAGCTGTTCTGTTTGCCGGTGGGATTGACCACAGCAGCTCCTCGAATAAAGGCCCCAACCGTGTGAGCAGCCAAATGTTCTCGGTTCCCTTGAAACCCGTCGAGATTCTCTACGAGTGTTTCCCAATGGATGGAGAAGTATTTGTAAAAACATGCGGAAGCGAACACGGCTTCATCCAGGTATCCCGCACCAGCGTCTTCGCCTGGGATATCGTCTGCCGCAACGTAGTAATCGACTTCCGGACGAGCCTCGTGGGTGGAAATCGCGTGCGCCACCTGGAGGGCCGCCTCGACGGTAGTGCCCTGAATGACCCCCGTTTCCAGCATTCTGCCGCTGAGGGCCATGTCCGGGACTGCCGTCTTCTGGGCGATCAGCCTCCCAAATTCCTCTGCGAGTTGCTCGTCGGTCTTCTCCTTATCTGTTTGTAAGAGACGAGCCATTTCCTCTATAGCTTCGCCGGTCGTATAGACCAACATGTCGCTTCTGTCGTCGTTTTTCGCCTTGATGCCGCATTTGTCGAGTATCTTCACGGCGCGTTTCTTCACAGCGGCGGTGCCACCCACTTTCTCGGTTATCAACGTGGCAAGTTGACGTGTACGAACGCCCCCCAGCAATTGCCTGAAGGTATCGCTCATGCGGATGCTACGTTTGATGCATTGGCTGGAGAGCCGAGATCGGAGGACTCCTCCGAAATAACAGGTCTTCGGCGCACCCAGGTCGTCCCGGTTCAGATTGGCCGGGCTGTGGTTTTGAACAATGTGAATCTCGATCAACATGAGGTCTTCCTTTCTTCGGTTTGGAGGAATTGCTCCGCCCAGCTTAGCCGGATCGATTCTCGTTCCCAGCGGGACAGATCGTCCGTCAGTTTGACCCAGTCGAGTCTCGGACCGTGTGAACAGACCCAATCCAGAGCCCATTGCAGAGGTGGCTCTATGCCGACAATCGGCAAACTCAGCATCCGGTCGAATCTTTTCCAGTACGGTTCCCGTGCTGGATCTTGACGCGGCCTCAGACTACCCAACTGCCGGGCCAAGTAGTTGCCCCCCGAATGAGGGATAGGGCGGAATGCGTAGAGTTTCGCTATTAGCCAAGCCACTTCTCGCCGCGGGGCCCGCTCGTTTCTTTCGCGCAACGGCCACCAGAGGCCTGAGAAAAGGTCAAATCCATCTACGGACCGATCAAGTCCTTGGCCGGTATGGATTCGCAATAGTGCCAGTTCCCCGGGTTTCAAGCGTTCCAGAGTTTCAATGTACTGCTTCGTTGCGCTCACTTGTCGCCTCCCCTGCTCCGCCGAGGTTTCTCAGCGGCTTCTTTTTTTGGCCTCATGTCCGGTGTAGCACCTGCCATCCGTATCCTCCTTTGGACCGCAGCGGTAGTGCAGCCCGGAGAAAGTGACCGAGCGAGGCAAGATATGAGCGGGCGATATTCGAGGGCTGCCCGTTCCCACCCTTCGTCGCCTTCTGTAAGCAACTCACAAGCTTTGGCGGCGACTCTTTCCTCGACGTGGGGACGTATGGCGGCAACGAGAGGCGGGATCTCGGCATGTTTGCGAGAGGCTACCTTCTCATGGAATGATATGAATTTGGCCGCAAAACCTGACCCCACTCTTTGCCACCGTTCGAGAGCCTGCAAAGCCTCTTCGACCTCGAAAGGAGCACAGGGAGAGCGAATCTCCTTTTCGTAAGCCTCCAAGTATTTGTCGTTCTTTACTGTTGAAAAACCGACAATCCACGTGCTTACCCTCTTGTCCCGATTTCCTTGCTTCGAGATCAGTCCGGCAACGATCCGGGCCCATTGTCCCGCCGCATCTGAATTCCCGAGGAAATCTGCGGCATGCAGGGATGTGAGCTCACCTTTCTTGGTAAGACCATAAAGGACATGCGGGTCTGTCCACTTTCGTCCGGGACTGACCCCTTCTGTCTTGGTGCTTCCGATTCCGGCGAACACTGATTCTCGGATCAGAAGACTTCCGGTCCCGCAGGAAATGCAGCGGCCCTCCGGTAACCCGGGACTTTCCAGCCACACTCTCCTTGGAAGCCAAGTGAGGCCCATCAGCAACGGCACGACCCCCGCTGCGGGTAGTGACTGATCCGGCCTTTCCCATGAGGCAATGCCCAATTCCGATTCTCGCCGCCACGACAGCCGCAACGTAGTTGATAGCGAAGGTCCAGTGGGAATTGCATAAATCGGCGGCTTTGAGTTGATTCCCGGAGGCTTGCCGCGTCCGCCGGACGTAGCAAAAAGTGGTAGCCTCAGAAGCCCCATGGCGCAACAGGCCGGGCATAATCCCTCGACTTTGTCCGTAGAGTGCCGGAAGTGCCATTTGTTAGTACCTGTCGGAACTTCATGCATCAGGTAATTGGCGGCAAGTTTTTCCTCCCGTCTTCCGCCGGGTACGCTGTACTGATAGAATCGTTCGCCTTCCCCGAAAAGATTGAAGCACTCCTTGTATCTGTCGAGCTTTTCAAACCACTCCGGAGAAAAAGAATCGCAGGAAAGGACTGTCTCGCCCTCCGGCGGGTTTCCTTGGCACCAATACAGGAGTGCGAGCAGGAAGCGCGTGATGGCAACGCGGTCCATCGGATTGCTCGCTGCGATCTGGCGGATCTTTCCGGCTTCTGTCAGGGCTTGCCGGATGCCGATGCGATCGGTTTTCCCATTGGTGTACAGAACCGGAATCCACGGCGCCACGAGTAGGTTGAAGTTGTCGGATTGGTCTTTCATGGCTGCCTCGCAGGGGAAAAGGGGGCAACCCACTCAGCACTTGCCCCCAGGATACCTTCCCGAAATATTTGAACATTCTCTCGCATAAGGACCTCCTTTCACGGGTGCTGCCGCTCAGTGTAGAACACCGATGTGACGAATTAGGTCAAAAGAACCGCGACTTTTTCTGCCGGATGATTCTTTTTCGGGCCGGGCCCTTTCTGGAAGATAGCCCCTTCAAACACCTTAAGCAGATCGAGAATCATGCCTCATAAATCACCTCCGCAGAACCGAGAATTGCGTCGCGTCGCGCAGAATTGGCGCTACGCTCGAGACTCTTCCGGTCCACGAGGTCTGCCTTTCGTCCGAGGAAAAGGGAAAACTCTACCTCCGCCCGGGCAAGGTCCATGAGTGACCACTGCTCGTCTGGCTCGAACTCGGCCAGGAGGTCTATGTCGCTTTCAGGGCCGAGCCGGCCGGTTCGGGCCGAGCCAAAAAGCTCCAGACGACGGATCTTCCACTTTCGGCACATTTCTCGCAGGATCTCCTCCGGGACTTCGATGTCGCCAATTCTCATTTCTGAATGCCTCCATTCCCTTCACCCCTCGACCCAGCCGCAGACTTCATGCCGGGTGCCAAAGATCCGCCCTGTCCGTCTTACCCCAAAATATCAGGCTCAACATGACAGACCCCGTGCTGTTAGGGTCGTTCGGATTTCACCATCGGTCATGAGCACAGGGATCCAGCGCTCTTCGAGCAGGTTGAACTTTTCGGACTTGTGGCTCATGGTTTCCTCGTTTCGGCAGGTGGTCGGTTCGACTGGTATGAGGGTCGGCCTTCACGGACGAGGAATCAAACCGGATAGTTGCGGGCTGCAACAAACATCCGCCACCCCCGTCCACGCCTTTTCGACTCGAGCTCGGTATCGGGTACCGACTCGATGTTACATCGTGGCATACTTGCTTATATCGAGGAGCCGATACTGCCTTCGAATCCTACGCCAGCCCCCCGCAGAGACTCTTGTCTCAGAGCATGCTCATGTCGGCAGTGAGTCTGCCTCGAACCGTTGTGAACAGACCGTTCCCGTCGGCCTTCCGTCCCACAGGACTCGAAATGGCCGTCACGGTTATTCTCCCGGCTCAGAAAGCGGGCAATATACAACACCCATAACACCATGAACTCAATAGCCATGTCAACAGGAAATAAGCTACACCGATCCGTCGGTATGCCAAATGCTATAGATTCGTACTTGGTCCCATGCCCTGAGCAGAGGGGTCTCCAAACCCCGGAACTGTTGCCATTTCCAGCAGTTCTTCAAGAGAACCTTTGACTTGGACCACTGGATGACGTACTCTGATTCTGGAGGGAAATACTCAAGTTCGACCATGGGCTCCGACGAAAACGGTTAGCTCGGGGAGGAGCGACCTTTTAACAGTATGGGAACATACTCGATACCTTCGCGCATCCTCATCGTGGGGGGATGACACGTTTGCGGAGAGAACCCGGCCTACGCCCCGAGCACCATTGGCAATGAAATCGCGGGAGCGACCGACGGTCCGTGTATGAAAGGGTAAGGGGATGACCTCGTACCGTATCCTTATTGCGGCAAGCGGCATCGAATCGGGAAGAGAATTGGCTTCCGCCTTGATCTCAGCGGGGTACGAAGTGGTGGGTCCCCTGGCCGCGGGAGAGGCGGCCCTCCGTAGCGCAGCAGGTCTCAAGCCCGACATCGCAATAGTGGATTTCACGTCGAAAGGGGAGATCGACCCCATACAAACCACCGAGTGTATACGAACGTCGTGCGATGCAGCCATAGTCTATATAGTCGACTCTTCGGAGCTCGATTACATGGAAAGGGATGAACCGGCCGAGCTGCACGGATATCTCACCAAACCGATCGTACAGGACGAGTTGCTTCGAGTGGTAGACAGAGCCCTGTTCAGGCATCGCACGGAAAAAAGACTTAGAGAGAATGAAGAAAGATTTCGCCGGATGGTGGAGACCGCAATCGAGGGCATCTGGGCCATGGACAGGGAGCTCCGGACCACGTTCGTAAACAGACGAATGGCGGACATGCTCGGCTATTCGATCGATGAGATGATCGGACGTCCCGTGGACTACTTCATGTTCGAGGAAGACTTCACCGACCATTCCGAAAAAATGGACCGGCGAAGACAGGGGGAGGGGCAATCCTACGAAAGACGCTTCCGTCGCAAGGATGGCGGAACCCTCTGGACCATCGTTTCGGCTACGGCACAGCAGGACAACGCGGGGGAGTTCATCGGGTCATTCGCCATGCTCACCGACATTACCGAGCGCAAACAGGCGGAACAATCACTGCAGGAGAGCCAGGAAACACTCCAAACGATCTTCGACACTTCGTCAGCGGCCATATTCCTTGTCAATGCCGAGGGCCGCATCACACTGGCCAACCGACGTACGGCGGATCTCTTTGCGCTGTCCGGAGACGAATTGCCGGGCACCCCGTACGTGGATCTGGTTCACCCGGAGCAACGACATCTCGGCCTGTCAAAGATGAGATCCCTCATGACCGGAGAAATAGACCATGTGAGCATCGAACGGCGCTACGTGACGTCAGCCGGCAGGGAGCTCCTGGGGCACCTTTCCGGACGCAGACTCTTGCGGGAGGACGGGACCCTGGTAGGTTTGGTGGGAATCATAACGGATGTTTCGGATCGTAGGCGTGCCGAGGAAGCGCTCAAGGAAAGCGAAGAGCGTTACCGGACCCTGTTCGAGCGAGCCGGCGACGGAATCATTGTTGTGGATATCGAAGGGGAAGACGCAGGCAAGATTGTTTCGGCAAATAGAGTCGCTGCAGAAATGCACGGATACAACATAGATGAGTTTCTCAAACTCCGTATGTCCGATCTGGACACCAGCGAGGAAGCACGGCGAATGGCCGAGCTTTTTACCCGTGTCGTTGCAGGCGAGACTCTGAAGACCGAGCACCACCACAGAAAGAAGGACGGTTCAGTAATACCCATCGAGTTGAGCATCGGTCTTATGGAGATGAGAGGCCACAAGTATTCATTGAGCATCAATCGCGACATATCCGAGAGGAAAAAGGCCGAAGCTGAACGGGTACTGCTTGCCACGGCCATCGAGCAGGCCGCCGAAAGCGTTGAGATAACAGATGCACAGGGGAATGTCGTGTACGTCAATCCGGCTTTCCAGCGTACAACGGGTTACTCTCGTGCGGAAATTGTGGGGCTAAAACCCAATATTTTAGCGAGCGGCAAACACGATGAATCAGTGTACCGCACAATGTGGCAAACCATTAGTGCAGGGCAAACGTGGACCGGTAATCTCGTAAATAAGAGGAAAGATGGAACGATCTTCGAAGAAGAGGTGACCATCTCGCCCGTCAAGGATGAATCGGGGGATATTCTCAATTATGTGGCGGTTAAACGCGATGTCACCAACGAAGTTCTCCTGCGGAAGCAATTGCTCGAAGCACAGAAGATGGAGGCGGTAGGGACCCTTGCCGGCGGCATTGCCCATGACTTCAACAACCTGCTCCAGGTAATCAGCGGTTTTGCCGAGGTGGCCCTTTTTGATATGAAGGAGGGACAGCCGGGTTGGGTCGAGATGAGGGAAATCATGCGTGCCGCACGGAGTGCCGCAGAATTGACCCAAGGTCTCCTTACGTTCAGTCGTAAGGTGGAGAGCAAGCTGAGGACGGTGAACCTCAACCGGGAGCTGCGCAATGTTGAGCGGATACTGACCAGGACCCTGCCCAAGATGATCGAAATGAGGCTGAATCTTTCCGAACCGCTCGATGCGGTCAACGCCGATCCGGCCCAATTGCAGCAAGTAATCATGAATCTGGCCGTGAACGCGAGAGACGCCATGCCCAACGGCGGCAGACTGTCGATCGAGACCAGGAATGTGACATGGGACGAAGAGTATTGTAAGTCGCATCTGGAGACTGAACCGGGGAAATATGTCGTAATGAGCATCTCGGACACCGGGATCGGTATGGACGAACAAACCAGGCAACACATTTTCGATCCCTTCTTCACGACCAAAGAAACCGGCAAGGGAACCGGCCTCGGTCTCTCCATCGCGTTCGGCATCCTCAAGAGCCACGGCGGAAAGATCCTTTGTTACAGCGAGCCGGGACAAGGAACAGCGTTCAAGATTTACCTCCCTGCCTCTCCGTCCGGGCATGACTTGGAGGAAAGGACCCTGCTCAAGCCCTCGGTCGGCGGAGGCGAGACTATTCTCCTGGTAGACGACGAGGATGGCGTGCGAAATCTCGCGGCACGACTCTTCAGCAAATTCGGCTACTCGGTGTTGACCGCGGAGAACGGCAAGGAAGCCTTGGAGGTTTTTTCCGCCATGAGAGAGCAAATCGATCTCATAGTCCTCGATCTGATCATGCCGGTTATGGGCGGACGTGACTGCTTGCGCGAGCTTCTCAAGATCGCACCGACGGCCAGGGTCATCATAGCCAGCGGTTATGCCGCAGACGGACATATCAACCACGCAATCAAGGACGGCGCGAAGGCTTTCGTGCGAAAACCCTATGAGGCGAGGCAATTGCTCGAAGTCGTTCGCAAGGCGCTTGACGGTGCGTATGACTGACGCAAACAGCCTATACCACAGGTTCCCGGAATCCCGTTGATGACCGCTCCTGTCGCGCTGCCGGCCTGACACCCCGTGCATACTGGTGGAAGCGGATCGGCCAAAGCATGAAAGCCCGCCCCCCGTGAACCTCACTATGTCTGCTTCGCCTTGTAGGGACGGCCGGTACCCATATTCATTCTACGAACCCAACACCGCATGAATCTCGGATTATAGACTGGGGAAACGCGAGAGATTGAGACCCACGATCGCAATGACAACCCCCACAAGAAACAGCATCCACACGATGAGCATAATAATAGCCGCTTTCCGGGCAGTTGTAGAGGAATCCAGGTATCCCGGTCCGATGCGCTGGACGAGGAACGTCATCATTGACGACAGATTGATGCAGATGATGTTTGTGCAATAAATCAGAGCAGTAATCCTCGCTGCCGATACGTAACCGGCTCCCAACAGGAGACCGGTATGCACCAGCGGCGGCACGACCGCCACTGCGACCATGACGCCGACCAGGCTCGCTGAGAACCCGCTCGTGAACGACAAGGCGCCGGCAATGCCCGCGGCCAACGCCAGGCCTACAACTCCCAAATCGACGGTGGCTTCCCCACCAGAGCCGGCCATCCACTCCGGCGTTACAAACAGATAACCGATGGAAACGGCCACGAGAAAAATCCAGACCGTTGCAAGCGCCTGTGCCTTCAACGAGCTCTTCAAAAGCTGCAAATCTCCTATGGCGGCTCCGAAGGCAAACGCTATGTTCGGGCCGAGTAAAGGCGCAATCACCATGGAACCTATCACGATGGCGACATTGTCGCGGAGAAGACCTATTGAAGCCACAACCGACGAGAGTATCGCCAAGGCCAGGAACGATGCCGAGAGACTCGTCGAGTCTACCACCGAGACATACAATGCCTCCCGGCTCATCCTCTTGGGCCCGGTTTGCTTACGCAACTCAAAAACTCTGCCCTTGAGATCGGCCAAGATTCGATCGCCGGCCACGAGGCGGGGCAGTGTGGCCTCAACCGGAAGCACGACGGTTCTAAACTCCTGAAGAGAGCCGTAATTCTTTTCGAGAATGTCCATGATCGCTTCCACTTCTTCGGAAAGCGCCAAGATTCGCACGGTGCTCATCCCCCGGTCGATGTCGTACAGCCAGAATTCAACGAGATTGCAATTCCTGACGGCCTCTTGTACGAAACGTGCAACTTCCCGCTCCAGCGTCATCTCAATCATGCTGAGTCCCAATCCAGTCTCCTTTTTTCATTGCTATTTCGCTTCATTGAGCGAGGTATGATTCCGACACCATGCCGTCAATATGAAGTATAACAAATCCGACGATAAAGAGGACCATCACGAGGATACTAGCCTGAGAAATTCCATCGCCGTTCGGGCCGACCCCCAATAGGTGCGGCGAGTGACCGACGAGATAGTGAAGAGTCTCCAACAGAGTCCGGAATGGAGACCGAACCAATAGAAGTTACGTCTGCATTCTCTGGACGGCACAGCGCATTGTCAAGGAACTGTAGGCCGATTCCCACCCAAATACGGTCGAAAGGGCACAACGGTGCACAGACCCCTGTTTGTTCTTGACGCAACTCATCTCATCTGCGTCAGGAGTGTGGTAGACTACCGACGCAACGGACTCATCGACCGCAACGCGGCAGTTCCCGGGAACCTGACGGACGGCTCTCACCGCCAAAGGCCCCCCCGATTTCCGGGATCGGTTGTAGCAGCAACGTTGAGGATCGTCGCCGGCCCCTAATATGAGACCGAACTGCCGAAAATGGGCGTGAGCGGCTCAATGAGTATAATTCTAAGAGAACTGGTGTCGTCATGACTTTCGAGAATCCTGCAGCAGACCGTTATTTTGAGGATTATTTGCCCGGAGCCGTTCATCAATTCGGTTCCGTCACGGTTACCGAGTCCGAGATCATCGATTTCGCCAAGCGGTTCGATCCGCAACCGTTTCACACAGATCCCGAAGCGGCCAAGCAATCCCCTTTCGGCGGATTGATAGCCAGCGGATGGCATACGGCGAGCTTGGCCATGGGGCTCCTGGTTCGAAACTACATCTCGCAGGCGGCCAGTTTGGGGTCTCCCGGAGCGGACGAGCTTCGCTGGCGCAAGCCTGTTCGTCCCGGTGATACGCTGTCGTTGCGGGTCACCATTCTCGAGTCCAAACTCTCTCGTTCGAGACCCGATCAGGGGACTATCCGAACTTATATCGAGGTGCTGAATCAACACCACGAGATCGTGATGACCTGGAAGGGAATAGGCATGATTCGGTGTAGGAAACAGAAGGATGCCCCAAATGTAAAAGGATCTTAGGGCGCCTCACAGAGATGGAGTTAGGAATTGCTCTGAAAAGGGAGTGGACGATGGAGGATGCATCCAGGGTTGGCTATCGAGTTGTTGGAGCCATAAAAGCAGTAAAGGGATCGTGCCACGCCGGGCACCGGCCCGGTGACGAAATAGAGCTCAGCGGACATGACACCGGCGGGATGTGCGGATTCTTCTATCATCAATGCTTCCCGTACATCATCATGCTTCAATTCGGCGGCGGATTTCCGCCGGAGTGGGGCAATCCGGATGTTGTCAAGCTGGACTGTATGGACAAATCCAATGCCGTGACCATCGAGCTGAGGCGCATACGGGATTGAACCCATTCGGGGCCGCCTGCCTCCACTCGGTCCGATGAAGGGTGGTGACGGACAGGGCTTGAGTTTGAGGCCTGATTCGAATCACTTGCGTTGCGGCGTTATGGTCGGTCCGGAGCAGCCTCGAGCAGCGAGAACCACTCGTTCGGATCGGAATACCACCGGCGCACCCGCATACCCGCGTCCTGAATCATGCTTTCCGCACCATCGCGGCGGAACTTGCGGCAAATCTCCGTCCGGATGGTCTCCCCCTTCTTCAGTGCGATTGAGATTCCAATGTCTTTGACCTCCACACGCATGTCCCGCAGTGCTTGAAGGTGCATTTCTACTCGCTCACGCTGTTCGTCGTAGAAGGCTACGTGATCGAAGTCGGCAGGATTGAAGCCGGCGCGCAGCTCACGATTCACGACGTGCAACATGTTCTTGTTGAACTCGGCAGTCACGTTCTGGGAATCGTTATAAGCAGCCTCGAGGATTTCGACCGGCTTCACCATATCCAATCCGAGGAGAAAGCGATCCCCGGGATTGAGCATGGCGGCCACATTTTTCAGAAAAGACGAGACCTCACCCTCCTCCAGGTTGCCGATGGTGCTGCCGAAGAAGAGAACGAGTTTGGGCCGATCCGATCGGAGCAGGTGGAGATCGCGGGTGAAATCGGCCTCAATGCCTTTTACCCTCATTTCCGGGTACGCCGCTCGCAACTGGGCCGCAGATTCCAGCAAGGCAGGGCCGCAGACATCCACCGGAACGTAACGCACCTCGGCCCTGCGCCACGGACCAAGGGCATCGAGCAGAGACCGGATTTTCCGGTTGGCGCCGGCGCCCAATTCCACAAGATCCACGTGTCGGAGTCCGCGCACGATATCCTTGGCATGAGTCGAGAGTAGCCTCAGCTCCGTTCTCGTTGGATAATACTCCGGAAGATTACATATCGCCTCAAAGAGCTTCGATCCGCGCTCGTCGTAAAAGTACTTACTCGGAATGGATTTCCGATCGGCCGAGAGACCTCTGAGAACATCCCGAGCAATCGTACCGGGTTCATGTTCTTCGAGCCGGTTTCGAGCATTGGAGTTCGTTAAGGTAGAAAATGCAGGCATGGGAGATCAGTTCCTTTTCTCCAGTGAGGCCGTGAGCCCTGCACACTCGTTTTCGCATCTCAGGTGCGTGACCGCCGGCTAACGACAGGGCGCGAAGCGCACGCTTGCGGTGGTTTCACGAATCATCTCTTCCAATAAGTCCAGCGTACGGTCGATCTCTTCTTCAGTATTGCCGTGGCCCAGCGAAAATCTTAGCGCACAATGGGCCGCTTCTGCCGACAATCCCATGGCGAGCAGGGCATGCGATGGTTCCGGCGCTCCGGCTCTACATGCAGATCCCGACGAGAGCGCCACACCGCTATGATCCAGGGCGAGTACGACCGACTCGCCTCTCATCCCGGGCAATGTCAGGTTAACCGTATTCGGGAGTCGTTGCTCAAGAGGCCCGTTGCGCTCCGCATCCGGAACGATAGCCCTGATTCCCTTCTCCAGCCTGTCCCGCAAAGCCCGTACCCGATCCATTTCGGGAAGCCTTTGAATTGCCAGTTCGGCAGCCTTCCCGAGCCCCGCGATACCCGGGACGTTTTCCGTACCCGCTCGAAGGCCGTGCTCTTGCTTGCCTCCATGGACCAGTGGAGCCGGCATCACCCCCTGACCTAAATATAATGCACCAACGCCTTTGGGGCCATGGATCTTGTGGCCCGAAAGCGTGAGAAGGTCCACCTCCCACTCGCGAACATCAATGGGAATCTTGCCGACCGCCTGCACTGCGTCCGTGTGGAATAGCGCTCCCTGTCCGTGGGTCGCCCGTGCGAGCTCGGCTATGGGCTGTAAGGCTCCTGTCTCATTGTTAGCGGCCATCACACTCACCAATATGGTGTCCGGACTCAACGCGGCCTCCAGGTCGCGGACGGCAACCACCCCCTCCCGGTTCACCGGAAGCGTGGTGACACGAAACCCCTGCTCTTCCAGCCAGTTGCACGCGGCCAATACCGCTGGATGCTCTATGGACGTTGTGATAATGTGATTGCCAAGCCCCCGACGTGCAAAAGCGACCCCTTTGATTGCAAGATTGTCCGCTTCCGAGCCTCCACCCGTGAACACGATCCTCCGTGCCGTGCAGTTGAGCAATTGCGCCACCTGCCGCCGAGCCGACTCAACGATGAAACGGGCTTCATTGCCGGGCCCGTGAATGCTGGAGGGGTTCCCGAAGAATCGTTCGGTGCACTCGGCCACGGTCTTGGCGACTTCCGGGTCCGGCGGCGTGGTGGCATTGTGGTCCAGATAGATGCTCCGCCTCTTGCCGGTCGTTTGCGCTGCACGCCTCACCGGTATTGGCGGCTCGGATTCCTCGGAACGTCCGCCCATAGACGTGGCCGCGGTTTGGTCGAGCTTCACCACTTCGCACAGGAGAGCTTTGTACACGGGGAATCCCGAGATGGGATCGTAACGCTGCAGGTCGGTAAGATCGTTGACATTGCAGTCCTGCCATGCTTTCGGCCCTACAGGCCCGCCTCCCCCCATGCTTGCGTCAATCACGCCCTGCATTATGTTGTCGGTCACGTACGCCCGCAACCCGACGCGGCCCCGGGGGGTGATCACCTCAACAAGATCGCCGGTTGTAATGTTGCGGTCCCGGGCATCCCGGGAATTGATTGCGACCGTTGGTTCCGGGTTCTTTTTGACCAGATCGGGAACACTGTGGAATTGGGATCGAAAATCGGTGGTGACCCGTGATCCGGAGCCGAACACCAGGGGAAACTCGTCCGTCAGATCCGGCCGAGACAGAGGGCCTTCTTTCGGCTCGGTGTATACCGGAAGCGGGTCGTAGCCGTGCTCCTCAAGGATGGTCGAAGCGATCTCGAATTTCCCTGTCGGGGTCTCGAAACCCGGACGGCCGTCCGATCGCAACAGCCCTTTCTCCCACTTGCGGTACTCCATCATGACCGCAGGAACCCGCGCCATGCCGCCCGCGGCCCGCACCTGTTCGAGGGTAAATCCGGAGGGTTTCAGAGCATGGCGCAGCACCTCCTCCTCATTCTGAGGGTAAAGGTGCCCGTAGCCCAGGCGCTTAGCCAATTCGGCGAGTACGAAGAAACCGTGGCGAGCCTCGCCCTCGGGCTCTATGACCTTTTCCCGAATTCTGAAGAGCGGCCCGTAAACCATGTAGGACTCAATTTCGTAATATGTCGTCGCAGGCAATACCAGGTCGGCATAAGCCGCATCCGCGGTCAGAAAACGATCTATGCAGACAAGAAAATCCAGGGCTGCCAGAGTCTCGCGCCAGATTTGGGGCTGAGGCCAGGCTGTTATTATGGAACCGCCTTCGATGATGAGCGACCTGATCGGATACGGTTTGCCATGCAACACCGAATCCGGAAGGCAAATGGCATGGGATTCGCCACGGTAGGCGCTGTACACCGGGAAGCGATCGCGGCCGAGAGCCTTTTTCACGTCCGGGTTGGGCAGATGCCCTTCCCTGTTCATGGGGAACTGGTTCTCCCTCATGGTGAAGCAGCGGCCGCCCGGCACGTCAAGCCGGCCGGCCAGCGCCCAGAGCGTCATCGCGGCCCTGATGGCCTGCACGCCGCTGTCGCTGTATTCCAGACCGCTGTACATAACCGGCGAGGCACCCCTTGCCGAGGCCAGACGCCTGGCCAGCCGCCGGATTGTCTCAGCGGGAACGCGGGTGATCGTCTCGACGACCTCCGGGCTAAAATGCTGACAATACCTTGCGAAGTCGTCGAAACCGTGGGTCCAGTCTTGGACAAAGCGCTCGTCAAAGAGCTCTTCCTCTATGAGGACTTGGCACATGCCGAGGGCAAGGGCTCCATCCGTGCCCGGCCTGATCGGAATCCACTCTGCCTCGGCGGCAATTGCCGTGCCGGTACGCCGGGGATCGACGACCACGACCTCGGCCCCACGCCGGCGGGCCTTCATGATGCGGGCAAAGTCCATGGGCGGGCAATCGGTGGCAGGGTTGGCTCCCCATACGACGATAAGATCGGCGTTCTCCAGATCCGAGAACATGTTGATCAGCATGCCGCCCGCGGTCACGTGGGGAGCGATCATCGCAAAGGAAACGTAGCAGAGGGCACCCACACCCAGAGTATTCGGCGATCCGAAGGGGAACAGGACGCTCGATGCGGAAGATACCGCTACCCCCTGAGGCTGGAAGACATCGCACTCGGCCTGCTCGAAGCTCCCTCTCCCCGTGTATATGGCCGTTGCTTCCGGCCCATGTTTTTTTTTGATGGAGTTGAGCCTGCCGACGATGATGTCAAAAGCCTCGTCCCAGGTAATGCGTTTGAGCTCATACGTGCCTTTGGGACCGGTCCTGAGCAACGGATGACGGAGGCGATCCGGGGAATAGACTATCTGAGGGGATTGTCGGCCCAGGTCGCAAATCATCCCCAGTTCCGACGTATCATCCGGCTGAACCTTGCACATCTTGCCCGAGGAATCGTACGTCACCTTGACCCAGCAGCCCGCCGGGCAAATGCCGCACAAGGCGCGGCGTTGGTCCTCAACCCCTGTGCTCTCGGTTGTTTTGATCACAAGAACCTCAATACTAATCGCTGTGAGGCCGGTAGGTCATACCTCGCCGCCAATTCCCTGCGGTTATCGTCCCGCTCCTCTTCCCGCAACCCTCAAAGAGCTCCACTATAGCATGACAGAAAAATTGAATCTGGGTTGCCGTGCCTCTTTGTGCGCTTCCTAACCGCAGACCGTCGCCGGCAGAGGCGTCACTCAATTTCCTCATCCGTATCGGATGTCTTTCCGGAAGTCTTCGCAATTATTTGCCCGGGCTGCCAATTGTCAGGGGCGTAGAGAACGGCGTAATGGGATACGCCAAGCGGGGATCTCCATTGCTCGATAAAGAGTCTTACCTCATGTTTGGTCTCGATGGGGCCGAAATGGCCTTCGAGAAGAAGATCGGCCTGCAAGTCCAGGAGTCTTCCCAACGAGTCCACGTACTGTTTTTCATTGGACAGCAATTCCGAATGGATCGGACCATGCACATCCTGCCCGAAAAGGATAAGCTCGCCGTCCATAACCGTTGTGTACACAACCGAGCCGGGGGAGTGACCGGGAATGTGGATGGCCTTCATGGTACCGCTACCGACGGAAATGCACGTTTCCCCGCCCTGCAATTTGATATCGACGGTAAACGGTTCGAGGCATGCTGCATACCAGGCGGCGCCGGTCACACGGTTGTCGCCGGATTCGAGATAAACCGCGTCCAGCTCATGGGCCACGATTCGGCAGCCGTATTCGTCTCGCACGGCTCTGGCCCCTCCGGTATGATCGAAGTGACAGTGAGTCAGCAGAAGGTATTCCAGTTGAGCGTCCGAACCCAGGCATTCGGCGATGTTTTTGACCAGTTGACGGTGGTTTCGACCCGTTCCGGCATCAACGAGGGCTGCCTTGTCGCCGAAGCGAACGAGGTAGACGCCGGCGTCCGAGGGGTCGGTCAGCTCCATGCCGCCCACCTGCCAGAGATTATCCCTGATCGTTATGCTCAATCCCACTCCCCGTTTGTTCGGCATACCCATTCTATTCGATTCGTTATGGACCAAGCCAAATTCCTGAGCATTGCCTGCCCATAGTGCCGCTCCTGAGAAGTCCGAGGCACTGTCACCATTAAAGGCCGATGATACCATCGGTTCATCGCCGGAAATATGCTCGGCGGTTATCGCGGAGCGCTGTGAAAGTTGAGGGACATCCCAAGGAGCGCCGGGGTGAGAATGAAGAGCCCGGCATGTTCCAATTTTTTCGTCTTTTTCTCCCGCACCTTGCAACGCACCCCTGCAATGGCTATTTTTTACCATCAAACAGGCGTTGTCAGGTCCTTCAAATTGTCCGTCAAATGACCGGTTTTATCATTAACACCGACATGGTTGCGGAGGCAGGGTTATGCAAGACTCAATAAATTCCTGCACCTCTTTTTTTGTCTCGATGATGCCGAAATGGCCTTCGAGAACAAGATCGGCCTGGAGGTTCAAGAGCTCTGTCAACGATTCCAAGTACTGTTGCTCATCGGACAACCAATCCGAATGAAGCGGGCCCTGAAGGTCTTGCCCGAATAGGACAAGTCTGTCCTCAAGGACCGCCGTGTACACCACAGAACCGGGGGTGTGACCGGGCCAGTGAATGGCCGTCACGGTACCGTTGCCGACGGCTAAACTCGATTCCTTCCCAGGCAATTTGATATCCACGGAAAACGGATCGAGGCCGGCCCCTTGCCGGGCTGCGTCGGTCACTCGGTTGTCGCCCGATTCGAGGTACATCGCATCCAGCTCGTGAGCCACGATTCGGCACCCATATGCGTCTCGCACGGCTTGTGCCCCTCCAGTGTGATCGAAGTGGCAGTGAGTCAGCAGGAGGTATTCCATTTGAGCTTCGGAGCCCAGGCATTCGGCAATATTTTTGGCTAGTTGCGGATGATTCCGACCGGTTCCTGCATCAATAAGGGCGGCTTTGTCTCCGAAGCGCACGAGGTACATGGCGGCATCGGACGGATGAGTCATCCCTCTTCCGCCAACTTGCCAGAGATTATTCATAATTTTTACGGTCACACCGACCCTCTCTTTGTCCGGTACGGATATGCCGGTCGTGTCAAGCTTCAATGACACGGCCGGCTTCCATGCTGTACGAAGAAACTCTCCCGCTTCCGGCTCCGCAGGAGGCTCCTTTAGCGAATCGCATGTACAGGGAGACATCTCACCGGATTTTGTCATGGAGTCGGCCTCCGGGATGCCTGAAATCACGGCGCACCGGTCCGGATGAAGGGCAATACCGAGGGCCACGCAGGTAGTTAATCAACCGGAAATCCCCGTGGGCGGGATTTATAGGGTCACAAGTCGGGAGGTCGGAGTTATGGAACAGCCCCGAGCTCGACGCCTCTGAGCTCGTGACCCGCGGTTATCCCTTCTTTGCCGCTGAAATCCTGGAAACGGTGTCCATTATCTTGTCAAGGCCATACTTGTCGATCATGGCTTCCAGCCCTATCTCCACATCCTCTATTTTCTCCTCTTCTTCCACTTCCACTTCCCTTTCCTCGTAGATAAGGACGTCATTGAGGCATTTCTGGACACACATCGGCTCCTTCAGCGTCGGATCGCTTTCACACATGTCGCATTTGAGAGGGAGACCGGAATCGGGTTCCTTGAAAAAGTCCCTGGATGGGCAGGAGGCCCGGCAAAAGGCACACTCGTCGTATTCCTTTCCGTCGATCACGTATTTGTCTCTGCCCATGCATTCCGCGGGAGCGTACTCGCCCGCAAATACGGGTAGCCAGATATTTTTCAGTCGATGACTGATCACCTGAATACGCGACCTTGCCGGATTACTGCTGCTGTATTTCGGTGAGGCATGAAACGCTGAGCATACTATCTCACATGCCCTGCAGCCATTACACTTGTCGGCGTCAATCCTTATCGTCTTGATTTTCTTCGTTGTCTTTGCCATTTCGCAAGATCCCTCTCTTTTCCAAGTCTTCGGCGACGTAGCCCAGGTCCAGTTCCATCAATCGTTCTTTCGTAGGAATACCGTCCACATTCCATCCCTTGAATTTGTAATACGTAGACAAGAGTTGCTCTTCGAGCTCGGGGAATCTTCTCTTCCAATGGTCTTCGGGCGGCTTCTCATCAGCCCGTCTCATGCCTCTTCTGTTATTAAAGGCCCTATGCAGATTCCTGCTCCTGTTGACAATCTTCTTCAGTCCCGCTTCATCCATCTCTAACCCTGACGCAGCGGAGACAAGTTTCGGGTAATTGTGAATATGATAAGGAGGCTTCAGACAAAATGAGCCCATGCCGGCGCACAATCCCAGGGCGTCGTCAATGTTGTGCAGCATTTCCATCCAATCCACAATCTCACTGCACATATCCGGAGTCGGGAAATACGGGATCGATTTATCACCCCTTGGCTCCCATTCCAGAACGTATTGCTTGAATCTTTCGTCGGGGACCTGGAGCCAATCCTTTACAAACGATTCTCTCTGCTCTCGGGTGGGAAAGGCTGCCTGTGGGAAATTCCCTTCAATTTGGGTAATGCTTATCTTCTCGTTAGTAGAATACATGAGGAAATAGATCGGATCCAGCATCCCCAGCTTTAGAGGGAGCTGCTCATGTTTTTTGATCGTATTATGATCGAATTTCTCCGCTCCGTTGCCGATCTTTCGAGCCGCATAATAGACGCCGTCGGCAAGGACATCCCCGATTCCCTCCCTCCGAGCCACCCTGTCGAGCAGCCAAAAGAACCGTCCTTCCTTATCTGACGGACACCCGTCAAAGTCTTTATCGGTAAGAATGCCCGCTTCATAGAGCTCAACGGCGAACGCCAGGATCTGTGGGGTCGAGAAGGAGTCCACCCCATACTCGGTGGCACGTTGAAGGATCTTGAAGTTAAAGCGAAGGTCGTCCACATAGGCCGCCATAGAATAAGTGAGTTTCCCGAAGCATTTCATCATATACTTCTGACCGCCGGCACTGTCGGACGAAACCAGTGCTCCACACTGCTGCGGACAGTTAAAACAGCTTATGAGCCGCTGCACCGCATCCAATTGAGTCGTCGTCCAATTCTCTTCATTCGGCTTGCTCCAGAAGTCTCTCCTCCGGGTGCGGGCATTTCCCCACATGAAGTTTTCCGTGTGCCACTTCTCATCGGTGTGCTTCATTTCCTGCGGCGATCCGATCCCGGACAAAATAGTCATCACGTCCGGAATGGGATTCGTGTTCCGGAATTTAATATATTCCGTCACCTCATCCATATGCTGCATGAATTCGGCGCCTCGGGCGAGATAGACGTCCTTTGTCCCACGAACGGCGACCGCCTTAATCTTCTTGTCTCCCATCACGGCGCCCCCGCCGAGCCTGCTGGCACTGGACCTGGACTGCTCGATGGAAGCGGTGAAGACCCGATTTTCGCCCGCCAGACCGATCGCTGCCACTTGGGCCCTCGGCTCGTTCAATTCCTCTCTTATGAGGTCTTGAGTTTCAAGAGCTCCCTTGCCCTGCAAATGGGAGGCATCGCGGATTTCCACCTTGTCGTTGTGAATCCATAGGTAAATCCACTTGGGGGACTTGTTGCGAAAGATCACCTTGTCATAACCGGCATATTTCAATTCCGCGGACCAGAATCCCCCCATCATCGGGTATGCAAGCAAATCCGACTGAGGGGAAATGAAGGTAACAAGGGTACGGTTGGCGCTAAAGGCCGGCGTGCCGTTGAGAAGACCGGTACTGAATATCAGAAGGTTCTCCGGATCGAATGCTTTTGTCTCGGGAGGAACCCTGTCCCAGTGTATTTTGACGCTGGTACCCAGGCCCCCGAGATGAAGCTCCGTCATTTTCGGGTCGGTTTCCACCCGTTCGATGTTCCCTCGGGCCAAATCGATTTCCAAATTGTAGCCGGTCTCTGCGTATCTCATCTCACTTACTCCTTGCACTCGGCTTGCGACATGCTCCTTCGCGTTTCCGCAGCCAAAGAAGTGCTAATAAAAATTGTCTTCATAGGGGCAGCGAACCGAGGCAGGAAAACCTTGCACTGTCCCCACCGTGCTGTGTTCTTATCTCCTTCAGGCGCAAAATCGTGAAATCGAGCTCTCCGTGCCCCGAGGCTCCGGCGAGCTTCCCATTCTTCTCAATTTGCGGCGTGGTTAGGGCTACGCTCAAATTCATGGGTGTTTCATCCCTCCATGCACGGCTTGCCTCCATATCATGGGAGCCGATCTCGCGGGGGAGCCCCTGTGACGGGTCGGCCCAACAGCCGGCCACGTCTTTGTGAGAAAGCGATGACCCATGGTCGTTACCAAACTCCGTGTCAATCTTGAGAGCCTGGGGGGTAGTCCTTAGAGTTCACTTCCCCGAAACTCAGCCGTCCGTTATCTCTCTCAAGTTTCATTCGGGGCGGCGTGTTGCCGCGAATTATGTCTCTATGGACATAACCCGGAATGAACGGCCTTGTCAAGTCAAAAGCCCTGATTTTGATCGCGCCGCCGAGCGATGACGGAGGGACCGCCGTATCCGATTTCGCCCGGTATCGGGGTGGAGATGAGTTCATCATGGCGAAGATTTGTGCGTCAGAAGCCTGCAATGGAGGGCGGAAGGAACGACCATATCCCCTCCTGTCCTTTCAGCCCTCGGTACCTAAAATGATTGCAGAAACCTCACTCTACCGAATTTCAGTCCAGACGACGCGTGCGAGGCGTCACGCTCTTATGCTCATTCTTCATGATTGGCGCATCGCATGAAATCTTGACGATTTATGGCCGATTGTGCTATCCTGCAACCTGCAAATGTGTGAATTTAGTGGGAGGAGAGAGAGATTAGGTTTGGAGATGAACACCGAAAAGGAGTTTACTATGAAACGTCTTGTGCTTACCGGACTAATGATTCTTCTGGTCTCCTCTCTCGTCGGGACGGTCCAAGCTCAGATGTATTGGGATCAGAGTGAAGTCCCCGACGCGACAATCAAGGATTCCGAATTCGACAAAGGTCCCGCGGATCAGAGACCCGCTAAGACGCTGGGCGACCTGGAAATCTATGACGATTATCAGGTTCCCGACGTGGAACCCGAAGCGGCGCAGCAAACAGCCCCCATTGCGTCCCCCGCAGCCACGCCGGGGCCGCGTGTCGTTGCTCCGCGACAGACGGACACCACACGGAGCACCACCGACCTGCTTCGCCGACCGCGGGCGACAATCCGTCGATCGACCGAGCGGGCGACCCGCCCCAGGACGACGGTCTCGCAACCGAAACCGGCAGAAACCAGTCCCGGGGAGCCGGCCACGGTAACGAGGTCTCCTGAATCTTCAGTTTCAGACCCCGGCGAAAAGGCGACAACCACAGTGACTCCGGGGAGGACGACCGCTCCGGTGGAAACGGAAAGACCCTCGACCAAACGCATGAAGTGGGGTCAGGGGGCGGAAGAGAAGACTTCGGAGCCCAAGCCGAAACTTCAATGGGGTAGGTAGTACCCGATCGCGGGATAGCACAGGGCCTCGGTCTTCGTACCGGCTTGATACAACCGGAACCGCTTGAAACACGCGCAACGGTGCGCGCATGCTTTGCGCCTGGGAACATGAGTGGGGTCCCACGGCATGAGGACTCTTTCACCGGGGTTCGAGACCGCCTCTCGGCCCCTGCCGAGAGACACCGGTGCGACGACACGGCGGAACGGACGTCGCACAGTCTCCCCTTCCCTTCTTACTCACGTCGGGCGCCCAACTGAATTCCTTGCTCTTTCTGCAGCCGCATGAGCGCCACCTCGATGTTGTAATCTCTTATGTTAAGCCCTTTGGAGACGGCGACCAAATCTCCGTCGTCAACTCCTATCTCCATGGCCATAACCTCTTTGGCCTGCTGCAATCCCGCCAAATTCACCGGAAAACCGGACCATAGATTCCACGATCTGAAATAGACGACCCAATGGAGCTTGTTCTCCATGACTCGGGTGTCCACCAGCCTCATGCACGGCGTTGACCCGTCCTCGGCGTCGTAAAAGAAGATGTCCTCGGGACGGCCCACCTCCATGCACATGCGGTTGGTGCGGCCTCCATACTTCTTATAATAGTCGATCACGTACTGCCACGAAACCTGGAGGCGCTCTCCGTAGGTGTAGTGCTCTCCCGGAGCTTTCTGGGAGGAGAGCAGATACGGCATGTACTCGGCGAGGTACTTCTCGTCCGCCACAGGCGGCAAGTTCAGATGCTCGGGGATTTGAGGGAGCAGAGGCCGTACTCCCGGTTGCCGAATGTGAACCATCACCATGTCGAATTCAATTCGGTCGGCTCCCGGATTCGAGCCCGTGTCCACGGTGTAGCGGCGAGCCGCTCCGTCGGGCTTTCTGGATTCCTCGATGAGCGTGTAGAGGCACTGGAACCAGGCATCGGGTATGGTGGTGGCTTCTATCAGAATTGGTTTCATGGCTGCCTCCTGGTAAAAGTGTCCCAAGAGCCGCACAGGAAGCCCAACCATCCTGTGGGATGCATCACATTCGAGCGCCGGCGGCTTTGGAAATCAGCGATAGGCTATAGCCCATTCCTGTTTATAATGCCAGACTTTTGTTTTGACCCACCGGGTATGCCCCGCCGAAAAACCGCAAACAGGTCTTGTACTTCCGAAACGCCTCGTAGCCAAACGTTTCCCGGCCCCAGCCGATCAGAACAATCGGCCGATATGCTCAAGAAGGATTCGTTGCCGGCAGATCCGCCGTACCTGCTCCTGTACCCCGTAAACATACATGACGGAAACGCTGATGTTGCCACACTGTGGCAGGAGATTCGGCAGGCGATCGGTCCGTCCTCTGTAGGAAGGGCCCCACTCGTTCAGCCTCGGGTCGGAGCTGCAGGCCGTCCCCTATAGGCGGGTCTTCCCGGGAAACTGGAATCGTCGCTGCAGTCTGATGAAGCGGCGAGGAATAGCTTCTGCACGGCGCACCCAGCGGTGCCACGAAATTCGCCACCGAATCCATCGAGGCGACCCCACAAAAGACCATCGTCCTGTGCGAAACCGGACAATCGACTTTCGCTGCTTTAGAGCTTGACTCAGCCGTCGATCATAACATAAGATAATTTTATCTCTTCAGTGCCGGTCCAGTTGATGGCTCAGAAAGACCCCTCCACCACCGGCAAGGGGTTGGCGGATGATTGTGACCAAAACCCCCTTTCGGATCTCTTTCTTCGGCGGCGGTACTGATTATCCCAAGTATTACAGGCGACACGGTGGAGCGGTTCTTGCGACGGCAATCGACAAGTACTGCTATATAACCGCTCGTTACACTCCTGATTTGTCTCCATACCGTTTCATCGTCGTATATGCTCAGACCGAGAAATGCCGGACTTTGGAAGAAATCCGACATCCTGCGGTCCGAGAATGCCTTCGCTTCGCGCAGATCGACAGGGGCGTGATTATTCACTATCAAGGGGACTTGCCGGCTCGTAGCGGGATAGGCTCCAGCTCATCTTTCACCGTGGGCCTGAACCATGCATTGCTCCGTCTTCGGGGCATCTCCTCATCGAAGCGGCAATTGGCTGAAGATAGCATCCACATAGAACAGGAGCGCATCAAAGAAACCGTGGGGTCCCAGGATCAGGCCTCTGCCGCTTATGGCGGCTTCAACCACATTCGGTTCGGTCGGACGGGTTCCATAACAGTAACGCCGGTGTCGCTCCCGGCGACGCGACTGCGAGAGCTCAATTCGCATCTCATGCTGTTTTACACCGGAATTGTCCGCACCGCGTCCGATGTGGCCGAATCCTGCGTAGAATGCATGGACAGGAGAGAGACCGAGTTGCAGACTATCAAAGGCCTTGTGGACAGAGGCCTGAAGGTGCTTACGAACGGCAGTCCCATCACACGGTTCGGCGAGCTGCTTCATGAAGGGTGGTTGGCGAAGCGGAGCTTGAGCTCCAGGGTCTCCAACCCTGCAATCGATGAGATGTACGATCAAGCAGTCCGGGCCGGCGCCATCGGCGGGAAGATAACAGGAGCCGGCGGAGGAGGCTTTATGCTGCTTTTTGCGCCTCCTGAGCGGCACGCCGGGATAATAGCCGAATTGAGCCATTTAACTCATGTCCCATTCGGATTCGACCGCAAGGGCAGCCGGGTAATTTCCGCCTCCTCCAATGGGGATGAGGCCGGTCCGGCGTAGTGGAGATAGTTCATTTCGCTGCTATCCACTAAGGTATAGTGCACAGGGGACGCCGAGAAACGGGGCCACGCGCGTGGTCGCTTGTCGACGAGCTTCCCGAACCGGGCCGAACACATGAGACGGAAGGAAAGGTCAAGGCGTTATGGACATGGCAGGAAGTGGGGCCGATCTCGAAGCCAAGGCCCATGAGATCAGGAAGATGACCCTGGAAATGTGTGCCCGGGCCGGAACGGGGCACGTGACATCGGGCTTCTCCTGTACCGAGGTCCTTGTTGCCCTCTACTACGGGGGAATTCTTCGTATCGACCCCAAGAATCCCAACCGGTCCGACCGGGACAGATTTATTCTCAGCAAGGGCCATGCAAGCGTTTGCTTGTATCCTATCCTTGCCGACCTCGGTTTTTTCCCCCGATCCGAGCTCGATCGATTCTGCAGCGCCGACGGCATGTTCGGAGTCCATCTTCAGCACCAGGTCCCGGGAGTTGAGACGACTTCGGGCTCCCTCGGCCACGGACTCGGGATAGCGACCGGATTAGCACTGGCAGCCAGGAAAAGACGCGAAAACCACTTGGTAGTGGCGCTCCTGGGAGACGGGGAGTGCTACTCCGGACCGATATGGGAAGCGGCTCTCTTCGCCGGCGGTAATCGCCTGAGCAACCTCACGGCGATCATAGATCGCAACTGCATGAGCGCGACAAATTTCACGGAGCCGACTCTTCCCCTTGGAAGCCTCGAGGACAAATGGAGGGCATTCGGCTGGGAAACCAGGAGAATGAACGGTCATGACTTCCCCGAGATCTTCCAAGCCCTCGCGGGCATACGGTCATTTCGGCGTTCGGCTCCTCTTGCCATCATCGCCGAGACCGTCAAAGGCAAGGGCATAGAGTTTATGAGCAACCATTGTCTCTGGCACGCGAGAGCACCGAAAGATCAAGAATTGGAGCGTGCCAGGATGGAGCTGAATGAGGGAGGAGACTCGTATGAAGACCCAGCGTGACGCCTTCTTCGAATCTCTCTACGACATCGCATTTCAAGACAAGGACGTGGTCCTCGTCTCCGCGGATATGGGGGCACCGTCGCTGGACAGGTTTCGACGCGATCTGGCCCACCAATATGTGGATGTGGGGATCGCTGAGCAACAGGCGATACTGGTGGCCACCGGACTTTCCCTCGGCGGCATGAAGGCCTTTGTGTACGGCATCGGGCCATTCGTGACGTACCGGTGCTACGAGCAGATACGACTCGATCTGGGCGCCATGAACGTCCCGGTCACCATCGTAGGGGTGGGAGCGGGCATGAGCTACGAGGAATCGGGCCCCACCCACCACACAACCGAGGACATCTCATGCCTTCGGGCATTGCCGAATATCTCCATTACCAACTGCTCCGATTCCGTGATGGCGTCGGCAATGGCCGCAAACTCGCTCGGTTTGGACCACCCGAGCTATGTGCGGCTGGACCGCCAGGCATTTCCCGTCCTCTACCGCCCGGGGCATGACTTCTCCGGTGGACTGGAGGTACTAAGGCAGGGCGACTCTCTTTTCCTCGTGGCAACGGGTAACACGGTCCATGATGCTTTGGCTTTGGCCGGAGAATTGGAGGCTCACGGACTGCGACCGGGGGTTATCGACGTTTACCGATTCCCTATCAATCCGGAGCTTTTCCGCGAAAAGACAAAGGGCGCCAAAATCCTCTTCACCATGGAAGAGCACACGTTGCCGGGAGGGCTTGGCTCCGCTGTTGCGGAAATAATCGCCGATTACGGCCTGGGCCTTCGCCTGAAGAGATTCGGCTGCGATTTCAGCCGAGGGTTGTGCTATGAATACGGCGGCCGTCGTCGTCTGCAAGAGCTTCATGGGTTGAACCCTCGGATTATGAGCCAAACGATTGTTGACATGACGAGGTCGTTGTGAGGTCGGCAACGTGGAGCCGACCTCGGTCATGGGCGGGCATCCGCATGAAAGGGCAGTGAAAGACTGTATGAATTCCCCGTATCTGAGCTTTGTCCTGGGTTCGAGAAACGATGACTATGCGGACACCATGCTACTCAGGCTTCAAACCACGTTGGAGGTCTTTGTTGCCCAGTTGGAGGAGCATCGTCTGGACGCGGAAATCATCGTCGTCGAGTGGAATCCGCCCCCGAACAGGCCTCTTTTGGCTGAAGCCCTCCATTTTCCTGCATCGACCGCACACGTGACCGTACGCATCGTGACCGTCGATCCCGCGCTTCACCGCACGTACCTTCACTGGGATATCAAGCCGATCCATGTTGGCGTGGTCTACAATGTGGGGGTTCGACGTGCCCGTGGACATTTCGTAGCGCATAAAGCCTCTGATGTGTTCTATTCCCGGTCGCTGATGGAGTGTCTCGCAAAGAAGTCCCTGTCCGAGGAGCATGTGTACCGGTGCGACCGGTTCGATGTGGATGCCGATATCCTGACACAGGGCCATACCGGGGCTACAGCGATACTCGATAACATCGATACTCACATCGTCCGACATCACGCGCGGCTGGAAGTTCCTGAATACTTTGACATAAGAGACCTGCATACCAATGCCTGCGGCGACTTCACCTTGATGGCCAAACACTGGTGGCATGCCATTCGAGGACGCCATGAGAGCCGGAGTGTCCTAACTGCCGATCTGGACAGCCTTGTCCTCCATGGAGTCTGTGCGACAGGGGCATTGGAGCAGGAGCTGCCGCCCGACTGTCGAGTCTATAAGATAGCCCACTCATCTTTGTTCGTGCTCAACATTGAGCAAGAGTGGAATCCGGTTCTGACGGCATTGGAAGATTTTCTGAGCAAGAGGTGCACCCTGCGCACCAAGAACCGTGTTCGGAGCATCCTGAATTACCCCAAGCGCAAGATGCGCGGACGTAAGGGCATCCAGCTCGACTCATTCGAGAAGAACTTTCTGAGCAGAGCACAGAAATGGGCGCGAGGAGAGGGGCCCTTCTATCTCAATTCACTGGACTGGGGCTTGGCGGATGTCCGACTGCCCGAGCATCGGGTGTGTCGAGCCCAATGGGATGAGGAGAGCGACCTGGATCGTCTGCACGAACAGCGGAGAGCAGAGGATCGGGAAACCGACTATCGACCCGACCCGAAAGGACCGGCGGGACGGGAAGGGACGGACTGAAGGGAATGGTCAAGGCCCTGGTAACGGGCGCGGGTGGATTCATCGGCTGCCACGTGGAGCGATTCCTCAAGAAGAAGGGCTACTGGGTCAGAAGCCTCGATCTTCGGCCGTCTCCTTATGTGCAGAGCTGTTCGGACGAATTTGTCATCGCAGATCTCAGGAAGTGGGAGAGCTGCGTCAGAGCAACCGACGGCATACAGGAAGTATTCTCCTTTGCCGCGTTGGCAGGAGGTATTCGGTCAACGGAAATCATGAGAGCTCAGTCGATGCGCGACAATGTGCTCGTCGATGCTCATCTCATGGAAGCGTGCAGACAGAACGGGGTAAGGAAAGTATTCTTTCCGTCCTCCGATTGTGTCTACCCTGCCCCGGATGCGACCTCGGAACAATATGCGATGAAAGAGGACGACGCGTATCCCGCGTTTCCCGTCAACGAGTACGGCTGGGAGAAGCTCTTCACGGAGAGGATGTATCGTGCCTATTGGACGGACTTCGGATTGGAAACCCGCATAGGCAGACTGCACAACGTGTTCGGGCCGTTCTCCTCGGTGGGCGAAGGAAAAGCGGAGAAGGTGATGTGCGCCCTGTGCCGAAAGGTCTCTCAGGCTCGGGATGGGGAAACCATCGAAATCTGGGGGGACGGAAGCCAGGCCAGGTCCTTTCTCTATATCGACGAATGCCTCGAAGGAATATGGAGGCTCATGAATTCGGAATGTCGGGAGCCCCTCAACATAGGCTCCGACAGAGCGGTTACCATAGACGAGATGGCGGACATGGTGATCGCCGTGTCCGGCAGGAAGCTCGACAAGATCTACGACCGGACCAAACCCAGCGGAGCACGGGGACGCTGTTCGGACAACACCCGGATAAAATCGGTCCTGAATTGGGCACCTTCGGGTGAGATCAGACGGGGGCTTGAAGAGACGTACCAATGGGTGACGAAGCAGTTGGAGAGTTCCAAGACTCCGTGAGCCAATTCCAAGACAATCAGGAGAAATGCGAAGCGGCATTCTGCGTCGTTCCTTGTCTCCTCTTCAGGTAAATGAGACCCAATGTCCACCCGGGGCTTCAAGCAACGAGCTTCCAGCACCGGTTTTCCCTACGGAGAATGACTGAGGTCGGCAGTGACAATGACTGATTCCAAGAGAGTGCTGATAACCGGAGCCGGGGGGTTCATCGGAAGCCACATGGAAAGGTATCTCAAGGAGAGAGGGTACCGGGTGCGAGGGGCGGATACGGTTCATTCCCTGTACCTGGATTCCGTGGCGGACGAGTTCTTCCTCCTGGATCTCAGGCGGTGGGAAAACTGCCTGAAAGCTACCGAGGGGATCGATCAGGTCTATTCCTTTGCCTGCAACATGGGAGGGATAGGCTTCATCGAGACGGTCAAGGCCGAAGTTATGCACGACAACGTTCTCATCAACGCCCACCTCCTGGAGGCCGCCCGTCAACAGGGGGTGAAGCGATTCTTCTATTCTTCGTCGGCCTGTGTGTATCCGACGTACCGCCAGAAGGACCCGGACAATCCGGGTTTGCGAGAAGACGGATGCTATCCCGCCGATCCGGATAATGAATACGGATGGGAGAAGCTGTACACGGAACGCATGTGCAAGCAGTTCACCCTGGAATACGGTCTGGAGACAAGAGTCGCGAGATATCACAATATCTTCGGTCCGTACGGCACATGGAAGGGAGGTCGAGAGAAGGCCCCGGCCGCGATCTGCCGGAAAGTTGCCGCAGCGGAAGACGGCGGTTTTATCGAGATTTGGGGAGACGGCCGGCAAACCAGATCTTTTCTCTTCATCGACGAATGTCTGGAAGGCACCTATCGGCTCATGCAATCGAATCACGGCGATCCGGTCAACATAGGATCGGACGAGCTGGTGACAATTGACGAATTGGCCGACATGGCGATCGACCTGTCCGGCAAGAAGATCTCGAAAAAGTATGATACGACCAAGCCACAGGGAGTGCGGGGCAGAAATTCCGATAACACCAAGATCAAGGAAGTGCTGGGCTGGGCTCCCGCGCAGTCGCTCAAGGAAGGTCTCGGCAAGACGTACCCCTGGATCGCCGAGCAAGTGGCCGGCGACAGAGAGTAAGCATAGGACAGAGGGAAACTGATGGATGACCGCAAGACATTCGCGATTTCCGTCATAGGCCTGGGGAAGCTTGGCTCGCCGATGGTGGCGGTATTTGCCTCCCGCGGTCATCGCGTCATCGGTGTCGACATTGACCCTTTTCTCGTAGACAAAATCAATCAAGGGGCCGCGCCCGTCCACGAGCCCGGATTGCAGGAAGCTCTGGACCGGACACGTCCTCTGGTAAGGGCTACTTGCAACTACGAAGAGGCGATTAGGGAGTCCGAGATTACGTTCATCATCGTACCGACGCCCACGGATGAAACGGGAGGCTTCTCAAATCGGTACGTCCTGGCTGCGGCCGATCGAATAGGGCAGGAGCTGGCCAAACTCGACAGATACCATCTCGTGGTGGTGACGAGCACCGTCCTGCCCGGGAGCATGAGCACGGAGATTGTTCCCCAATTGGAGCGATCTTCCGGCAAGAGATGCGCCTCGGACTTCGGGGTATGTTACAATCCGGAGTTCATTGCTTTGGGGAGAGTGATTCATGACATCATGAATCCCGATATGGTGCTCGTCGGCGAACCGGATACTCACGCCGGCGACCTCCTCACTGAATTCTATGGGACCATCTGTGAGAATACTCCTCCCATCGCGCGCATGAATTTTGTGAATGCAGAGCTTACGAAAATTTCCCTCAACACCTATGTTACCACGAAAATATCGTACGCGAACATGCTTGCGGAGATATGCGAGCAATTGCCCGAAGCGGATGTGGACGTCATAACATCCGCAGTGGGGATGGATTCGCGAGTCGGACAGTCCTATTTCCGTGCCGGAACCCGGTACGGAGGGCCCTGTTTTCCACGGGACAACCGGGCTCTGGGCGCCGTGGCCAGAGCTGTGGGGGTAGCAGCGACGCTTGCGGAGGCTACGGAATCGATCAACGCCCGCCAGCACCGGAGATTGGTTGACCTCGTGCAGCAGCGAGTCCCGCCGAAAGCTACCGTGGCCATACTCGGGCTTGCTTACAAGACGGGTACGGGCGTCGTGGAAGAGTCGCAGGGTGTGGCATTGGCCGCGGCCCTTCTGGAGCGAGGCTTTGCAGTTGCCGTGTATGATCCCCTGGCAATGGACAATGCCAGGAAAGAGCTGGGAGATGGGCCTGCGTACGCGTCCTCCGCTGTGGAGTGCGTCGCACAAGCGGATGCCGTAGTCGTGACCTTACCGGAGAACGAGTACCGGTCACTGGAGCCGCAACACCTGGCAAACGGCAACTCCCGGAAGGTTCTGATTCTCGATTGCTGGCGATTACTTCGGGGAGAGCAATTTGCCCCTTTTGCCGATTATATGGCACCCGGTTTGGGCCCGGTCAACGGCCGTCCGCAAAAGAGGCGCTGATGGGTCGCCGAATCCTATTCATTTCCCCCGCCTACGGAGCCGATTATGAATTAAGATACCTACCGTCCTGGCAAGGCAACCGCATGGCGCCACTGGGGATCTTGTCCATTATCGGTTACTTGGGTGCAAAGGGCCACGACGTGCATCTTCTCGATGCGCGCGAGCTCGTCATTCGGCATCGTACGGACAAAATTCTTCCCCATATTTTGCGAGAAATCACGGCGGTGAGACCGGATGTTATCGGATTGCAGCTCATTACCGCCCATTTTGACGAAATCAAGGCCATTGCCCGCAGTGCGAAAGACAAGTACCCCAACATACACCTGGTGGCAGGCGGACCTCATCCTTCGGTGGAACCGGAGCTGACTCTCAAGCAGATCGACTCCCTCGACTCCGTGTGCGTAGGCCCGGGGGAAGAGGTTTGCCTTGAAATTGCAGAAGGAAACAGTTTCAAAGGGATTGCGGGCCTTATGCTTCGCGGCTCCGAAAGTGAGCTCACAAAGCAAAATGTCGTAAGAGAAATCGACAAGTACCCTTTTCCGTACCAGGCCATCCCGAATGTTTCATTCTATTCAGGATACAGCGCCTATTCGGTGTCCAATTGGCTCTGTAAATCGCTTTCAATCGTCACCTCAAGAGGTTGCCCCCACTCCTGCCGATTCTGTTCCAATGACTGGTCCAGGCCCTTCCGTTTTCACTCCGTCGAGTACGTTGACGAGTTGGTCAAATTCCTGGCCCGATTCAACATCGATACCATCAATTTTCGTGACGATACCATTGGAACGCGGAGAGATCGGCTTCTCTCAATATGCGAGAAATTGAGAGAATCCAGACTGTTTCTTCCCCGGGGGAGGCTACGCTGGAGAGCTTTGCTGAGAACCGATCAAGTCGATCCCGATCTGCTCGCAGCGATGAAATCCGCCGGCTGCATCGATGTCGCCGTCGGCATGGAGAGCGGCACAAACCGGATACTCGGCGTCATGGACAAGAGAGTTACGGTCGAACAGAACCTCCGGGCAATGAGCTACATCCTAGAGGCCGGCCTGCAAACGGGCACCAACTTCATCATAGGATTGCCCACCGAGACAGAGGAGGAGATGCTCAAGACCATAAGCTTCATGGATGAGCTTGAATTTAACGCCAAGGGATTGTGCAGTTTTCGCCCTGTGCCGGGCAGCCGATTTTATCGGGACTTTCTTGAGTCAGGCGTCTTGGACAAGGAAAAGATTGACTGGAGGAGTCTGGGGGATTGGAGCATCCCGCCGGAACAGAGCTTTGCCGAGGTGAGTCTCGAACGACTACGGGAATTGACGGAGATGGGACGGAGCAGGTCGTTCGGCAAGCAGCGGGTAAGCATATACAGAGACGTGGCTGACGAGTGTCCCGACGTGGTGGATGAAGTCGCCCGACACGTCGGAGCCCAAATCGTACCTCTGCCCGGGACCGGAGGAGAACCGAGGTTTGTCGAGGTCCCGAAAGACCCCGAGCCCTACCGGTTTGGCACCAAGATGAGGAGTCTCCTCAACCACTTCCCACGCACAAAAGCATTGTTGCGGAAACTGGTCCGCAGAGGAGGGAGCACGGTGAGCAAGGCATCCTGAACCCCACCGAAGATGGCCTTTCAACAATCTTTGAGAGACCGGCTCGATACACTTGGCAAAGGAGCATGATGTGAGTCGAAGGATTATGTTTATATTTCCCGCATACGGAAATGATTACGAACTCGGCCGGCTGCCCTCTTGGCAAGGCTGCCGAACGCCGCCTCTCGGGCTTCTGTCCATCATTAGTTATCTGCATGCGGAAGGACACGCCACTCGTCTACTGGACGTCCGGGAGCTCATAGTCCGTCATCGTACCGTCGACATTTTGCCTTTGATCTCGCGTGAGGTTGAGTCATACCGTCCCGACGTCATCGGGATCCCGCTCCTCACTGCTCACTTCGAAGAGGTCCGCAAGCTCACCGAGCATCTGAAACGGAGGCATCCGGACATCCACCTCATGGCCGGTGGTGTCCACCCGTCTGTCGAGCCCGAACTGACCCTTACTCAGATTGATTCAATCGACTCGGTGTGCGTCGGCGCCGGGGAGGAGGTCAGCCTGGATGTTGCACAAGGTAATACGCTCAGAGAAATTCCCGGATTAATGCTGAAAGGGTCGGAGCAATTCTTCATCGATCGTGAGATCGAAAAAGACATCGACAAGTACCCCTTTCCGTACCAAGGCATCGACAACCTCGATTTCTATGCGGGAATCAGCGCGTACGCACTTCCAAACTGGTTGTGCAAATCGTTGATTGTTGTGACGGCCAGAGGATGTCCCTTCGCGTGTCGGTTCTGCGCTAGTGAATGGTCTCGTCCGTATCGTCAACACTCCGTGGAATATGTCATTGAGATGGTCAAATTCTTGGCGGGGCTGGATATCGATACACTCCACATCCGTGACGAGACTCTTGCCGCTTCCAGGACAAGACTGGAAGCTTTCTGCGAAGCATTCCAACGATCCGGTCTGTTCTTTCCATCAGGCAAGTTACGATGGAGGTGTCTGATGCGGGCCGATCAGGTGACGCCGGATCTGCTTGCCTCGATGAAAACGTCGGGGTGCTTTGCAGTCGGTATCGGGATGGAGAGCGGTACGAACCGGATACTTGAGCTCATAAACAAGAAGACGACGGTTGAGCAGAATGCTCAGGCAGCCAGGTACGTGATGGAAGCAGGTCTGGACCTCAAAGCTGATTTCATTGCGGGCTTTCCATCGGAGACTGAAGAGGAGATGCTTCAGACGATTGATTTTATGAGCGGCCTGGATATCAATGGGAGATCGCTCTTCGGATTTCGGCCCATGCCGGGAAGCTCGTACTACTACGAGTTCGTTCAATCGGGGCTTCTCAAGCGGGACCCGAACTGCTGGAAGAATCTGGGAGAGTTTACCGAAGTACCCGATCAGAGTTTCTCTGCTGTCAGTGTCGAGCGCCTTCGTGAAATCACGAGACTGGGACAGGAAAAGTCGTACGGGGTTCAATACGTAAAGGTGTTTGAGGATATCGCGGCGAAAAATCCCTCCCTGGTCAGGGAAGTTGCCGAACGCGTGGGCGCTCAGATCGTCCCACTGCCGGGGACTGGAGGCGAGCCACGATTCGTCGAGGTGCCCAAGCCAGCTCCTCCGTCGCTGACATCCCGTCTTGCGGGAAAGTTGAGGGGGATCAAACGACGGGCACGCTCACTGGTCGGGAAGGCAGGAGGGCCGTCCGCCTGAGATTTGCGGTAGATTCGATAATGGAGAGCATGCGCTCGATCCGCCGGCTCTGTACAGGCGAAGGCTTCCGCCGCGTCTTCCCGTACCTTTCAGTGTGCTCCACCCCGTGACGAGAGCGTAACGCTCCGCCCGGACTCAACAGTTCGATACGGCTGCGGATTGTTCGGATTGTGATTCGCCTTCAGCTTCGGTCTCGCTCATCCCGCCTTTCTTGGCACTGCCCTCTGCTTACGTTCCTCGTGTGACTCACCGATCACGGTTTCCGGCAGGCTCTCATCGGCCAGCCCCCACCCCTTTCCGGCATTGTAGAGCGTCGGATTTTTCCTGAAATACATCCATGACGCGTGTAGCTTGAGACCGAGGTCCGTCCACACGGGAATCCCGGCATCACGGAGTCTCCGATATAGGAGATCCCCCCCTTTGCCCGGCTGCCAACCGGAACCCGGAGCGTGCTCCATATGATAGACACGCATGGGATCTGCAAGTACGACCTCCCGCACTCCGGACAATGCGGCAGAATAGCACTGCAGACTGTCAAGATGCATAGAATACATGGCATATTCGCAGTAGCCGCGTATCATTAACCAATCATGCTTGGACATGAGCGTGAAATCGCCCGAGGCATTGGTGTGAAGCTTCTGAGATCCCATCAGGCGTAAAGCGATCTGATGTCGAGCGAACCGATACATCCGGTAGGGAAGACGATATGCCCACAGTGCCGGCTGCAGCCATTTCTTGCTTTTTGCCAGCGCTTTCAAGCGGTGCCGAAGCCCCTCTTCCGCCTCTTCCTCCACTCCCGGGGCCTCCTCAGGTAGAATCTCGCCCGTCGGTGAGAGATCAAACGTTCCTAATCCGCAACACACCCGAATGAGATGATTCCCGCAATACTCCAATTGTTCATCAAGCGGCTTTTCCTGCGGTATATCCTCACAGACGTCGTAACGGTCAATGCGGTATATCTTGCCTGTTTCGAGTCGGCCCGATGCAAAAAACTCAAAGAGCTCGTTGGAGAAGAGGAGATCCACATTCGTAGCAAGAACAAATTCACCCCGAGCGCGACGAATACCCACATTTTTGCCGATCATCTGAAATACCGCCATGCGGTCCGAGTACTTGAATCTTCGGTGAATCTCGGGAGGCACGTGGATGATACGAACCGTGCAATAGCCGTCGGAATCCGGCCAGTGCAGAGCCTCGGCCAAACCGGGCCGGTCCTCGGGCGGATTCCATTCCACGACGATGAGCTCCGAGCTTACACGGTGACGACGGCACTGTTCCATGAGTCCTGAGACGAACAGTTGCATACGCTTTTTCAGATTACCGCCGTGATCGTCATTTCGGGAGACGACCACAAAGCTCAATTTCGGACCGGATCGTAATGCGGCAGACAATGTTGGCAACCTCACGAACACGTTGCGTCGCAAACAGGAGTCGAGTCGATGGTATCCGAAAGGAATGCGGGCTCATTCGAGACGGAAATCCGTACTCGCCGATTCCCGGTACATCGAAAAAGCTCCGATCGCTCCGGAAGTATTTCCTTTCCGGCACGCACCATATCAGTTCTCCGATTCCCATGCAACGGAGAGTCAACAGAGAACGGTTTCATCCAAATCGGCATCATCCCTATTATCCCTCGCTTGTAGTAAGCTTGCTCCGTGTCGGTCCGGCGAGGTTGCATCCCGCAAGTTGTTCATGCTACTCTTATTCGACCACAGCTCGGAGAATTCTGCATCCGCAAACCGCCCAATTCGACTGACAATCCATGGTGATGCCACATGCCGGTGTTGCACGTCAATTACGATCCACCCATGACACGAAGCCTTGTGGAAAAGGGGTATTTTCTGGGCGACCGTTTCCGCGTGGTGGAAGTCGGAGTTCGGGGAGGGGCGGACAATTGTTGGGACCCATTGGGCGACCAGATCCATGTCTTCGGTTTTGAACCGGATGAAGAGGAGTGCAGGAGGCTCAACGAGATTTACGGCAATCGGGTGACGGCATTTCCTTACGCCCTGGGCAGCGAAAACGGAGAAGCCGCACTCATATCCTGCAGCGACTTCCCATCTTCCAGCTCCACCTACGGTTATAACCCGAGTCTGTATTCCCGCTTGATCGTCGGGGAGAAATTCGAAGGTCCTCGATCGCTTCGATCGGTGACCGTGAGGAGATTGGACATGCTGCTGGAGGAGCAGCGCATCGAACAGATGGATTTCCTGAAGATGGACGCCGAGGGCTCGGAAATGGATATCCTGTTGGGGGCGGGGGCGTTGCTCGATGACGAGAGTTTGCTCGGCGTTTTTACCGAGGTCCGGTTTCATCCCCAGTATTTCCTGCAGAACGAGGGACGACGTCCTGCGGTATTTTCCGATCTGGAGGCATACTTGCGGGACCGAGGATTCTTCCTGTACGACCTCGACCTGTATCGATGCAGCCGTAGAGCCCTCCCCCAGCCCTTTCTCTACGATTTCATCGGTCGCAACGGAGATCCTTACCCGGGCCCGACCATTGAAGGTCAGGTGATGAGCGGAGATGCTCTCTTTTTCCGCGATCCGGTGGGGGCACGCTTAAGTGGGAAAGAAGCCAATCAGGAGCCTCCGTCCCTGGCCAAGTTGGCTTGTCTGTTTGAGATTTTCGGGTTGAACGACTGCGCGATCGAGCTCGTTTTGGAGTTCCAGGACAAATTCGGCAAAGAGCACGATTGCGCGGAGCTGCTGGATCTGCTCACACCACCGGTAAAGGGGAAGAAACTCAGCTACTCGTTGCACATGGAGTCGTACAGGAGTGATCCGAGGCGTTTTCGGCCGAGAAGCGGAACACGTTTTCCAGAGTACGTCGTATCTCAGTACGACGGCACATACACTCCGCCCTGGGCCCCCCGTCGAACCTGGACAACCCTCATCAAGAGCTTGCTGCCCCTACGGGTAAAAGAGATCCTGAAAAGAGCGTACCGACGTATGTCTTGACGGATGGAAACAGCAGCCCTCTGCCGGCGTGCTGACTGCAGAGGCCTCGCAGCGGTTTCACTGAAACGTCAAGGTCATCAGTTGCACCAATTCTTGCAACTCTTCCAAGCTCTTCTCATCAATATAGACGATTTCAAATCCGGCAGAGCATGCTTCCCCCTCGCAGCCGGGACTGGCCCATCGACAGATCGCCTCCAGCGAGAAGGGTTTGAGCTCCATGAAGTCGTCAGGGACCATCACCAGAGTTTTTCGCTCGTCCGGTTGCACACTGATGCCCGTAGCCCCGATACCGTTTTCCGTCAAATCTCTCACCTTGCCCCTGTTCTCGGGATTGCCTTCTTCGTAAATCGCAATGGAGAGAATCGGGTGGCTTCTGGTATACTGTCTCATCTTCTGAAGAGTCACGGAATCGTCTAGATCGGGGTACACGTTGAGGAGCTCGTCCCAGGTGAGAGCGCCCGAGCGAACCAGCTTCCAAAAGGCGCTCTGCATTCCCCGGGAGGATAGTCCGTACTTATTCATAATTTGTGATTCGGTTAGACGGGCTCGAATGTCCGCAAGAATGAGTGAGGTTTGGATTCTCTTCTTCTCTCGCGCATCTCTACGGTCGGCAAAAAAAGCGACTCCTGCGTCGGTCATCTCTCCGAAGACTCTTCTCAGAGCCTTGGTGCTCAGCTTGTACTTCTTCATCAATTCTTTGTTGGTCATCCCCGACCTGATGTCGCGGAGCAATTCCCTGGCACTTATTTCCCTGATAATCCCGGCATCGGCCAATTTTTTGACGAGGCTCTCCAGACCCCTCGGGGAGAGGTTGTACTTCTCCATCAGGGCAAAATCATCCATTCCCGAGCGAATGTCTTCCATCACCTGTTTGGCATCGATAAGAGGTTTGTACAAATCCCCCACCTCGTTCAGGAAAATTGTCGATTGATCCCACGCGTTAGGGTCAGATTAGCAACGGTCGTTGCACTTGGCAACCCGAACCGGAGCCGTTGCGTTTCCCGACCCCCTGTCACGAGCTTCTTGCCGAGGATCCCCGTTCCTGAGTCAGATCCCCTTTGAGTCCTTGCCCGCTCATCTCATCGCAAAATCGGGTGAATTCCCTTGGCGACAGCGTTTCGCCTCTTCGGCCCAATTCTATGCGGGCCGTTTCAGCGGCGAGCTCCACTATCTCCTGGGAAATTCCCTCTATCGGCGCACTTCGAAGGGCGTTTCTCAGGGTCTTACGTCTCGCCGCAAAGGATGCCTTGACGAGCTTCGACAGTAATCGAGAGTCCTGCACGCTGATGGGAGGGACGTCGGGAAACGTGATCTTGACCATGCTGGACACCACCTCCGGGACCGGGAAAAAGGCCTTGGCAGGAATGTCGAACATCACCTCCACATGGCCGCTCACGCCCAGGAGCACCGTCAAGACGCCGTAATCCTTGGTTCCCGGCATTGCGACGAGGCGATCGGCAACTTCCTTCTGGAGCAGGATATGAAGGGAGCTGAAAATGTCCCGATTCTCGTGAAAAGCGAAAATGAGGCGGCTGGAAATGCTGTACGGCAGATTCGCCACCACCCGGAGTTTGCCGATGCGTTCGGCCAAAGCCCGGAAATCGTACTTCAGGGCATCCGCGTGAATGGGACGGACAACAGTGGAACCTTCAAACTTCTCCTCAAGAACGCGGAAAAACCCTGCATCAACCTCCAGGGCGTAGACCACGGCTCCGCGAGCGGCCAGCTCTTCGGTCAAAACCCCCAGGCCCGCGCCGATCTCCACGATGGCCTCGCCGGGCTTCACTTCCGCAGCTTCGACAATCCGCGCCAGGTAGAACGGGTCAGCCAGCAGGTTCTGGCCCATCCACTTTTTCGGTGCCAAGCCGTGATTCTTGAACACCCTTTTTATTTCGGTCGCGTTGGGCATATGTACCGGAGAGGCCGAGCATCGACGGGAAACAGCACTACTTCCCCGTCAGGGCCTCCCTTTCGTTTTCACGTGCGAGCGATTCACGGAATTCGGCTATGCTTCTACCGAATCGGGCAGCCTCATTGGCTGCCGCCGTCACATAGCCGATTGGTGCCGGTATTCCCGCCGGCAGCCCGAGCTTTTCAAGAACACTCTCAGTGCGGGCTCGCGCCCAGTCCGTGCCCGTGCTCGATGCGCAATTGCCGTGGTGGCATCCGGCCACGAGAATGCCGGAGGCACCTGCCTCCAGGGTTGCCCACAGGAGGGCTTCCGACACGCGTCCCGCGCAGGGAACGGAACAGAAGAGAACATCTCTCGGGAGCGTCACATTCCCCACAGCTCTGCCCGCGGATCTTTGACATCCATACACCACCACGGGGCTTGACGGGCCGAGCTTCTTCACTTCGTCGAGAAACGACACCATTCCCAGATCGGGAAAAGAGACCAGATCCAATACCAGCCGCGGACACTCCGCCACGCAAACGCCGCACTCTTGACACGCGGCGGCAGATGCGCTCACCGTGGAGCGGGCAGGTGCCGTATTGTACGCGAAAGCCGCGTGGGGACAGATTCGGGTGCATGTCAGGCATCGTATGCAATCTTCGGTGAAAGAGACGGTCTCCGAGTCTCTCATTACCTCCGCGCGGATCATCCACGCCTTTGCCTGGACCGCGGCAGAAGCCGCCCGGGCCGCAACGCGGATCAAGTCCGTGCTGCCCACGGCTTCGCCCACTGCGAAAACGCCATTGGTGAACGAACGCCCGGAATGACAGTGAACGCTCGAAGAGAGAAGAAACCCATTCTCGTCTATGTCGCGGGCAGCGATGTCGCGCGCGGCTTCCGGGACCGAGGACCCATCCGGGGCACCGGCCGCAAGAATGCGATCGGAGCTCACCACCAGCTCCTCGTTTCCGTCGCCGAGGCCCTTAATCGTTACGCGGAGCTTCCCTTCCAGCCCACTCTCGTCCGGGTCGATCTTGATCTCAGGGTACTCGCCGCGGAATCGCAGGAACCTCACTCCCGATCTCTTGGCCTGCTCGAAAAGCGACTCGCCGAAGAGGTGGGCCACCGGAGCGTGCTTCATCAGCACGAAAGACCGTCCTCCCGCTTCCACGTTTTCCAGAGCCTGCCTGATGGCCGTCATGCCGACCCCGGGGTCGGTCCTGAGCCCATAATCGAGCACGAAGAGACAGGTCGTCCCGTGATCCGACGCCTTGCCTGGCGATAGCGACTCCATCCCCTCGGGCATCTCCCCGGACAATGGTGTCATGGAGACGGCCGGGGCCAGGATAACGCATCCGAATCGCTCCTGCCGCCCTCTTCCGAAGTCTGCGACAAATTCCGATCCATCGCGGGAAATTCTTGGGATGCCGTTACATTCAACAATCTCCACATCTTTCAGATTAGCCCGAATCGACTCCACATACGTGTCGAGGTCGAAATCCGGCGCCGCGCAATACAGAGCGGAAGACTCGCTGCCCGCCCCGCAGACCGATACCGTTATGCCCAGATCGATCAGAGCACGACACGCCAGCATTCCTGCGAGACCGTTTCCCGCGACCAAAGCACGTTGTCGGCCCGCAGAAGGGGCCGGTGTTGAATTTTCTCGATCGGTTTTCCCCATTATCACACCCGTGCCGACCGACGAAGGTCGGTTATGATTGCCGATACCGTTTGACCCGCATGCTCCACTGTTGCCTCGATATCCTTCGGGCCGCAGCAGGCTCCGGCCACATACACTCCTTGAACGGCCGTCCTGCCGTTGTCGGGGAATGCCCCTGCACCCAGGAAGCCGAATTCGTTGACGGACAATCCCAATAGGGCGGCCGTCTCGCGAATTCCCACGGGGGGTCTTTGTCCGATGGAGAGAACGATCCGGTCATATGATTCCCGAATATTTTTCCCCTCGTCCTCTCTGATGATCTGAAGCCGACCCTCCGGCCCCTCAACGACCTCTCCCGGCACTCCCTGGATAAGCCTCACTCCCTTGTCGGTGGCTTCTTTGAGAAGCGATCCCGCAAACTTGCCCGCAATTTGAAGGTCGATGTAGAAAAGCGTAATCTTCCAATCGGGGCGTTCTTTGAGCAATCTCAGGGCCATTCTCAACGCACCCTTGCAGCAGTACTGCGAGCAGTAATTCGCTCCGATTGACGCATCCCTTGAGCCCACGCATTGAAAGAAGGCCACATTGAGCGGTTGGGAAGCATCGCCCTCGAAGGCGGCAAGGTCGTCGTTCCGCAGCAGGGTATCCACGTCTTTGATCGTGTGCACTCCGTCCAGCCGGCCGTAGCCCCAGAAGACCTTTTCCGAAGGATCGTAGGGCTCGAAGCCGGTTGCTACGACCAACGCCGAGGTGTCGATTTGCTCGACGGCTTGCCCGTCGGCCGATCTGAGCTCCACTCGGTCGATACCGGCCTCCGATACGGAAATCGACGATATCTCACAACCCGTGCGCACCGTGACCAAAGAGGAGTTTTCGACCTCCTCGACAAGATCTTCCACGGAACAGGCGAAACACCTCAGGCATCTCTCCGAGGCCATGCACGCCCAATCCCGGACCCGCCCTCCGAGGCGCCCGCTTTTTTCCACCACAATGCCGGCAAGCTTGTTGTCGGCCAATGATTTCGCGACGGTGAGGCCGGCGATCCCGCCGCCAAGAATGACGATATTCGAGCTCGGTCTTTCACTCATTTGTCTTTCCGATGCAATTGCTGATGTCCACGAACCACCTCCCGAGAATCATACAGCGGTCCGGTCGTCGAAGGAGGTTATCCCTTTAGAAGCGGCCCTACCTCCTCAACCCTCCCTACCCCGTGGGGATCACCCCCTCCGGCGAGTATCCCTTGGAACGTGAGAGGCCGCTTCTTTGGTCGAGCACCTCGCTTTAGCGAACACGATACCGCACGACAGGCAGGAATCCTTGGAATCCACGTGCTTGGGAACACCACATTTGGGACAGCACTCAAAGTCCACTATTTCGACTACCGTAGAAAATCCGGTCTTTCGGTTGTCGGCAACGGCTGAAGCCTGCCGGTGAATCCCCGGCGGCGGTCCTGTACTCTGCCCGATCTTTACTCCTGAATAATCTCTGAAGAAGGCTTCGGGCAGATCGCCTGAACGAACCGCTCGTTGAGCCGACATCTGCCGAAACTCGGCGCTCTCCACAACGCTGACCACGGTTGAGGCAGCCGGAGGTGCCTCGATTTCCCGGTCGAGTCCGGGTGCTTTCGTGTCACGGTATTCGTACTCGTATTCGGAGAGCAAATGTTTGGCAATGAGACTGTCGTAAACCTTTTTAAGCTGCCGCAACTTAAGGCCGTACTTTTCCATGAGGTAGAGGTCATCGGGTCTTTCTCGGAAATCGGCCAGGAATCTCCCTGCGTTGATCTTCTTTCTCGCCTGGACGGGGGCACCGCTTTGAGCCTCTATCTCCTGAGGCGTAACGAGTCTTCTCAGGAGCAGTTCCTTCTTCAACTGCCCGAGGGTGTTGGGCGAGAGTTTGTACTTGAGCATCAACTCCTGGTCCGTGATTCCGGACCTGATTTCCCCGCAGACCTCCTTCGCATTGATTACGACTCTTTTCACTTGGTTACGCCTCGCCTGAAGACGAATGACGCTTAGTAGGTTACAACAAAAGAACACGAGCGGTCAAACGAAAACCTATAGATAAACCCCCGCCGATACTGCAGCCCAACCGGATGGATCTTCCCGTTTTTGCAAGGGACCGGGGAGAGGCCTCTGACCCGTGGTTACTGCCGGTGTAGACCCGAGGCAGGCCCAATACCGGCCATGTCTCCTGCTATGGCGTCACCGGGGACTGTCCGGGCCGCCGCTCCTCGCTTCGTCGGTGATCGAGCCGGAAGATGCCGTGGAGAGGGCCGTTAGCAGGTCGGCAAGGCCCTCTTTGGCTTTGCCCAGAATCGCCAGTGCGCAGCCCCGGTTGTTATATGCGCCGGCGTAATTGGGGTTGAGCTGAATGGCCCTGTCGTAGCTCTCAACAGCCTCCTTGTATTTTCCCGACGCGCTTTGAATGTCCCCCCGAAGCCTATACAATCGCGCACTTTGCGGTGAGTGACGAAGGGCCAGATCCACATCATCAAGTGCTCGCTCCGCGTGATGAAGACCCAACATGGCCCGGGCCCGAAAAACGACCGCCTTGATGTTGCTCGGATCGAGATTGGCTGCAATGGTGAAGTCGTCTGCAGCGTCCTGATATTGTTCGATCCGGAGCAAGGAGACGCCGCGGGCAACGAAAAACGAAGACTGATTGGAATCCAGCGTCACCGCTTCGTTGAAGTCTTTGAGCGCCGAGCCCTGTTTGTCCTGTGCGCTGTACGCCATTCCTCGATAGTAGTAGAGGTCCGCTTGCGGGCTCGCTGAGATGAGACGAGAAAAGATTTTGACGGCCTCAGCGGCCCTACCTTCTTCCAGGGCGGCTTTTCCGTTTTCGAAAGTCGCCTGGAGGTCTTCCCCCGTGACTCGGGAAGGTATGGCGGCGTAGACGGAAAACACGCCCACAAGCAAAGGAATAAGCGCGGACCGAAATCTCATCGTCAAATCTCCTTGAGCTGTGATGTCGGGAAACAGTGGATCATTATAGGGCTTGGAGCTCCAATAATCAAATATCCCGTCCCCGGACGGGTGATTGGTAAACTCCGGGCGGAACTTGACTCCATGCGCCCCGGGTGTTACAAAGAGCGATTATCTATCCGTTTCCGCCGATTCCCGGATAGAGCATCATTTACGCGAGGCCCGGTCATGTTAACCTTTCAGGAGTTTATTCTCTCTCTCGAGCGGTTCTGGTCCGACCGCGGCTGCGTCATTCAGCAGCCGTACGACATGGAGAAGGGAGCCGGGACGATGAACCCTGCCACCTTTCTCAGGGTCCTGGGCCCCGAGCCGTGGAACGTGGCCTACGTGGAGCCGTCCAGGCGGCCCACCGACGGTCGGTACGGCGAGAACCCCAACCGCTTGCAGCACTATTACCAGTATCAGGTTATCCTGAAGCCGTCGCCGCTGGATGTGCAGGATATCTACATCCAGTCGTTGTCCGCGTTCGGCATCGACCCACTGGCGCACGACATCCGATTCGTCGAGGACGATTGGGAATCGCCGACTCTCGGGGCGTGGGGTGTGGGCTGGGAAGTCTGGCTGGACGGCATGGAGATCACCCAGTTCACGTACTTTCAGCAGGCCGGAGGATTGGACCTCAAGCCTGTTTCCGTGGAGCTCACCTATGGAATCGAGCGGATATGCATGTATCTCCAGGGAATTGAAAGCGTTTACGACCTGAAATGGACCAAGGACGTGACCTACGGGGACATACACCATCGTTCGGAGGTTGAGGGATCTATCTATAATTTTGACCGGGCGGACGCGTCCATGCTCTTCAAGCTCTTCGATATGTACGAGGCCGAAGCCGACATCCTACTCGATGCGGACGAGCCTTTGGTGCTTCCGGGGTACGATTATTGCCTCAAGTGCTCGCATGTCTTCAACATCCTGGACGCAAGAGGAGCGATCAGCGTGGCCGAGCGCACCGCCTACATTCACCGGGTCCGAAACCTCGCTCGAAAGGCGGCGGCGGCCTATTTGGCCCAGCGGGAAGCCATGGGCTTTCCTCTCTTGAATAAGTTTTCCGAAAGCAGGTCTGAATCATGAAAGGCGAGTTTCTCCTCGAAATCGGAACCGAAGAGATTCCTGCAGGGTTCATCGTCCCGGCCGTTGAGTCGCTGGCCGAGCTTTTCCCCAAGGCCCTTGCCGCGGCCCGTATCTCCCACGGCACCATCAAATCTTTTGCCACCCCAAGACGTCTGATCCTTGGCGTTGCAGACGTTGCCGCCATGCAGGAGTCCGTGGAGATCGAGAAGACCGGCCCGCCGGTTTCGTCCGCGTTCGACGCACAGGGCAACCCCACCAAGGCTGCCTTGGGATTCGCAAGGAGCCAGGATGTGGACGTAAAGGAGCTTGTGGTGATCACGACCTCCAGGGGTGAGCAGGTGGCGGTGCGAAAAACCGAAGAAGGGCGCCCTACGGTGGAAGTTCTGGGTGAGTTGCTACCCGGCCTCTTTGAGCGGATCACGTTCCCCAAGACCATGAGGTGGATGGACCTTGATGCCCGCTTTGCGCGACCGGTGCACTGGATCGTGGCTCTTTACGGCGGCCAAGTGGTGCCGTTCGAATTTGCCGAAATCAGGAGCGGCGACGCCAGTCGCGGCCACCGTTTCACCCACCCGGAAGCCTTTCCCGTTACCTCGTTGGCAGACCTGCAAAGCTCGCTGGAATCCCATGGCGTGATCATCGATGCGGACAGACGAAAGAGCGAAATAGAGAACAAGATCAAAGCCCTGGCAGCGGCGGAAGAATTGACGGTTTTCGATGACGCGGAGCTTCTCCACGAGATTACGTATATCGTCGAGAGCCCCTTTCCGGTAATGGGCCGGTTCGACAGCGAGTTTCTGGAGCTCCCGGCTTCCATCCTCATTACCTGCATGAAGAAACACCAGCGCTACTTCTCGGTGCAGGATTCCAAGGGACGGATCACAAACCGGTTCATAGCGGTCAACAATACGCCGGTCAAGGATACCGACGTATCGGTGAAAGGACATCAGAGGGTTCTTAAGGCTCGCCTGGAAGATGCGAGGTTCTATTTCCTGGAGGATCGCAAGATACCCCTCATAGATCGTCTCGAAGCGCTCAAAGGGGTGGTCTTCCATTCCAAATTGGGTACAGCGTACGAAAAGGTCGTGCGATTTAGCAAGCTTGCCAAAGAGCTCGCCCAGCGGCTTGCTCCGGAGAAACTTGCGGAGGTAGAGAGAGCGGCCCTTCTGTGCAAGTGTGACTTGGAAACGGGCATCGTTTACGAATTCCCCGAGCTGCAGGGCATTATCGGCGGCTACTACGCAAAGATGGATCGTGAGGCCGAAGAAGTCGCCACGGCCATCAGGGAGCACTACCTCCCGGCCCATGCCGGAGACAGACTGCCTCAGGGGATCGTCGGGTCTCTCGTCTCGATCGGCGACCGCATCGACACCATTGCAGGCTGTTTCAGCGTGGGGCTGATTCCCACGGGAGCAGCGGACCCGTACGCTCTGCGACGGCACGCGCTGGGCGTCATCCAGATCCTCATCAATCTGGGACGCCCCGTGGATCTCGGTTGGCTCGTTCACGAGGCTGTGGCTCAACTGACGGACAAGAGGACACGGCCGGAGGACGAGGTGGAAGCCGACGTCCTGGAGTTCATCCGGACGAGATTCGTGTACTTTCATACCTCCAGGGATTTTCCCCTGGACGTGGTCGAGGCCGTGGTTCGGGCCCGATTCGACGACGCTGTGGATGCGAGGAAGAGGGTTGAGGCCCTCGCGGGTTGGAAGCAACGAGACGACTTCGATGACATCATGATCGGGTTCAAGCGCGCCGTGAACATTCTCAAAGACTCCAAACCGGCTGTCGTGTCACGGGATCTCCTCGTCGAAGAAGAAGAGAAAAATCTTCACACCGCGTTCCAGGACGTGACGCGCCGCTCGGAGCCGTTGATCGCGCAAGGGGATTACGCACAGGCGTTAGAGATCGTCGCCGAGCTCAAGGGCCCCATCGACGCGTTCTTCGATCACGTGATGGTCATGGTGGAGGACGAGAAGCTTCGCACCAACCGCCTGGGACTACTCCAGGAGATCGCCGGTCTGTTCGGTCGGGTGGCGGACTTCTCCTTTATCGGCTCGACGGCACGGACAAAGTAGGAAGAGGGGCGCACCGCCTCTCAACCACGACCGAGGTTCAGTCACCAAATACCCCTTCCCGGCTCGCGTTCTCTCACCCATTGGTTGAAATCATACACAGGGCGGGTTTGAAACCCGCCCTTAAGGATCTGCCTGAATCGGAGGCAACGATTGTGCCGTGTCGGATACTCGAGCGCAAGCAATCAGAACGGGCTGGATCGGAGAAAGGAAGCCAGATTTCGGCGCGATCTCGACAAATCGAGTTTCTTTCTGATATTTTTCCGGTGAACGAGGACGGTCTGAGCCGAGATCTCCATGACCTTGGCGATCTGCTTTGAAGAGAGACCCGAGCGGATCATCTCGCAGATCCGGATCTCCCTGGGGGTCAACATGTGGCTGTTTCTGATGATGTTGATTCCGAAAGAGGAGAACATGTTGGTGAGATTGAACTCCAGGGATTGGAGGAGGAACTCCACGGTCTCGGACTTCTCCTGGGATTTCAACTGATCGAGAATCGGTTTCACCGTGAGGTTGAGATTGTGCGTTATCTTATGCTCAACCTCTTTCTTCTGCTCTTCTATCCCCTCGATAATAATCTTGAGAGCCTTGTTGGTCTTTTCCAGGCTTTCCGAATACGACTTGAGCTGCTCCCGCGATTTCGCCAGGTCCCTCGTGCGCTCCTCGACCTTTGCTTCCAGAGACGTGGAATAGGCTTCGAGGGCCTCATGGCTCTTGATCAAGGCTTCTTCGGATTCCTTGATGTCGGTGATGTCCCGGAGCGTCTGAATGATACCGATGGGCTCACCCGCATTGTCGAGGAGGAGAGAGTTGTGCATCAGACCCGGAAAGACGGTCCCGTCGGATCGGACATGCCGGATCTCTCCGCTGAAACGGCCTTCCTCTCTCAGAATACGGTCTGCCTCCCGGAAGTCCGGTAATTGCTCCTCGCTGTGAAAAACAGAGAGCTTCTTTCCCGCCACGTCTTCCGGGAGGTAACCATGGAGAGCCGCCAATGCCTGATTGGAGAACAGTACCGTTCCGGTCATGTCGGCCAAGGCAATACCCTCGGAGCTCTGGGACACCGCTTCCGAGAGTAGCCACAGTCTCTTCTCGGCCCGCTTTCGCTCCGTCACGTCCCGGAATACCAGGACTGTCCCGATGACCGCCTGTTCGGCATCACGGATGGGCGAAGCACCCGCTTCGATGGTTCTCCGCGTGCCGTCTCGCGTCTGCATCACGAACGTCCGGTACGCAGCGTACGGATTGTCCGCATCCGAGATCAGGCTATCGACAAATCGTTCAACTTCCGCGTCGCCCTTTTCGTGCCTCACCTTGAGGATTTCTCCGAGAAGGCGGCCTCTCGCCTCCTCTTCAGTCCAGCCGGTGAGAAGCTCGGCCATGGGATTCAGGAATTTGACCGATCCGTCTCCGTCGGTGGCCACCACGGCGTCCCCGATACTTTTCAAGGTCACGGACAGCCATTCCCTGTTTTCCTTGAGCTGGGATTCCAGTTGATGCTTAAAGAGAGCCATCTCAATGGTTGAGTGGAGCTCCCTCTCCCTGTACGGTTTGATGAGATAACCGAAAGGCTCTGCAACCCTCGCTCTCCTGAGCATTTCGTCGTCGGAGAATGCGGTGAGATAGACGATGGGAATCCGCAGTTCGGCATGGATGTGCCGGGCGGCTTCAATCCCGTCCATGTCGCCGTGAAGGTGAATGTCCATCAGGACCAGATCGGGCCGGTTTTGCCTGGCTTTGGCAATGGCCTCCTCCCCCGATCTGGCCATGGCGATCACGTCGTACCCCAGCTCCCCGAGGCTCACTTGAATGTCCTCGGCCACCACCCCTTCGTCTTCCACAACCAGGATTTTCACTTGGGACATGAGTCCGCTTCCTCTTTCTTGGTCACCCCTTAAGGATCGCAGGAGTAGCCCCTCAAGAGACCGAGACGATCGGTCTTCTCCCGCCCTCCATGGACTGTTCCGAGGAACCGCCGTGGTCGATCCGAACATCTGCGACACACGGGCACAACCGCCGGTAGGAAGGTCAACCGACCATAAGGATATCCAAGACTGCACGTGAGTTCAAGCAAGGATACGCGATCGGCGAGCACCGCCGTCCCCGTCAAATTTGCTTGAAGGCCCGTGGAGGGCCGTGCCGCCTCATGCGACAGGCCCTCGAAAGAGATGTGGTCGGAGCATTTGAGAAGGTGTTGAGGGTGAACGTTCGAGGGGGACGGGGTACTGGTGTGCCTCCGCGGCAAGCAACGAGCGCGGTAGGTACACCAACCAATAGAACGGACTGTTACACGCTTCCGGCCAGTTTCACGTACCGGTAATCCACCCACCCCGCTCTTCCGGAGGGAGTGATTACCCTGAACCAGAGGCCGTCCTTCAGGAGACGTTTTTCCGTGACCTTGACCTTCTGGCCGGACATCAGGCGCTCGACGACCGGGGCCTCGGATTGGGGACGCCTGCGCACGCGCAATCTGTCGGTAAGGACCCGACCCTCCCGTTGAAGTCGCATGGAGTAGTCCTTGTCGTTCTTTGCCGTCGGCTGATCCGCTGCTCTATCGGGAAGCGATGCGACTACGCTTGAGGCGGAAGAGGCCCGAGCCTCCCGTGCGAAACCTCCTCTTCCGGGACCTGAATGCCGGGGTTCCAATCTCACCAGTGCCTGTCTTGGGGAAGCGGCTACGGGAGCAACCGGCCGGGAATCGGTCGCGCTATCGGATGGTTGAGCCTGGGCAATTCGTTCCGGGATTTGAGCGCGCAACCCTCTGAAATTTGAGTCCATATCGCTGCGAAGCCTCGTCATCATGCCTCTGAGCTCTTCCAGGGTCGCCGTGTGTTTTTGCTGCCTCTCGTAGAACTTGGTCATGGAGGCTACTCTCTCATGGACCAGGGATGAGACGCGCACGAAGTGGATCTGGGCCACTACGGTAATCACCACCAGGCCCATGAGAATCCAGGAAAAGTAGCGGAAGGGAAAGAGAACCTGGTCCTCGTCTTCCATGCAGAATGAAGACTCGATTCGCTTCTTTACCCAGAAATACCAGAGGATGAGGAATGCAGCCAACGCTGCACATTGGATGGCTATGATGGCAAAGTGCAAGATCATGGTGGGACCTCCTGCCGTACTGCTAAGGAGGATTTAACACTGATTTTAAATAAATGCAATAGCTCTTTAAAGTTAAAACTGAACAAAATTCCCAAAACCTCCGGATAGCAGCATGACTCAAGCCATACGGACAACTGCGGTGCGAGGGAGTGAAAGGAGGCGGGTGTTCTGGAAAGAATCGGGTACGGTCCTTGCAATACATTCTTGTACCGTAAGAAACAAATCCATACCCTTTCAAGCCCTTATTAAGGGCTTTTTTTTTGGCATAACCGACAAAACCATGAGATATCAGAGGGATGGAGAGATTATTCATGGGGCGCGTGACCCGCAAATTGCCCCGGCTAAACGATGATCTGCTGTGAAAACTTTTCGCACTAGCGCAGAAAGCGGTCAATTTTTTCGCAATAGGGTCGCGAAGATCCTCGAGGTCGGGGGCGGACTTCCCCCTTTGAAAGCCGGTTAACACGACATCCGAAGCCGCTGGGAAGAGAATCACCGGGGCAGATACCGTATCGCAGCCAAGGATGTGACTTCTCGGTTATGACGGTACCCTTTCCTCAGAAGATAGCGGCAATACTCGGGGGCATCAGGTAGGCGATCCCGATTCCGAGGGCGGCAGCCGCAGCGAACGCCAGAGCTCTCCCGATCACCCCCCGAACGCTTATTACCGGAGTAGGCGAGAGGGAAGCCGAAGTCGGAATGAGGCCCAGCAGCACATGAAAGAACCAGCTCACCTGTGGGTGAAACAGGCCGTCCACTACCTGGAAATGGAGCACCGCACCGGTGAGAGGCAGGAATAATACCAGAGGATGAAAATACAGCCCCCCGGGGGGACGAAAGACCATGCGCAGCAGCATGATCATGAGCACGGAAACCGCGGTACCGTAGATGATGACGAACGGAAACCCGAGATCGGCCAGGAAGGTGAGAATGGTATTCTCGGAAGTTCTCAGTTCCTTGGTCCATTTCACGAATCGGTTTTTGGACACATGGGAATACCGGGGTGTGTAATTTTCTACCAGCTCATCTCGCGGAGCCCACAACCCCAGCCCCAGTAAGGGATGCATCTTGGCTATCTTCCATGAGAAAAAAAGATTCTCCGCCCGGTACGCGATCGAGATGTGCTCCTTGCCGACATTCCCCGGCTGATGAATGAGGTGACTCCCGATAATCGTCGAAATTGCCAGCATTCCCGCCAGAATCGGCCCGAGATGTCTCCATTTCCACTCACGGAGCAATGCCGCCAGCAAACACATGACAGCGGGTATTCCCACCGCGGATTCCATCCCGATTCGGCCTCCCAGCAAGAGGACCCCGTACCCCATAATCAACAGGACGACCCCTAGCCCCACCAGCCTGGGGGAGCCCGATCCGAGCAGCACCATGGGAGCAAAAGAGAGGAGAATCACTCGAGAAACCACGGGATGCCAGTGAGAATCGATCAGGTCATAGAACGGCTTCCCGAGCGCCAGACTGAGAAAGACCAGTGCAATCATCCCCGCCAGGCCGAAAATACAGAGCCATTGGAAAAGCCGCTGCCTCTGCTCGGAACCGAGCAGTATCCGCGCACACCAGAACCCGCCCAGCCCGGCCGCTGCAATTGAAAAACCTCTCAATGAGGAGCTGAGTGGTGTTGAGCTGAAAAAGCCGCTGAGGACGATTAACGCGAGGAGAACAATGGAAACGACGCCCGGGACTGATTTCAAGCTCCACGATTTCCTGGACCCCAAAGCCAGGGCCGCCACCAGTGAGATCGTGCACAAACCGGCAGAAAAAAGCTTCGTGTGCTCACCGGGGATGATCACCATATAGGGAGCCATAAAGACAAGGTGCAATGATGTTGCGCAGAAGAGACCGAGCGCAACGAGCTCGCCGTACCCCTTGTCCGAGTCGGTGAAAGACCGTGAAGTAATTTCCTGCCTGTTGTCCACGTTGGGATTCCCGTACGACGGATCTGACGTAATGGTCGGCCCGGTGCCGTTCATCGGGGAGAAGATGCCACACTGCTCCGGACTTTTCAAGGGCCGCAGGGGAGCAATTGCCTTCTCCTCTGGGAACCGAACGATCGGACGATTCAGCATTGCCTACGACAATGGTAGGCCTACGGGGATTCCGTCGAATCCATGTGAAACGATTTCCTACCGGCCTCGAAAGCGTTGGACAGGGGCCGGGAAAACTGTTATAGCAGGTCTCGGCATAAGCTGCCGATATCGTTGAAGCGATCCTCCGGCACGTTCTTACCGGGTTTGTTGACAACGTGGGGCTGAAGAGAGTTTTTCTTCTGAATATCGGGAAAACAAGGCCGGTATTGGATTTCCGGAGTATACCACATCACCGGGACTGTGTGACGGCGACCGACGAGACCTCGGTTCGGCAGGTAGGTCCGATGAAGAGGTGACACCTCGCAAAGCAAAGAGGGCAGAATGAGGCTTGATGAGTGCAGGTCCGCTCTGGTGCATCACTGGTTCTTCACGATGGCCGGAGGAGAGCGGGTCTGTGAGGCTGTATGCGAAGTTCTCGATAAACCGGATCTTTTCAGCATCGTAGCGGATCAGGATTCCCTTTCGGAGACCCTCAAGCGGAGCACGCTTACTACCAGCTTTGTGCAGCAGGTTCCCGGCGCCCGAAAGTGGTATCGATACTACACGTGGATGTTTCCCCTGGCGGTGGAGCTTTTCGATCTGAGCGGGTACGATCTCGTCATCAGCAGCGACGCCAACACGGTCAAGGGAGTGGTCACCAATCCGGAGACGTGTCACGTCTGCTACTGCCACTCTCCCATGCGCTACGCTTGGAACCTGTTCCACGATTACCGGCGAGTCCCGAATCCCCTCAAGAGGCTGCTCATTTCACTGACCATGCACTATCTGCGGCTCTGGGACTATTGCGCGGCAGGCAGGGTCGACTACTTTGTGGCAAATTCTCAGACGGTGAGGCGACGTATAGCGACCTACTACAGGCGAGACGCGAGGGTGATCTACCCGCCGTGCGATGTGGAACGATTTCAAGTATCTGCCGACATCGACGATTATTACCTTCTCGTCGGCAGGCTCGTCGATTACAAGAAAGCGGATCTCGCCGTCCGGGCATTCGGTAGGAGCGGTCGGCGACTCCTCGTGGTCGGTCGCGGACCGCAGCTCAAGAAACTGCAGGCCATTGCCGGACCGAAGGTAGAGTTTCTCGACGGAGTGGACGATCGGCAACTGGCCGATCTCTATTCACGCTGCAAGGCTCTCATATTTCCCGGTGAGGAGGATTTCGGCATCGTACCGGTCGAGGCGCAGGCCGCGGGCAGACCGGTCATAGCCTATGGCAAGGGAGGAGCCTTGGAAACGGTGGTTTCCGGCAAGACCGGCCTCTTCTTCCTCGAACAGACCCCCGAGGCATTGAACGCGGCTGTGGAACAGTTTGAACGCGACATGGACGCATTTGACCCGTCAGCCGTCAGGCGCCATGCAGAGCGCTTCGGCAAGGATCGGTTTAAAAGGGAGATCCGCGAGCACCTGGAGTGGTGTCTGAAAGACCATGCAGAGCGGCTGGAAGGATAGGCCACACCGTCTCCGCGGTTTCAAACGGTCCCCTCCGCAGGATTGAAACGGCTGAAGCTAGAGGTGCTCCTTGGGCCGGCGCAAGATGTGCTCGTAGATTGCGACAATCTTGTACGCCGCCTCGGACCAAGTGAACCGTTCCGCCCTGGCAAGGCCGCGCTGTCTCAAATCCTCCCTCAACCTCGCATCTCCTGCCAATGTCAAGAGTCCCTCACCCATGGAATCAACGCTGGTGGGATCGACGATGACCGCGGCGTCACCGGCGACCTCGGCAAGAGCTCCCCTATCGGATGTCAACACGGGGCAACCGCATGCCATGGCCTCCGCAACGGGAAGTCCGAATCCTTCGAACAGAGAGGGGAACGCAAGACAGGCGGCGTTTCGCATGAGGACCACAACTTCCCGGTCGGTTACGCTCCCCGCAATTCTCGTCCGATTCTCCAATCCCAACTCTTTTATGGTCTGAATCACTCCGGAGCGGAAGCGACCGAGGTTGCCCACGACGACAAGCGTGTGGTTGCATCGATCCGCCACTTTGGCGAAGGCTCGGAGCAGCCCCCCGGTATTCTTGTAAGGCCTGGCATTGGTGATATGAAGGAAGAACCCGTTGTTCCCCAGGTTCAGCCTTTGGAGGAGGTCGTCCGCCTCCTCTTGCCCGGTTGGGCTCCGGAAGCAGGGATCGACCCCTTCGGAGACCACCTCCAACTTATGCAACGCTCGGGGCCAACACTCCGAGATGTCCCTCCTGGAGGCCTCAGAAACGGTGATGATACGACGGGCCTTGGCAACGCAGAGGTGCACTGCCGCTCTATAGTAAAGCCATCCTGCGACAATCCGCGCAGGCTCCTCTTTAGCCTGCAAGCCGGGATGCTTCCACCACATGGCGTCGTGTATGGTGATAATACCCGGAGTGCGCATCAGGAGGGGTTGAAGCATGAAAGGACTGTGGAACAGGTCGGCTCCAAGGGAGTCCACCAGGGGCCCCAGTTGAACCAGTGTACGGGGACTGATATGCCTATAGGCTATCTCCTGCAGCTTTACGCCCGCGGGGAGGAGGTCCCGGGACCGTCGATCCAGGTCTGGTCGTAACAAAACGACCGGCCTGTCCTTCCCAAGCAGATCTGCTACCTTGGAAAGAACGTTGAGAGTATATCGTCCTGTTCCATCCAGTTCGTTGAGTATGGCGCGGCCGTCAAAAACCGCTCGCATCACCGAATCCCCTTGACCGGCCTCCCAAAGAAAAGCCGGTGTATCTCTACATCCTCGTCCATATGCGGGGTCTGCCCGTGAGGAGTCGGTAGCAATCCACCAACCGTCGGGTAACCCGATCGCCAACCGCAAGGGCCAGCCGGCTCTTCACCACGGTCTTGGCAAAAAACCAGAACCAGCTCGGTCTATAAGGAAAGATACCGTTCATCCGCTGTGCCCGCGCGGTTTCGAAGACGACGGAAACCATCATATCCCATCTCTTGCTGGCCCCCGAGTAGCCGACGGCCTTGACCACATCCGGCAAGAAACATGCCCGTCCTGTCTTCAATTCGCGCAAGAGCAGCTCGTAGTCGGCGCAGATGAGAAACGACTCGTCAAAGCGACCGTGGTCTTCGAACAAATCCCGACGGTGGAACACAACGGGATGGGGTATGGACATCTCCCTCAGGAAACTCTTGCCCGCCTTCTCCCAGGGTTCTCCCCGGATCTCCAGCACATCGCCCGTCGCCGATACCACCGCTTCATTTCCGTACACCACCCTCACATCCGGTGGGCAGCCTGCAATCCCCTCTGCCACGCCTGCCAGGAATCCGGGGTCCATGAAATAGTCATCGGCCCCCAGGAAATGGATCCAGTTCCCAACGGCATGGTCCAGACCTTTGTTCCATGCATGATAGATACCGCGATCCGGCTCCGATTCCCAGTAATCGATGTGTGCCGCATTGCCTTCAATGATTTTGACGCTCCCGTCGGTAGAGTCACCGTCGATCACGACGAGCTCTTTGTAGGGATATTCCTGCATCTTCACACTATCGATGCAGCGCTGCAGGGTGTCGGCGCTGTTATATACCGCTATGATTATGGATATGTGGGGTTGTGGATCGGTCATGGCTCGTTGTCAATTGTCGGTTGCATTCTCTGACTCGATAAAGAATATGATCGCCGGGACCATTTGTTAAGTAACACACCGTCCGGGAAAAGTCATTGAAACAATGCACAACGCCTGGCGGTGCTTGGTTCCGTCGGCTCAAGTCCGCCGTCCGAACCTTGACCCCCAGTTGAAGTCGTGTTAAGCTGCGAATTGTTGTACCGCCACTTCTGACATGAGAAAAAGGCCCTATGAGCTCACAACCGGAAAAGCGAGCCCTTGTCACCGGCGTCACCGGTCAGGACGGGGCATATCTAATTGATTTCCTCGTGAAAAAGGGATATTACGTCTGCGGGATCAAGCGACGCAGCTCATTGATCAATACTCATCGAATAGATCATCTCTACCAGGAGCCACATGCCGGAGATCGGCGTCTCATTTTGGAATACGGCGACATGACCGATTCCACTAATCTTATCCGCATCATGCAGCAGTTTCAGCCCACAGAGATTTATAACCTTGCAGCTCAAAGTCATGTTAAGGTATCCTTTGAAACACCCGAGTACACTGCAAATTCCGACGCGCTGGGGACCCTCAGGCTGCTTGAGGCAATGCGTATCCTCGGTTTCGGTGAGAAGGTTCGATTTTACCAGGCTTCGACCAGCGAGCTTTATGGCCTCGTGCAGGAGACCCCTCAGAAGGAGACCACTCCCTTTTATCCCCGAAGTCCCTATGCCGTGGCCAAACTCTATGGGTACTGGATTACGAGGAACTATCGGGAGGCTTACGGATTCTACGCCTCCAACGGGATACTCTTCAACCACGAGTCCCCTATCAGGGGCGAGACCTTCGTGACCCGAAAGATCACCCGAGCGGTTGCACGGATCAAGCTGGAGATGCAGGAGACGCTCTTCTTGGGAAACCTCGACGCAAAACGTGACTGGGGATTTGCCGGCGATTACGTGGAGGCCATGTGGCTGATCCTTCAGCATCACGAGCCCGATGACTTCGTCGTTGCCTCGGGAGAGAATCATTCCGTTAGGGAATTTGTCGAACGGGCTTTCAAGGAGGTCGGGACCTCGGTGGTGTGGAAGGGCCAAGGGGTTGACGAAGTGGGCATGGATGCGGAAACGGGAAAGGTATTGGTGGAAGTGGATCCCCGTTACTTCAGGCCCACCGAGGTGGACGAGCTCCTGGGAGATGCGTCCAAAGCGAGAGACCTCCTCGGCTGGAAGCCCAGAGTCTCCTTCGCGGAGATGGTCAGACAGATGGTGGTGTCCGACCTCCGAGAAACAGAGAAAGAGCGTCTGTGTAGGACCGCAGGATTCTAATCGTGAGCAAAAGCGGCGGCAAGCCGAGAATATATGTAGCCGGCTCGACGGGAATGGTTGGCTCTGCCATTTGCCGACGGTTGGCCCGAACCGACTACACTCTCCTTGAAGGTCCTCGATCGCGGGTGGACTTGCGGGAGCAGGCCGCGGTACGTGAATTATTCGACGATTTAAGACCCGATTGGGTGTTCCTGGCTGCGGCCAAAGTCGGAGGAATCAGGGCAAACGCAACCTTCCCCGGAGATTTCATTTACGACAATCTCATGATCAATTCCAACGTGATGCAGGCAGCCCGTCAAACAGAGGTCAAGAAGCTGCTGTTCCTGGGGAGCTCCTGCATTTATCCCAGGCTCGCGCCCCAACCCATCAAGGAGGAGTACCTCCTGGGAGGATACCTGGAATCGACCAACCAGGCATACGCCGTTGCCAAGATTGCCGGGATAATGACGGCTCAATCCTTCAACCGCCAGTATGGAACGAACTTCATTTCCGTTATGCCGACGAATCTTTACGGCCCGTACGACAACTTCGATTTGGAGAGCTCCCACGTGCTGCCGGCCTTGCTCAGGAAAACCCACGAAGCCAAGAAATCCGGCGACGATTTCGTGCAGGTTTGGGGATCGGGTAAACCCATGAGGGAATTCCTCCACGTGGACGATCTTGCCGATGCCTGCCTATTCCTCATGGAGAATTACGATTCGGGCGACATCGTTAACGTGGGAAGGGGCAAAGACATTTCCATCAAAGATCTCGCCTATCTCATCAAGGCCGTGGTCGGGTATGAGGGAGAGATTCAGTTCGACCCGCAAAAGGACGACGGAACACCTCGCAAACTGCTCGATGTCGGCCGTCTGACGGCTCTCGGATGGAAACCGTCAATACCGTTTGTCGAAGGAGTGGCAGCCACGTACGAATGGTACCTGGAAAACGAGGATCGCCTGAGGAAATAGGCCGTGAGGTGACGGGGAACCGGCCGCCGGCTGTAGCGGCATGACCGGCGCGTGGCCGCAGGCTTCCCCGGATAGCCGGGACTCAATTCCTCGAAAAGGAGGGGACGGGAAGGTACGTCCCTCTTCTGTACACCGAACCCGGACATGACAGACAGCGACACGGAACCCCTATTTGAAGCAGTAAACCTCTCCTTCTCTTCAGGACCTTCACAAGAGCCTCGAACAATCTCTTTTCCATTGTATTCCGGCACCTGTGTCCGCATCTCAGGTCCTTCAGGTGTCGGGAAAACTACCTTGTTGAGGACGCTTTCCAGACTATCGCCCTCCCTGGGGGGAAACGTGGTTTTGCAGGGCGTCTCTTGGCGGGACATTTCCCCCGTCGAATGGAGACGGCGAGTGCTCTACCTGCACCAGAAGGCCGTAATGTTCCCCGGAACTGTTCGGGAGAATCTCGGGAAAGCTTTTTCCCTCCGAAGCCGTGCGTCTCAATCGCTGAATATGGAGAAAGCACGGGATCTGTTGTCACGTCTGAAACTCCCGGGCGACATCCTTGGCCGTGACTCTTTTGTCCTGTCTGTAGGCGAGGCGGCCAGAGTTGCCCTGGTAAGGGGACTGCTCGTGGAGCCGCAGATTCTTCTCTGTGACGAACCGACCGCGGCGCTGGATCAGGAAAGCCGTGACGCCGCCGTGGAGGTGTTGCGGCAATGGGTCACGGAGGGGCACCGCGGAATCATCGGTGTGAGCCACGACGAAACGTTCAAGCAGATACTCGTTGGTCGGGAGGTCTCTCTCTGACGGGACCATGCGATTCTATGCGGAGGTGTGGGGATGACCGGACACGACGTCGTACCCATTTCCAATTTCCAGCTCATGTTTAGCGTACTCCTGCTTTTGCTTGCCGGAGGAGTGTCGGCACTTTTTCGGCTCGGGATGCTCAAGACTCTTGCGTGGGGAGCATTCCGGTGCGTCCTGCAACTCGGCCTGATCGGGTACGCCCTGGGTTGGCTTTTTGCCGTGGACAGGCCCGACCTGATCGTGGTCGTCATTGCGTTGATGTGCGCGGTAGCCGCTCGTACGGCCGTCAGGAGGACACCCAACGTGTCCGATTACCCGGCGGTACTTGCTTTCACCTCATTGATCGCGAGCACCTACCTCGTGACGGTCATCGTCTGTGCGCTCATCATACGGGCTCAACCGTGGTACAGCGCCCGAATCGTCATACCCATTGCCGGAATGATCCTGGGAAACGCGGCTAACGGCATCGCTCTCGCCATCGACAGGCTGTATGCCGAGGTCCGGGCGCACAACAGCCGGGTCGAAGCTCTTCTCTCCTTGGGAGCGACTCCTTGGGAAGCAGTGCGGGATTGCGTGCGGGAAGCCATACGGTCGGGAATGACCCCGACGATGAATTCCCTCATGGTGGTGGGATTGGTAAGCATTCCGGGAATGATGACCGGCCAGATTCTCGGCGGAGCAAATCCGGTGGAAGCGGCACGCTATCAGATCGTGGTCATGCTCATGATCACCGCCGCGGTAGCGATCGGCAGCATGATATTGGTAGGTCTCTCCTTCAGGAGGCTCTTCACCGATGATGAAGCACTGAAGGCCGAGCTACGGCAAAGCGGGGGGCAATAACGGAATGGGCGCTGCGCGGCTTTGGTGAGCCGGCTCCTGGTAGGCGGTTGCAGAAACTACTTGTCCGCTACGGTGGGGAACGCTATTCTCTTGCCGTTGCCCACGTGCAATTGAGTCCAAGTAGGTAAATTTCGTCAGGGGTGGAAAGGAGAGAGCTATGGCTATTATAACAATTTCCAGGGGATCCTACAGCAAGGGGAAAGAGGTTGCAGAAAAGGTTGCCCAAAGGCTGGGCTATGACGGCATCTCCCGGGAAGTACTGGTAGAGGCCTCGGAACACTTTAACATACCGGAAATAAAGCTGGTCAGGGCACTCCACGACGCGCCGTCGGTCCTGGAACGCTTCACATACGGCAAGGAACGGTACCTCGCCTTCTTCGAATCATCGTTTCTGGATTACATCCACAAGGACAATGTCGTATATCACGGTCTGGCGGGCCACTTCTACCTGAAAGGTGTCAGTCACGTTCTCAAGGTCCGGATAATCGCGGATTTAGAGGACCGTATCCAATGGGAAATGGAGCGGGAGAAGATATCTGCCGATGAGGCTCGGTATATCCTGAAAAAAGACGATGACGAGAGGCGTCGTTGGAGCTTGAGACTCTTCGGTGTCGATACGTCGGACCCGAGCCTGTACGATCTCGTGATACATATTCGGAAGATCACCGTAGACGATGCTGTGGATATCATTTGTCACACCGTTCAGCAGGAGCATTTTCGGACAACCGCCGAGTCTCAGCAAAGGCTCGAAGACCTGGTCGTCGCCGCCAAGGTTAAATCCAGGCTGATCGACACCTGCCCCGGCGTGACGGTGACTGCATCGCAGGGCCGCGTCTACGTGGACACGGAGGCGGGCGGCGCCGTGGCTCAGGAATTGGCTGATGAACTGAAGCAGTTGGTAGAGAAAGTGCCCGGAGCAAAGGAGGTACGGATCAACATCACGCCGTCTGCTGCATTCTTCACCGACTGATCGCCCGAGAATCATTGCACCGGTCAAGGGACCTCACCTCACATGAGGTCCCTCCCCTACACACAGATCCGACCAATACTCATTGAGAGCTCCGCAAGGCAGCTGTTTCGAGCCGTTCTCTTCCTCTGGGAATTGAGCCGGCTAACTTCTCTTCAGGGACTTGTCACAAACACCGGTCGGCGATGGCACACTCTTGACGGCGCGGCAATATGAGACCCGCAGGGATTCCCCGGCATTGGTGACGAGTAAGAAACCTTTGACGGGTGATGAATCGCTTGTTTCGCGAAGGCATCTGAGTTGTCTGAGCGCGCACAGCGAGAATTGGAGCATCCCGAGGTGGCCGACATGAAGACAATCCCTTTATTGCTGATGGTTGTGATGTGGCCGGTCCTGGCATTCGCCGGACTGAAGGCTCAAAATGTGGACTATAAGGACGGCGGGACGGTACTCGAAGGGTACGTGGCCGAAAAAGAGGGCATCCAAGGAAAACACCCGGGGGTACTGGTCGTTCCCGATTGGATGGGATTGAGAGATCCTTACCGTGCCGTTGCCGACAAGCTGGCGGACATGGGGTACGTGGCGTTTGCAGTTGATATTTACGGCAAGGGTGTGCGCCCGGCGAACAGGGAAGAAGCGGCCGCCCTGGCGACCAAGTACAAAACTGACCGCAAGCTGCTCCGTCAAAGGGTCCTTGCCGGATTGGACCTGCTCAAGAAGACCCCCCACGTAGATCCGAACCGCATCGCGGCCATAGGCTATTGCTTCGGCGGAACCACGGTACTGGAGCTTGCCCGGAGCGGTGCCCCAATAGCGGGTGTGGTGACATTCCATGGAGGGCTGGACAGCCCCTCCCCGCAAGATGGCAAGAATATCAAAGCCAAGCTTCTCATACTCCATGGAGCCGACGACCCGTTCGTTCCTGCCAAGGATATAGCAGCCTTTCAGGATGAGCTGCGAAAAGCCGATGTGGACTGGCAAATGATCTATTATAGCAACGCGGTGCACTCATTCACCCAACCGGGGGCCGGCACGGACAAGTCAAAAGGAAACGCGTACAACGAGAAGGCAGCCAAAAGGTCGTGGGAAGCCATGAAGCAATTCTTCGGCGAGGTGTTCGGGGAAAAGGCGTCACAATGATTGGCTGTAAGCCGACAAAACTGTGAGAGGGCCCGTTTGAAGGCGGATGGTCCTGCCTTGGGAACGAGACCGTCTGTAGGGGGAAGCTGTTGCGGCAAGTCCGGGGTCTCTCGGGATGTCCACCCAGGGTGGCATTGCACGGGGCAACGACCGGTTGCGGAGTATTGCCTGCGCATGTCGGAAGCGTCATAATTGGTACTTGATTCCGGTCTCGTTCGGATGTAATAGGCCAAATAGTGAAAATAGCCAATGTCCGGACGGAAGGAAGAAGAGAATGACAAGAGAGGAGACGTGAATTCTCATGCGCAGGGAATATTGAGATCTTCGCTGGTACCTCCGACCGGTCGGCGCCTATCGAAACGGCTAATATAGAGGTCGGGAGGTAGAGAAGTAACGAATGCCCCATACTGATGGAAAGGTCGCCGATGCGACCTTCAATGATGGATGATGACGCTGGTATCAATTTGACGGCGGATCCGGAAGAAATCCGGACCAATTGTATTCTTGAAGAGAATAAATAGAATGAGACGGCACACAATGATCTCGAACGTTGCATGTTTGGTTTTCTCCATGAGTGTTGTCCTGTCGGCCGTTGCCGGCGAAATGAAAGCTGTACAATTACCCCAACCCAACCTCGATCAAACCAAGTCATTGGCCCAGGCGCTCAAGGAGAGAAAAACCACCAGACAGTTTGCAACAACCGGCCTCTCGGAACAGACGCTCTCGAACGTGCTGTGGGCCGGGTTCGGTATCAATCGGCCGGATTCGGGGAGACGAACCGCCCCTTCGGCAAAGAATTGGCAAGAAATTCACATTTTTGTTGCTACGTCCGCGGGGATCTATCGGTACGATGCAAAAGGAAACACTCTCATTCCGGTGGTCATGGGAGATCATCGCGCGTTGACCTACTCTCAGTCGCCTTTCAAGGATGCTCCCGTTCATCTGGTCTACGTTGCGGATCTCGAAAAAATGGGAGGCGACGAGGCGGCGAAGATGGTGCTGGCGGGAATGGACACGGGTTTCGTAGCCCAGAACGTCTATCTGTACTGCGCGACCGCGGGGCTTAACACAGGATTCCGCGTCACCCTGCACAAGGAAAAGTTGGCGGAAACCTTGAAGTTGCGGCCGACCCAGAAGATAATGGGTGCTCAGAGCATTGGGATGCCCATGAGCAAATAACTTCGCCCCCCATCGACCCGGTCTGAGTCGACCGGCGGCGTGGACGGCGATGAACGATGACCGCATCGTGCCGAAGCCGTCCACGGCTGCCCGTTTTCTCGAGACATAGCCCTGAATCGGCTACCGGAACCTTCCCACGGCTCGTAGACTGAGCATGTCGGGCAAAACTCCGTCCGAGCAGTTAGAAGAGCCGATGGGCGCGGGTGGGAGCAGATCACGGGGTAGTCGTTGAAGAAAACCGATTCTTGGAGGACACACATGCATCGTTTCATTAAGACGTTTCTCGCTCTCCTCATGTCAATTCTGATATTGAATCTGTTCGCCGGATCGGTGTGCGATGTGCGGGCGGAGGGAACTACCCCCGAAGTCTACGCGGAGCGGGCTGCAAACGGCGATCTGAAGGCTCAGGTCGCCTTGGGAACGATGTACTATACTGGGAAAGGGCTCCCGCAGAATTACGGCGAGGCTCTGAAATGGTTTCGAAGAGCAGCCGATCAGGGCAGCTCCGCAGCGATGCACAACCTTGGCGAAATGTACTACCAGGGCCGCGGGGTGGACAAGGACTACAAGGAGGCGGCCAAGTGGTACCGGATGGCCGCGGACGATGGATTCGCCTGGTCAGAGTACAATCTGGGGGAGATGTGCGATCAAGGATTGGGCGTGACGAAAAACCCCGAGGAAGCGGTGAAGTGGTTCCGAAGGGCCGCGGGGAGGGGTCTCGCACCGGCTCAGACCGCTCTCGGCATGAGGCTTGCCCTGGGCCGCGGGGTCAAGCAGGACGACAAGAAAGCGGTGGAATGGCTGCTCAAGGCTGCCGATCAGGGTGAGGCCGCCGCCGAGTTCAACCTGGGCTCGGCCTACTCAACGGGACGCGGGGTCGCCCGAAATGAAGAGAAGGCTTTGGAGTGGTACCGCAAAGCCGCCAAGAACGGCTATAAACCTGCCCGGCTCCTGCTCGAGCAACGAGGCGAAAAGCATTAGAATTTCTACCGCACAGGAAGGCGACGGGTCGCCATGAACCGGACCGGCAGGAAGTCGGTGAAGCCATAGCGACCGCTTCTCTCAATCTATCCCCTTTTTCTTGATCACCACCAGCGACAAGTAGGGCATTTTCTTGCCTTTGCACGATCGCAGGTCATCGATCACGGTCTCGTCTTCCAGTCCGCACCGGCTCACCAGGAGAGCCCGATCGAGGAGATCCAAATCCTCCAGGGTGGCGTAGATGTCCTCGAAGTGCTTGTACGCTTTCAGCATCACGATGTTCTCCGCTGATTCCACCACCTGCCGAAGCTTTGCGCCGCCTCGAGCCCCTGAGATGAGATGGAGCGACTCCTCCCCCTCGGTGAGAGGGGTGTTGGCCGCTGCAGCCCCCGCCTGATAAGACGTGATCCCGGGAACGGTCTTCACTTTGACTTGGGGATCGAGTCGCCGGATGGTCCTGAGGAGATAAGAGAATGTCGAAAAGGTGAGCGGATCGCCCAGCGTGATAAAAGCCGCGTCCAGCCCCTGGTGGAGCACTTCCAAGGCCCGTCCGGCGTTCTTCTCCCATGCCTCGTTCAAGGCTTCGGAATTCCGGGTCATGGGGAACGGCATCTTTTCGATGTCGGTCTCCCCGAGGTGCTTGGTGACGATGTTTTGGGACAGGCTGTAATCGTTCTTGGTGGAGCAGGCGGCAAAGACCTTGTCCACGTTACGGAGCACTTCCACTGCCTTCACCGTAATCAGATCAGGATCGCCCGGACCCACCCCCACACCGTAGAGGACGCCGCGCCTCGTCGGCATGGCCCCTGGCATCACTTTCTCACCTTTCACTGTTCCTTCTCCTTCCACAGGCCCGGGTTGAGAAAACGAGCCAACTTCTCCACTGCCTGCACGGCCCTGGGGCCGGGTCTTGAAAATTCTTGCTCGTCCACGACGAGCACCCGGTGATTCTTCACCGCTTCGAGCACGTCAAAGTTCGGACGATCCTCGGGCCTGCTCGGGTCGCGATTCATCGGTCCCTTCTGGACCACATAGTAGTCAGGCTTGGACGCGATGAGGGTCTCCATGCCCAGCCGAACAAGCTTCTTTTCCGTTTGGATACAGTTGACCCCTCCCGATCGAGAAATGATGTCCCCCACCATGGACTTTTCGCCCGCGGCCAAGAGATTGGGGTAACGAACCTCAAAGAAAACTTTCGGTTGGTGTGCAACCCCTTGCAACTTCTTTCGCACTGTTTCGAGGCGACCCTCCATGGAATCCACGAGTTGTTTCGCTCGCTCCTGCTCGCCGGTGAGCACACCGAGCCTCTTTATGACCCAGAAAAGGTCCTCGAAGCTCGACGGATTGAACACCGCCACGTTGAGACCTTGGCTTCGCAGTTGGTTGACCGGCATCATGGCCTGTCGTCGAGCGCCCTCCTGTACGATGAGATCGGGCCGCTGTCCGAGAACCATCTCCACGTTGGGTCTCATGTGGGTTCCGATGCTCGGTTTGGCGAGAATGGACGGGGGAAGGGTATCCGCCTTGGTGCGGGCCACCAGTCGCGACTCGAGCCCTATGGCCGCGATGATCTCGTTGTACGCTCCGTAGAGGGCAATGATCCTCATCGCGGGCTTCTCCAGCCTCACCGATTGGCCGGTATCATCTTTGATGACGAGAGGCTCAGCCTTCGAGGCTATCGGTAACCACAGAACCGCCATTGCGACCAGGCACAAAATGAGCCTGCGGACTGCCCGTAATCGGATGCCTCGACACGCGGATTTCAGTCTCGTATATGTCGGACAAGAGATGGTCATGAAATACTTCCTCGGTTCTACCGTCCAGGACGATCGCACCGTTCTTTAAGAATACCAAACGCTTGCAATACAGGGCCGCGAGGTTCAGGTCGTGCATGACGCAGAGCAGCGTGGCCCCTCCCCGGTTCTTTTCCGCCAGGAGATCGAAGATCTGTATCTTCCGCGCCACGTCCAGGTTTGAGGTCGCCTCGTCCAGCAGCAGGATAGCCGATTGCTGTGCCAACGCACGGGCAATGGTCACCATTTGCGCCTCTCCACCGGAAACTTCCTTCACCGGTCGATCGGCCACATGTAGGGTCCTCGTCTGCTCCATCGCGTTGAGGGCGATCTCCACATCCCCGGCATCGTAACCGCCCCACCCGTCCAGATGGGGGTACCGTCCCATGAGCACCAGGGAGAGGCACTTAAACGGAAACGAAACCTCGGTCTTCTGCGGCACGCTCGCCACGACGCGGGACAAGGCTCTGGGATCGTGAGTGCCTACTTCCACTCCTCCCACTCTCACACTGCCCGACTTAATGGGGATCACCCCTGCCATGGCAAGGAGGAGCGTTGTCTTTCCGCTGCCGTTCGGTCCGAGAATTCCTGTTATTTCTCCGGCTTCCACGCGCATGGAGATCCCTTTGAGCACGTCTCGATCGCCGTAACCGCAGTGCAGCCGATCGACCTCAATCAATGCTCCCCACCTCCTTCCTCCCTTTGAGCAGGAGACAGAAGAAGGGGCCGCCCAAAAGCGCCGTCACAACGCCCACGGGGAGCTCCTCGCCACCGGGGAGGAGCGTTCGAGCCACCACGTCCGACCACGTGAGCGCTATCATTCCCAAGAATCCCGAGAGCACTATTAGCCGCCTGTGCTCGGCCCCTGCGGTCATGCGGATCAAATGGGGCACCACCAATCCCACGAAGCCGATGACTCCCGAGACCGATACCGCGGCCGCGGTCAGCAGGCTCGCACCCACGAGGATGCGTATGCGGACACGGTTCACGTCCACGCCCAGTTGGCGAGCCTGCGTGTCGCCCAAGGAGAGGATGTCCAGCTCTCGCGCGTAAGCTCCTACCAGAATGAACCCGGCAAGGGCGTACGGTAAGGCAAAGCCGACGTGAGTCCATCCTCTTCCCTGAAAGCTGCCCATCACCCAGAAGACGATGCTCGATACCGATTCCTCGTCCAGGGACTTCACCAGCGAGATCAACGCCGAGAGGAACGTGGCCACCACGATTCCTGCAAGCACCATGGTGTCCCGCCTGAGCCGGCCGTTCACCCGCCCCAGTGCGATGACGGCAAACAGGGCTGCAAGAGCACCGCCAAGGGAAGCAAGGGGCAGAAGCCCGAACCCGAGGAAGGTATTTCCCCCCAATCCCAGAAAGATGGCCAGGGACGCACCGAAAGCCGCTCCCGTGGAAACCCCGATCGTAAACGGGTCCGCGAGGGGGTTGCGTAAAATTCCCTGGAATGCCGCTCCCGCAACTGCCAGGGATGCACCCACCAGTGACGAGAGACAAACCCGACTCAATCTGATGTTGAAGACCACCACCTGCCAGGTGGAGTCCTCAGCCGTATCTTTCGCCAATCCCAATCCCGAAGCAATGGAGCGGAGCACCCCCGATGCGGGTATTTCGATCCGACCGAACAGGCAGGCCAAGAACAAGGAAACCACTGCCCCCACCATGAGCAGCCCCAGCAAGATGAGTAAGAAGACCGTATTCTTCTCCATCCTTCTCTTGATGTGCTCTCTGGAGCCCGGAAGCGGAGATCTGCCGTTTTCTAGGGACAATGTGTACATCCGGTTCGTTGGGCCTGTCGGCCCGTGGTTCACTTGACTCTCCCGGAAGAGGCCCGGAAAAGGAGGCGGCCTCTCCTCTTCCGAAGGCATCAACCTCCATAACCTTCATCCGGGCAGTATCGGCTCCGGTCTCACTTTTTCTCGTGAGACGCCGCTTCCGATCCGTGTTTACCGGTCTTCATCACGTCGTACGTCCGCTTCATGTTGGCGAGCCAGACGTCGACAACGCCGGGCATCTCACCCGTGCCCTTGAGCACGCATTCCACCTTGAAACCATCCTTTTCGAGAATTGATTTCCAACTATCCTTTTCGTCTCCGCAGAGGTCATTGCGGGCATGGTCTCCGGCCACCGCCATAAGCGGCATGAGGTAGACCTTCTTCGCACCAATTTTCTTGAGCTTCGGAATGATGTACTCGATCCGGGGCTGACCTTCCACAGTGCCCACAAACACTTTCGGATCGATCCCCGCCATCCAGTAGTTGAGGGCCGCGTATACCGCGTCACCGGGGTGATGTTCCGAGCCGTGTCCCATGAGCAGCACAGCGTCTTCGGGTTTTCGGCTCTTGGGAACCTCTTTGATCACTGCCTTGGCAACGGCTTCCATGTTTTGACGGGATGACAGGAGCGGCCACGAGAGGGACACTTTCCCGCCGGAAGGCTCGAGTAATGTCCGAAACGCCTCCACGTCCCGTCCCAGATTGTGAAACTCAACCCCGGGCAGGGAATGAAGGGAAGCAACGAGTATCCTCGTGTACCCGTCTTCCATCAACTTGGCCAGGGCTACCGTAGGCGGATCGAGATTCTTGCCCTGCTTGGCCAGCTTCTTTCTAATTATTTTCGACGTGTAACCCCATGTGACCTTTACGTTGGGGAACGCTTTCTTCACCTGCTCGCCGATCTTATCCAGGGCCTTCTGAGCCTCCGGCACACTGGTTCCGAACGCGACCAGCAGGATCGCTTCCTTTGGGGTCTTGCTCGTCCCATGGCCTTTGGCATAGCCGGTGGACGCAACAAAGACGACACACATCAACATGGTGGCGAGGGCTAGTCCCTTACCTTTCATTTCAGGCTCCTTTGTTCCTTGAGGTCCTTCGTCAAGAGTGAAGGAAAATTTCTCGAAAGGGCTTACTCCCTTTTCGGGCGTGCCGCCAAGAGGAGGTGGAGCCTATCCGAACGCGGCATCGGCCGACCGACGGAATGAACCTCAAGAGCCCAGAACAAAAAAACCGGACCTTTACAGGCCCGGGGACCGCCCTTTTCTGTCCACGGCTCATCGCACCTACCACGCTCCTCGATGGTAAGACACTTTTCCCCTGCGGGCAGGTTTTCTGGCTCCCGGATCGTCCTACTGACCGCGCCTTCCCAGGGCTTTCAAATCCCCAGTGGCATCATGCGGTTTTCGTACCCGGCTACAGCGGCGGGCCCACTCCTGAATCTCACAGGATTCCCTTTTGTTCCTCGCTTTGTCGGGAGGAACCCGCAGGAGATATCTATTGGGAATCAGTCTAGTCGCCGCAAGGTGGTTGCGTCAAGTCAAAAAGAAGCGGACGGTGTTATCCGGCTCGGAGTCCGACGGGCTTCTCGCCGCGCCCGCCGTCACTCCTTGAAATGCAACCATTTTGTTGGTAACTTTCATGGTTATGAAGAGTCGTCACGGCTTCAATTTCCCCCGAAGCATAGGAAAGGGGTGCCGGCCATGAAAGTGTATCATTTCGCCGCAGTGATAGAGAAAGACGAAAAAGGATATTATGCGTACTGCCCTGAGCTTCAGGGGTGCTATACAAGCGGCAACACCTTTGAAGAAGCCCGCGACAATCTGGCTGACGTCATCCGGCTCCACGTAGAGGACCGCATTGCGTGCGGCGAGGAAATCAGAAGTCCTGAGAGCGTGAATCTGACAACTATCGAGGTCGCTGTATGAGCAACCGTTTGCCTCGCCTGAATGCCGGGCAATTCATGCGTATCTAATCCGGCAACAACCTCAACACCAAAGAGCATACCCGGCCGTCACCAGGATGAGGCTCACCACCCGCAACGCTTGACTCATGATGAGGAGCTGACTCCCCAGTGCCAACGTGAACAACCCTGCATGGGCGGGGAGTTGATGCCGTATTGCCCTGATGGGGGTAGCCACGATGGATCCCAGGACAAGGGCCATGACCGTCTGCTTCACCGTCAACGTCCCGGCATCGAGAAGCGCTCCCGCAGCGGCCATCCCCGAGCTGAACTCCGCGGCCAGGGCAAATATCACGACACCTGCCGACTCGAAGGGGAAAACCGAGGAAGAGATCCAACCCGCGGCGCCTTTCCGCAACCAGACAAACAAGCCCCATTCGTTCAAGAGAAATGTCAGCACGTAAATAGGCAGGGTGTAGAGAACCAGACGCACGAACCGTGGTTGAAACTTCTTCCAAATCTCTGCAATGACCGGACGTTTTTCCTCTCCCGGTTCTTCCGAGACCGGTACGAACGGCTCCGCAGGCGACTGTGGAGGGAGCGCGAACCGTGCAAGAACCAGCACGCCCCCGCTCCTCAAACACGCGGCAACAAAGTTGATCGCCACGTAAAGGAGCCCGGCCTGACCCGCCAGCGAAGAAACCACAAAGAATGTGGTGGGGAGGTGCACCAGGTACAGCGGGAGCCCGGTGTTGAGCAGGTAGGTGAGGACCATCTCCCGGCGGCTGAGCTTCTTCTCGAGGTGGAAATTCATCAGAAGGGTGTTGGCCAGGATTCCGGAGACAAAGCTCGCTACGAACGCTGCACCGCTTTCGTTCTTGAGGTGTGCCCATCGGGTGAGCGGCCTGCACCAACGAGCCGGCTTCTCCGTCCACCCCATGGACTCGAGGAATTGTCCGACCAGCAGGCCCACGGCCAGGAAACAGATCAGCCGGATCAACGGGAGGCAGATCCTGGAATAGAGCTTGGCCGGGGTGAGAGTTGCCCCCGCGTACCCCATGAAATCGGCCGCGAGGCCGACCGCGGCAATGGCCATGAGCACGAGAGGAACAATGACCCAGCGGTTGCCGGATCGTTTACGATGTCGTGTACGAGGCTCCATGAGATAACGAGCATTACGCCTTGAGGGCCGGGCCGTCAAGTGGGGTTACGGCTGCAAGTGGTGTCCTAATTTGAAATCGTGGAATCAAAGCAAAAAACCGTTTGACGCGAAACGCGGCATGGATATTGCTGGTTACTCGTCCAAGAACCCTCCGTCAGCAGGCAACACTTGTGCCACCTTGGCGCAAATTTAAACTCTTGGCGTTTATTGATGTCCAAAATCGTCGGACATGAATTGGATTGTTGATCGGGAGGTAATTCGACTTGACATTGTTCGAGTCCTCTTCGTAAAATGAGAAAAACGTAAGAAATTACGGACAAGGAGCTTGACTCTGAAAGTTGTGACCTCAAGAATCACACGTGAGATTACGACTAGTAGCTTATTCTTACTTGTAATTCTTCACGATATCAGATATCCGGTCTCTTCAGAAAGAGGAAGCCATGAAAGACAAGTGGGCGTTTGAATTCAGGATTCTAATCAGAAAGGAAGAAGAGCTGTGGGTCGCACACTGCCTGGAGCTTGATCTGGTGGCTACCGCGCCTTCTGAGAAGCAGTTGGAAGAGGATATTGTCAACGTCATTGTTGAACAAGTGAGTTATTGCCTCACCCACGACAACCTGGATTACCTCTTTAGGCGCGCTCCCCAAGAAATATGGGATGAATACATTGCTTGTGCGAAGCAGTCCAAACCCAAGGTTCTAAGAAAACGCAGGGAACCGGAAGTAAACAGCCGGACAAAAATGCCGGAAGATCTCCCGCCCTTCTCTTTCACTGCCAACACCTGTTGGTCTCCGGCAGCCTGTCATGCCGTCTAGGCCTTCGCTGAAGCTGAGCGAAGTCCTGAAGCGCCTTAAACGCTTCGGTGTTGTCACGGTCCCCGGCAGAGGCAAAGGGTCGGAAAGGGTGTTGTTGCTTCCAAATTCTCCAGGTTCTAAACAAGGGGACATCTTTACGATCGCCGATCACGGGAAATCAACTGTAATAGGTCGTTCCGCAATCAGCGCTATGCTTAGGAGGTTCGGAATAGATCCAGATGAGTTCTGGGCCTAGACAACGCGATAGCAGATGTTTTTGGTCGTATTTTAGAAATTCCGCGAGTTCTCGAACCTTCCACAGCCGAGTCGTCACACCCGCCTTTATCACTGGAGTGACTTTCAGCGTCCGCCGGACCTGCACAAAGTCGTAGTGAGCAGAAAATGACAAGAACCCAATGCCTTAAGGCTTTCGATTTTCTTGCCGAACGTGTCCGTTGATCTCGTGAGTCTCCTTATGCACATGCGCGTTGTCAGATTCTGCCATCAGTAGCGGATATTTCGATCTCCTTAGAGAGATTGCGAAGTCTCTCGGTTATCCGGAGCCTTCAGCAATGGACATTGACAATTTCTATACCCCCCAAGCCACGTAGATATGTTTGATTTGAATCTGGAGACCCAAGTAGAGCGGCTGCGAGTCTTGGAAAAAACGGCCGGGTCTGTTGTCGATAAATAAGACAACGAAGCGCCTGCATCATCTAAACCCCCTTCCTCAAATTAGGAAGCCCCCCGCTGCAGAGGATATTGAACTCCGACGGCGGATCGTATAATCTGAGCCGATACTCCACGTGCGCACCGTGCTTTGTAGCCGTGTGCGGCCGGTGCTCGATGCGCACCTTGTAACTGAAAGGCGGCACGCCATTCTCAACGTGCATTCCATCATGGAGAGTAGCCGTGCAAACGGACCCGGGGTGCGGATCGCGACCTGGTTGCAGGGGTGCTCCCTACGCTGCCCGGGATGCTTCAATCCGCAGACGCATTCCAAAGCCCCGCGGCTGCTGATGCGTATCGAAGATCTGGTAGAAACCATCAAAGCCGATCGCGAAGAAATTGAAGGGTTGACCATAAGCGGCGGCGAGCCCCTGGAGCAGCCTGACGGTCTCTATCGGCTCATGGAAGGGGTGCGGGAAAGCACATCCCTCTCCGTTATCCTCTTTTCCGGGCTTGAGATGGAAGAGATTAGGGCTCTTCCCCAGGGGCCGGACATTCTCCAGCGGACGGACGTCTTGATCGCGGGTCGGTACGTGGAGGCCCTGCGCCTCCCTCGAGGTCTGCGGGGCTCCTCGAACCAGCGCATTCACCTCCTGAGCGATCGATACCGGCTGAGGGAGCTTGAGGAGACGCCTGTTGCCGAAGTGAGCGTAGATGGGCAAGGACGCATCACCATCAGCGGGATCGATCCTCCGAGGCTCTTCGGGACGGACATTGGATGAGCCACAAAGACTCAAAGACACCAATTTCCAGCAGCCGCATGGCGGCAGGACGTCCAAAAAGCCTGTTTGGAATTACGCTTCCGGAAGGCAATGGATTTCAAGATGACCCCGGACAATCCCCAGGCGTCACCCCGAGCGAAAGCCGGGGTCCAGAGAGCTCTGAAGAGCCTGGGCTCCTGCCTCCGCAGGAATGACGGAGAATGCCTCGGATCATGGACAGATGACTGGGTAGCGCCTCCCGCGCTGAAAGGCGCGACCGAACGTATAAAATCTATGGTAAGTCCATTCCGGCGTCACCTCGATCAAAGACGGAATCAACTGAATTTCTCTTGACTTCTTCGTGTCTTGGCGCCTTTGTGGTTGGACTTTCAGAATTCGGCAAATAGTGGCGCTCAATGCTTATCTCCAACGAGCGGAGACGTGACGTGGATTTTCAAAAAGAATTGGAGATTTATTTCCGATCGCGGTTCACCCTGATCTGCGTCGTCTCGTACGAGGAAGAGTGCATTCTAGAGCACCTCAAGGAGATCTGCGAGGGGACCAACCGGAAGCTCTACACATGGGATCACGCGGAGTTCTTCAAGGTTGTGGTAGGGGAAGGGACTCCACCCATTGCCAAAGATCCTATCAGTGCATTGGCCGCAGTGGAGAATTTCCCTGACGACACGGTCTTCGCTCTTTGCGATTTCCACCAGTGCTGGGTCGGACAGCCCCGGGTGGTGCGCAAACTGAGGCGTTTGGCACAAAAGTTCAGGTTTTCCAAGAAGACTCTCGTCATCACCATGCCGCATTGGAGACTGCCCGAAGAGCTTAAGGACGATGCGGTAGTTATCGACTTTCCCGCGCCGGGAATAGCGGAATTGGACGACATCCTTTCGCGGCTTACAGCCACACCCGGCGTACGGGTAAACCTCACGCCTCAGGGACGCGACAAGCTGCTCAGGTCTGCATTGGGACTCTCGACGAATCACGCACGCCGGATCTTTTCCAAGGCCATCGTCTCCAAAGGGGGCCTTGACGAGCGGGATATCGACCTGGTCAACTCAGAAAAGAAACAGATCATTCGCGACTCCGGAGCCTTGGAATTCTTTTCCCCATCCGAGACCATCGGCGATGTGGGCGGACTGGACGTGCTCAAAGAATGGCTCAGAACGCGGGAAAGGGCCTTCAGCCGCGAGGCTCGGGAATACGGCCTTCCCGCGCCCAAGGGCATTGCCCTCATCGGCATTCCCGGCACGGGCAAATCTTTGACTGCAAAGATGATCGCGGGTCTCTGGCATCTCCCGCTCATAAAGCTGGATCTTGGAGCGATCTTCGGGTCGCTGGTAGGTCAATCCGAAGAAAATGCAAGGCGGGCGTTGTCCCTTGCAGAGACTATCTCCCCCTGTCTCCTCTGGATAGACGAGATTGAGAAAGGCCTTTCCGTGGGCGGAGGCGACGCGGGGACTTCCATGCGGGTCTTCGCGAGCATTCTTTCCTGGATGCAGGAGAAGACCAAGCCCGTCTTCGTGGTGGCAACGGCCAACAATATCTCTATGCTCCCTCCGGAGCTCCTGCGAAGGGGACGGGTTGACGAGATCTTTTTCCTCGACCTGCCGACCCCGGAGGAGCGCCGCGAAATTTTCGACGTGCACGTCCGCAAGCGGAAACGACCGCTGCAGGGGTTTGACATGGGAAAGCTCGTTGCCGCCTCGGATGGTTACGTGGGAGCCGAGATCGAGCAGGCCGTGATAGATGCCATGTACATCGCTTTCAGCGACCGGGAGAGCCCCGGGAGGGATTTCACCACCGAGGACGTTCTCCATGCGCTTTCCCGACAGGTTCCCATCAGTCATTCCCAGCGGGAAACCATCGACGGTCTGAGAAAATGGCTCTCTGAAGGACGAGCTCAATCCGCGTCCTCGGTCTGAAAGAGATCCAATCTGAAGATATCCGGACGGAAAGGAGAGAAGAGACATCGTGGCGGACGGCGGCGCAATTGACGAACTCACGGAGCGAACGGCTCATCTTCCCGAAGCCCTGCGGATTGCCCTCCGACAGTTGACTCCGGACCCATCTCCCGAGGTCATCGCGCCCATTGCCGATGCCCTTTCCCGCAATGATGACCGAACGACGCAAGAAACTATCCTCGACATGCTCAAGGCTCTGGCCGAGCGAGGGACGGTACAACCGCTCTACGAGCTCTGGCTCACTACCCGTCATCCGCGGGTAACCGTGTTGCTGGCCGAAGGCGGCTGGATGCCGGAATTCCCCTGGCATTTGAAGGTGTTCCGGTGTCTCGAAGAGGCACACTTGACCGAATTGACGGGCGCCGGGGCCGAAGTGGTGGCACCGCTGGTAGTGGCCTCTCTCAGAGCGGATGAGATTGTTCGCAGCCGAGCCATCTCGTGCATCGAGCAGCTCACCAATCCCGACGCGTTGGATGCCCTCTGCGCCGAGTGGGTCAAGAACAGACTACCGCACTTGAGAACTGTCATTGAGCGGGGAATCGTCGCACGCACGCCTCCTCACGTTCGGGTGCTGTCCGCCCTGGCCGCGGATCGACCGGACCTTCTCACGGACGGCGCCGCGGACCTTGTCGTCCCCCTCATTGAGGCTTGCACGGACGAGGACCCGGTTCTCGCCCACAGGGCAGCGCTGGTCCTTCCGGGCCTGAAGAATCCCGAGGCGATGGACAGATTCTGCGATGTCTGGGCACATCAGCGTTCACCCGAGCTTGACGAAGTGCTGGTCCGGGCTGGATACGTGGCGATTTCGCCCCTAAAGATTCGCGTGCTCTCCGCACTGAAATCCGGGAAACCTCTCTCACCGGAAGAAGAAGGGCCGAGCCTCATCTATCCCCTCGTTCTCGCCCTGGACGATCAAGACCCGGAGATTCGAGAACGAGCACGGAAGCTTCTCGAGCGAGCGCTGCAAGGGAGCGAGTTTCAAGAGGCCCTGTGCCGTACGGTCATCGAGCATGGGTCTTCCTCTGCTGCGACCTTGGCGGTGAGCAAAGGATTCAGGCCTGTCGATGTGCGGAATCGTGCGCTATTCTACTTTCTCACCGAACAATGGGACGAGTACGAAAGCCTCGACTTTGACATGAGCCTCCTCACTGAGGCGTACCAGGACGCGGGAAAAGACCTGCGAACCAGGATTTCCAAGCGTGCGAGGCAGGCGGGACGGCTGGAGCTGGTGGAACTGGTGGCCGGGGTCAGACACAAGCGACGCATGGGGGAGATGACCTTCCGGGAGTGGGACGTGACCCTCGGAATTCTTGACGATCGCCGGGACTGGGAAACCCTCTGGAGACTGGCTCAAGCGGCTCCTCCGGTCTGGGGAGTGCGGGCGTTGAAGCGACTGGAAGAGGTCGGCTGGTCTCCCGACAATGGAGAGCAACGCTCGGGATTCCGAAGGCTTCTCGATCTCGCCGGGCCCTGTAACGGGGAGGCACCCATCCTGGGCGTCGTTGACAGGCCCACGGCGAGCTTCGTCGCGCATCAGCGCCGCGTCTCCAAGCTCATTATCAGCTCCTATTTTCAGAGCACCCTGGCCAGCGCGAGCTGGGACGGGACGGTCCGCATCCGAAGCATGCCGGACGGCGCGCCATTGGAGACCCTTTCCGGCCATCGGCATCCGGTGAGCGCCCTTGCCGCAAATCCTGACGGTTCTCTTGTTGCGAGCGGTTCCGGTGCGGAGCCGTGGGTGGTCATCTGGAGCATGCCCGACGGAAAACCGGTCCGGCGCCTTGCCGACCACGCCAAAGGAGTTGCCGGACTTGCCGTCAGTCCTGACGGAAGGCTCCTGGCCGCGGCGGGTTTTGACGGCACCTGCAATCTGTGGAGGCTCAGGGACGGCTCGCTCTTCAATGTGCTCCGTGGACACGGCGACCGGTCGGTCCGATCGGTGGCCTTCAGCCCGGACGGAAAGTTGCTCGCTACGGGTGGAGAAGACGGGGCTGTTCTCTTGTGGACCGTTCCGGAAGGAAAGCTGACCGATCGGCTTACCGGTCACACCATGACGGTGAGATCATTGGTCTTCACTCCAGACGGATCGCTGCTGGCAGGCGGAGGCTCCGATGAATCCGTTAACCTCTGGAGCGTGAGCGACCGGACTCTCCTGAGAACATTGAGCGGACACACCAACGTCATCTCGTCCCTGGCAGTGAGCGGCGACGGAAGGGTGCTGGCATCGGGAAGCTGGGACCGGTCGGTGCGACTCTGGATACTGCCGGAAGGAAAGCCGTGGGGAGCTCTTGAGGAGCACACCGGGCCGGTGACCTGCCTCGCCACCGATCCGGAGAGCCGTGTGCTCGTAAGCGGCGGTCACGATTGCACGGTGATGATGTGGAACTTTCAGTCGGGAATTTTGCGCAGGCCGACGACCCGACAGGACATGGACAAGGTCGAGCGACTCAACGAAACGCCCATGAATGATACGGAGCGCACCTGGATCGCCTTTCTGATGGCGCAGATGAGATGGCGCTGGCGGTTTGATATTGAGATCGAGCACGGCCCTGCCCGCATCGAAGCAGGTGAATTCGATATCGAGATCGAAGGGTAACGGGGAACCCATGACGGGAACGTATCTCACATTCGCTTGGAAAGGGGCCCGATGAACCTCGTGGAGAGAATTGCCGACGCATGGCAGGTGCTCCTGGGGAAACCGTCGCACGGAGAGGCGCTTGCAGCGGAAGAAATCGCATCCTTGAAGAGGACCGGCGCCAATCTCACCCTTGAGCTGCAAGAGGCGAGAACGGCCGTGGCTTCGCTGCGCGGTATGGTCGAAGAGATGGAAGAGCGGGCCGGAGCCACGGACCCGCTGGAGGAAATCTTCGCGCAGGTTGCCGGGCCTCTGTCGCAGTTGCGCTTGCAGGAGTCGCTCATAGCGGTCGGCAAGCAGATTTCCGGCAAGAGCGTCATGGCCCTCGCTTCAGAAGTCGCGGGCATCCTCGAAGACGCCGGGTTGGAGCCCATCGGAAGCGTAGGTGAAGAAACAGTCTTCGATCCCGCCCTGGCCGAGCCTTTGGCTTCCGGGATGGCCCTTTCGTCCGGAGCGCCTGTTGTGGTAAGGTTCATCGGGTACCGGTACGAGGGAGAGGTGATCCGCAAAGCCCTCGTAGACTCTCGGGGCGGGTGGGATGAGCTCTTGGAAAAGTGAGCAACAGCAAGGGGTTTGGCCTTTGACTTCTTGGCGACTTCGTGGTTCGATCTTCTGAACCGAATCTCGTGAGACGTGGGATCGATCCGATCGTGTGCGTCTCTTACGGCAACCCATAGAGGAGAAAGAGGTCGTGGCCGGTAGGCTGGCAATAGACTTCGGAACGTCCAACACCCGGGCGGCGGTCTGGGATGACGCCATGGAACGGCCGAGACCGCTCATTGTGCCGGATGTCTCACTCCGGACACGGTACGACGGCCCCGAGGGCGAGACCGTTGAAGTGCCTTATGTCCCCTCGCTTATCAATTACTCGGGCAAACAGACATGGGTGGGGAAACAGGTCGTGGATAGGGGCCTACGCGAATCCCAATCCACTTTCCGATGGATGAAGCGATATATCTCCAACAGGCTGGAGATTCCTCGACGTATTGAAGGGAGATCCGTTCGATTTTCGGAAGCGGGCTCGGATTTCCTTGTGCGGGTCATTGTGTACGCGGCCGAAGCCATTGACCTCGGTGATGAAGAGGTTGCCTTTACGGTTCCTGTTGAGGCGTTCGAACACTATCAGGACTGGCTCACAAGGGTGTGTGAGACCGCGGGCATAAGTCGTTATAGACTCCTTGACGAGGCCTCGGCCGCGGCTCTGGGGTATGGGACGCAGCTTCAGGCCGGAAGCGTGTACATGGTTTTCGATTTCGGAGGCGGGACCCTGGACGTCTCCGTGGTGCGCATGGAGAGGAATGCCACAGGCGGCAAGCGATGCTCGGTCCTCGGAAAAGGCGGAGCCGAAGTTGGCGGCATCAGCATCGACAACTGGCTCTACAGGGATCTGCTCGCCCGAAACGACAAACAGCCCGAGGATGTCCGTCACATATCGGGGCTCCTCCTGATGGAGGTGGAGAGGGCCAAAGAATCCCTCACCAATGCGGAGAGTGCCTCCATTACCGTTGTAAATCCGGAAACCGGAGAAGTCATCAACGCGAGGTATTCCCGATCGGCCTTTGAGGATCTCCTCGAGGCCAACGGGCTCTTTGAGACGATCCAGTGCACGGTGAACAGGGCCCTTGCCGATGCGAATGAAAAAGGGTACTCCAGCGAGCACATCGAGGCGGTAATCCTCGTGGGCGGCTCAAGCCTGATACCAAGCGTACGCCGTGCCGTGCGTCAGATGTTCGGGAACAGGGTTCGAGCACACCGTCCACTCGACGCGGTTGCACTGGGTGGAGCGGCTTTCGTGCACGGAGTGGATTTCTACGATCATATCCAGCACGACTACACGCTCCGGTACTACAATAGAGAACGGGGCGATCACGATTATGTTCTCATCGTCCCGTCCGGCACCCCCTACCCCACTGACGGCCCAATCCGTACGGTCAACGTGAGCGCATCCTACGACGATCAGGAATTTTTGGGCCTCGACATATACGAGGTGGGCCGCAGGGAGTGTTTTACCGGAGGTGACACGCCGCAGCTCGATCTCGTATTCGACCCTTCGGGAGCGGCCAGATTCCAAGAGCGACAGGAGCTCGACATTGTCGGTCGGTTCTGGGTCAACGAGAAATGCCCGACATTCATTCAAGCCCTGCCCAGGGCGAAGCGGGGAGACAAGCGCTTCCCCGTGCAATTTTCCATCGACGGCAACAAGCGCCTCTGCGTCACGGTAAGGGACCTGCGGGCGGGAAAGATTATGCTCAAGGACCATCCGCTGGTGAAGTTGACCTGAGGGCCGTTTCCGCCGTGCGATAGTCCGGACCGACCGTCGGCGCCGCCGTCTCGAGGCCCGGCCGGAGGATAGTATCCATGTCCCACTTCACGACACTCAAGACACGCATAGTTTCCAAAGACCATCTGGAGCAGGCCCTCAAAGACCTGGAGATTGAGTTTGAGGAAGGGGATCTCGAGATACGGGGGTACCAGGGAATCCGCACCCGGGTCCACATACGTATTCCCACAGCTAATCCAGAGTACCAGATAGGCTTTTGCAAACAAGCGGACGGTTACCATCTCGTGGCGGACTGGTACGGAATCTCCGACATTGAGCAGGAGGCCTTCCTGGGACTCATCAGCCAACGGTATGCGTACCTCGTCGCCAAGGAGCAGTTGGAAAGCCAGGATTTCGCCGTGGTTGAAGAAGAAGTCCTTCCCGACAAGACCATACGCTTCACCGTACGCCGCATGACGTGAAACGGACATCATTACTTCGCAACGACCAGCGTTGTCGGCCGCCGGATTCGAGGAAAAAATGAGTGAAATTCAGGAAATCGACGTAATCGTGGCCCCGGACGGCACGGTCAGACTGGAAGTCCGCGGGGCTCAGGGCAAGAAATGCCTCGCGCTCACCGAGGAAGTGGAAAAGCTGCTCGGTGGCGCTGTCGTGGAACGAGTCTTTACGGATGAGTACGAGCAAGAAGAGGTTGAGCAAGTGCAGGCCGACGAGCTGGAACAAAAAGATATCTGATGGCGGTAAACCTTCCCTCGGAAGGAATCGCCGCATGGTCGGTAATTCCCGATAGGGGACATTTCAATTCCGCAGGTATCCGGAACCTCGCTTTCTTGTACACAACAACGACATAATTGTAAGGTCATGTTACAACTTTGTAGCCGATCGTAGATTTCTTAACGCCCTTTCTCCCTCCCATCCTCGAATTTTCAACACCTTAACATTGTGGCACGGATAGTGCTTTTGCCCATGATCAACAGGCGCTGCAGTTCGGGGCAGATGAGACTCATCCGTAACAGCGACCTCTTCGATCCACGAGTGCCGCTCGAGCTAATGTGTATCGGGGATTCAGGCGGCCGCAAAGCGGGTGGAGGGAGAGATCAAAGATGTCTGAAAAAACCGTGGAGTTGATGATGTTTGTAACATTAGTGGTGTGTCTTGCCGGGATCTTAGGGTACGCCACGTGACACGGTTGCCTGTCGGAAATTTTTTGTATTGCGCCGTGTTGGCCGAACGTGAATATTGCTGCTATTCGGACTTACTTCTCGTTTGATCGGTTCGGCCGTCGTAAGCGGCATGGGACACCGGAATAGTGTTCCATGCCGTTCTTGCTATGGCTTCACGTAGGCGTAACCGTCTTGCTGTAATATGATCAGTTCTACGATCCCCGCGGGGACGATCTCACAGACGTCGAGCATGTCGTCCTTGGCCAGGCCGTTGTTGGCCATGGCATTGCGGCAGACCTTGAACTTGACTCCTTTGGCGCTCAACTCCTTGATGGCTTTGCCGTGCTCGCCCGCCCTGTCCTTGCGGAAGAGATTCACTGCCTTGCCGTTCATGACGAAATGAACTGATGCCCGCTCCGGCGGTATCTCTTTGAAGAGGTTTTTCACGTTCTCAAGGGCAAGTTTCAAAACCTCTTCCCTGTCCCAGTCAAGATGCATCACGAGCTTGGGATACAGAACGCTCTTCCCGGTGGACCGTCCGTCCACAACCGGTGAAAGAGGCGCCCCGGCATCTTTTTCGGCAGCCGCATAGCCACAGCCCAGTACGAGAGCCATCACGAGAATCGGTACCACTGATCTTTTCATTCGAGCCTCCACTCTGTGGGTCCTGATTGAGAACACCCCCCTGGATTCGGCCATCGCCGTCTGAGGAATGCCGAGACATGCCGGGAGATGTGGCCCGAGTGTATCCGTGCAAAGAGCCGCGGTCAAGATACCGCTGGTTGACACCAACTCCCAAAGCCGAAAAGCTACAATGAAAGAGAAAAATCTTGGAGAATGCCTTCCGAGTGGTGAAGTCATTATTTCTTGATCGCGAATGGTGTCACGAGGCCTGTACGGGCGCTCGTTAACCGAGGCTTACCACTGGAGTCTTGCTTTTTATAATGCTGTTGTGATTGGACGACCATACAAAAAGCGGCTGGAGAAGCTGCTACGCGGAGGGTTGAATCGGCATGCGAATCATTTGTTGATTGCGGTTGTTTAATCGGGCGACAACCGGGCGGATGTACCGGGCGATTCAGCGAGCCCTGCCCCGTGGCGTAGGATGCGGGTGAACGAAGCGAGGCAAGCGAGCTGAGTGAACCGCATCGATCAAGGCCTTTTCTCGACAGATGCGGTTCGCTTCGCTCACCACATCCCACATGAATACGAGAACGTATTTGGAAAGAGCTGACTTAGGAAAAGGAGCCATAAGCCCTCGGGGGAAGGATACCTGTGGAAAACCTCACCATAGTAAGGTTTTCTCCAGGTATGTTCTCGGTCTTTCTCCCCTACCCGGCTATCCTACGGCCGCGGCCTGCTCCGCGATCTTTTCGACTCTGACCGCGCAGACTTTGTACTCGGGGATCTTGCAGATAGGATCCAGGGCCGGATTGGTCAGGACATTGGCATTGGCCTCCATGAAATGGAAGCTCATGAAGATGGTCCCGGGCTCCACCACGTCCGTCACCAGCACCTTACAGAAGATTTCGCCTCGACGGGAGACGATGCGGGCTTCCTCGCGGTTTGCGAGGCCCAGCCGTGCAGCGTCTTCGGGGTTAACCTCCACATGTCCTTCCGGCATTTCCTTGTGGAGGGTCGGGGAGTTCCTCGTCATGGTGCCGGTATGGTAATGCGGGAAGTACCGGCCGGTTGTGAGCTGCATGGGGAACTCGTCGTCGATAAGCTCAACCGGCGGTCGGAACTCGATCGCGTGGAAAAGGCCCTTGCCGCGGGTGAAACGTTCAGTGTGGAGAATAGGCGTCCCAGGGTGCTCCTTGTTGGGGCACGGCCAGGGGATGCCGCCCTTTTCCAGCCGCTCGTAGCTCAGTCCCGCGTAACTCGGCGTCACCGTGGCGATCTCGTCGAAGATCTCGCTGGAAGACGCGTAACTCATGGGGAGACCGAATCGGGTCGAGAGATCGCAGATGATCTCCCAGTCGGCTCGTGCTTCGCCCACCGGTTCCACGGCTTTGCGTATGCGCATGACTTTGCGCTCCGTATTGCTGAAAGTGCCGTCCTTCTCCGCATAGGATGCTCCCGGGAGCACCACGTCGGCTATCTTGGCCGTATCGGTGAGGAAGATGTCCATCACCAGAAGGAACTCCGAGGATTCCAGGGCATGCTTGACGTGGTTCACGTCCGGATCGCTTCCCAGAGGATTCTCTCCCATGATGACCATGCCTTTGAGGGAGCCGTCTTCAAGGCCGTGCATCATCTCCATGATGGTGTAGCCCACTTTGGGCGACAACTGGGCTTGCCATGCGTCTTCGAACTTCTTCTTGATGGTCTCGTCGATGACTGTCTGGTACGCGGGGTATACGTTGGGGAGACCGCCCATGTCGCACGCGCCCTGGACGTTGTTCTGTCCGCGCAGGGGATTGACGCCGGTGCCGCGTTTGCCGATATTCCCCGTGATCATGGACAAGTTCGCGAGGCTTTTCACGTTGTCCACACCGTGAGTATGCTGAGTGATCCCCATCGCATAGAGGATCGAGGAAGCTCCCGAGGTGGCGTACATCTCTGCTATTTTGACGATGTCGTCAACGGAGACTCCGCAGATCTCGGATGCTTTCTCCGGAGGATATTCTTTCAGGAGCTCTTCCAGCTTGTCGAAACCCTCGGTACGCTGCTCGATGAAGGCCTTGTCGTGCCAGTTGTTGGCCACGATCGCGTGCATGATGCCGTTAATGAAGGCCACGTCCGAGCCGAGCTTTTGGCTCACGCACACATCGGCTATGGATGCAATGTGAATCCTTCGCGGATCGGCCACGATCACCTTGGCTCCCTTGGCCTTGGCTCGGTAAACTCTATGAGCGATGAGCGGATGTGCGACCGTGGTGTTGGAACCGGTGATAAAGATGCACTTCGAGTCTTCAATTTCCGGTATCGAGTTCGTCATTGCTCCACTCCCGAAAGCGGCGGCAAGACCTGCCACCGTAGAGGAGTGTCAAAGACGGGCGCAGTGGTCTATGTTATTTGTCCCGAACCCCACCCTACAGAATTTCTGCAAGAGATAATTCTCTTCATTGGAGCACTTGGCCGAGGTCAGGAAGGCCATGCTGTCGCCGCCGTGGGTCTCCTTGATTTCTTTGAGGCGAGACGCCGCGAAATCCAGAGCTTCGTCCCACGAGACCTCTTCCAATTCCCCGTTCTTGCGAATCATCGGCTTGGTAAGTCTCTTGGGACTTTGCACGAACTCATGGGCGTTCCATCCCTTGATGCAGAGCTTTCCCTCGTTCATGGGGTTGGTCTTGGACGGAAGGGTTCCGATCAGTTTTCCGTCCAACGCCTCCAAGAGGAATTCGCATCCGCACCCGCAATAGGGACAGGTTGTCGGGACAAATTTCAGATCCATAGACTTCTCCTCGGAAAGGAAAGACTCTTCTCTCTCCTTCTGGAAAAACATTCTCTTCCGCGACCGCTCTCGGTCGGCACGGTATCCTGCATTGCGATGGGAGCTCGGGAAGGCGTGCTTCACAACCCATGCAGGTCGGCACTGACCTTTTTCGCGCGCCTTGAGGGGCGATCCCGGAAGAGGGGAACCCCTTTTTCTGCACGGTCCTTTAGCTCACAGACGACAGGTACGCCTGATCCTTCCTCCGTATCCGGTCAAATGTAGCATTCCCGCCGTATGGAATCAAGACCGAACAGCGGACAATTCATCCCTTTTTGCAACCCTTGACGTCCACCCGGATCGGTTGGGTCATCTGACACGAACCCCGATCCCGCGGGGTCCCACACGGACTCCCACGCCGCCCGCCCGCACTCCGACCCCACGGGGACCGACTCCCACAGCCACGCCTGACGATCGATATCCCCGGTGATAGTACGGGCGATAAGGTCGAGAATAACTCCGGTAGGGATACCGGCGATAAGGTGCGTAATAACCGCGTCTCGGATAAACGTACGAAAATCCGGGGCCGTACACGCTGATTTCCGGCGGCTGCACGTACACGGTGGGCCCCGAAGGGTACATCGTCGACGGTGGCCGGAAAGCCACGAGACTCGTGCTGATCTGGGGCCCATAAACCCATCCCACGGCGGGTCGATCGATTTGAGCCCAGTTGTTTTCGCTCCACAGACCGGTCAGTCTCAGCCTTTGGCCGCGGTCCACGCATCCCGTAACAGCGTAGCCGGAGCCCGGCCCGCTCCTTACTCTGAGGCAGTTGTCCGGCAAATCCACACTGATGACAACGGCCGTTCCGCGAACCGGGTTCACGTTGGCGATCTCGATCCAGCCGCCGTCCACGGGGCTCGCTATTCTGACCCAGCCGTCTGAAAACTCACCGTATTTATTGACTCTCGTCCCCACCGCAATATGCCCCAAAGGGGCTGAAGCATAGGAGGGACCCGACCGTACCGTCAACCCGCGAGGGTCGTCACTTCTTGTCACCTTGCCCGCAATCGGCCCGACCGCCTCGCCCCACCCTGCTGAAGCGTGAGATGTGACTGCGCCCGGGGCCAAGACGATCACGATTGCGAACAGAGCAAAAAGACTCCCTTTCAGAAGCGCATTCATGGTTTCCTCCACGGTTGTGTGCACCGCCGGCGGTTCGTTCCCACGGCGTTGCGAATCTCGCGCACGATGCTGTCATTATTTTGACGTTTCAGCGACTCATTTGTTAGATTCGGCCGACATGCGACCGGCGGCATCGTTATGGAAAGGCTTTGGGCTCGAGTCGTTTGCGGAGCGGGCGTGCTCCACAAGATTTACTCTCTCTTACAAGCGCCTCTGTAAGCCTCGCCGGTGAAATAGGGATGGCCTTGGCCGCAAAAGTACCCTACAATACTATACGTAGGCGCCGGGAAAAAGTGACGGGGGATAACGACGTGAACGGGGAATTGACGGAAATCGCAAAATTAGCGGGAAATTTTGAGGGACGAAAAGAATCGGAACCGGCCGCTGTAGCCCCGGGGAGATCCCAAGACAATAAGGGGCTGAATCGCTCCCTGTTGGAGGCGTCGGCGGACGGCCTCCTCGAAGCGGTGGATCTCCTGTTAGCCAGCGGAGCCGATGCCGACGCCCGCACCGAAGAAGGGGACTCCGCCCTTATGCAGGCTGCGTACGAGGGGCATTACAACGTCGTGGAGCGCCTGATCGCCAAAGGCGCCGACGTCAATACGGCCAGCGTGTACGGCAATACGGCTCTCCTGAGGGCTTCCTACAGAGGCCATGCCCCGGTGATCAAGCTTCTCCTCGACAAGGGAGCGAACATCCACGCAAAAAATAAGTACGGTAACACTGCCCTCATCGAAGCATGCATCGGAGGCCACAGGTCGGCGACGGCACTCCTCCTGGAGAAAGGTGCCGACATGGAGGCCCGGGACAACAACGGCACCACGCCGCTCATTGCAGCAGCCAGCACCGGTCATGGCGACGTGGTCCGATTGCTCCTCGCAAGGGGGGCCCGTCATAGTTCTGCAAACACCTATGGCAGCACATCGCTTATGTGCGCGGTCCGGGGTGGGAACATTGAAGTTGTCGAGATGCTCATTAACGCGGGTGCCGACACCGAGGTCAAGGACAAGGCGGGTAATACGGCACTCATCGCGGCAGCGCGGGTGGGATTCGCCCATGCGGTGGAACGGCTCATTCTCGCCGGAGCGGATGTCGATGCGACAGACAGGGCGGGCAACACTGCATTGATGCGAGCCTCGTACAAGGGCCACAGGGAAGTGGTACGAATGCTTGTTCAGGGTGGGGCCCAAATCGACAGCCTCGATGCCCGAAACGGACTGTCCGCCCTGATGAAGGCGTGCCATAAGGGGAGAATCAAAGAGATAGAATTCCTCTTGGAGAACGGCGCCGACATCAATCTGGCCGACAAGTCCGGGCATACGCCGCTCATGATTGCGGCGCATACCGATCGTGTGGCTGTGGTGAAGACCTTGATCGAGAATGGTGCCGACATCGCCGTGAAGGACCAGAACGGCAAGACGGCTCTGGAATACGCCCGTTCTCAGGAAATCATGCAACTCCTGACGCCGGCCGGAGCACAATCGACTCCTTGACGCCGATTGTCCCGGTAGGGTTCGCTAGTTCTCCTCTATGACATAGGTTCCCGATATAATGACCGCTTTGCCGTGAACCACGAAACGGGCGGCACCTCCTTCCAATTCCACCTGGAGGCGACCTTTCCACGTCTTGATCGGCTTTCCGTCATTGGAATACAAGGTTATGGTCCGATCCAGTCCTATTGCCTCCGACTTGGCATGACTGATCTTCTGCTGTACCGTCGGCAGGCTCAAATACGTGTACAGGCCCAGAATCGCAATAACAAAGATTGAGATTCCGACGATGATCATCTTGGTCTTGAAGGTCATTGAGCTTCTCCTCCGGGTAATGTTGTGCCGCTCCCTGAAACATCCGGGACTGATGATGGCGAAGGCCGCTCTGCACCCACGGGTTTACCGTTGATGACACTCCATTGTCAAGGCTCCCTGAACCGGCGCAGCGTCGTGCAGCAAGATGCCGGAATTGTTATGGAGCCTTGATGGCCTTGCTCCTGTTTGCTATAGTGGAGTGCCTTCCCGATCACAACCTCTCGTCTCGGAGCAGCAGAGTATGAGCCGTGCAGAGTCAGATGTTTATTGATGCCCACTGTCATATATTCTCCACCCGAATTGTAGAGAATATGCAGTCGAGACCCGACCTTGCGGACCTCTTGTGCCTCAATGTGTGGGACGCTGAGGAAAGGCTTGAGCCGAGGTCCCTGCAGGAATCGGCGGAGCAAAACGATGTGGATCTGTGTCTCCTCCTACCCTCCACAGGATCAAAGAGAATACGGGAGGAGAATGACCGGTTCATCGGAACCACAAAATTGCTTCCACGGGTACGAACCCTTGCAACTCTCCACCCGATGATGTCGGACCCCGCCGGAGAGATATCGCGGATGCTGGACTCGGGAATCACGGGATTCAAGTTTTCCAGCTTTTCCCAGAGATTCGGCGTGTCATCTCCGGAAATGGAGAGTCTGTTGAGGGAAGTGGAGCGAGCTGCCCGAAGCCGAGGCGTGCACATTGCGCTCGTCTTTGACACCTTCGCACAGGCCCACACCCATCTGGGAGCAGATCCCGACCATCTCACGACTCCCGCCAAACTGTACGAGCTCGTGAAACGACACCCTGAGATCCTTTTTGTAGGTGCGCACATGGGCGGGCTACTCGCAGGCTTTGATGAGCTGTTGCGAGACTTGCCGCCGGCTGCCAATCTGTACTTGGATACCTCAAACGCGGCGCACACACTCAAGGAAGAGCAATTTGTCGAGCTGCTGCGCATCCACGGTTCGTCCCGCATTCTCTTTGGAACGGACTGGCCCTGGTTTCTTCACGAGACGGAATCGGCCTTCATAGGAGGCCTCCTCGAAAAGGCCGGGTACGATGAATCGGAGCGGGCGGCGGTTCTTGGAGAGAACGCTCGCCGGGTGTACCGCCTCTGACGTGAATACGTGTGATGCCATGCGCCCGGGAGACCGTTTTCAGTCCGGGGCTTCTCGGCGGAAAGGATAAAGGGCAATGAGAGCGGCTGAAGGTTCGCTGGGCAGGGTGTTCGTGCTCAGGCTTGAAGACGGCGACAGGATACCGGACTGCATAGAGCGGTTTGCCGCTGAAAAAGGGATTGAAGGCGGGTTGTGCGCACTGCTCGGGGGGATAGGGTCCGGAACGGTTGTGGCCGGTCCCAAGAGCGCCGCAGGCGGTCCTGTGGTGCCCATCCTCCAGCGGATATCGGACGTTCACGAAGCCGCGGCCATCGGGACCCTCTTCATGACCGAGGACGGGACGCCACGTCTCCACATGCACGCATCGCTGGGCAGGGGCGACGAGACGCGAACCGGCTGCGTACGCACCGGCTTGAACGTCTGGACCATCTGTGAGGCGGTGATCATCGAGATTCTGGGAACCGGTTTAGTGAGAAAGAAGGACCCGGAAACTGGTCTGGAGTTGCTTTAGGAGCCTGTTTCACAGCAGGTTTCTAGGTAGATCGAAACCCCTTGCACCGTTCATCTATGAAAGCGAGATCCCAGACCTGCATAGTGAGGCGTCCCCTCCATTTCTTGAATTTTGTTGGCTTCTCTAGCACGTCGGGTGGCGGAACAATTAAAGCATGAGAATAGTGCTTGTTGGGGTCATGTCTAACGTCTCCAAGTTCATTCACTCTTATGTCTCCAGCAGCAAGGATCGCAAAACAGAACCATGCCGGTTCCTCTTCACTTAACAGAGCAAAATTGGCGTATTTTCCCATATGCACGGATGGGCAGTGGCCTCGGTCAGAGAATATCAGGCTACTCAATACACCCTTATCAACGTATTTAGGTTCAGACTCACCGGTGAACGGGATGCCTCGCAACAGTAGTTCTGCATCAATTATCCTTTCTTCCTCCATCAAATCAACCCTTTTTCCATCCAACTCAGAAAGTCTCCTATGATTGGTGATGCACTAGCAAAGTCATCAAACTCCCCTTCTTCGCCATCGTCAAGGCTCAGGGATGGCCAAAGAAGATATCCATAACGCGGCTCTCTTTCATTTGGGATGATTTCGAAGTGAAATTGACGCTCACCTCGACGCCATTCATATTGAACACCATTGTCCGGCGTTCCAAACGTAAGTGGCTCACTAAGAATGAAGCCCCGGCCCAGGGCTTTCCTTGCAATCTGATACAACACATAAAAAGCGTGATCAAAAGCAGCTTGAATTGCATTTACCTGGCTTGCTGGAATCTTGAAATTCCGAAGGCGCTCCAAGCGTCGCACCACATGCGGATAGTTCTCTTCCACGAAATATTTTGCGGTTGTCAAGCGTTTCTCTTTGGTGTTCACCGTAAACAATGATGAAAAAGATTCTTCGGATGTTTTCCGCATTATGGACCGCAGGGCTTCCACGAACTCCCCTTCTTGTTTCCTTCTCACAAGTGAAAGTGACATCTCTTCTGGGGATTCAACAGATTCTTCTCTCCATGTTCCGTCTGGAATTAGCATCTCCATCGGATAGATTGCCTTGTGAAGGGCCATGATAACCTCACTCTGGATTAAGACAAGCGACGCCAGCCGCCTCAATTACAACTCTCAAACTTGCGGTTTTTGCAAGAGAGCGTTGAAGTGTAGCGATGAGAGACTCGACATCCTCTGAATCCATTGCAACATAAAATCTGTCTTCCTCACCGTTGCGCAGGTGCGTAATGTTAAGCGTATGAACAATCACGGACCCTTTTGGTGGGGCTTCTATGTCTGAACCAAAGATTGCTCGAATGTCAGTCAAGACGCGCGCGCGGAGAAATACCTGATCATGGTCTGCCATAACCCCAGAGGCTTTCAGGGGAAACGTCAGGGCTTCAATGTTCAGTAATCCGAGAAGGCGTTGTTTAAAGATGTCGCACTGTTCACCCACAAGCTTCAGCTGGGTGTTCTCACTTTGCTGCATTGCCGTGCAGACACCTTCGGCAAATTCTGAAACGGGAAGGTTAAGTTGCGTTTGTGACAAAGATAGACTTACTAGTGTTCCCAGAATTTCTTTGATATCCGTCTCTGAGATAGTTTTTATTCTTCCTGTCAAATAGGCTTCTAAATCCTCAGCACGGAACTTGAGAGGTCCTTCAGTCAAAGCTGCCATCAATTCGTGGAGACTTTCCTGTTCCAGTTCTCGAAGTTTTATTAGCCCCGACACTCGTGCTGGTGGTATTTTAAGTACTGCCATGGCTCCACCTGTTGTTAATCAGTTCAGGAAATCCCTGCTCTACACTCAAGGTCGCTGCACCTTACCAGTGCTTCCTCTGCCTCTAAGATCTCAGACTCTTCACTGACCAATCTGTTTCAGAAAAGGATGCGTAGTCTTATACCAGAGAAGAAACTCCATTGCAAAGGCCGTAACTTCGTCTACTGAGAAGATTCCCTACCCCCTTGCTCCGCTCTTACCAGAAGCACTATATAGTCCAAACGTTACCCTGTCAAGCAAAACAGAGCCCAACTAAACGCCAGGATGCGGTTGATATTAATGAATTATTTCTACACACCTAAACCCTTAAGTCCTTGCCTCACGATATTGGTCTGCCAAGCGCGTACTTCGTGCGTTCCTCAAAGCACCAGCTGCCCCCCCTCCGGCTCGGCACGGTCACTAGATAGGAGGCAGCGATTCTCTCTATCCGATCATCATTGGGTACACGCTAACATCGGTAAACAAATCAGCTCTTAAAGCCCTTTCAAACCTCAGTGCCTTCGTGGCCTTTCCATTCCTCCGGTTTCGCCACTCCGCACCATCGTTCGGCTTACGCGCCGTGAGTATCCGCGATCTTTTCGAACATCATCGCCATCCCCGCGGTGATTCTGTAGAGGGAATCGAGGTCGAGATTCTCGTCCGCACTGTCGTCGAAAAACACATTGAGCGCGGATTCCATATCATCCTCGGGCTTCCAGTAGCAGATCAGTACGGGGATTCTGGGGAGAGGATGCAGCACGACAGCGATATCCGAATCGAAAGCGTTGGGCGCCCTCTTGGCACTGAAGATCTGGATCATGTGCTCGAAGAGATCGGTGTAACGATCCGCCACCTGCTTGAGGGGTTTTTCACACCGCTGTCCAAAGAGGGGACCCCACGCGGCGCCGTCCTTTAATTCACGGAGAGGAGCCCAATTCCCCGACGCGGGCTTGCCCGCGCACCCTATCACGTAATTGAGCAACGGGACGGTTATCCATCCGTGCACATGACAGTCTGAGATCACATTCCCCTGGGGATCGACCTTGAAATCCTTGCCGAGGCATTTGATGGCCAAAGAGCCGTTCGAGAGGGAAGCTCCGAGCCGTTCCGCGGAGGATGCAAAATCCAGGCGGGCAACTTTCTGTTGCAGCTCTGCCAGGAAATTTTCGAGCTCTCGATCCAGGGTCCTGGAATCGTTATTATTGACTTCAAAACGCTCAATTGTCTCTTTCTCGACGTGAGGGCAATCCTGGAGGCGCTTTTCCCCTTTGAACACGGCAGCGGCAAAAGCCAGACAGGTCGGCACGCGACACTTCCCACAGTTGGTTCTATCGAGAATCTTGAAGATGTCCATCGCATTATTGAGTTGAGCCATCTGTTTCTGCTCCTCTTGTCTTCTTCAGGCCCCTGAGACCGGAAAATGCCGCGGAGGTTATCCGGAGGCGAGTCCACCGGCCGCATTAAGCACTCCGGGCAGGGCAATTCGTCCAATCAGCTCTTCAAATTTACATCACTGTGGTGCATTCGGTCAAGGCGCCCTAACCCCGGTCCCCATTGCGAGCGGACTTACGGCAAACGGCGGCAATGGCTGCGACGACGCAAAATGCTCAGGATGGCAAGTTGAATAAGTGTCGTCCCGTATGTGCTTGTGTAGTTGATTCGCCGAAGATGGGCACGGTCTATCCGGCCGATGATAAGTCGCACAATCAAGAACGCCGCATTGGAAAGGTTTGTCGCGATATTCCCGGAGTCAACCGGCCTGTATCATTTCCTGATTGGCTATTCGTCCGGCCGGAAGACCGTCTTCAATTTTCCACTAGTCATCAATGTCGAATAGGTCTCCCATTTCATGAACCAGCTTAGGTGTCCCATGTGAAAGGTCGTATACGGTCATCACTCGTATGGCACAACCACAGGCGTAGTTCCAATAAGCGACATGAAGCCTGCGGTTGACGGTGAAAAAGATATGCCCTTCCGTGCAACGTCCCTCCAGTGGAAAAATCCTGCCGTTAACAATCACGACTGAGAAAAACACATTCGATTGTTGTGAAGGCGATCCGGACGCCAAGGGAAACAGGACCAGCGTCACCCGTCCCACGCTCATTACCTTGGGAGGTGGGTCAGAGATGGGCAGGCGTTCCCCGACGGTCTCATAGTCCGGCGTCAGAAGCCGCCGTGCTTTCAGTTCCACTCTCTTTGGAAGGGAGGACGTGCTCTTGCGTGGCGTGACTAACCGAACCGCAACCGGGTTAACACCTATCAGAGCTATATCACCGCCGCCGATTGGGCATTCCTCTGTCCCTTCCAAGACGGTCGCCTCGAATCCCTGGCTTCCCGACCCTTCGTAGCCGGGCTCCGCGTATCGGAATTTCCTGACTGTTTTCGCGTTGCACACCCCCCATTTGGATACGATGGCCACTTTCAATCCGGAATCGAACGAATCTCCCAGGGCTATGCGATCAGCCCAATCCGGACACGCACCCCCAAGATTCGCCCATATGGCTGTAAATGGGAGAGCAAAAGATACATTGATCTGTGTCGGAGGACCTCCGGAAGTATAGGAAACCATGACAAATAAGAGGATTGCCAACAAGCTAATAGCTCTCACTATGCTCCTCCCCCATCGTAAGAGTCACTGCAGTTGTGGGCCAGAGGTCTCTCGTGCAGCGGACGACAATGCGTGAAATACCTTATCGGCCATCCGAAGACGGTGTCAAGTCAGAATATCGTTGGCCAGCTCATCGCAGTGCCTTTGAAAAGGATGGCCGAAAACCGGGATAGTCTCAAGGGACTCGCGTTGACTTGCACTCAGGCTCATGGCATATTTGATGCATGGCACGGAGTAGAGTCTGCCCGTGCCGAAGTGGAAACACAAGAGCGGTGAGTCGATGGGTCTTGGTCTCAGAAGTCTGTTCCGGCGTCAAGGTGACTGGTACTCCGTCGGTCCGCGCTACGGGGTCAAGCACGGGGTTGCAGTCGGGGCAATCCTTCTCGTTGTGTGCGCATTGATCGCGTGGCGATTCTTCCTTGTCACCGGAGCCCAGCCGGTGCCTCAACATCCCGCCATTCGCCTCCCCCGGGGCATCGCAGGTATCGGCCCGCAGGGCACCCCGAATCCCAGGGATCCCGTTATGTCATATCAGAACCAGATTTCTGTGGGAAGAGGATTGGTCGAGGACATGGTGCAAGGTCGACTCAAGGGGTCTGACTTGGACGCTTTTCAGGGTCTTCCGGAATTCGGCGATTGTAGAAAATGCCTCGACGAATGTGAGCAAAATGCTTTGGGAAAAGATCCCTCGGCGCTAAATCTGGGAGACGAGGAGTGCAGACGAAACTGTCTGGCTCACTGCAGCGACATAACCAGATCGCTCATGAACCCTTAGTGGGTTCCTGCCTCTTCGGCAAACCTTCCTCTCTTTCGCGATCAAACCGAAAACACAGCCCCCATATCTCTTCCGCTGCGAACGGCAGAATCTTTCCTTGAGAGACAAGCCTTCGCTACCGGGGAGTCAGACTTCCATAGCCAAACGCTACAAGGGATCTCCAATTCCCCGCGTGACGCCTGAGTTCTTGACTCCGGACGCCGCAAACGGTAATGTTCGTTACATTTTGGTGATAGGGAGCCCCATGTGAGCATCGTCATTATCGGCGCCGGAGAAATGGGTTATCAGCTCGCCCGTCGTCTCTCGTACGAGAAGCGACCGGTGGTTGTTATGGACCGCAATCCGGCACGGGTGAACTTCGTCCACGAAACCCTTGACGTGCAGGCCCTGGTAGGTCGCGGGTCGTCGCCGTCCGTTCTCAAGCAGGCCGGTATAGAACGGGCAAGTATTCTCGTGGCCGTGACCGACTCCGACGAGGTCAATCTGGTCGCCTGCTCGGTTGCAGGGCTGTTCAATCAGTTCATGAAGAAGGTGGCCAGGCTGAGACAACAGGAGTTCTACGAGCTCCCCGAGTCTCAAGTCAAAGGGCACCTGGGCGTAGACCTCTTCATCAATCCGGAAAACGAGGCGGTGACAAAGCTCGTTCAGGTGCTTCAAGTTCCTGCGGCCACCGACGTTGTCGAATTTGCGGAAGGCTTGATAAAGCTTGTGGGAATTCAACTCCGTCCCAATTCACCGCTGGTCGGCCATTCTCTGATACATATCGGAGAGCTCTACCCCGGAGAGCAACTCCTCATACCCGTGGTATTCCGCGATTCCGAAGTCATCATTCCCAGGGGCGGCGACGTGCTCAGGGAGATGGACACGGTGTACGTCATAGCCGACCGGGAGTCCCTCAGGAGGACCATTGAGATGTCGGGGCTCGAAGGGGAGCCGCCGAAGCGTTTCATGATCCTGGGGGGGACCGATGTGGGAGTTCGAACGGCCATGGAGCTGGAGAAGAGAGGCTTCAGTCACATTCGACTCGTTGAGTCGGACCAGGAGCGGTGCGAAGAGATCGCATCCGAGCTCGACCGGACCATGGTCTTGAAAGCCGATGCAGTGGACGAGGATTTCCTCAAGAGTGAAGGAATCCTCGAGGTGGATGCCTTCCTGGCCCTGACCGACAACGATGAGACCAACGCCCTCACAGCGTTGTTGGCCAAGAGAATGGGAGTAAAAAGGGTCGCAGCCCTCACCGGCAAAATGGAATACCATCGACTCCTCTCAGTCATTGGGGTAGATGTGGTGGTGAATCCGAGACTGGAAGGCGCGTCGAGGATTCTGCAATTCGTTCGAAAAGGGAATGTCAGATCGGTGTCGATGCTCCCGGGTGAAGGGGTTGAGGCCATCGAGTTCGAGGCCATGGAGACCTCCAGCGTTGTGGGACGACCGCTGAGAAAGATACGCTTTCCAGCGGGCTCGATCCTGGGAGCCGTCGAGCGAGGCAGGGAGATTTTCATCCCTGACGGCAACTCGGTGATATGGCCAGGGGATCGCGTGATCGTATTCGCGAGAAGGGAAGCAATTCCCAAAGTCGAGAAACTCATGGCAGTTAGCCTGGATTATTTCTGATGCATCCTCGTCTCATCGCTGCAGCTTTGGGAGCTTTGACCGCCGTACTCGGTCTCTGCATGGCCACTGCGCTCCCCTGGTCTCTTCATGCCTGGGATGGGTGTCATGAGGAGCTCCTGGCTCTGGTGGCAGTGCTGGTGGTAGGCGGCAGTATTGTCTTCGCGGTGTTTCGCGACTCCGACGCGGAATACGGTCTCCGGGACGCCTTTGTCATTGTCACCTTCGGGTGGATCATCGCAGGGTTTGCGGGGGCATTGCCGTACTACGTCACCGGTACCCTTCCCTCGGTCGTGGACTCCGTCTTCGAGTCCGTTTCGGGCTTTACAACCACGGGAGCCAGCGTGGCGGAGAATATCGAGAAGCTTCCGCGGTCGATACTCTTTTGGAGAAGCCTGACCCACTGGTTGGGAGGGATGGGGATCATCGTTCTGTCGGTGGCCATTCTCCCTCTGCTCGGTGTGGGCGGCATGGCCATGTTCAAGGCCGAAGTCCCTTCCCCGGTCATGGATAAGCTCAAGCCCACCGTGGCGGAAACGGCCAAAACACTCTGGAAAGTCTACCTCTTGCTCACCGTGCTTGAGACAATCCTGCTCTTTGCCGCCGGTATGGACCCTTTCGATGCCCTGTGCCACACGTTCGGAACCCTGGCAACCGGCGGTTTTTCAACGAAGAATCTCTCCATCGGCTACTATCAAAACACTACCATATACGTCATCGTGATATTCTTCATGATGGTTGCGGGTATCAACTTCACCCTGCATTACCAGGCCCTTTCGGGAAATCCCGCGGCATACATCAGATCCGCCGAATGCCGCCTTTACCTGGGGATCTTTGTCTTGTCCGCCGCATTCATCGCGTGGAACATCCACGGGGTGAATTACCATGCCTTGTCCGATTCAATCACCGAATCGGCCTTTCAGACGGCGTCAATCATGACGACCACCGGATTCGTTTCCGCGGACTGGGAAAAGTGGCCGTGGGCATGTCAGTGGCTCCTCTTATGCCTGATGTTCATGGGAGGGTGTGCGGGGAGCACCGGCGGCGGCATGAAGTGTATGCGCCTGGTCATTGTGGCCAAGCACGTTCTCAGGGAATTGAGGCTCCTGATCCATCCCCGAGCGGTAATCCCCCTGAAAATTGACAGGAAGGTCGTCAACACTCCGGTGATCAACAGCATTCTGGCATTCATTGCGCTCTTTGTGGGCCTTTGGAGCACTTCTACGCTGGTCCTGGTAATTCTCGACATAGACGTTATCACTGCCGTGGGAGCAACTACGGCCACTCTCTCCAACATCGGGCCGGGGTTGAATAAGGTAGGCGCGGTCGATAACTATGCCTGGATGTCCCCGTCTGCCAAATGGCTGCTCATATTCGACATGCTGGCAGGCCGGCTCGAGCTGTACACGGTCTTCGTGCTCATGGTGCCCGACTTCTGGAGGAAGTAAGTGGGGCTCCTTCCGGCGGTTCCGGACTTGAATACGCCTCCGTCTGCCGACTCAACGGTTCATATGGAAGACTCAACGGATACGGTAAGTTTCAGATTAAATCTTGCCATGACCTGTTCCCTCTCCTATAGTGACGGGTTATACTTACGTGATGGAGAATATCCCCCATCCGAAATGGAGGGTTGTTGATGGAAGCCCTTGGCATCTGTTTGGGAGCATCTACTCTGAGTATGGTGCGGCTGCGAAAGAATGGTGACGCAGTCGAGGTGGTGAGCACCGCCACAATTACCCACGAGGGAAACCCCCGAAAGACACTCGTCGAAACATTGGAAACACTACCGGATGCGCGAGAAATCCCGATCGCAGTGACCGGCAGAAAATTTTTGCAGTTCGTCACCCTGACAACCATTTCCGAGCCTGAAGCGGTCGAGCGAGCGGTGGCGCACGTCCTCAAAGACCGGGACCAATACCGGGTTGTGGTGAGCGCCGGCGGTGAAACGTTCCTCGTGTACCACCTGGACGGTGACGGGAGGATCCAGGCCATTCAGACCGGCAACAAGTGCGCCTCCGGGACGGGGGAGTTTTTCCTCCAGCAAATCGGGAGGATGAACATTACCCTGGACGACGTGGCCCAATTGGGCATCTCCGACCATCCCCACAAGGTGTCCGGACGATGTTCGGTCTTCTGCAAGAGCGACTGTACCCATGCGCTGAACAAGGGTATCCCCAAGGGCCAGGTCGTCGCGGGACTCGCCATGATGATGGCGGGCAAGATTGTGGAGTTGCTAAAGAAACTCCCGCGCAAGTCGGTGATGCTCGTCGGAGGGTCGTCTCGAAACAGGACGATGATTCACCACCTGTCCCAGGAGATCGAGGACCTTTTCATTCCCGAGGAGGCGCCCTATTTCGAGGCGCTGGGGGCAGCCCTCTCCGCTCTGGATAATCAGTCCATCGTTCCGTACACGGGCCCGGGCGACGTCTTCCAGAAAAAAGGCTCCGTTTTCGGCTACTTGAAGCCATTAGCCGACTTCAGGCATCTTGTGCAGTTCAAAGAGCGGGATCGCGGAAAGGCCGAGCCGGGGGATCGAACGATCCTGGGCCTGGACGTGGGCTCCACCACCACCAAGGGCGTGATCATGCGGTGTCGGGACAAAGCCATCCTTGCTGCGGACTACCTCCGTACGGACGGCGATCCCGTCGGCGCATCGAGGAACGTGTATAGAAGCCTCGCGGAACAGATCGACGTGCCCATTGAGATCGTCGGACTGGGAGTGACGGGGTCGGGACGCCAAATAGCCGGCCTTCATGCCATGACCGGAGGCGTGATCAACGAGATCATCGCTCATGCGGCCGCGGCGGTGCATTTCGATCCTGAGGTGGACACCATCTTCGAGATCGGCGGTCAGGACGCAAAGTACACGTACATCACCAATGGCGTCCCCAGCGACTACGCCATGAACGAGGCATGCAGCGCGGGCACGGGCTCCTTCCTGGAGGAGTCTGCCAAGGAGAGTCTGGGCCTCAAGGTGACGGATATCGGAAGAGTCGCGTACACGGGAAGCAATCCTCCCAACTTCAACGATCAATGCGCGGCCTTCATCGGCTCCGACATCAAGAATGCGGCCCAGGAAGGAATACCGGTCAACGACATCGTTGCGGGCTTGGTCTACTCCATCTGCATGAACTACTCCAACAGGGTCAAAGGAAACCGGCCGGTCGGCAGGAAGGTCTTCATGCAGGGAGGTGTTTGCTACAACGAGGCTATCCCTGCTGCCATGGCGGCTCTCACGGGAAAAGAGATCGTGGTCCCACCCGAGCCCGGGCTGATGGGAGCATTCGGTGTGGCACTGGAAGTAGAGCGCCGCATGGAGATCGGTTTGATGGAGGCGGACTCCTTCGATCTCCGGCGTCTCGCGGATCGGGAGGTCGTCCACAAGAAGTCTTTCATCTGCGGCGGAGGCAAGGAGAAATGCGACCGCAGGTGTGAGATAGCCCGAATCGAGCTGGAAGGGAAAACCTATCCTTTCGGCGGGGCCTGCAACCGGTACGTCAACCTCATCCGGCATCTTGATTTCGACCGGACAGCCCTGGATATGGTCGAATATCGTCAGAAGGCAGTCTTTAAGGACCTGGCTCCGGACGATCCTGCGGACGATCGGCCTACCATCGGAATGAACCGTTCTTTCCTCACCAACACCTATTTCCCGTTCTTTAACGCCTTTTTCAAAGAACTGGGTTATCGTGTTGTTCTCCCGGACAAAATAGATCCCTGGGGCGTCGATCAACAGGGAGCTGCTTTCTGTTTCCCCGTTGAGATTGCCCACGGGTTCATGTCGGACCTCCTCCGGAAGGGTCCGGACGTGCTCTTCCTCCCTCACATCCGGGGTATCCCCACGGATGAAGGAAATGCCAACACGTGCACGTGCGTCTTTGTGCAGGGTGAGGCGTTTTACCTCAAGAGCACTTTCGAGGGAGCCCGAAACAAAAAGTCCCTTACCCCCTATCTGGACCTGAGCCGGGGGTTCGAGGCAAGAATATCCGAGTTTACCAAGATCGCTCGCGAGCTGGGGCACTCCGAAGCCGAGGGCCTTGGGGCTTTCACCGCAGGGCTGGCCGCGCAGGATGCTTTCAAAGCCGACATCAGAGGTGTCGGGGCACGAGTCCTGGACGAGCTTGAACAAGAGGACGACGCAATGGCCGTCGTGCTCTTCGGGAGGCCGTACAACGCCTTTGCCGGAGAGGCAAACAAGGGCATTCCCGCGAAGTTTGCGTCGAGGGGCTACCGGGTCATTCCCTTCGACATGCTCCCCTTTGAGGATCAAACCATCGACGACGAAGCGACCATGTACTGGTCCATGGGCCGCATGATTCTCAAGGCATCCCGTTTCGTGAAGAGCCATCCGAAACTGTTCGGAACGTTCATCAGCAACTTCTCCTGCGGCCCCGACTCCTTTGTGGTGGGTTATTTCCGAGAGGAGATGGGCAGAAAGCCCTCCCTTACCCTCGAATTGGACAGCCACACAGCGGACGCGGGCCTCGAAACCCGCATCGAAGCCTTCCTCGACATCGTCCAGTTCTATCGGGAGCTGAGTAACAGGAATCAAATTCCCGTGATAAATCGGGATTTCAAACCCGCAATCACCACGGTCTTCGAAGGGAAGCCGGTCATTGCTACTGCCGACGGCAGAAAGCTTGCATTGAGCGATCCGAGCGTCAGGGTGGTGCTTCCCGCCATGGGGCGCTTTTCGCACATGGCATTGGTACAGACCTTCAAGAAGGTGGGCATCAATGCATACGGGCTCCCGCCTGCCGATGAAGAGGTCCTGAAGATCGGTCGGGGGAATTCCACCTGCAAGGAATGTCTCCCGTTGCAGACCACGGTGGGCTCGATGCTCAATTACCTCTGGAAAGACCGTCCCTCGGGCGAGGTCACGGCGTACTTCATGCCGGGCGCGGGCGGCCCCTGCCGGTTCGGCCAGTACAACGTCTTTTCCCGTCGCCTCATCGAGAGACATCGTATTCCGGATGCGGCGGTGCTCACGCTGAATGCATCGAACGGATATATGGGCTTGGGTGACCGTTTTACACTCCCCGCGTGGCGAGCCATCGTGATGGGCGACGTGATGTACGAGATCTGGGCCACACTCATGGCAGGGGCATCGGACCGGGACAGCGCGTTGGAGATCTTTTTCCGTGAGTGGGACGGCCTCGTGGACGTGATACATCAGCCGTGGCGGGTCATTCGGCGGCGTATGAAACAGGCTGCCGACGTTCTTTCCCGCATTCCTCTCAAGATGCCGTACGAGGAGATGCCCAAGATTTCGCTGATCGGAGAGATCTACGTCCGCAACGACCCAATTTCACTGCAAAGCCTTGTGGAGAAGATGGCGGATAGAGGGTTCATCGTCAGGACCTCCCAGACGAGCGAATGGATCAAGTATGTGGATTGGCTCATCAAGTATCGGATCGAGGGTGACAAACCGGACATCCCGTTCTGGATCCGGTATTACGTGAAGCGACATTTTGACAACAAGATCAGGAACCTTCTCGCTCCGTCGGGCCTCTTCTTCCACGAGACTCTTGATGTGGAGGATCTCGTTCGCTCCGGTGAGAAGTTCGTCTCCCCCATGCTCACCGGTGAAGCAATCCTCACCGTGGGAGCGGCCCTTCACGAGATCCTGCACCCCTCGTGCGGGATCATATCGATCGGACCTTTCGGATGCATGCCTTCCAGGGTGGCGGAGTCGATCCTTTCGGAGAAGTTCACCACCGGAGAGAAGCTTGAGCTCCTTATGCGCTCCAATGGGAGCGGGCCGATTAGGCATGGAGACCTCCTCAAGGAGAAGGATCGCAAATTGCCGTTCCTGGCAATTGAAACTGATGGAAACGCGTTCCCGCAGATTATCGAAGCGAGACTGGAGGCGTTTGCCCTTCAGGCGAGGCGACTGCACGAGCGTATGCTGGAATCGCATTAGGGAGTCGGCGTGGCCTGGCTGAGAAAGGACAATAGCCCCAGCACACGGCAAAAGGGCCAAGTCGCGGAAGACGTGGCTGCGGACTACCTTTCGGCCTGCGGGTATCGCATTGTGGAGAGAAACTTCTCCTGCAAGGTGGGCGAGATTGACATCATTGCCCGTGAGGGCGGAGACTTGGTTTTCGTGGAGGTACGGTCCCGGCATTCCGTGTCCGCGCGGGACCCGATCCATACGGTGGATTGGCGTAAGCAGGCCAAACTCGTGCGAGCCGCGTCGTACTACCTGATGACCAAGCACCCCGAGCCCGTGCAGGCAAGATTCGACGTGGTGCTGGTGACGTTGGAAAAACCGCCGATAGTAGAGGTGATCCCTAACGCGTTCGACGCACCGTGAGATGGCCCCGATTCCGGGCGACACCGAGCGAGGACGGGGACTGCATGGTCTCGTGCCGGCCGGTCATCATGATTGAAGAGAAAAAAGTGCACCCCGTCGCCGAGCACGCATTGACAAGGTCTGTGAATCGGGATATGTTGATTGGCTAGGTCGGCGCCGCGTGCGGCACGATCCAACCGGGACACTTTCCGGTGGGAGCCGGCCGATCAGAGCGCCCTTAGCTCAGTTGGATAGAGCGTCTGACTACGGATCAGAAGGTCGGGAGTTCGAATCTCTTAGGGCGCACCAGAATTCGTAAGAGAATCCGCTTAGTTGCCTAACCGGCGTCAGGCGGATTTTCTTTTCAGGATTACCAGTGCGGGACTTTTGCGGGACTCCTCCTCGCAGACCTTGTTCGCTGAGCAAATGAGATTCTCCAGTTCTGCCTGCGAATAGTGCGTGGTGATACGGCCCGACTTGTGGCCGAGAAGATCCTGCCGGTCCTCGAACGAAACGCCAGCAGCTCTGAGGCGACGACCGAAAGTATGCTTCAAGTCGTGCACACGGACCTCGACGAGGCCAGCCCTCGAGCGTGCCTTGCGCCAAGCAGCGCCGTACATTTTCTTCATCGGTCTGCCACTATAAGTGAAGACGTATTCGGCATGGTTCCCCCGCGTCTCGTCGATAACCGCCTTGGCTACTCGATTGAGAATCACGAGGCGCTCCTGTCGATTCTTCACTTTTTCTGGAGGAATAATGAAAACGCTGGTTTCCATCTCCGGTACTCGGACTTCCCACTCCCATTTCAACCCGCACACTTCGGCCTCCCGGCATCCCGTGTTCACCTTGAATAAAGCCATCTTCGCTAAATGATTAGGCAACTCATTGAACAGGCGGATTTGTTCTTCTCTGGTCATAGGATAAGGCTGCCGTTTGTCAATCACAGGCAAAAGCCTAATCTTGGGTGCATGAGGTAACCACGTCATTCCAAATTCATCGATCCATTCACCTGCCGCAAGGTTCAAAATATGCCGCACCGTCTGAAGTCCATAGTTGACAGTCCGATTCTTGACTCCTTGCTTCTTTCTGTGTTCGATGAAGGGCTGTAGCGCCCCCATGTGAACGGCCTCCAAGGGAAGAGTACCGATGAATGGATCCAGTAGTCTCAAATGATCTGCGTCTTCCCTGATCGTCACTTTGGTTGCCTCGTTAAGGTACTTCGCTGCCGCTTGCCGAAAGCTACGTTTCGGCCGCACTCCGTAAACCTCCGCCTGCCTTAGTTGCTCCATCCTGCGAGCTAAGTACCTTTCCGCCTCTTCGAGGTCGCCCGTGCCAGTGCTTTCGCAAACGCGTCTTCCTCTGATAACCTTGTCGATATGCCATGTCCCTTGCCTGTTGATGAGACCAGGGATTTTCTTGCGTCCCATGGCTTTTCTACTCCTTTCCGTTTGCCGGGACGCCCGTTGCGATCCTTATATTGATCGACCCACGCGTCCAGGTCAAGACGGTCAAAAGCTATTCCTTGCTTACCAATTGGAATCTCTATCAAATATGGTCGTACCTCTGCGTTAAAGCGATTGGGGTCCATGCCGAGATACCGGGGGGCGTCCCGGAGCCTGATGAGCCTGGGCAGGATTACCTCACTCATCGGACCACCGCCCGCGAATAGGATTCGATCTCACCTGGACGTTTAGGCGCGCCATTGTCTGTGCAGAGAACTCGGAAACATCGCCGGTAGCGGGAAGTGGTCTGGACGCAGGCGAGCTTCTTTTCACGTACAAGCTTATGGATCGTCTTGGGCGAAATCCTGAGTATTGCGGCTACCTCTTCAGAATCGAGCAGCGGTCCCAGTCTCATCCCAGGGAGGGGCGCTTTAATATTCATTTGGTGGTTCGACATTGCCTAAGTCCCTATTGATCTCAGTACATGGTAAGAAGCTAGGTGCCCCGCATTGAAGACGAGAATCAGCCTGGGCTGGAATTTCAATGCAGGACACCGCTTTGGATCAGGCCACCACTAGATAGAGGCCCGGCCTGCCATATCCGCCACAATATTCGGACGTATCATCTCAATGCTTGCGGGAAGGCCATTCTCATGACAGTCGTGCAAAAAGACCCGCGGGACAAGACCATACCCGCGCATATCGTCACCACTGAACGGGATCGATTCCATCTCGTTCACGATCCACTGCGAGAATCGGTCGGCTACGTCGCTCCTTCCGAGCTCCTCATTCGAGCGAATGAGAGCAAGAACGGGGCTTACAACCCGTGCAGGTTCCGATTTCCAGACTTCTTTGGCTACCTCTTCGGCTTGCAGACTCACACGGTCAAATTCTGCAAGATTCCGGGTGGCCCGGAAGATAGCAGCGTAATTGGCGAGTGCCTCCAGGAGCACCACATTGTTCATAGTCGGGGCTTCCGCCAGCCTTTCCATCACTTGATCAAGTAATAGACGAGCCATGACGATCTCACCTCGCATGAATGCAACTCCAGCAGAGTTCAGAATGAGCCACGGAGCCTCACTCATCTTCAGGTCTGGATAAGCCTCACATATCGTCAACGCCTCTTTGAAACAGGCCTCAGATTCATCAATTCTACCGAATGCCAAATAGCCTTCTCCCATCTCAGCTAGGAGATCCATCACCATCCGATGGTTGGGGCCAAGTCGAGTCTTGGAAATATTAAGGACTCTGAGATTGAAGTCTTCCCATTCTTCAAAATCACCTATATGTCTGTAATACGCGACGACCTTCCCGAAACAGTTTTGTACGGAAACCAAAGCCTCGGGATTGGTTTTCACCCACGTCGGCATGGCAAAAGAGTATGCCGCTTGGATTTGCTCCACGCGAGCGCCGG